>JAFPWF010000015.1 GCA_017395085.1 Oscillospiraceae bacterium | reverse complement strand
ATATTCTGACGGCTGGTTTTGTAGCGTATGGCGGCCTTTGTGACACCGTATTTGAAAGAACACGAAATTGCTGCTTGCTTAACAATAGATCCTGTGTTATACTTTTCATGGCGAATGGAATGACCTCCTTCGGTTTTGTCTCGACAACTCAACCTTATCACAGGTCATTCCCATTCGCTATTCTTTTTTCTATTCCCTGTCACACATCATTGTACAACCTACAGTTATAACATAGCTTTCTGGACAGAAACACAGTTGCAATTCTCGCTGAAAACGATATAATACATTTGGATTTGTATACGAACCTATCGAAAGGATCTGACATCAATGCTTCCGGAAGAAAGAGCAAGAGTAAAGCCAATCTGTTTCAATCTCCCGCCAGACAGGAGGCAGCTATGATCCAAAAACTGTTTCGGCAAATGTCCACGGCGCAGATCATCTCCGCCATGACGACAACGCTGTGCCTGCTGATCGACAGCATCGTCATCGGGCGGCTGGTGGGCGTGGACGCCATGAGTGCTTACGGCATCGCAAGTCCGCTGCTCATTATTTTTGCCGCCTTGGGCACCATGATGGTCAACGGCGTACAGGTGCAGCTGGGCAAGGCCATAGGACGCGGCGATACGAACGGTGCAAACGCCTGCTATTCCACCTCCATCCTCCAGTCGCTGGGATTGGGCGCTGTGTGGATCCTGTTGGTGTATGCTGCAGGAAACCCTCTTTGCACGCTGCTTGGAGCAGGAACGCCATCAGCAGACAATGTGGTCTTTCAGTTGACCGGTGACTATCTACGCGGCTTTATGCTCGGCGCGCCGTTCTTCTTCCTCAGCCAGATCATGAGCGCCTATCTGCAGGCAGCGGGAAAGCGGAAGCTGCTGCTGATTTCCGTGATCGCCATGACGGTGACGGACGTGGTATTTGACCTTCTGAGCGTGTTTGTATTTCACAGCGGCATGTTTGGCATTGGACTGGCCTCCGGGATGAGCTATCTGGCCGCATTTGCGGTCGGGCTCGGCTATTTTCTGAAGAAGAACTGCCTGTTTCGCTTCCGCTTTCACAGCTTTCAACCGCAATCCGCCGTGGGGATTCTGCGAGCTGGCAGTCCGGTGCTGCTCAATCAGGTTTTCTTCACTGTTCGCACCCTCGTCTTTAACCTGCTCCTGCTGGATTTGGGCGGCAATCTGGCCGTCGCGGCCTTTGCTGTGTTTACAACGCTGTGCAATCTGATGTACAGCATCGGCGTCGGCACGGGCTCGGTCGCGTTGATGCTCTCCTCCATTTTCTACAACGAGGAGGACCGGACCTCGCTGCACTCGCTGGTGCGGGCGATGGTCCCGCATACGACGATGCTGATTGCTGCGGCGGTGCTTGTGGGCGAGCTAGCTGCGCCATGGCTGATTCGGCTGTTTTTGGGCGCTGACCCGGAGATGCTGGCGATTGCCGTGCCCGGTCTTCGGCTGGTGCTGATCTGGTTGATTCCGAACGTGCTCTGCGGCCTGTTCAAAAACTATTTCCAGGGCATCCGGCGCACATGGATTACCAACCTTGTCGCGTTCCTGCAGGCAATCGGGCTGATGCTCCCGAGCGTCTGGCTTTTCAGCCGCCTGTTTGGCTTGACCGGCTTCTGGATCGGTTCCGTGGTAGGCCAATTTCTCACGCTGCTGGTGATTGCGATTCTCGTCTGGGTCAAATGCGGCAGGATGTCCTTCTCCGCAGAGGCGTTCAGCTATCTCAGCCCGGACTTCGGCGCTCAGCCGGAGAATTGCAGGGATCTGACCATCCTGGATGTGGAAACTGCGGTCTTGGCATCCCAGACACTATGTGACTTCTGCCGCGAAAAAGGCGTGGACGCGAAAACTGCAATGCTGATCGGCCTTTGCGTGGAGGAAATGACGGTCAATATCATTGAGCACGGCTTCACCAAGGACAAGCTGTCGCATAATGTGGATGTGCGCCTTGTGATCGGCGAAGACAAACGCATCATCCGCATCCGGGACAACTGTGTCAATTTTGACCCGACAAACTATCTGGAGCTCCACCAGAGCAGCGATCCGGCCGCCCACATCGGTCTGCGCATGGTAATGGCAATGGTGAAGGAAGCCATTTATGTCAATACGTTGGGACTGAACAACCTGACGCTGATACTCTGAGCTCCGCAGGAGCGAAGGAAATCGCCGCGAAAGATCAAGTCTGCATATATCCGAGTATAGAAGCTGACGCAGCGGATGCGCAACAAGCTGATTGAGCGAATTGAAGTCCATCAGGCTGAAAAGATTGATGGCGTGTGGGAACAGCATTTGACGATCCATTATCATTGTATCGGCATAAAAATGCATCCAATGAGATGTTTGGCACGGAACGCATGATTCATGCGCTGAATGCGTGTCCGGATGCCGAGCCCATGGATGTGCTGAAAAATATACGCGGTGCTGTGGACGGTTTTGTGCTGGATGCTGAGCAATTTGACGATGTGACCATGCTCTGCCTGGAATACAAAGGGAATGTGTCGCGACGAGGCTAAAACATTTTATGGAGAGAACAGCAGTGAACATTTTAAGAAAAATTTGCGTGGTTTTGCCGGCCGTACTGATATTAAGGCATTTTATAGAGAGCAGTTCTACCCCTAAACGATTCTCGGGAATCGTTTAAGGGTAGACGAGGTGGGTTCACTTTTTTGTTCGGAAAATGAAGCCATAATTTAGTAGTAGCACAGAAAAAGCGAGGCGGAAAGTTCAGAATTTGAACCCACCGCCTCGCAAAGCTTTATATATCAAGCGTTTCAGAGATAGAAAAATTTATCGGTACTCAATTGTGAATGTATCAACGATTGAGTACCGATGTGATTACTGGGGGCTAACACCTAAACGATTCTGCTATTAAATTTTTCTTGTTTCTCAATGGTTTGTGTGATATGCTGGGATTGAAAAACGAGAGTGTGTAGGCTAAAAATGGCACTTTTAGGACAACTGCGATCCGAGCAAGCTGCATATTAATTTGAACCCACCTCGGTTCAGAACTAAAGGAGATCCAAGTATGGAAAAGAAAGTAATTAAGAATACGGCAACAAAATCAGAAAAAGTCTTGCGCGGACTGCTGATCGCAGTTTCGCTCCTGCTGGTCTGTGCGCTTGTGGTGCAATGCCTGTTCTGGGCCGGCTTGTTCGGGAAAGAAAGCCCGTCCACCGCTTCTGCACAGATTCCTGCCGGCGTAGGCAGCCTGTCGCGCGAGGGTTATACACTCGAGCAGGTCGTGGTGCTCAGCCGCCACAACATCCGCTCGCCCTTGAGCGGCAGCGGCTCTGCTCTCGGCACGATCACACCGCACGAATGGTTCCAATGGTCGTCCAATCCCAGCGAGCTGTCCCTGCGCGGCGGCGTGCTGGAGACCGAGATGGGGCAGTATTTCCGCAAGTGGCTGGAAAGCGAGGGCCTGTTCCCCGAGAATTATCATCCCACCGAAGATGAAGTCCGCATCTATGCCAACGCCAAGCAGCGCACGATCGCTACGGCGGAATACTTCGTCTCCGGCCTGCTGCCCACGGCCAACACGCCCATCGAGACCCACGTGGAGTACGACACGATGGACCCGGTGTTCACGCCGCAGCTCACATTTGTGTCCCCGGAATACAACGCGGACGCCGAGGCACAGGTCTGGGAGCTCTACGGCGACACGGTCAGCGGTCTTGCGGACAACTACGCGCTGATCGCAGACGTGATCGACATGGAGCAGTCCGAGGCATGGAAGGACGGCAGCGCGACCGCCTTTGTCACGGACGATTCCCAGCTGGTGCTGGAAGTGAACAAGGAGCCCGGCGTCAATGGCTCCCTCAAGACCGCCTGCTCCGTCAGCGACGCGCTGGTGCTGCAATACTTTGAGGAGTCCGACGATGCCAAGGCTGCCTTCGGGCATACGCTGACGGAGGAGCAGTGGAAACAGATCTCCGAGGTCAAGGACGTCTACGGCGACGTGCTCTTTACCGCCCCGCTGATCGCGGCGAACGTTGCCCATCCACTGCTGCAGGAGATTGAGTCAGAGCTCACGACGGACGGCAGAGCCTTCTCCTTCCTCTGCGGCCATGATTCCAACGTGGGCAGCGTCCTCGCAGCCCTCGGCGCGGAAAGCTACGAGCTGCCCGGCGCGATCGAAAAGACACCCATCGGCTGCAAGCTGGTCTTCTCCCGCTGGGTCGGCCCGGACGGTGAATCCTACTGCACAGTGGATATGGTCTATGAGACCGTCGATCAGCTCCGCTCCGCGCCGCTGCTGGATCTGGAGCAGCACCCCGCCGTCGTTCCCATGCGCTTTGCGGGCGTCACGCCCAACGCTGACGGCCTGTACACAGAAGCCGATTTCATGAACCTGCTCCACAGCAGCATCGCAGAATACGACCGGATCATGGAGACCTACAAAATCTCCTCGCCTGCGGTTGACGGGACAAAAGCGCTTTCGCTGTGGAACGACGGCACAGGCGCGAGAGAGCAGCTGATTGACTACGTCAGCTCCGTCACCGAAGAGGGCGGAGCCGACTATATCCCCGTTGAAGATCGGATCGCGGTATTCGATATGGACGGAACGCTCGCCTGTGAGACGTTTTATACGTACTATGACACGATGATGTTCATTGAATACTGTCTGTACGAACGCCCCGAACGGGTATCCGATGAGCTGAAAGCGGTCGCGGCCTCCATCCAGCCTGGCTACGTTGCGGACGAAACCCTGGCGCGGAATTTTGCGAAAGCATACGCCGGCATGACTGTTGAGGAGTTCTATCAATACGCCGTGGAGTTCGGGCAGAAGGAGACAGCAAGCTTTAACAATATGCGCTACATCGACAACTTCTATCTGCCCATGGTGGAGCTTGTACAGTACCTCTATGAAAACGGATTTGAAATCTGGGTCATCAGCGGTACCGAGCGCACCACCACCCGCGCCATCGTCGCCAATTCTCCGATCAAAGACTACGTGTTGCCCGAGCATATCATCGGCACGGATTTTGAAGTGAAGCTGCGGGGCCACGAGGACGAAGCCTCCAATATGAACTTCAAGTACGAGGACGGCGACGAGCTTGTCCTGACCGGCGGCTTTATCCAGAAGAACCTCAACGCCAACAAGGCGATCTACGTCGAGCGCGAGATCGGCAAGCGCCCGGTGCTGGCCTTCGGCAACAGCGGAAGCGACACCAGCATGATGAACTATGCCCTTGACGGCAGAAACCCCTACAATGCACAGGCATATATGATCGTCGCCGACGACAACGTCCGCGAGTGGGGTACCCAAGACTGGGCGACAAAATCTGCGGATTACATCGCCAAAGGCTTCATCCCGATCTCCATGAAGGACGACTTTGCGGTCATCTATCCCGAGGGAATTACGAAAGCTGAACAGCAGTACACACCCGCGGACGTCGGAGAAGAACTGGATCAAGCGGCGTAGGCAGTGCCGCGAAGGTTGCCGCCGATTGCATGGATTGATTCCGCTATGAATGATCGAAAGTGAGGAAAATGATATGAGCAAGAAAATTGGGAGCATTCTGCTTGTGATCTCCCTGGTGGCCCTGTGTCTGTCGGTTGTGAGCCTGATCGTTGCGCTGAAGCCAGTCGCGCCGGACACGCAGGACACGCAGTACGTGCTGTATCTCGGCACCAACGACAAGGACACCAACGAGCCGGTGTTCACCCCGGAGGAGGCCAGAGCCAAGGCAGAGGAGATCCTGATCGACCACTTTGGGGGCTACACGATCCAGGAGGCCAACGGCGGCTGGGAGTATGAAGGTGTCCGCTATCAGGAATACACCATCGTGATCTATCTGAGCGACACCACGCTGGACGAGGTCCACGTGGCGGCAGACGATATGATCCGCGTCTTCAACCAGAGCTCCGTGCTGATCCAGACCAACAAGACCACCACGGAATTTTACGGCGCAGACTGATTTCGTATCTTGAATAAAAACAAAAGAATTGAGGCGGTGCACGACCATGATAGATAGAATTGTTCGGATAGAGGTTTGATTTGACCATGAAGATTTCGGCAAAACTGAAAAACCTCCGGCAAAAAGACGTCATCTCCAAGATGTTCTTCTCCGCCTCGATTGCCATGATGTTCACGGTGTTTGTCGGTACGGCGGCGCAGTTCCTCGACGGCGTCATCACCAGCCGCTTTTTGGGAAATGACGCGTATTCCGCGATTTCCCTCTTCGGACCGCTCAACGGCATCTTCCTGATGCTGGCGTCGTTCATCGCTTCCGGCAATCAGATCGTCTGCGCAGGCTATATCGGCAAGGGAAAGAAAGAACAGGCAAACAGCGTCTTCACCTTCTGCGTTCTGGCGGGACTGCTGATCGCCGCAATTCTGATCCTGCTCTGCGTCGCGGTCCCGGACCCGCTGCTGGCCTACTGCGGCGTGACAAAGGCAGGAAAACCCGTCCTGTACGAAAACATGCTTGACTATATGCACGGCTACATGTTTGGGCTCCCGGCGCTGATCGCCGTGCAGATTCTCGGGCCGATCGTCGTCCTCGACAACGGCAAAAAGATTTTCAGCATTTCGGCGCTCGTTCTGTGCCTTACCGACGTCGTGCTCGATCTGGTCAACGCGCTGCTTCTGCACTGGGGCACCTTCGGCATGGGACTCGCGACGTCCGTATCTCTGACGGTTCAGCTTGTGATGCTTGTCACATTTTTGCTGCGCAAGGGAGGCCGCGCCCGCTTCTCTCTGAAAGCATTTCGCCGCAAGGAGATCTCCGAGCTGGCCAAAACCGGTTCGCCGACGCTGGTGCAGAGCCTGGCGATCAGTCTGCGGGACGTCGCGATCAACCGACTGAACCTTCTTTTTGCCGTTTCCACGGCAGCGCTCGTCGCCAGAGGCGTCCAGTATGATTTCAGTATGGTGCTCTTTTGCATGTCCGACGGGATCGCATATACCATGGTCTCCATGACGGGCATCTATCACGGTGTCAACGACAAGGTCGGTCTCAAGCGCGTGTTCCAATACGGCATGAGCCTCTCGCTGCGGTTCGCCGTCGTTTCTGCTGCGTTGGTTTTTCTGCTCGCCCCGCAGATCGCCGGCTTTTATACGGCAGACCCGGAGACGGCGGAGTTCAGCACCTTCGCAATCCGCTGCATGGCGGTTTCTCAGCTCGCGGATTTCCCGGTCTGTATCTATATTAACTATTTGAAGGGCCTGCGCAAAAACCGCACGGTGATCCTGCTGAACATCCTGGATCGCTTTGTTTTCCCTCTGGCCTCTGCGGCGGCGCTGTCCTTTGCCTTCGGCTCTAAGGGTCTGCTTGCCTCCCTTGCACTGGGGAAATACCTGGTGTTGGGATCGGTCCTTCTGGTCCTCTGGGTGAAAAGCAAGAAGTTCCCTCGCAGGGTGGAGCAGTTTATGCTCCTGCCAGAAGACTTCGGCGGCGGTAAAAGCGACAACCTTTACGGAAGCGTCTCTACCATAGATGACGTAATTCGCGAAAGTCAGCGGATGGAGGGCTTCTGCATCATCCAGGGGACCGATGCGAAAAGCGCAACGCGAATGTCGCTGCTCATGGAGGAAATGGGAGGCAATATCGTGCAGCACGGCAGCCCCGACGCCCGGAAGGCATCCGGTGCGGAATACCGTCTGTTTGTCAGCGGCAGCAGGATCTGCCTGACGCTGCGCGATTATAATCAGGCCTTTGACCCCGTCGCGTGGGATAAAGCCAATGCGGGCAGAGAGGTCGACGAGGGAATGGGAATCCGTATGGTCATGGGTCTTGCGAAGGATACCCGTTATTTCAACGCCTTCGGCAGCAACAACCTGATCCTATGGCTGGACGCGGAACGGGAGGAAGCATACGTTGTGCCGGTCAAGGATGCATCGGAGTAAACCGGCAAAGGAGATACATCGGTATGTCTAAAAAATGTCATTTGGTTGTCGTAGGGTTTGACGAGATCGTCCTGAACAAGTATCTGGAGCTTGTGGACGAGGCGATCCGGAAATGGGTCCTCGACGGGTACTCGATCGTCGATCTGGTCAAGGAGCGCGCGGAAGTCGAAAAGCATCTGAAAAGAGCCCTGATCCAACCGGAACAAACCTACTATCTGCAAACACCGGATCACCTGCATGAGGCGGAGCAGTTGGCGGAATTTGACGGCATTGTGCAGGAGATCAAGTCCCGGCATGGCGAGATCAAGGTCTACATCGCAACAGAGGCCAGCTATCACGAGCGGTATCTAAAATACTGCGTGGAGCACGGCATTTCCTGTTTGGTTGAAAAGCCGGTGTTGCTACCGCTCAGGGACGGGAAGTTCTGCCCGGAACTGATGGTCGAGCGGATGGAATACTACGTGGAGCAGGCGGAAAAGAACCATTGCCGCGTCTCGGTCATGACGCTGGGCAGATGCCACGAGATCTACGCCGACGTCGTGTACAGGATGATCCGGGAGAAAATGCTGAAGTACGACGCGCCGCTGACCTCGTTTCATATCAAGCACGCGGGCGGCGTCTGGAATCTGCACCGGGAATACCTGACGCGGGAGGATCACCCCTATCGCTACGGCTACGGTATGCTGATGCACGGCGGCTATCACTACGTGGATCTGCTGGCGCGCTTTCTGCTGCTGAACAAGCTGATCTATCCCGAGAAGCAGTTTGAGATCGCCTTTACCTCTTACGCGGCCTATCCGACCGATCAGAATGACCGGATCCCGAAGCCGATCAGCGAGCGCTTCGACGACAACTGCCCGGATTGGTGGCAAACCGAGGGCAAGGGCGTAAACTGGGGCGAGACGGACATCACCTCGACCTTCTGCCTGCGGGACAAGGAGACGAAACGAGTCCTCACCCTGGGTACGATCGCCATGGAGCAGACGACACCGTCGGTCCGAACCTGGACGGAGTTCCCGGAGGGGCTGTACAACAAGAACGGCAGAGTATCCAATCTGGATATGGAGATCCAGCTCTCCACCCTCTTTGCCGCCAGCGTCAAGTGCTACAAGATCCCCCGGGACGACGGGAAATTCGTGGAGCACGTGCCGGTCAAGCCGATTGTCATCACGAGAGCCAATCCCAAGCTGCTGCCCGACGAGGAATACGAGTTCAAAAAGTTCTATCCCGAGTGCTACAACAGCACCAGCAACAAGCGGATCATGAACCGCTGGTTGCGGGATGAGGAGACGGTCAGCGCGCTGAAAGAGCACCTGCCCGTGATGAAGCTGATGCAGGTGATCGCGTTCTCTCTGGAAAAGCAAGGCGAATCCGTTGTTGCGGACATATAATATAAAACGTAAAAGACGCCTGGATCACCATTAGTGCTTGTGCGCCGGGTCATCCTCGGAAGTCTTGATGTAGAAACACTGACGAATGTTTCTATGGGAGTTCAATCCCGGTATGAAAGGAGAAACGAAACATGAAAATCACCACATTTAATCCGCAAATCATGACAAAGGACGCAGCGCCGATCGTTCGGCTGTTCGAGGAGCTTGGCTTTGAGAAGCGGCATTTGAAGGAAGGAATCGGCGAGCTGGACGTCACGGGCATCTGCCTGCAAGACGGAAACGGATTCAAGCTGGACATCTCGCAAAATGACGTTATCCCACAGGAGGCCATGACGCTGATCCGCATGAACGTGGATGATTTTGACGAGACGGTCAAGCTGCTAATCTCGTTCGGCTTTCGTGATATTTACGGTGCGCACCCGGCCTTGACGAAGACTTCCAAATCCACCGTGATGATCGCACCGTCCGGTTTCGCAATCAATGTGGTCAAGCACATCAAGTAAAAAGGAGAAATGTATCATGAAAATTACAAGCTTTCACCCCCTGATCGTAACAAAGGACGCCGCCTCTGTCACTCGGGTTTTTGAGGCGTTAGGCTTCGAGCGGCGGCACACCATCAACGCTGTTGAAAACAACGGGACCAACATCACCAGCGTCAGCATGAAGGACGCAAACGGGTTTTGCGTAGACGTGGCCCAGGCGCCGGCCCCCAGGGATCTGTCCCTCATCCGCATGAATGTAGACGATTTTGACGAGGCTTTGGAATTCCTGAAAGCAAAGGGCTTCCGGAACGTCAAGGCTACCGGGGAAACGCTCGACACCGCGACCAACAAGTCCGCGATGGTCGTCTCTCCCTCCGGCTTTGCCTTCGACCTCTGCCAGCATATCAAAGACTGAAAATGAATCTCACGCGATTATACAGATTGTGCGGAATATTCTGTTATTCCAGAGGAAAGGAAGAATTCGAAATTTATTAACGAGGAATCATGCAATGCTGAACATCAACAAAACCAAGGAAAATCAAAGCGCAATCGTATCATTGGAGGGACGGCTGGATACCGTTACCGCGCCGGAACTGGAGAAGGAGCTGCATGCGCTTCGGCCCGGCTTGACGGAGTTGAAGCTGGACTTTGCGAAGCTGGATTACATTTCGTCCGCCGGTCTGAGGGTGCTGCTGTCCGCCCAGAAGGTCATGAACAAGCAGGGCGAAATGACGCTGACGAACGTCAGTGAGACCGTGATGGAGATTTTCGAGGTCACGGGCTTTTCCGATATCCTTACCATTGTCTAAGGATCAGAGTGCGATGAAAAAGAGATAATGATATCACCGATGAAATAATTTCAGGCATAAAAGAATCACGATTCGTTATTGCGGATATGACTGGCTATCGTGGCGGTGTTTACTATGAAGCTGGATACGCAAAAGGATTAGGCAAAGAAGTGATTATTACTTGCCGCCGAGACTGGTTTGAAGGAGAAAAGGCCGGTGCGGGGAATTCTGGGAAAGAAAAAATCCATTTTGATATAAATCATATAAATATCATCCAGTGGTCTACACCAGAGGAATTAAAAGAGAGGCTCATCAAACGCATAAAAGCAACCATTCTATAGGGCGTCCTTTTAATCTCGAGCGGATAGAGCTTACCGTCGCCTTCGATGATGACGTCGAACTCCTTGGCGTCTTTGGCGCGATAATAGTACAGATAGACAACCTTTCGGAGATGGTCAACGATATTTCGGCAGATTTTTGTGATTTATAAAAATCTGCCGAAATATCATTTATTGAGCTGCACCGCTTCCTGTGTGTTTTCTGTTTTGTCGTGATTATACGCCAAAAATGACGCAGAAGGTAAAAATCAGGCACATTTGCAAGAAAAACAGATATATCTGATCGTAATCTTTCAAAAATGCAAGCGGGATTGGCAGTATCTTTTGGCTTTCTTCGTATGCCACTACTTATAGGAAAATTGGAATCCATTTTCGGAACTTTTTTCAGAAAATAGTTTCAACTATTTTGAGAATCCCATTGATGAAGCGCAAATAGATGCGGAGGGGCGTCAAAAAGAGCGGCATATGTATTCACAGAATTAAAAATTTTTCTGCAAATTTGAAAAATTGCAGAAAACGGTTGAAATCGACACGCCGCTGTGATATACTTGCCTCGACAATAATAGCGAGGTGGTTTTGTGAACGAGCAACCAATCCTGCGACCGGATCGGCATTATTATACAATGCCTGAGCTGCTGTCATCGGGACTGACCTATTACAAAATCGGTAAGCTTGTTGCAGCGGGCGAACTGATTAAACTGAATAACAAGGTGTATGAGAACGCTTTCTTTGCAGGAGAGGATTCGGACT
Organism: Oscillospiraceae bacterium; assembly: GCA_017395085.1. GTDB lineage: Bacteria > Bacillota > Clostridia > Oscillospirales > Oscillospiraceae > Limivicinus. The sequence goes on along the minus strand of JAFPWF010000015.1, from coordinate 756 downwards.
TCGCTCTGACGAGCGTGTTTGCGCCGAAAAGCGTCGTTTGTATGATGAGTGCCGCACGATACTACGGACTTACGAACTATCTTCCGGACGGCGTGGACGTTGCCATCGCAAGAGATATGAAAATTTCGTCCCTGCCGGAGTGGCCGCCGATGAATGTCTGGTATTTTGCGAAGAAGCGATATGACCTCGGTCAGGTAGAGCGGACGGAGAACGGCATGCATTTCCAGATCTACGATATTGAGAAAACGGTGATTGATATTCTCTACTATCGGAACAGAGTCGGAATCGAAGAAGTTAAGGAAATCCTAAAGAATTATCTGGCATGGGATGACCGCGATCTGATCAAGCTCCACCGCTACGCAGATGCACTTGGCTGCAAGAAGATACTGGGAACGTATATGGAGGTTCTTCTATGAATGGCTTGCTAACCATTGACAAATGCTGAAGTCGTAATGAAGGTGCCCGCCGATTTTCGTCGGCGGGCACGGGTTATGTATTAACTAATCCATCAGGCGGTGTTCGTGGTTGCCTTTGAGATATTCGCGGACGCTGCCGTTGAGAACGTGGTAGGCGTACTCCAACGGATTGTTGTAGATCAGCCAGTCCAGCTCGGAGCGTTCAAACACGCCGATGTCATAAACGTCCTCGACGGCTTCGCAGTCGATTGATAACATTGTGTTATCAGCAAACCTGATCTCAACGCAGCATGTGTCCATATTAAACTCACATTTTATGATCTTGCACATAATATAACCT
>JAFPWF010000073.1 GCA_017395085.1 Oscillospiraceae bacterium | reverse complement strand
TTAGTGTCTCCTGCAAATACCAAAAACAAAGGAAAATCAACGTCCGGAGGCCGTTCTGTGGTATAATAAGTGCAAGGAAAATCAACGTTTTGAGCGAAAAACCTTGCACTTGCAGGAGGCCCGAGAATGTACAAACGGCACACTGGACAGGTTTCGATGCTGGAATCACCCGAAATGTTCGGCTCATTGCCGCTTGATCCGAATAATGATTGGATCAAGCTGAGCAAGTTTGTCCCCTGGCGGGAATTCGATCTGAAGTATGCCGATAACTTCAGGAGCAAGAAAGGCCAGAGAGCATGCGATTCCAGAATGGCACTGGGTTCGGTACTGATCAAAATCCATTATAAAGGCATGTCCGATGAGGATCTGACCAAAGAGATTGCCATGAATCCCTACCTGCAATACTTCCTCGGCCTTCAGGAATATCGGTATGAATGCCCGTTCGATGCGAGCATGATGACTCGATTCCGCCAAAGGATTTCCGCTGAAATGCTGGCCTGGGTCAATGATGAGATCATTGGAAGGAAGACAGCAGCGGAAAAGGAAGAGGAAGATCACAAGGACGATAATTCCGGCAGTACTGGGAACGGCGCTCAGGAAGAAAGCAAAGGCGGCGAGAGTGAGGAAGAAAACCAGGGAACATTGATTCTGGACGCCACCTGTGCTCCGCAGAATATCCGCTTTCCAACGGATGCATCCCTGCTGAATGAAGCCAGGCAGAAAGCTGAAGAAATCATTGATATCCTCCACGAAAACGGATTGACCGACGGTCCGAAACCCAGAACCTACCGCGAGAAAGCGCTGCGAAAGTACAACAGTTTCTCAAAAGCCCGGAAGAAGACAACAAAGATGATCCGGAACGTAATTCGACAGCAACTTGGATTTCTGAGCAGAGATCTTGGAATCATTGATTCCATTGAAGCGAAGCATCCAGGATGTCTGAAAGAAACCCTTCCAGTTCGGAAACAGGAGATGCTTCAAGTGATCCGCACGCTGTATTCCCAACAGGAATACATGTACCGGACGAAAACCCACAAGGTAGAGGGCCGGATCGTGAGTATTTCACAACCATGGGTCAGACCGATCGTCCGAGGAAAGCAAACCGCGGATGTGGAATTCGGAGCCAAGGTTGAAATGAGCGTCGTGGATGGCTTCCTGCGGATAGAAGACCTGCGATGGGATGCTTACAACGAAAGCACCACATTTCAGGAATCGGTGGAAGCCTACAAAAGATCCTACGGGCATTATCCTCAAAGGGTTCTTGCGGATACGATCTTCCGGACTCGGGAGAACATGAAGTACTGCAAGGAACGGGGGATTCATCTGAACGGTCCCAAGCTCGGCAAGCCCTATTCCGATCCGGCAATCCAGAGGCAACAGAAGAAGCTGGAATGGCAGGAATCTGGTGAACGGGGCGAGATTGAACGGAACTTTGGAGTTGGGAAACGCCGGTATTGCCTGGACTGTATCGTCACAAAGCTGAAGGAAACCAGTGAAGTGATGATCCGTGCCAGCGTTCTGTACATGAACCTGCGGAAGAAGCTGAGGCTTCTTTTGCGCTCTTTTTTCAGCTGGCTCTGGAATTCGATTCAGAGCCAGCCGAAGGAACCGATTTTTGCACTTGCCTGAAAAATGGCATTTGTGCAGGTGACACTA
>JAFPWF010000014.1 GCA_017395085.1 Oscillospiraceae bacterium | reverse complement strand
GTGAGCAGCTGATTGAGGGTCTGTTCTCGCTCATCGTTGCCGCCGTACTGACCGCCGCTTCGCTTCTGGCCGATGGCGTCGATCTCGTCAATGAAGACGATGCAGGGGGCTTTCTCCTTGGCCTGGCGAAACAGATCCCGCACCTTGGAAGCGCCCATGCCCACGAACATCTCCACAAATTCCGAGCCGGACATGGAGAAGAAGGGAACGTTGGCCTCACCTGCCACGGCCTTGGCCAGCATGGTCTTGCCCGTACCCGGAGGCCCGACAAGCAGGACGCCCTTCGGCATGGAGGCGCCGATCTCCCGATACTTTGCGGGGTTTTCCAGATAATCCACGATCTCCTGCAGGTTTTCTTCTGCCTCGTCAACACCCTCCACATCGCTGAAGCGAATGCCATCCGAAGATTTGACATAGACCTTGGCGTTCGATTTGCCAAGATTAAACATCATGGATCCGGCACCGCCACCGGCTTTGTCCATCAGCTTTTTCGACATATACTGACCGAGCAAAACGAAAATGCCGATCGGCAGCAGCCATGACAAAAGCAGTGTTGCCAGGGGTGACGTTTCCTCTATGATCTCACTTGTGAAGGTCGCTCCGGATGCATGGAGCCGCTCGACCAGGCCGGGATCCTCGATCACGCCTGTCCGGTAAATCGTAGATTCCTCTTTGTCCGTGAAGACGATTTGATTCTGCTGGATCTGAACCTTTCCGATTTCTCCGTTTTCGGTCATCGTCATGAAGGTACCGTAATCCACATCCTCAATGGCTTTCCCGGCAAGATATGGGACAACGAGGCAGTTGAATACAAGGATTGCGAGAATCATCGCCGCATAAAAATAAATGAGTGGCTTTTTCGGGCGTTTTACTTCCTGCATGCAGGGCCCCTCCTCAAAATGTATTGATGGCTTTGCGATGTTTCTGACCGGGATACAGACTTAGGATTCTTTCGCTGTCTCGGCCTGCAGATGGTGGAGAATACAGTTGCCGATCCGTTCCTCCAGGATGCGGTACTGCCGAATTTCTTCTTCTGTGAATTCAGCAAAACACACCGTGTCCACATCCCGATCTAACTGCTGCAGCTCCTCTGTAAGCTCCGGCGCCTGGAAAGAGAAGCGTTCTTTGCTTCCAAGGGGCGACTCGCGCCTCACCAGTCCGTCCGCAAGGAGTCGGGCCATTGCCACGATCACAGCAGGTTTTCCCATACCGGTCAGCAAACACAGACTCTCAACGCAGCAAGGTTCGTTCCTCTTTTCCATGCAGTATAAAAGCCTGATTCTGGCCTCATCCATTCCATGCTTTCGGCCAAGCGTTTCCAGATATCGGCCAAGCAGCCGCGTTTCCAGGATCGCGCTGCGCACCGGGAAGGCTGTGCCGCTTTCGCCGGATAGGGCAGACAAGTCTGCCCCCACATTCAGTTTCCGGGTTCCCGGCGTGAAGGGCAGCGCCAAACTATCGTGACTGACAGCCAGCAGATAGCCGTAAATCACCGGCAGCCGCTCCTGATAGGCAGGAGTATCAAAGGTTTTCCTGAAAAACTCATTATAGTAGCCGATAACACTTTTCTTCATTTTGATTGTGCTGCTCAGATTTAAGCTCTGGTCTACCAACGAGCCCTTGGTGTACTGATAGTAATAAACCGGGGCTTTCAGGATCGCTATTTTCTTGACATGGAGAAGGTACTCCAGATTGAAAATCATATCCTCACTGTAACTGATATTTTCGTCCATGCGTATGCCGTAACGCTCTATGATGTCCCTTCTGTAAAGCTTGTTCCACAGGACACCATAGTAAAGATCCGCCGGCGCAAGCATCATCTCATCGGCATACTGTTGGAGCGTCAGCGTCCCGCTGGTCTCAATGGATCCTTTTTCCGACACATTCCCATCTACGACGCGATAAAAGTCACCGACTGCGAGGTCTGCTGACTGTGCTTCCATCTCCCGCACCAGCAGCTTTGTGGCGTCCATCGGCAGCCAATCATCCGCATCCGCGAACTGCACATATGTTCCGCTCGCCTCGTCGAGGGCACGGTTGCGTGCAGAGGAAACACCCCCATTTTCCTGATGGATCGCCTTTACTCTGTGATCCGCGGCGGCAATCGCCTGCATGATCTCCCACGAGCAATCCCGGCTGCCGTCGTCTATCAGGATCAGTTCCAGCTCGGGGTAGTCCTGGTTCAGGATGCTCTCCGCACAGCGCTTGATGCATTTCTCTCCGTTGTAAACGGGAACAATGACACTGACCTTTTCCATTCTTTATTCCTTCTTGAACAACACGTATTTTTCCAGCGGGAACAACACCGCCACCTGCACGAGCCCTGCGGCCATGGCGGCAAGGGTTCTGGCCAGCGCCGCAAAACTTGTTGCCGACAACCTGGCGGTGATCCATCCCTGCAGCCACGTAGAAAAGAGAATCAGCGCTGCCAGGATCAGCAGATACGCAGCGAGTCCTCTCCGGCTTCCTTTGCCGCGGAATGTGGTCTTCATGTTCATGAAATAGCCGTAGATATTGGCGATGAAATTGGACAGGAAGAACGGGAGCACATATCCCCAGGTCACAACTCCGTCAACCACATAGGGGGAGGGCCCCTCAAATAGTGTGTCCGGCCGAAAAACCGGACGCAGAATCGGGGGCAGTTTGGCTGTTACGCCGTCAAAAATCAGGGGCAGCAGGTTGGCGAGAGCAAGCTGCAGCAGCGTGATGCTGAAGGATACCAGGTTGAACTTGACAAATTGCCAAAGGGTACTATCTCCAAATCGCCTGTCGATCTTTTTCAGAAAAGACACGCCAGTCCTCTTTCGTGAAAGCCCATTCATCTTGTTTCGTTCCATTCTCTGATCACAGGATCCAGGGGCTGCAGGCCAGAAAGATCAGGTTGATGCCCGCCGTAATCACGCTGCAGCCGACCAGCACACCAATCACGCCAAGCCCAAGCATGGGATTGAGGATAACGATGACGCCGAAGATGGTCAGCAGGAGCCCAAGAATCAGCGCGATCCACCAGTTGGAGCCGAGCATTTCACTGAAGCCAAACCCGTCGGATTCTTTCTTGAGCTTGAGCAAGTGAAAAGCGTGGACGATTCGGATGATGCCAAGGGCCAGGATCCACCAGCCCGTCAGCAGGATCACAAACACGCCGACAGACATCTGCAATACCGGCGAGAGCACAAGCATAAGGCCAAAGATCAGAGATACAACCGCGCTCACGAGCACCCACGCACTCTGCCGCACGATATCCCGGATATCGAACCAGGTAACGATACGCCCGATACCGTCACCGATCATGACGATTCCCAGAACAAAGGGGATCACAGCGGATGCCTCCACGGGCGTGAAGAAGCAGTACACGCCTGCGATGATCATCAAAGCACCAAGGATTACAGATATAACTTTTCTTGTCATCATGATTCACATCTCCCTTCCTGAAAGCAAACTCCCCACCGGGGATCGGTGGGGAGCTGTCAAGAAATCGATTAGCCTTCAATGGCAATGTACTTCTTTTCAGGCAGCTGCGGCTTTGCTTCCTTCTTCGGGATCTGCAGCGACAGGACACCGTGCTCCAGTTTGGCTTTGATATCCTCTTCCGTGAGCTCCTCGCCCACATAGAAGCTGCGGCTCATGCTGCCGGCATAGCGCTCCTGTCGGATGAGCTTGCCGGACTTTTTGTCCTTCTCATCCTTGTCAAGGCCTTTGGCCGCCGTGATGTTCAGGTACCCGTTCTCCAAGCTGAGCTGAACTTCATCTTTGTGGAAGCCGGGCAGCTCGATATCCACTTCATAGCTGTCATCGTGCTCCCGCACATCCGTCTTCATCAGGTTCTTCGCGTTGTGACCGTAAAGCGGCTTCTCCATCCGGGAGAATTCACGATCCATGTCGTCGAACCAACGATCCATCAGATCCTCACCAAAAATACCAGGCATGTACAACATAAGTCAAACCTCCTTTTATTTTCGGTCCTGGATGCTGTTCAGGGCTGTTTTTGTGGTATATGCCGCAAGGGGAGATGAGGAAACCCGGAACCTGAGTTCCGGATCACTTTCCCTCTTGCGAGTATGTTATACCACTATTGTTAGCACTCGTCAAGAGCGAGTGCTAATTTTTCTGTGAAGAATTTGTTAACTCTAATATATAAAACAGCCGGCAGTTTACGATAAAGCATAGACTTATACTAGAACCTTATAAAAACCTTTCATTCTTAAAGGTTTTTGAGGTTCTGTATGAGACGGTTTTTCAGAGCCTTTGCACTGGATAATCCCGCTTGCCGAATGCTTTAGCAATGATGCTGTTTACAGCTTGGGAAACAGTGCACGCCGCTTCTGCAGCACAGCCTTCTTCGACTCGACTTCCTGTTTCAGTTCCCTGATCTCAGGGCTGGCGTCTTCTTCCCGATAGAGCATGCCGATCAGTGCGTCCTGTTTTTCGATGATCTCGTTCTTTACGCTTCTTGTGGGCTCCAGGTTCTCTGCAACCTCCTGCCGCATCTGAACAACACGCGCTTCCGCTTCCTGCCGCAATCTTTCCATCTCAACCTGTATTTCCTCCATGCGTTTGGCAATGCGCTCCGTCTTATAAATGACCTCGGGATACGCATCCGCAAAGCGGCGGTGGAAGACAGAGCGGTCGCTGAGAAGCAGACGAACCTCCTTGCTGATAGCCTCGGTGTCGTCCGCCTCACTGAGCTCAACGCTTGTCTTGACAAGCTTCAGCACAAAGTGGGACATCACATAGTCCGCGACAAAAACCACTGATAGGGAGAGTGCCATTATCTCCCGCAGAGGAAAGCTCATATGTTCAGAAAGACGAAGCAACAGCGGATTGATCAGATCCACAATCACCACGCCGCCCAGCCCGAAGAGGATCAGGTTTCCGATCCAGACCCTGCCATGCAGGTTCATGGGCTTCTGGCTGTAATCCCACCAACGGGCATGGAAGCGTTTCTCCAGAACATAGCTCGTCATATATTCCAGGAAGCCGCACAGAAGGAACGACACCGCAAAGGTCGTGCCGACGGAAAATTCCAGCGGGGCCAGGCCTTTTATCACAACGGTGATCAATGCCGCGCCGGAGCCGTAGATCGGAAGCCACGGGCCGGTCAGAAAACCGCGGTTGATGAACCGATGGAACTGGAAATACTTCAGAGTGACTTCAATACACCAACCGAGAAAAGCGTATGCGAAAAACAGCAATATGAGATTGATAAGACTTTCTGCCGTCATTATCTGAACTCCTTTGTATGGACATCAATGTAATGCATATGCATGAATTCATCATCGTTTTCTTTTGCTGCGAAAATCGGCAAAATAGTTAGAGATCAAAGTGAGCGCGAACTTTTGCACTTCTTTGTCCTGTCTTAGAGATTGAGCGATCTCCAAAGCGTGGCGAAGTTTGATCTCTGTCAAATCTGTAAGAGTAAAAGCTCCGGTAGATGTCATGATCTGAAAGAAGTCCTCGATGAAGGTCTCCCGCTCCTCCAGACTCATTCCTGCAAGCGTCTCGTTCATGGCTTTTTTAAACATTGCACTGCTTGAACTCAGTTCTTCCGAGCGCACAAAGCCAGTGCCGAGTACTTCCCATGTAAAGCCATCATGTGCTCTGGCGCCAAAGCAAGTACTAGTGACTATTTCAGGATCTTTGCCCGTTGAGAGCAACAAACCGACAATAGAGTTCTGCGGGATCAGAGAATGAAGTTTCGGTAAAAGCCTGCGATATCCTTCCTGATTTAAAAAGTCTTCCCGAAAACCGGGTCCGTCAAAACTGTAAACGCTGATGATCCGATCCTGGAGATCCTGCGGGAGCATCGAAGAAGCATAAACGGCAAGATTCCCACCTTTGGAGTGCCCACACACGATAAAGCTGCCATCATAAGCATCCATTGCCCAGCGAAGATAACGCAGGGCGTCTTCCTGCGCTGGGATCGTATCGATGATGGACATGCGGAAGTTTTCTTTCCAGGCAAAGATATTGTCATCAGTACCACGGAATGTAATAAATCGAGTGCCGTCAGGAATCTGGACCGTCAGTGCCGAAAACTGTTCCGCATTGTCAATATTATCAACCCTTCTGTAGCCAGAAAGCATCAGAGAACGAAAGCGAGGAACCGATGGCAGCCGATAAAAACTATCGAGAACTAACGGAGATGTCGCGATTCCAAGAGAGACACTGTCGTTTCCGACATGTGCACGATAAGCTTCAACGACCTCAACCAGATCTGCTTCCTGTTCATCCTCAGGAACTATGCCTGTCAGATCCGGACACCCGATTTTGGAGATGAGGTAGTAATCCGCTTCATTGGCAGGGCTGTTCATAAAACTCAGATCTCCGCGCCAGTCCAAATAATCAAAGAGATCAGCCATGAAAAATCTTCCTTTCTTCAGCTACTCCTTAATTCCAAGCGCAGCAAAAACGGAATCGACCACTGCATATTCTAGTACATCAGCCCAGTAATCCTTGATTAATCAAGTCACAAACCTTTGAGTAGTTTATGAGGTGCTTTGCCCCGACTTTTACACATGGGATTTTCCCTTCCTTAACCATCTTTCGAACGGAAAATTCTGAAAGTCCGGTTTCATTCGCAATGCCTCTGATCGTCATCATACGGGGAATAGAAGTATCTATCTTCGGTTGCTCCAGAACTTTGGGTTTTACTGGCTCTTTTACGGGAGCAGGCTTGTAGTCCGTGAGCTTTATTGTTTCCTGATACCCGTATAAAGCCACGGCTGCTTTTGACAAGAAAGCCTCCCCACAATAACAACAATGCATTTTGTTCACACCAGAGGGAATAGGAATTATTCTATCGCAGCAAGGGCATCTACCATAATGAAATTTCGCGGGTAAAGAATCCATTCAACTACCTCTCCTCCAATTAATTCACGCCATGATACGAACAGGCTTATCTGCTCCTCATCCAGATGAGGAGTGTTGCAGCGGTGTTCGCCCTTGTACTTCCCGTTGCACTGCCAGACAGTGCGGCGGTATTTATCCGTGGAATTCCAGACCTTGGAGCCGAAAGCCTCACCGCAGTCACCGCAGATGATGCGGGAAGAGAAGATGCTGTGACCGCTGTACTTCCGTCCCCGGGACTTGCGCCGGACCATTTCGAGCTGCACGATCTCCCATTCGTCCGGAGGGATGATCGCCTCATGCGACTGTTCCACATAGTATTGCGGAGCTTCGCCCTCATTCGGCTTACGGCGCTTAGTCAAAAAATCTGTGGTGATCCCCTTTTGCGTTAGGACACCAGTAATCATACAATTCGGCGTTTCTTACCTCCAAGCGGGGGTGGGTGCAAAGTGGGTTCAGATTATGTATACCGCATGTGCCCATCTTTTTTGCCGAATACATCCAGTTGGACGTTGTGAGCAAAATACAGCCTTAGTATAATAACGATTGAACGATTAGCGTGTCCGTCGTGTTGAGGCGATATATAAGGGTATCGCCCCTAATTGTGCCACTACGGAAACGATGACCATGGCAGCCAAATTCAAATCATACAGAGTTCCCATAAGCCAGCTGCCCAGAAACCAGAATACGCCAAAAGAGCATTCAAAAATCCCATAACCTGTCGCGCGGCTTTGCTTAGGCACCATACCGGTAACAGCCGCTTTCAGAATCGATTCCTGCGCACCCATACCAACGCCCCACAAGGCAATACCTAGGAGCAACAGCGGGACAGTACGGCAAATGAAAACAAAAAAGGCAAAAGGAGCAGAGATGAGCGTAGACAGGACTAATGCGCGAACACCTTTTTTATCATACAGCATTCCAAAGAACAGTGCAGCAACAGCGTCTACCAGCATTGCCCCGGCGTAGAGCAATGGGAGCGTGCCGCTGTTCACCAGGGAAGATGTTTCCGCAAGGCCCGCCACAAGCGTGGTGTAGTTTCGGGATACGTGCATGATCACGATAGAATAGTCGATGAAGCCAAAGGCAAACAGACTGATTCCGGCAATATACAGAATAAACTCTTTCTTTAACTTGAAGGGAATATATTCCTTCGGTTCTGGCTCAAATCGGTCGGGATTCGGAAACTTCGCCCGGGTGACCAGAAGCAAGATCAGCGTGATGGCGCCAGGAATCGCCAGGACTACAAAGCAGGCCGAGTAGATCTGAAACATAGTCCCTTCCTGCCGCAACAGCATCACCAGATACAGCAGCACCGGGCCAAGAAAAGCGCCGATCTGATCCAACAGCTCCTGAATCCCGAAGCTTTTTCCTGCACCTTCCTGTGATGCGGCAAAGGACATGACGGTATCTTTGGCCGGCTTTTTGATTGCCTTTCCCATGCGCTGAATAACAAGCAACAGGCAGGCCGCCAGCCAGCCGTGTTCACCCACCAGCGCAAGAGCGGGTACGGCGATGATGTCCAGTACATAACCCAGGATCACCATGGGCCAGTAATGTTTCGTCTTATCAGTAAGCCTGCCAAACACATAGCGCATGGAGTACCCGATCAGCTCGCCCAGTCCGGACACGAAACCAATAGCTCCGGCCGACGCCCCCAACAGGGACATATACGCTCCGCGAATGCTGGACGCTCCTTCATGCGTCATATCTGAGAAGAGACTAACGATTCCGAACAGCAAAATAAAAAGCATGGCCTGCGAAAGATGTCTTTTTTGAGTATTTCCGCCAGTCACAGAAATGAACCTCCCGGGTCGAAAGAATCATATCGATCTCCTGCATCCTGTTATCATAGCACAGCAAACTAAATATTTCTACCCTGCTTATGTACCTTACGCACACATTTTGTCTTTTTGCGCACGAAATGCCTTATCGCACACGAAATACCTTATTGTACACGTTTACCTCTTCTCGCACACGCTTTGCTCTTCTCGCACACTATTTACAGAATCTGAGTTGTTCCTTACTGGCCTAATCATCGAAAAACCCCAGCAGAATCACTCTGCTGGGGCTCGATATTTCTGTATAGAGTATGCGAGAAGTCAAAAAGCCTCTTGACGCAAGGGGTTTTGAATATAGGCGGGGTGCAAAGCAAAGGGACCCTGATCGTATCATAATCAGAGTCCCTTTAAGATCCGAGTGTAGAGACACCTAGTCCACACAAAGAATGAACATTTAAATTATTTTAATTCGTTAAAAGGTTTATGGGAAGGGTGCATTTCTCCCGGGACACCAAAACCAATAGTTCAAACAAAAG
>JAFPWF010000072.1 GCA_017395085.1 Oscillospiraceae bacterium | reverse complement strand
CGGCGTGGAGATGTACGCCCAGGGCTTTGCCGCTGTGGCGGATCGCCTGAAGGAGTTCTCCGGGGTGAACATGCTCTGCGATATCGGCAACGGAACCATGAACATCATGTACATCAACAATGGCAGACCCATCAGCGGGCAGTGCTACACGGAGAAGTTCGGCACCCATCAGTGTATGCTGAAGGCCCGGGAAGAGCTGATGCGATCCCTGCACTTGAAAGTGGATGACAGCATTATCGAGCAGGTGCTTCGCACAGGCGCATGCGATGTGGACGAAAGCGTAGTCAAAATTATCCGTGACACCGCCACTGACTATGTGGCCGGGATCATGCGCAGTCTGCGGGAGCACGAATACAATCCCCTGCTGATGAAGCTCTGGTTCATGGGCGGCGGTGCCTGCCTGATCCAGCACTTCGGTCAGGTCGATCCTCAGCGGGTGATCATTCTGGACGATATCAAGGCAACAGCCAAAGGATATCAGCGGCTGGCGGCAAAGGCGCTCCGCAAGCGGGGTGTTGACTTTGAAGAATGAGCACCAGTTCAATTTCACCGTACGGCTGAACCTGAACAATCCCCGACACCGCCTGGCTTGGGAAAAACTCCGAACCGGCTCCGGCTCCTATACAGCTACCATCGTGGACGCGCTGACAAAGGAAGCGGCCCCCGGCTCTGGTCATCTTGATGCCGATACGCTGAAAGCCATCATGCGGCAGGCGTTCCTGGAAGCGATGAAAGAGTTGCCGACTTCAATGCAGCCTATCATCGCTTCGGACGAAAGCAGCAGGCAAGGCGAAATCTCCGATGAGGATTTCGACACTGCCGATACTTTCATGAGCAGCCTGGGCTGCTGAAGGTGACATCAAAGCGGTATCAGGACGGCGAATTCACACAAAAGGCGGTATCAAAACGATACCGTTTTTTTGTGTGGAACCGGGTGCAGGGTGGAGCGCCTGTGCGGGATGCAAGGGAAAGGCCCTTGCCGGGAATCCAAAGGGCAGCGCCCGTGGCCCAGTGAAGTGTCGAGCATCGACACTTTGTACTGGGTATTACCTGTCGAAACTCAGGTGGCCGGGGAACGAATTCTACCTCGGAAAATCAGAAAACAAATCTACCACATGATAAAGAAATGGAGGTGAGGGGCATGGCAAATCAGAAACCACGTGTGTCCCGTCACAATGGCCGCGCAGGAAAGCACGGCGTCTATAACCCCAAACACAATGACCGGCAGTTCGATGTAGCCCATGCGGAGAACATCCATCAGGATCGTACTCATCTGAACCTTTACTGGGACTGGCAGAACGGTCTGAGGAACCACGAGGAAAATCAATCCGGTCAATATCCCACCTTCAACCAGGTGGAGCGGGATTTCTACGAGCAGCGCTACGGCGACTATCTGGCCGGACAGGCAGCCCGCAATGTGAAGGCCGGACATGCAGGAAGAAACCGCACCGTGGATGATCTACTGTCGGATGCACGGATCTGCCCGGAAGAAACAATCTACCAGATCGGAAAGGAAGGCGACTGCCCTCCGCCGGAAGTGCTGCTGGAGATCATTCAGGAATTCATGTCAACCATCCAGGAGCGTTTCGGCAGCCATGTGCATGTTCTGGACTGGTCACTCCATCTGGATGAAACCAGTCCTCACATTCACGCCAGGCAGGTGTTCGATATCGAAAACCGCTACGGTGAAATTGAGCCAAAGCAGGAGAAAGCACTGGAAGCCCTGGGGATTCAGCTTCCCTTTCCGGAGAAGAAGCCCGGCAGGCAGAACAACAGGAAGATCGCTTTCGACAGCATATGCCGGGAGCTGCTTCTGAACATCTGCGAGGAGCATGGACTGGAAGTGGAACGGGATGCGATTTATGGCGGCAGGGAGAACCGGGAGAAGAACGATTACATCATTCAGGCCCAGCGGGAAAGGATTGCAGAGCTGGAACAGCGCAATGCGGATCTTACCGCCGACAATGAAGCCCAGAGCCGGATCATTGCTCAAAAGTCAGCGGAATTGGACGAGAAGATAGAGAAGCTTGCTGACGCGGATACGGTGCTGGAAGCCGTTGCCGATACTGCCTTCAGGGAAGCCGTCAAGGTTGTTGCAGCCGAAGCTATCCGTGAAACGCAGGAGCAGGACCTGATGGTGCTGGAAAAAGGCAGGCAGCAAGTCATGTCGCTGGAAACCAAAATGAAGCAAAAAGACCGGGAGCTTGTGGCGGACTGGTTTGTGCGAGCCGCCAACACGCTGAAAAAGCGGGCCAAGTCAATTCTTGAAAAAGTCATAGAAGCGCTTCGTTTGCCTGCCACCCGGGATGCGGCTAAAGCTAAGATCAAGGAACAGGCCAAGCCATCGATTATTGAGCTGCTGCAAAACTACAAGCAGAAATCCCAGGAGCTGCAGGCACAGAAGCCCAGGCAGCATAGCTGGGAAGAAAGGTAAAAAAGAAATGAGATACAAAAAGAAGGTGAGAAAACGACATGCCCAATCTGATCACCCAACGGTATTCGGATGAAGAGCTGGAACAAATGCGGGCCTCCCTCCGGGATTCTCTGGAAAAGACGGACAAGGGCGGCACAGCCAACAGTATCCGGAATTGCGTCATCGTATTTGAAAATGACCCGTTGTTTGCGGGAAAGATCATGCGGAATCTGCTGACTGAAACCGATGATATGATCGGCGAGTTTCCCTGGCGGCGGGATACGCCCCGGTTTGACGATCAGGATCTGCCACATGTGTTGCTGCATTTTGAACAGTATTACGGCATCCGCTCAGAAAAATGTGTGCAAAACGCCTTCCGGGTGGTGGCCAGCGCTCATGGCTTTCATCCGATCCGGAACTATTTGAGAAAGCTGCGGTGGGATGGTAACTATCGGATCCGGTATGCGCTGCATCATTTTCTGGGAGCGGAGGTCAACGATTACAATGAAGCCTGCCTCCAGTTGTTCATGCTGGGAGCTGTGAAGCGTATCTTTGAGCCTGGAGCGAAATTTGATCTGATGCTGGTGTTGACCGGCGGTCAGGGAGCAGGGAAATCTACGTTCCTTCGCTTCCTGGCTGTCCGGGACGAATGGTTTTCCGATGACCTGAAAAAGCTGGACGATGAAAAGGTCTATCAGCGATTGGCAGGACACTGGATCATGGAAATGTCGGAGATGGTAGCGACAGCCAACGCGAAGAGCATCGAGGACATCAAGTCCTTTCTCTCCCGGAGCAAGGATACCTACAAGTTTCCCTATGACCGCTACGCTGCCGATCATCTGCGGCAATGCGTATTTGCCGG
>JAFPWF010000013.1 GCA_017395085.1 Oscillospiraceae bacterium | reverse complement strand
GAGGGCGTGGACGTCCGGGTGCTCCATCAAAAGGCGGACGACGGTCAGCGAAGCCCAGGAAGATTTGAGACTTCCGCGACCGCCGAACGCCTCATAATGCGTGAAGCGGTGCTTGAGGGCGGCGACAGAGATGGCGCCGAAGTTGGAGGAGATGTTTGGGAGATAGTTGGTGTGCACCAGAGCGAGGGCGCGGCGGGTATCCTCGGTGAGGGCGCCGGCATACTCGGCGGCGGCCTTCTCGACCAGCTGCTCGAACTTGTCCACGGCAGCGATGTCGCCGGCGGCGGCCTTGTCGAACACGGCGGCGGCTACCCGGTCGGCGTTGATCGGCTCGTCCTTGATGCCGAGCTGGGCGAGGCGGTCAATGTCGGAGCCTTCCGTCACCGGGGTGTCGTGGATCCTGCGGGCGGAGCCGGCGATGCTGCGGTTGCGCCTGGCAGCCTCGACGGAAGCCTTCTGCCCGCGGCGGCCCATCTCGGCGGCGTTCTCTTTGGTGAAGCGGTACTTGGCGCCCTTTTTGAGGTTATCCAGTTGTTTCTGCGTCTGGGCCATACTGCCTCCGGAGACTAATCGCACAGCGGCTGGATACCGCTCGCCTGGTTTCATGATTTTCTATATACAGTTTATGGCGATTTGCGATTATTCACCTGTCATGTTTTTCGCATCATATATGCAGCATATTCGCATATTGGTTTACATAATATTGTTAAGAGGCATGAAAAAAGCAGCCTCCGAAGAGGCTGCCAATATAAAAACCGGGCGATGGCCCGGGAAGGAGACCAGGCAATTATGGCCTGATCCCGGATCGGATTATAGCGGAACGCGAAGGGTGCGTCAAGCCGAGTCTGTCAGATCCTGATACACCAGGCTGCGAATATACTCAGACACCGGGACGCCGAGTGAGGCGGCGCGTGCGACGATGACCTGTTTGTCGGCGGCGGGAAAACGCAGGCAACAGGGCCAGTAGCGGTCGCGGTTCTGTTCATCCCACTTCCGGTTGGCTTTTTTACGGGCATTGCTCATGGGCATAGTGGACTCCCCTTTTCTCCAAACTGTACTGATATCCGTGTATTCATCCTGTATACAATGTACTGCTATCAGTGTACAGTTACAAGCGGAGAATTTTCACCGCAGGCGGAGAGTGACCGGTCGCCGGGGACGCACAAATGCGAAGCCGACAGACATATGGCTAATTCCATATGGTGTAACTCTATGTAAGTCGTATACAGAACTTTTCTATAGCATAAAATATTAGATATAAAAGACTTTACGGGAACGTCCTGCATAGACATGCACCCGCTGACGCCGGAGCCCGCCAAAGAATACACCCGCTCACCTGATGGGGGGCGGGTGCGGCGGGAGGCCTTCAGAAATCCTCAAAATCCCTTTCAATGAGTTGGATGGCTTCACTGCCGCATTGCGGGCAGTACTTCGGATCGTCCCCGCCCAGGGCGCGCGCAACCCAGCGGTGTCCGCAGGCGCTGCACTGATGTACGGTCTTCACCGGAGGCCCGTAAACACAGACCATTTCGTCGTCGTTCAGCTCCGGCTTGAATTTCCCTTTGCCCCTCTGCGTGCCGCAGTACCGGCAGTACTTGTCCTTCGGGTCCAGGTATTCGCCGCAGTTGCCGCAGCGGTTCTCGAATTCGTCTTTCATCTTTTTGAAGAGTGACATGATCATGTGCTCCTTTCCAGCATTTTCGCTACACAGTACAGGGGTTCCTGCCGGTCATAATCCCAGGTGTGGGCAGAATCCCCCATACAGATCGTTCTGTGTTCGCATTCCCGGCAGACTTCGCTCTTCCCGGTGCGGTCTTCCCGGAAGAAACGGAACCTGTTTTTCCAGACATCGGTAAAGCTGTCTCGGTAGATATTACCCTGAACCAGTTCGGGTCTTCTCTCGATGTCGAGGCAGGCGCCAATATTCCCGTTCGCCATGACGCTGCCGACCAGAGTGCCGGCACCGCACTGGAAATAGAAATCGCGGACCTCGTTTTCATAGTCCAGGTTCAGGAAATGGGCGCAGCCGTATGTGACTTCCATTTCATTTTCGGGATCAAAGCGGTACTGCCGGATCAGGTCGAGCAGGCGTTTCAGTCCGTCGGCATCCAGAAGCAGCCCGGAGGACTGCGAAGCCCGGCCGATCGGATCGACATTCGTCAGGCGCCAGGAGTAAAAGCCGTCTGCCCGGAGGAAGTCATAGAGTGTGTTCAGGTGATCCAGATTGCCCTTGTGCACAACCGTCATGGCCTGTGCCTCTATCCCGTACCGGCGCAGCGCGTGGACCCCGCGCATGGCGGCATCAAAACTCCCGGCAGTCTGACGCAGCCGGTCATGCACGGCGCCGACCCCGTCAATGCTGACGGATATGGTAGAAAGACCGGCGGCTGCGAGCTTGCCGGCAGCAGCGTCATCAATGAGGGTTCCGTTCGTCGTGATGCCCACAGGGAAGCCAAGAAAGCGGGCGGTATGAATCACACGGTAAAGATCCGGGTGCAGGAGCGGTTCCCCGCCGGTAAGGCAGACCATGATCTCCCCGGGAGTATACGCAGCGGAAACTTCGGAGAGCACTTTCTCAATCTCCGCGCACGGAAGAAACGTGGAGTTTGCACTTTCACAGCTGCTGCCGCAGTGGAGGCAGTGAAGGTTGCACTGATCCGTCAGCTCAAAGAACAGATGCCGCAGCTTCGGGTGCTCGCGGAGGTAACGCTGATACGCCGCGAGTTCCTGCATGTTGTTCAGTTTGATCGGATTGTTGGACACGGTTGCTTGACTCCTCGATCTTCAGCCGGCATTTACAGTCATTCCTATATGATGATATCAGAAAGTCTTGCTTAAATCAATCGGCGGTTCTTCCGGTATAGTGATCCCAAGGGATTCCGCGTATTGTACGATCTCCGGGTAAAGTACCCACTCCCAGACAAACAGGGTATCTTCCGGATACTCGCGGTACCAGTGGTATGTCAGGTTGCTGTCGAAGTACCCCTGCGTATAATCGTAATCATCCGGTTCCGATTGTTCACATAGCTGCAGCAGTTCCGCCAGACGCTTTGTTATCATGGTCTACCTCCTTAATCGTCGTCTTCACCGTAACCGTATACGATGTTCTCATAGCCGCAGCAAGAACATGTAACGTAGGCGTTGGGATTGTCCCCGTCTTCCCATGGAAGAGTAAGGGCAGCCCCGCTCAGAGGCTGCCCGCAGTTGATACAGATTTCCATAGGCGTTATCCCGCGATCAGCAGCACGCTGCCGTCGCTGATCTGAAGGGCGGTGCCTTCTTCCAATTTGACGGTCACGCTGTCGCCGGTCTTGAGTTCATAGGTCTTCAGCACGGTTCCGTAGTCGCCGAGGATCTCTACCGATGTGGTGAGCACTTCGCCCATCATCCCGCCCAGGGCGCCCATCAGGCCGCCGAGGCTGCTGTCCATGCTGCTGTAGGCTTCCCCGAGACCTGAGTACAGATCCCCATAGGTGTCGCCGTCGCTTTTCAGACATTTGACGGTATACGTGCCGGGGAGGATATCTTCGCCGATGATGAACTTTCCGGCCTTCAGCGTGATCTCCTGTGCCAGCGGCAGACCCCGGTTGATCATCTCATCCCGGACGGCTTCGTACAGTTCCTGTACTTCCTTGTCGCTCATTTTGCTGAAGTCTGGGGCACCGGCTGCGGATGCGGTCGCTGCAAACAGAGTAAGCGCAATGGCGAATACCAGCAGAACAGAGAACAGTTTTTTCATGATAATACCTCCTGTTATGATGTCTTGTTTTCCTGTGATGTGAGTATAGCAGAGAACCCGCTTCCCCGTTGCCCCCGGTCAGGTGGTAACGGGGAGGTTTTCTTCCTCATCCAGCAGGAACGGCGGCAGGTTGTTTTCCCGGAGGAGCGCGTCCACATCGTGGATGTCATAGATCCGGTTGTTGAAGACCACGATGAACGCAGCGTCCCTCGGGATTCTCCAGTAAAGCGGAGCCATGCCATACAGGATCAGCGATTCCTGTGTTTCTCCCAGCGTGAACTCCGCCGCAAGGCAGATCCGCAGAATTGTGTCTCTCCTGCCGGTGTGCTTTTCCTCCCCGATCAGCTTGTATCCATACTTTTCGGAGAGATCCGCAGCCAGGAATACGTTCTGCTGCAGCACTTCGTGCTCCCGGAACTTTGCTCTCATGTAGTCTGACCATGGGTGCCGGCTGCGGATCATCATCTCCTCATTCCGGGCAAGGAAGAGCGACAATTCATCCGGTGAGATGTCCAGCAGATTATTCTGGTTTACCGGGTTTTCAGGATAGGTGTTTGCCATAGTGTTCAACTCCTTATACATAGTCGAACACCGGCCAGCGAAGTGCCGACCGGTGTCCTCTATTATAGGAGTTGTAAAATATGCGAATGGAAGTTATACCCAGAACAGCTTCTCATGCTCCCGGAAGAATTCATAGTAGATACGCACGTTCTCCAATTCCCACCAGTTCCGCACCTCAACCGGATCCGCATCCAGGTCGTAGATCCTGGCGCCCTCCATTGCGAGAAGGAATGGCGAGTGCGTTGCGATGATGAACTGGCAGCCGCAGTTTTTGGCATAGTCTTCCAGCATGCTTTTCAGATCCATCTGCATCTTTGGGGACATGCTGTTCTCCGGTTCGTCCAGGCAGTAGATCCGGTCGAATTTGAGCTTTGTCTCGAAGTACTTCAAAGCGGTTTCCCCGTTGCTGTTCAGTTCCACTTCCGTGCCGGCCACCCTGCGCAGGTACTGCCTGCGGGAGAGGGATTTCTGCCTTGCCAGCAGCTGCTTGCGCAGTGTCTCATAATCTTCCAGCCCGTTGAAGCGGATGGTGTCCCCATATTTGAGCCTGGCGTATTCCTCTTTCTCCATCTCAACCAGCTCGGCGATTTCTTCGTTGTTCGTCCGCACGGCGAGCATGTAATCGAAGATATCGTCGCTGGTGATGATCCGGCTGCCGTTCGGGATCCGGTAGATAAAACCCTCGTCATCGTAGCCCATCGTGTACTCGCACGCCTCCGCGTATCGGTCGAACATCTCTCCGGAGTTGAAGGGCGCGATGCGGTTCAGCTGAAGCTTCCTAGCAATTAAGTTGAGCAGCGTGCTCTTGCCGGATCCGTTCCCTCCGTAGAAAATGGTCACGTTCCGAAATGAGATTTCTTCCAGTTCCCTTGGGCCGAACATGCGGCAGGGGTAGATGTTGTCCACATAGCCGAAGCGACCGCCGTTTTCTTCCGCCCGCTCCTTGATCAGGTCTTCTTCCTCGTTAATCGGCAGGGTAAAGGTTTCCAGATACATTCTTCTCAGCCCTCATATGAGTACAGGTTTGCTTTTGCTTTCTTGATACCGATGTTAAGGGTAGCACAAACCCTGTCCAATAATTGCCCCTTGTTCCTGTGTGTCGCCGATTTGTTTTTCATGTTTTCACCTCCAAAATAGTCAAACACCGGCCAGCGCAGTGCCGACCGGTGCTCTCTATTATGGAAGCTGTATTTTTTGCGGATTTATGCGTCGTTGTTCTCTGAATCTCCAGTATCTATTGTGATAGCGTTTTCACATGCATCAACAACATCTGCGAACTCAGCATCGACCACAGCCTGGCCGATTATGTTGTTGTAGACCTCTGTTTCTTCTTTGGAAGACTGATGCTGCGGATTCGCAAGCAGGGTATCCTTGAGTTCTTTCTTAAGCCTGTCGCAGCATGGCTTGAATGTGGCAAAGGTCAGACCCCCGCCGATAACGCCGCCTACAACCGGAATTGCCTTGTTCACCGCACCAGCCAATAGGCTCTTAGTCATCTTAATGCCAAACCATTTGGAAACTTCTTTGATGAACGGATATACTGCGCCTTTCGTCAGAGCCGTGTTCATGATCTTCTTGCTGACACCGTTTGCAAGCCCTTTTGCAACAGCTTTAATCGCATTGTTTGCACCCGCAACACCGTACATGGTGCCGAGACACAGGACAATGGTGTTCATGGTCTGCTCGTCAAGCTGAAGTCCTTTTGCATCATCGGAATCGATGTCGGGAAAACCGTAAAGATATAGCAGCTTTTGTGCCGCACGAAGCATAAAGCCATAGTATTGAGTGATGTCCGCGGGGATGGTAGCGACCATGGCGGCGCCGCCGGGGGCGCCCAATGCAGCGGAGATCCCAGACACCTTGTTTCGCTCGCTTTTGATGCACTCATCGGCAATCTTGTCAATTTCAGCAGCGGGGATCCCTGCAAGCGCCGGGGTGCTTTTGACGGCAGCGTCAATCTCCTCCGGTGTGTGATTCTTGAAGAATTGCTTTCTCAGAAAAGACTCCCTCTCAATGTAAACGCCGGGAGTTTTGAAAGAGATAATGATGACATCTTCGATGCCGATCTGCCCATCGCCATCCGCATCGAGCTTTGCTACGACGGCATCCTTGGTATCAAGTGCGGTGGTCTTTGCTTTGCCAAGAGTATCCAGGGCGACTTTCTTGTATTCGGATAAATCAATTTTCGCCATGTTTCCAGCCTCTCTTTGAAAAGGATAAAAATATTATATTAGCCCGGTTATAACGTTGTCAACTGCATCTGTTCCAAAAAGAATTATCAGAAGAAATAATATTACAAACAGTACATTACGGCATTTTGGCTGTCCGCTCATACACCTTATTCTCTCGTGGGGGCATAGAGCCGTGTGAAACAAACGAGCGGGCGGACCAAGCAGCACCCCCGCCTGTTTGCAGGGTTTTCAACCCGAAGGGGTTGTGAACGCTGTAAACAGCAACCACGTCAAGGGAAAGAAAAAAGGAGAGGTATGAAACCTCTCCTCCTTATTTAGTCTCTCTCCAGAACATGTCTGCTGTCATCTTTCAGAATCACCACAGCAATTTTATTCTTTTCCAGAATCGATATTCTGAACAGGTCTTTCCTGTCATATTTATCCTCGTCCTCCAGCTGATCACTGTCTTCACCGGCATCTTTTGATTGATCGTCCTTTTTGGGCATATACAGCCCGAACACGCCGTCTTTGATGTAGAAGCTTTCCGCTTTATCCCAGCTTGAGGAAGGTGCAAGATTGGTTTCTACATGGCAGGCATCTTCAGTAAAATAGAACTCCAATGTATAGGACTTGCTGCTTGTTTTCCAATAGCCATCCAGAAACTTCTCCGCTATATGAGTATCGGACACCAGCACATTCTTGGCATCGTTAAAATCCAGATTGCGTTTCAATTCACTGATCTGGTCATCCGTAAGAAAGTGGTATAAGTGAGCCTGGCATAAAGCCCGATACAAACCTGTATCTTTATAATCATCTTCTAGTTTTGAAAAGCATTCCTCTGCCTTTTCATAGTCTCTGTTGGTGTAATATAAACTGCCATTCTTATACTCTAAGTCATAATCCACTGTCCCACCGGTAAAGAAATTATACACCCAGCCGATCACCACGATTGCGCCGATCACCATAAGGATGGTACGAAGTGTATGATGTTTTTCCTTCTGAACAGGCGCCTGCTGGGAAGTCTGCTGAGTCTGAGCCTGAGAAGCACTATTTCTTGATACAGCAAGCGGCTGCCCGCAATTGCTGCAAAACTTGTTACCTTCTTCTACGGCAGCGCCACAATGCGGACAGTAATTCACAGGGATCACACCTTTCTTCCGGGTTATGAATAATAATATTATATGCGATAGATAATGAAAAAACAATAACGCAAAACGCAAATCACCACAGGAGTGAAGAAACCGAACGACATGCAGCCGAACGGAGAGAGGCTTTCGCGACCGAAGCCTTCTGCCCCGAAGAGAAGCACGCGACCGGAGTCACGGAGGCCCTGGCGCATGGGCGAGGAACGAAGGGCATGCGCGGCGGCCGGAGTGACGGAGGGAGCACGCGAAACGCAGGGGCAGGCTGCGCAGGTCGCGCTACAGGGAGGACCGGGCTTTCCCGGAGCGGAGCGGAATGGAGCGAAGACGCAGCTGCGCCCCACGCGGAAACGGGACGTTGGAGCGCAACGGCGCAGGGCGGCGCAGCGGAATGCAGCGGAGCAGAGAGGAAGCCCGGTCGGGCGGGTGGGGTCAAATTTGAGCCGGAGGTCGTTCCGCCGGAGCCTGCGGAGACTGGACGGCCGGAGGCGGAAACCATGCGGCCGAACGGAGAGAGGACGCATACCGCCGGAGCCTGCGGAGACTGGACGGCCGGAGGCGGAAACCATGCGGCCGAACGGAGAGAGGACGCATACCGCAAAGCGCACTGGAGGGCAATCTGCGGAGGCGGAGCCCGCCCGTAGAGGACGGAAAGCAGGCCCTGCGGGCAACGGTCGCAGGGACAGCGGCGGGAGCGGAGGAAGGGCGGAGCCGGAGCAGGTTGCCCGGAAGGAAGCGGTAATGCGCGCGGAGATCAATCTGCCCGGGAACGGACGCCGCAGGACGGCCGCGCAGCCCGCGGAGCGCCGGACGAGGACGGGAGCGGACGGGCAGGTTGATCGGAGCGCGGCAGGAATCGAGCCGGAGTGGCAATCTGCCCGGGGAGCGGACGCCGGGGGCTGGCTGT
>JAFPWF010000071.1 GCA_017395085.1 Oscillospiraceae bacterium | reverse complement strand
CGATAACTGGCTGGTCGGAACCACCCAGGGCGAGTTCATCAAGAACGCTCTCGACCTCGACAATGCGGAAGGCCCCTTCAACATTGAGTTCATCACCGGCGACCCCGGCGACAACAACATCAACTTCTTCTTTGACGGCGCCATGAGCGTTCTGCAGCCCTACCTCGACAGCGGCAAGCTCGTTTGCCCGTCCGGCCAGGTTGAGAAGGCCGTCGTTGCCACCCCGGGTTGGGCAACCGACGCCGCTCAGGCCCGCTTTGAGAACATCCTGAGCTCCTTCTATGCTGACGGCACCCCGCTGCATGCTGTTCTCGCTTCCAACGACTCCACCGCACTCGGTGTTGAGAACGCCCTCGCCGCTTCCTACACCAACGACGTGTACCCGGTCATCACCGGTCAGGACTGCGACATTGCCATCATGAAGAACCTCATTGAAGGCAAGCAGGCCATGTCCGTCTTCAAAGACACCCGTACTCTGGCTGCCAAGGTCGTTGAGATGGTCAGTGCTCTGATGCAGGGAGCCGAACCCCCTGTGAACGACACCGAGACCTATGACAACGGCACCGGCATTATCCCCAGCTACCTGTGCGAGCCTGTCGCCGGCACGGCTGACAACTACAAAGAGCTGCTGATCGACTCCGGTTACTACACGATGGATCAGATCGGATAAGATCCGAAACGAGCAAGACCAATCCTCAGCTTTTGGCGGGCAAGGTGGGAAAACCGCCTTGCCCGTTTTTTCATTTGAACTCTCAATGATGGAGGGGATATTTTGTCGGATAATATACTGGAAATGAGAGGGATCACCAAAGAATTTCCCGGCGTCAAGGCCCTGGACGACGTCAACTTTGTCGTCAAGCGGGGCAGCATTCACGCGCTGGTCGGGGAAAACGGAGCCGGAAAATCCACGCTGATGAACGTGCTGAGCGGCTGGTATCCCTACGGAAGCTACACGGGAGACATCATCTATAACGGTGAAGAGTGCCGCTTCCACACGCTGAAGGACAGCGAAGAGAAGGGCATTGTCATCATTCATCAGGAACTCGCCCTGATCCCTTATATGAGCATCGGTGAAAACATGTTCCTAGGGAACGAACAGGGAAAGAAATTCGCCATCGACTGGGACAAAACCCACGCCGAGGCAACCAAGTATCTGAAGATTGTCGGTCTGTCGGAGTCCTCGAAAACGCTGATCAAGGATATCGGCGTCGGCAAGCAGCAGATGGTTGAAATCGCAAAAGCACTGGCTAAACATGCAAAACTCATGATTCTGGACGAGCCGACTTCCTCCCTGAACGAGGAAGACTCGCAGGCACTGCTTGACCTGCTGCTGGAATTCAAGAAGCAGGGTATGACGTCCATCATCATCTCGCATAAGATCAACGAAGTCAGCTATGTGGCGGATGACATCACGGTTCTGCGTGACGGGCACACCATCGAGACCCTCGTCAAGGGCGTGGACGACCTTAGTGAGGAACGGATCATCCGCGGCATGGTCGGGCGCAAGATGGAAGACCGTTTCCCGAAGCGCAGCGGCGTTGAAATCGGAGAAGACGCGCTGGAAGTGGAGAACTGGACCGTCTACCACCCGCTTTACTCGGACAAGAAGGTCGTCGACAACGTCTCCTTCCACGTGAAGAAAGGCGAAGTGGTCGGCTTCTCCGGACTGATGGGCGCCGGGCGCACAGAGCTCGCCATGAGCCTCTTCGGCCACAGCTACGGAACCGGAATCACCGGAACGCTGAAGATCCACGGGAAGGAAGTTCACCTGCACTCCCCACGGCAGGCCATCGATCACGGGCTGGCCTACGTCACCGAGGACCGGAAAGGGAACGGCCTGATCCTTTCGAACCCCATCTATGTGAACACCACCCTGGCGAACCTGAAAGGCGTGACCAAACGGGGCGTTATCAACCCGGACAAAGAGCTGCAGGTCGCTGAGGAATACCGCCAGAAGCTGCGCACCAAGACCCCGTCCGTCCAGCAGAACGTCGGGAACCTCTCCGGCGGAAACCAGCAGAAGGTGCTGCTGGCCAAGTGGATGTACGCAAACCCGGATATTCTGATTCTGGACGAGCCGACCCGCGGCATTGACGTCGGCGCAAAGTACGAGATTTACTGCATCATCAACGACCTGGTTGCGGAAGGAAAATCGGTTATCATGATTTCTTCCGAACTGCCCGAAGTACTGGGCATGAGCGACCGGATTTACGTATTGAACGAGGGAAAGATCGTCGGCGAATTCAACCGCGGAGAAGCCGACCAGGAGAAGATCATGTCCTGCATTCTTTCCACCGATTCAGCAGCAAAGGAGTAAGGAAACAATGTCTAAGACTAAAGTTCTGTCTTTCGTGCAGAAGTACACGATGATTATTGCCCTGGTGCTGGTTACGGCGTTCTTCACCTGGCGCACCAACGGCAAGCTGCTTATGCCCCAGAACCTGACCAACATCATTTCGCAGAATGCCTACGTGTTCGTGCTGGCAACCGGTATGCTGCTGTGCATCCTGACCGGCGGCAACATCGACCTGTCAGTCGGCTCGGTCGTCTGCTTCGTCGGCACCGTCGGCGCGGTGCTGATGCGCAATGACCTGAACATGTGGCTGGCTGTTCTGATCATGCTGGCGGTCGGCCTGCTGATCGGCGCATGGCAGGCGTTCTGGATCGCTTATGTCAAGGTCCCGCCCTTTATCACCACGCTGGCCGGCATGCTGATCTTCCGCGGGCTGTCGAACGTGGTGCTGCAGGGCAAAACGGTCTCCGTCACCAATGAAAAGTTCGTGCAGATCTTCGGCGGCGGCGCCAACTGCTACGTCCCTGACTTTTTCCACGGTGAGAACATCAACCTGCTCTGCGTTGTGGTCGGCGCCCTGGCCTGCGCACTGTACCTGTTCTTCACCATCCGCAACCGGACGGTTCGCAAACGCTCGGGCCTGGAGACCGACTCCCTGGTGAAGACCGCTATCACGGCTGTCATCATCGTCGCGGTCGTCATGTTCTTCACGATGCGCCTGGCCCAGTACAAAGGAATTCCCATGGCGCTGCTGTGGGTTGCGGTGGTCATTCTGATCTACACCTACCTCACCTCCAAGACCACCATCGGCCGTTACCTTTACGCCATCGGCGGCAACGAAACCGCGACCAAGCTCTCCGGTATCAACACGAAGAGCATCTATTTCTTCGCCTACGCAAACATGGGCCTGCTGGCCGGTCTCGCCGGTATCCTGACCATCGCGCGCCTGACTTCCGCCCAGCCCACCTACGGCCAGAACTATGAGATGGATGCCATCGGCTCCTGCTTCATCGGCGGCGCTTCCGCTTACGGCGGCGTCGGCACGGTTCCCGGAGTTATCATCGGCGCCCTGCTGATGGGCATCATCAACATCGGCATGAGCATCATGGGCGTTGACGCCAACTACCAGAAGGTCGTCAAGGGCCTGGTTCTGCTGGCCGCCGTTATCTTCGACGTGGTATCCAAGAAGAAGAACAGCTGATCGTTGAAAACCGCACAGTCCCTGCCCCGGTTATCGATTCCCCCTCTTCTGAAGCCGGGCGCCGGCGGGAGGAGCAGCGCATGAACAGAAAAACGGAAGAGACCCCCGCGCAAAAGCGCAACCGCGCGATGAACATCGCCACGCTGCGCGCGGTCGTGGCAGCTTATCTGGTCTACCTCGGCGGTTCGCTGATTGCGGATTATCTTCGCGGCCGCTCCGGCGTATCCCCCATCCTGGCATGGGGGCCTGGGCTGCTGTTTATCGCGGCCGGGATCGGCTTCGGCTATTACACATGGAAAACCTGGCGCGCTGCCGCTGCGGCCGCCGAGCCGCCCGCTGAAGAAGAGCAAACCGGCACAGAAGAATAACAGAAAGAACAGAAAAAGCACCTGTTGAGCCCGAACGGGTGTTCAACAGGTGCTTATCTTTTCCGCCTTTTACGAGGGGAAAAAGCGGCTCACAATGCCTTCGATGATGCGGCCGTTCACGGGCAGGAACACGCCCGCCACCGGCCCCACCAGGAACATGCAGACCAGGGTGCCGAGGCCGACCGTCCCGCCCAGCAGGAAACCGCAAAGGGCAAACAGCGCGTCGACCGCAACCCTGGTGACGCTGAAGCGGAAGCGCGTTTTGTCGCTGATGACCAGAGCGACCAGGTCGTTCGGCCCGGTGCCCGCATCCGAACGGATGACGATGGTCATCCCGTACGCCAGAATCACGCAGCCCAGAACCAGCATGACGATGCGCAGCTCCATGCCCGCCGCAGTGAACAGCGGCGTAAGAATCCGCGTAAAGAAGTCAATAATCGGGCCGCCGAACAGCATGCAGAGCGCCGTCCCGATTTTGATATAGCTCCGATCCACCGCCAGGAGGATCAGCACAATCAGGAGGCTGACCGCCACATGGGTCCGGCCGTGGGTTAAAATCTCCCAGCGGGTAATCCGCTCCCCGGTTCGGAACAGGCCCTGCACAAAGACGTTGAAAGGGTCGGAGCCCAGATCCGACAGAAGGAACAGCGTCACGCCCAGATGAGCGATGCAGAGCCCGACCAGCAGAATCACGACGCGGACGGCCCATTCTTTGATTCCACGTTTCATATCATCACGCACCTTTTCCCGTGTCTATTGTAACAGCACCTGCTGTTTTTACGCAAGAAGAACTTTTCAAGGAGGAAGCCATGAAAATCTATTCCGTCACCGACCCGGAATTCAAGCCCTACGGCAAAATTCTCGAGGGCTATGACACCGCGGAGCTTTGCGCAGCCATGGAAGCGATTCCCCTGCCTGCCGAAGGCACCGCCTATGAACCGGGCATCGACAGCCTGGAGGCATGCAAAGTCTTTGCGGACTTCCGTGACCGCGCCTACGGCGGCATGCCGATTCAGCTGGGCATGTGCTGGGGCCACAACACCAAACTCAACTGCCTCGAATACCACCGGGACAGCGAGGTTAACATCGGCTGGAAGGACTTTGTCCTGCTGCTTGCCAAGCAGGATGAGATTACGGACGGGGTTCTGGACACCGCCGCGGTGAAGGCCTTCCGCGTCCCGGCCGGCGTCCCGGTCGAGGTTTATGCGACCACGCTGCACTATGCGCCGTGCCAGAGCTGCCCCGACTGCGGCTTCCGCGTGGCGGTGGTGTTGCCGAAGGGAACCAACACCGCAAAACCCGACTATACGCCCGCCTGTGACGAGGACGGCTGGATGACCGCCCGCAACAAATGGCTGCTGGCGCATCCGGAATCCGGCGAAGCGAAAAACGGCGCTCACATCGGGTTGAGCGGCATCAATATCGACATCAAGGAGGATCTCTGACATGCAAAACATCCCTGAAGTAAAACTCGGCCTGATCGCCGTATCCCGCGACTGCTTCCCCATTGTGCTGTCCGAGAAGCGCCGCGCCGCCATCGTGAAGACCTGCGGCGGCAACATCTATGAGTGCCCCGTCACGGTCGAAAACGAAACCGACATGCTCAAGGCAGTTGAAGATGTCAAGGCCGCAGGCTGCAACGCACTGGTCGT
>JAFPWF010000012.1 GCA_017395085.1 Oscillospiraceae bacterium | reverse complement strand
GTGCGGCGGTGCGGGAGATCCTGCCGCTGATGAAGAAATGCAAGTATCTGGACATGGACTCATGCGGGGTGCCGTCGGAGACGATGGCGGAGATCCGGGATGACTACCCGGAGATGGACGTCGTTTGGCGGATCTGGTTCGCTTTGGGAAATTTTACAGTGCGGACCGATATCGAGCGACTCTGTTGTGCAAATTTTTATTCTTTCATGTCGCATGACTACGTGACAGAACTCAAATACTGCACCAAGCTGAAACAACTGGATCTCGGACATAACCTCGAGCTGCATGACTGGAGCTTTCTAAAATACATGCCGGACCTGGAAGTGCTGATCCTCACAGCAAGCGGGTGGGAAGATCTGGAGATGATCTCCAACTGCACCAAGCTGGAGTATCTGGAAGCCATTCCCATGTCCCATGTGTACGTTGACCTCAAGCCGCTGAAGAAGCTGACAAACCTGAAGCACCTGAACATCTGCGGCATGGGAGAGACGGACGGATGGGAAGTGCTGCTGAACATGAAGAAGCTCAAGCGGCTATGGATCGGGCGCTGGACGGCTGCCGTCTTCCCGGATGAAGCCATTGAGCAGCTTCGGGAAGCACTGCCTGATACGGAGATTAATGTCACGGAATGGTACGGGGCGACCGGAAGCTGGCGCCAGAACCCGAACGGGTCGATCCCGGAAAGATACCGGCAATTATCGGAAGAGTTTGACTATGATCACTGGCCGAAACATGCGCCGTACGCATACAATGATCCCAAGTATAATCCTCCCTGGAAAAAATAAGCACGGCAGGCATACCGGGAAAGAACCTTTTGAATGAAGAACAGAATTGCCATAATACAAACAGAATTGCTGCTCATGCTGACATTGTTTCTCAGTGCATGCGGAGCGAAGACACCGATGCCTTCTGCAGAAGCAACGGAGGGAATAACGCTGGTGCCGGTCACTACTGTGCCTCCGCTCACAGAGATCACCTTCCCCGATGGAGGTGTGCATAAGACACAGGAACGTCGCGTGGATCTTTCGGCAATGTCCCATGAAGAAGTGTCTGCTGCAGTCGAAGCGCTGAAGCAGATGCCGAAACTCCGCTACGTCAATCTCGGAACGGAAGACGCCGAAGAGCCGGGGAAAGGTCTGGATTCAGCCGAAAAAAGTGTGGCATTCAAAAACAGGGGGCTTACCTGGGAAGATGTCCGGACGCTTCAGGACGCCTGCCCCGAGGCGGATGTTGAGTATCATTTTATGCTGTTCGGAAAGAACTTCAGCACCTTGGACACAGAAATGAATTTCCACCACATCACCATGGATGACGAAGGTGCGGCATTACGCGAAGTGCTGCCCTGCATGACAAAGTGTGAACTGCTGGACATGGACTTTTCGGGCGTTTCATCTGAGAATATGGCAGAGATCCGTGATGACTATCCGCAGATGAAGGTGGTCTGGCGGATCTGGTTCGGGAGTGACTGCAGCGTGCGCACCGATGTGGAACGGATACTTGCTTCCAACCTGAACCACGGGCTTACCGACGATAACACCAGAGATCTCAAATACTGCACAAAAGTACGCTTACTGGATATCGGCCACAATTCCATGCTGCACGATTTCAGTTTTCTGGAATACATGCCGGATCTTGAAGTCGCTGTCATCTGCATCACTGGCCTGAGTGACCTGACTCCGCTGGCAAACCACGAGAAGCTGGAATATCTGGAAATCAACACCTGTGCGCAGGGGTTAGATCTCAGTCCACTGGGCACCTGTCCGAATCTGGAACATATCTGTGCCTGCTATCTTGGACACGTTCGGGGCTGGGAGGAACTGAAAAAACTGACAAAACTGCAGAGACTCTGGTTCGGCTGCAATACCCAACTGCCTGAGGGCGCAGTGGAAGAACTGCAGGAGGCGCTGCCGAACACGATCATTAATACCACAAACCCCTTCGGCAGCAGCGGTGACTGGCGCTATGAAGGAAAACACCGCCATCCGCGCTATGAATTACTGAGAGAACAATTTGATTATACCAACTACACGAACGTCAGTTCCTCTTGGTATAACGATCCAATGTATTACAAAGAAGGGGAACGCCGATACCGGCCTTCCGAATGGTGGTAAAGGGAAAAGAAAAGCAGACTTTCCGGAGAACAGATAAAGGAGATCAGCGCAGAAGAATGAACGCAGACAGGGCACAACAGAACATGGTCGATGCACCGGAATGCAAGGTCTCGGTGCTGTGTGCGACGTTCAATCACGAGGACTATCTGCGCCAGACCCTGGACAGCTTTGTCGCGCAGAAAACGGACTTTCCATTTGAGGTGCTCGTCAACGACGATGCGTCTACCGACCATACTGCTGAGATCCTGCGGGAGTATGCAGATAGGTACCCGGATATCATTCGGCCGTTTTATCAGGACGAAAACCTATACTCCCGGCGGATGAACGTCTATGACCTGGTGTTCTTCCCGGCAGCCAGAGGGAAATATATCGCCCTGTGCGAGGGGGACGATTACTGGAACGACCCGGAAAAGCTTCAGCGGCAGACAGACTGGCTGGACGCCCACCCGGACTACTCAGCCTGCGTGCACAACAGCATCGGGAAGTTTTCCGACCAGCCGGACCGGGTGCTGTTTGCGCAGGACGGAGACCGGGATATTCCCTTTGAGCAGGTGATCAACGGCATGTCGCATGCTTACCATACCAGTTCCATTCTGGCGCGGCGGGAGTTTATTCTGAATCCGCCCGATTACCGGAATGTCGCGTACGAAAAAGGATACTTCACGGATTATGCGATCGGAGTACGGCTTTGCCTGGAAGGAAAGGTACGCTTTCTGGACCGTTGCATGTCGGTGTACCGTATCGGCAGCAATCCGTCCGCCTGGAGCAAAGGCGTCGGGCAGGAGTACTCCAAACTCACGCGCTTTGTCAGCGGCGAAATTGCCATGCTCGAAACGCTGAAAAGCCATGAGCTGACCCCGGAGCAGAAAGCTGCCGTCGACCGGGTGATCCTGGAGCGGGAATACGAACTTCTGTATCTGCAGGGGCGCGTGGAAGAAATGGTGAAACCGCCCTACGATCAGATTCACCGCAGCATGGGCACCGGGCACATTGTTTCCACACAGTTAAAGCGCATGTTCCCGCGGCTGCACCGGCTGTACAGGAAAAACCGCGGTTACGGGGACTCGGAGTAAAAGATAATGGAACGACAGGACGATACCCGGCGAAAAGTCTTTTCCGGCCTTTTCTGGCGGTTTCTGGAGCGCGGCGGCTCACAGATTGTCACCCTTTTGGTGACCATCATTCTGCAGCGGCTTCTGGAGCCTGCCATGTACGGTACTGTCAGCAAAGTGACGGTGATTACCGCCATTCTGCTGGTGTTTGTCGACAGCGGCATGGCCAACGCCCTCATCCAGAAAAAAGATCCGGATGACCTGGATTTTTCATCGGTCTTTTATTTTAATATCTTTTTCTGCCTTCTTTTGTATCTGGCACTGTTTCTGCTGTCGCCTTGGCTGTCGGCGGCGTTCCGGGAACCCGGGCTGACGCCGGTCCTGCGTGTGCTGGGGCTGACGCTTATTGTGGCAGGCCTGAAGAACGTGCAGGAAGCCTATGTCAAAAAGACGATGCAGTTCAAGCGCTTCTTCTTTGCGACTTTGGGCGGCACGCTGTTTTCCGGTGCGCTGGGCATTGTGCTGGCGCTTCGGGGTTTCGGCGTATGGGCGCTGGTGGCGCAGCAGCTTTCCAACGCGGCGGTGAATACCGCGATCCTGTGGCTCACCATCCCATGGCGGCCAAAGCGCATGTTTTCCTGGCGGCGGCTGCGGGGGCTGCTCAGCTACGGTTGGAAGCTGTTGGTTGCATCGCTGATCGATCAGGGTTACCAGAAGATCTATCTGATTATCACCGGTATCCTGCAGGGGAACGCTGAAATGGCATTCTTTGAAAAGGGACAAAACTGGCCAAACCTGCTGATGGACAGCGTAAATACCACCATGGACAGCGTGTTGCTGCCGGCGCTTTCTGCCGAGCAGGAGCAAAAGGAGCGGCTTCGGAGCATGACCCGACGGGCAATCCAAATTGGGAGTTTTGTCATTATGCCTCTGTTGGCTGGCTTTGCGGCCTGTGCAACGCCTCTGGTTCGGTTGCTGGTGACAGAAAAGTGGCTGCCGACGGTGCCGTATCTGCGTATCTTCTGCGTCATTTATGCTTTCTACCCCATGCACCTGGCGAACCTGAATGCCATCAAGGCTTTGGGCCGCAGTGACATGTTCCTGCTACTGGAGATCGTCAAGCGCGGTCTGGAACTTGTGATCCTTCTTTGCACGGTCCGTCACGGCGCGTACGTGATGGCGCTGGGCCTGCTGGGATCGGAACTGGCTTCGCAGGGTATCAATGCCTGGCCGAACGGCCGTCTGATCGATTACTCCTACTGGAAGCAGTTGAAAGACATTGCGCCGATTCTGCTGCTTTCATTGCTGATGGCCGCCTGCGTGTACGGGCTGTCGTTCCTTGCATTGCCGGATGCCCTCATTCTTCTCATTCAGATCATGCTGGGGGTTGGAATCTATGCAGGCGGTGCACGTCTGCTGAAGTTGGACAGTTTCGACTACCTGATCGGGACAATCCGGAATTTGATTCTGAAGAAAAAGGCGGGGTGAACGCTGTGAAAAAACTGTTGCTGCTCGGCGGAGCAAGGTACCTGCTTCCGGTAATTCGGGAGGCAAAGGAGCTCGGCCTGCATACCATTACCTGCGACTACCTGCCGGATAATATTGCGCATCGCTACTCCGACGAGTACCACAATGTCAGCATTACCGACAAAGAAGCGACGTTGGCGCTTGCCCGCAAACTCAAGGTGAATGGCGTCATGTCCTTTGCCTGCGATCCCGGTGTTGTGACTGCCGCCTATGTCGCGGAACAGATGGGGCTTCCCAATGTGGGTCCGTATGAATCGGTTGTCATTCTGCAGGATAAGGGGAAATTCCGCAGTTTCCTGCGGGAGCACGGGTTTAACGTGCCGTGGGTACGGAACTTTGAGACGGCGGAAGACGCGCTGAAGGAAGCGGAGCATCTCTGCTACCCCCTGATGGTCAAACCCGTGGACTCGGCCGGCAGCAAGGGCGTCAGCCGGGTCGACCGGCCGGAAGACCTGGAGGCCGCGCTGCGGGGCGCTCAAGTATACTCCCGCTGCGGAAGGCTGATCCTGGAAGGGTATATCGAAAAACAGGGTTTTTCTTCCGATACCGACTGTTTTTCGACGGACGGAGTTCTGAACTTTGTGTCCTTCAACAACCAGTATTTCGATCCGCATGCGGATAACCCCTATACGCCGACGGGATATACCTGGCCCTCGGTTATGCCCGCCGCACAGCAGAAAGAACTTGCCTCGGAACTTCAGCGGCTGCTCCGGCTGCTGAACATGGGTTCCAGCGTCTATAACATTGAGACCCGGGTCGGAACCGACGGGAAAGCGTATATCATGGAAGTTTCGCCGCGCGGCGGCGGAAACCGCCTGAGCGAGATGCTGACTTACTGCAGCGGACAGAACCTGATACGAAACGCTGTCAGGGCGGCGGTCGGCCTGCCGATGGGAGAGCTCCACAATCCGGTATATACCGGGCACTGGTCGATTGTCATCCTGCATGCCGACACGGCGGGGCGCTTTGCAGGCCTCCGGATTGTGGAAGAAGCCCGTCCCTGTGTAGTCGAAGAGGACCTCTGGGTACAGCCGGGCGACGCCGTCGAAGCCCTGTCCGGTGCCAGCAAGGCAATCGGGACCCTTGTGATGAACTGGCCGACGGAAGAAGAACGGGATGCCCGCATGGCCGATGTGGCTGCGTGGGTAAAGGTGCTGACGGAGTGAGAAAATGAGCAAAACCCAGAAAGAGATCGGCGGATATCTGGAACTGGAACGCTTTTCAGGTTCGCTGTATCATGACAATGCGCTGGCGCTTTCCAGTGGCAGAGCCTGCCTTGCCTATCTGATTGAGCAGCGGCATATTGATAAAATGCTGCTGCCGGATCTCCTGTGCGACGTGGTCGCGCAGGTTTGCGCGGCATACGGCGTGCGGGTGCGCTACTATGCCGTCGGGCCGGATCTGCGCCCCGAAAACATGCTGCAGCCTGGGCATGACGAGTGGCTGTACCTGGTAAACTATTACGGCCAGCTGACCGAAGACGAGATAGCGGAGGTCGCCTCACACTGCCAGAGGCTGATTGTTGACAACGCGCATGCGTATTTTACCCCTGCGCTTCCCGGAGTCGACACCCTGTACACCTGCAGGAAGTTCCTTGGTGTGGCGGACGGAGGCTTCCTGTACACCGATGCAAGAGGAAAATGGATTGCTCGGGACGAGTCCCACAGCCGGATGGGCTTTATACTCGGCCGGTTTGAGAGACCTGCAAATGAGTTCTTTCCCGAAGCGCAGCAGAACAATGACACGTTGGATGTATTTCCCAAAAGGATGTCGCCGCTGACGGAGAACTTGCTTCGTGCCGTGGACTACGAACGCATCAGAAACACACGGACGGAGAATTATAACCGTTTGCATGCCGCGCTGGGCAACGCAAATGAACTGATACTCCGGCCGGTGGAAGGAGCTTACGCGTATCCCCTGCTGTTGGCAGATGGGGAGCGCATCCGGCAGAAGCTGATTGAGCAGATGATTTACGTCCCAACACTCTGGCCGAATGTACTGTGCGACCCTGCGGCCAGGAGCACGGCACGCAGGCTTGCCCGGGATATTCTTCCCCTTCCCTGCGACCAGCGCTACGGACCCGGGGAGATGGACGCGGTGATTGCCGCGGTGCTCCGGGAACTGTAAAGGAGAAAAGGCATGATCAATGTAACGCGCTCATCTATGCCCCCCTTTGAGGAGTACTGTGATGAAATCCGGGAACTCTGGAACAGCCATTGGCTGACCAACATGGGCTGTAAGCACCGGGAGTTGGAGGCGGAACTGAAGCGTTTCCTCGGCTGCGAGGAACTGGCGCTGTTTACCAACGGTCACCTGGCGTTGGAAAACGTCATTGAAGCCTTCGGCCTGCACGGGGAGATTATCACCACGCCCTTTACGTTTGCTTCCACCACGCACGCCATTGTGCGCTGCGGATGCACGCCGGTCTTCTGCGACATCGATCCGGTCACCTATACCCTGAATCCGGAAAAGCTGGAAGCGCTGATCTCGGAAAAGACAGTCGCCATCCTGCCGGTGCATGTGTACGGCAACCTCTGCGACGTTGACCGAATCGGCGCAATTGCGCAGAAGCACGGGCTTCCTGTCATCTACGATGCGGCCCACAGTTTCGGCGTGTTCCGGAACGGCATCAGTTCGGCCTGCTTTGGAGACGCCGCCATGTTCAGT
Source organism: Oscillospiraceae bacterium (assembly GCA_017395085.1). Lineage (GTDB taxonomy): Bacteria > Bacillota > Clostridia > Oscillospirales > Oscillospiraceae > Limivicinus. The sequence goes on along the minus strand of JAFPWF010000012.1, from coordinate 22,027 downwards.
TTTCATGCGACCAAGGTGTTCAACACCGTGGAAGGCGGCGCGGTCTGCTGCCACAGCGGAGAAGTCCGGCAGCGCCTCTGCGATCTGAAGAACTTCGGCATCCATGACGAGGAAAATGTCCCTTATGTGGGCGGCAATGCGAAGATGAATGAGTTTTGCGCCGCCATGGGTCTGTGCAACCTCCGGCATCTGGAAGAGGAAATCAAAAAGCGCCGTCTGGTAACGGAGCGCTATAATAAAAATCTGAGTGGTGTGGCCGGCTTGCAGCTGAACGCGCGACAGGAGGGCGTTAAACCGAATTACGCCTATTATCCGGTCGTGTTTGACGGCTTCCGGCTGAAGCGGGACGAGGTGTTCGACCGGCTGAAGGCTGAGGGAATTGTCCCCCGGAAGTACTTTTACCCGCTGACCAGCGCCTTTGCCTGCTACCGTGGCCGGCCCGGATTTAGCACCGCGGAGACCCCGGTTGCGGAGCGTGTGGCGGCAAACGTGCTGACCCTGCCGATGTACGCGGACCTCCCGCTTGAGACGGTGGACCGGATCTGCAGCCTGATTTTGGAGTAAACACGCATGCAGCCTATTCTGAAAAACAAGGTTTATCTGTATCTGACCGAATTCTTCGCCGGCATGGCGGTGATGGCGGTGGAGCTCGGCGCAAGCCGCCTGCTGGCGCCGTATTTTTCCTCGTCGCAAATCGTCTGGACGATCATCATCGGCACCATCATGATCGCCATGGCTCTCGGGAATATCTACGGCGGCCGCAGCGCGGACAGAGACCCGAACCCGGACAAACTCTACCGGCGGATCCTGGTTGCCGCGGCCTGGATTGCCCTGATCCCGGCGGTCGGCAAGTATGTGATCCTTGGCATCTCAGCCGTGCTGATCTTTTCCGTCAACGCAAACTACCTGATCTGGGCTGCTTTCGCGGCCTGCATGGTCATTTTTGTATACCCGCTGTTCCTGCTGGGGACGGTCACTCCGTCGCTCTGCAAGTACACCATGGAGAACCTGGAAGACAACGCCCGCATCGTCGGGAGACTGGGAGCTGCGAACACCGTCGGCAGCATCATCGGAACCTTTGTGCCGACCTTTGTTTCGATTCCGGCGGTGGGGACCTCGGTGACCTTTCTGATCTTTGCCGGCATTCTGCTGGTGCTGGCGCTCGTATATTTTCTCAGTTCCAAAGTCCGCAGCACGGCTGCGGTGGTGAGCACGGCGCTGTTTCTGCTGAGCTGCCTCCTGGGTTGGCGCTCAAACTTCGCTTTCTGGAAGGATAACCTGCTGTACGAGGGCGAGTCGGTCTACAACTACCTGCAGGTCGAGGAAACCGACGACAGCATCATCCTTTCGACCAACGTGCTGTTCGGCGTGCAGAGTATCCTGCGGAAGGATGCCGGCCTGACCGGAATGTACTACGACTATGCCATGGCGGCGCCTTTCATGGCTGGGGTCGAGGAGAAGATGGTTGCCGGGGAAGACTTCAGCCTTCTCGTTCTCGGCATGGGAACCGGCACTTACGGCAGCCAGTGCGCCCGCTACTATCCCGGCATGCGTGTGGAAGGTGTGGAAATTGACGGGAAGATCACTGATCTTGCGCACCGCTATTTCTCACTGCCTGATGACATGACCGTGACCACCTATGATGGCCGGGCGTTTCTGAATGCCGTCAAAGACCGTTACGACGTCATCATGGTGGATGCCTATCAGGACATCACCATTCCCTTTCAGATGTCTTCGGTCGAGTTCTTTACCCTGGTGCGGGATCACCTGAAGGACGACGGCGTCATGGTGGTGAACATGAACATGCGCGGGCAGCAGAAAGGGAACATCAACCAGTACCTGTCTGACACGATTGCTTCCGTCTTCTCCGAGGTTTATACCGTCGACGTGCTGAGCAACACCAACCGCGAACTGTTTGCCTCGAATAATCCCCGGATACTTACCTGCATGGCAGAAAACACGGAACGCTGCGAAGATGCTGCGCTGCGCGCCATGCTGGAGCGGATCAGCCGCGGCCTCACCGGGTATGAAGCGGGGGACTACCGCATGACGGACGACTGCGCGCCGGTGGAACTGCTTGGGATGCGCGTCATTGACGAACTGATTCGCGACGAGGTTGCCTGGTATAAGCAGATTTATAAGGAGTACGGCATTCAGGGCGTCATCAACAGCCTCTGAAATAACGGGAAAACAGACGATAACAACGGAAAAGCCGCCTGCTCAAATGAGCGGGCGGCTTTTCCGTCTTAGGAATACGGGTCACGCGGATAGATTCACCGTCATGAGTACCGGGTTGTGGTCGGAGTTTTCAAACCCGAGATCGAGCGTTTCGACTGCGGTGACCGTGATGTTGGGCGAAACGATAAATCCATCAATCACATAATGCTGCGTGTTTTCCGTGTCGGCGGGGTTGTATGGCTGGTTCAGCAGCCGGCAGCTTGGCGTACTGAGGTCGGAGACATAGCGGAAGCCTTCCGGGAGAGAGTCTTCTTCCAACAGCGGGATCTCCCAGAGATCCGGATGATTGTTGGGGTACAGTTCCATACTGCCCGGAAATGCCTGGTTGAAGTCACCGCCGGCAATGACATAGTTTCCCTTTTCATACTCTTCCTGTAGCAGGCCCATCAGCTGGCGGGTCTGGGCGGCTTTTCCCTCCCCATCGTCATAGGCCTCCAGGTGCAGATTCACCAGCACCAGTTCACGATCGCTGCCTTCTACCGGCAGTCGGCTGACCAGCAGGCAGCGCTTCAGGTTCGCGGTGCTCAGCGGCCAGGAGAAGGGACAGGGGAGCGCAATGCGCTCCGCTTCAGAGACGGCATAGTCGGTCGTCGTGAAGAGACCGCTGTGGACTTTACCCATGGGGGTTTGCGGCGGCAACGGCAGCGGAACAAAGGGGCAGGAATAATTCAGCGCATGAACTCCGGTGTTCCGGATGAGCACGGTGGTTTCGTCAATGCCATAGGTGCGGGCGGAGTTTGTGTCCACCTCCTGCAGCATTACGAGGTCTGCGTTTTGCTCGGCTATGCTGTTGCGGATGCCGTCGAGATAACGGTTCACAGTTTCCGCACTGCCTGGGCGCGCGTGGGTACCTCCGTCCATAAAGAAATCCTGTTCCTTTCCGAGGCCGGAGTAGCCGATATTCCAGCTCAGAACGACAAGGTCCTCAGCGGGAACCGGAGCGGCGTCCGAATTCAGCGTGCGTAGTTCCAGTGGTTCCGTATCGGCGGGTTTGTACTCTGTGGCTGTCAGAAAGCTTAAAAAAGCTCCGAACGCTACCATGACAATCAGCAGCAGAATCAGGATTGCTTTTAAAACCTTTTTCATATCATAATCCTCCAAAAACGGGCCTTTCCTTTATGTTGTGGGTCAGTAGCGTGATATAAAAATTGTATCACCATACGACGGAAGAGACAAGCGATAATCACAACAAATCTCGCGGTTTTTGTATTGTAATCATATGTTGGGCACACTGCTTTTTTTGCTTTACATCATGTAGACAAAATGATATGATATATTGAATATCAAATCATGCGGAAAACGGTGTGCACTTGGTGGCGCAGCGGTTTCACGGAAAGGGCAACAAACTCCATAATGCAAAAGAGAGAAAAAAAACTGACGGTTGGTAGGGTCATTCTGCGCATTCTTTGTGTGCTTCTTGTGACCGTGCTATTGTTGTGCGCATTTTTGTACGGCGTGATTTTTATGCTGTGTAGAGGGCCTTCGGAAACGGCGAGGAATCTTTTCGTGCGTTCAGTTCGCGAAACCAGTGCCATTGGTTTTTTGGCGAATCTCTGTCTCTCGGACGAGGAAATCGCAGCTATCGAGGCTTCTCAGATAGAGGTTGTCCCGGAAACGGATGTTTCTCTGATTGACATGACTGCCCCAGAGGGGCGTGCCACTAATGGGAACGGGGCAGACGCCTGGGGTTATGTGGATGACGATGGCGACGGTATCATCGTGGTTCCGGTGAGCGGTGAAACCTATTCCGGCTATATGCTGATTGTTCTGGATGCGATGCGGGTCAAACTCGGGTTTTCTCCGGAAGACGTTGGCGTCCGAGGCTACACGGTTGCTGAGTTCGCCGAAAAATTTGGTGCCGTGGCTGCTATCAACGGAGGTGGCTTTGTCGATCCAAACGGCTTCGGCGACGGAAGCATCCCGAATAACCTTGTGGTCAAAGGCGGGGAAATCTACTGCGGCAACAACGGAATCGGTCCTGACTTTGCGGGCATCGATGACAAGGGAATTCTTCACGTAGGAATCAAGTCCACCGATGAAATCTACGAGAAGAATATTCAGGAAGGCGTAGGTTACGGACCCGTACTGGTAGCAAATGGACAGGCGATGAGTGATGAATCGCTAATGAGCGGGCTGAATCCGCGTACGGCAATCGGACAGCGTTCCGACGGTGCCATCCTCCTAATGGTTGTTGACGGACGCCGCGCAACCAGTCTGGGAGCATCCTTTAAAGATGAGGCAGAGCAGATGCTAGCTTTCGGGGCTGTAAATGCGACTAATCTTGACGGAGGCTCCTCAAGTCTGATGTGGATGAATGGGGAATACATGAACAACAAAGCGGCTGTCATCGGTGTGCGCGAGATTCCCACATCCTTCCTGGTCATGCCGTAAAGAGGGTATACGAATGCAAACAAAGAAAAAAAGCAGATTTGGCCTTGGCCTGTTGATATATGTACTGGTTTTTGCTCTGCTTGCAGCTGCTGCATTGGTGGTTTTCCGGCAGTATCTCGCAGCCTATGAAGAGAGCCGGGTGACGACAGCACTGCATAGCCACCTAGATCGTTGCACGGATGGAACCTTGACCTATCAATGGGGAACCGCACTGGGCAAACTGTCGGCAGATCGGTCTGAAGAAGATGCCAACCGAAAATGGGCGCAGGAAAAGATCCGAAATGCGACCATCCGAGAACAGATTACCAGCAACAGCAGTGAAAAAACCTACGGGCTGTATGACGAAAACGGATTCTGCTTTTCTACTGTAACTCTGCAGCAGACAGAAAAAGGGCGCTGGGGTTTTGCAGGATGGAAGGTTGTAGATGAGAGTGTCGATCTGGAACCGTATACCACTGAGGTTTCGGCGGAAATCCCAAGTGATTATTCAGTCGAAATCGGCGGCAAAAAACTTGACTGGAATTATATTACCGAAAAGAATCTTCCTTATGAAATCCTGAAGCCACTTGAGGACTATCTCAAAGATCTGCCAACCAAGGTGCGCTATCAGTATGGCCCAGTCCTCGGCGCTGGCGAAGCAACAATACTGGACAGCAAGGGACAGACGGTGCCGGAAGAACTCCAAACCGAGCATCACTACCTGGATACCGCCAGTGCAGCCGACCGCGCCCGCATCAAAGATTTTGTCGAACGCTACCTTGAGGTATATCTTCCATTTGCTGATGACCTGGAACATCGTGGCATGGGTTATTTTGATGCTGTCTATCAGATGATTATTCACGGCGGAGAAATAGAACGACGGATCCGGCAGGCGATTGACGGCCTTGAATATGGAAATGTGTTGAAACTGGAGATTCTTTCCGTCGATCTTGACTGCTGCACCGATCTCGGCGGAGGACGGTTTTTTACGGATTTTTCCTATCACATCAGAACTTACGGACTTACTGATCCGACAGAGGAGACCTACCGTATGCGCCTACTGCTCAAAGAAGAGTATGGTACTCTGTATGCAGAGCAGATGTATCTCAGTTGATGACACATAGGACAGGATCAGATCCATACCAAAGGATACGGAATAGGAACAACTTGCTCATGAAAAGAAAACTCATCCTGCTTTACGCGGGATTATTGGCTGTTCTGCTGCTTTGCGCGTGCGGTACGGGCAATGCAAAAAAGGCTCCGGACCCCACCCCAGACCCCACCCCGGAACCGACACCGCCCCCCACCAGCTGGACGGTGACGACAGAGAGCGATGCGGACATCTTGGATCTCGCGAATATTCCCAGTCTGCAAACTGTCGATGCCACGCAAAGCAGGGAATACGATGCGATCCTGCAGTTGAGGGAACTGCGACCGGACATCGATCTCACTTGGGACTATGAATTTCAGGGCACGCTATACCCCTGTGATACCACGGACCTGACCGTGACAGATTTAACCGGGCTGGAAGACGCGATACGCTATCTCCCGGAAGTTAACTATATCGACCTCATCGAGTCAAACGCCACTGTGGAAGACCTGGACCGCTTCGATGCGATCCGTCCGGGCATCTTCTACTACTGGAGTTTTGTACTCAAAGATATTCATTGGGAGTCGGTTATCCGTACAGATATTCAGATTTACTCCACGCTGCATATAACCGCAGCATCCGAAGGATTTGGCCTCTCAGACGAAGAGATGTATCCCATGCTGAAGTACTGCAAGAGACTGAAGGCACTGGATCTTGGCCATAATGATTTGACGGATGCGAGCATTCGTCTGATAGGCGAGCTGACTGATCTGGAAGTGCTGATTCTGGGTGACAACCCAAATCTGACGGATCTAAGTCCCCTTGGCAACCTGACAAAGCTGACATTTTTGGAGGTTTTCCTGAACCACGACGTGAAAGACTTCAGTTTTTTGAATCAGCTTACAAACCTGGATATGCTGGAAGCCTGCTACTGTGACCACCTGACCAGTCTGGACTTTCTGGCGAACATGCCGAATTTCAAGGTCGGAATGTTTAAATACTCCGGTGTCTCCAGAGAAGAATTTCTGAAGTGGGAGGCAAAACTGCCCGAAGGAGCGTGGATGGTCTTCTACGATGGAGATCCGTGGTCCTGTTCCAGCGGTTGGCGTGACCTGTTAAAGACTAATCAGATTCAGGTTGCCTTTTCCTCCTGGCGCAATATCACGGACTATCGCAGTTATGACGATTATGATGTCGACTACACCAAAGCTAATTACATGACGGTGTGGGAGCTTGAGTACGAAAAGAGTCTTCAACCATAAACAAGAAACAGGATGCAGCTTGATTAAGCAGCATCCTGTTTCATTCCCTATTCTGTTTTGAACTCTGTTACGGCAGGCAGAAACCGGGAGCGAGGCCGAAAACATTGTAATAACCGGAGTCAGTCAGATGTCCTCCTCCATAAATATGACGATTAAGGACTTCCGATGATGCAGAGACGGAGCGAAACCAAGCCCAGGCTTCATTTCCGGTTTCGGAATACATGACATATCCCCCGCCAAACCGGGCAGTCTTCGATCGAATAAGGCGGTTTCGTTCGTATGCCTTTCCTTCGGCACTGGAACGTCCGCCATATAGCTCACTGGCAGAGAAAAGCCAAAGCTTATCATAGGTTGTCACACAATTCTTTTTTATCCCGTCGTTTCCGAGATCCGATACAACGGCTTTCTCTACAATCAGTTTTTGCAAATCTGTTGGAAAACAGGAAAAAAGACATTCTTCGGCAGTCAAAGCATACTTCTCACCGGCCACTTTCGGATTGAAAAGATCATCTGCACCATTCAGGACGGCGCGGGCACGGCACGCAGGCCACCCGCCGGAACAGTTTTTGCCGCTATTCCAGGAAAGAAAGCCTCGTTTTACTCCATCCAGAATCGCACCGGCGCCATCTCCAGTTATTTTTGAAGCATAATTCTTCTGCAAAAGCTTTTTATTCAGATTCAAATCTACCGCATGGGAGCAGCCGCGTTCCAGGCATTGCTGAAACACGGAGGGATCTTTCAGAGATTGGGCTGCAATTTCCTCCCAGGTCATCCAATGCAGACAGATATTATTCTCAGGATCTTCCTCATATACTGCCTTTTTGACATGTGCGCGATAAGATCGTAAATAGCTTTTTCCTGTTGCCGGTCCGAAGGTTAATCCTGCGATTTTGTGGTCTTCACCATATGTATCATGTTGTATTCCATACAGTGCGACAGCGTAGCGGTCATTCCAACGTTTTTTGGCTTCTCCTGAAGTATTGTTGTCATCGGCCAAAGCCGGCATGGAGACAGATAGGAGTACCAGCATACACATCAGGAGGCATGCACAGTTTTGAATGGGATGGCGGATAAAAGACATGGTATTCTTGAATGGTTTCAACAGCGCTATCGGCTCCTTAACTCATAGAAATAATTCGTAAGATGTTGTCAATATAATACAGAAGCTTGAAAAACACAAGAACCTCCGGACAGTTCATGCAAGGCCTTCAAATATAAAGATGCTGAAATAGAGATATTCGTTGAAATGAACCATTGTATCCAGGAGAAAAAAAGGGTATAATACATCGAATCTGCAGCTTTTGGCATCAGATAATAACCAAAACAACGGGGAGAGTGTTGGCCAATGAACTATGAATGTATCCTGCGGGAGGATCCGGAAGTACACGCTGCTATGATGCGTGAGCTTCGCCGCCAGCAGGACCATTTGGAACTGATCGCATCTGAAAACTTTGTCAGTGAGGCTGTGATACAGGCCATGGGAAGCCACTTGACCAACAAGTATGCCGAAGGCTATCCCGGTGCACGCTATTACGGCGGCTGTGAATATGTCGACGAGGTCGAGACTCTCGCCATTGAGCGCGCAAAGCAGCTCTTCGGCGCCGAGCACGCCAATGTTCAGCCCCATTCGGGCTCTCAGGCAAATGTAGCGGTCTACTTGGCGTTGCTGAAACCGGGTGACACGATTCTCGGTATGAGCCTGAGCCACGGCGGCCACCTCACACACGGCGCAAAAGCGTCGATTTCTGGTAAGTACTTCCACGCCGAAAGCTATGGCGTACGGCCGGACGACGAGCGCATCGACTACGATGCGCTGCAGCAGAAGGCCGAGGAAGTCCGGCCGAAGCTGATTATTGCCGGTGCCAGCGCCTATCCGAGGTTTATCGACTTCGCCCGCATGCGTGAGATTGCCGACAGCGTCGGTGCGTGGCTGATGGTTGACATGGCCCATGTAGCGGGTCTGGTTGCAGCCGGAGTCCACCCGAGTCCTGTGCCTTTCGCCCATGTGGTGACTACCACCACCCACAAAACCCTGCGCGGTCCGCGCGGCGCACTGATTCTCTGCACCGATGAACTGAAAAAGAAAATCGACAGCGCGATTTTCCCCGGTTCCCAAGGCGGCCCGCTGATGCACACCATCGCCGCAAAAGCCGTGTGCTTCCACGAGGCCATGCAGCCCGCGTTCCGGGAGTACCAGCAGCAGGTGGTAAAGAATGCCGCTGCGCTGGCCGAGTCGCTTCAGCAGGAGGGCATGCGCCTGGTTTCTGGCGGCACCGACAACCACCTCATGCTGGCGGATGTTTCCGGCCTTGGCAGAACCGGTGCCGAAATGCAGGATCTGCTGGATCGGGCGAACATCACCGCCAACAAGAACACCATTCCCTTTGAGACCCTCTCTGTCCGGGAGGCCAGCGGGGTGCGCTTCGGCACCCCCGCCACCACCACTCGCGGCATGAAGGAAGCTGAAATGCGCAAAATCGGCGAAATGATCGGAAAGCTTTCCCGCGAAGGCGGAGCTGCTGTGCCGGTTGTAAAGGAAGAGACTCTGGAACTCTGCCGTCAGTTCCCGCTATATGGCAATACGGAACTTCACTAACCCCGTCAGTTCTGTGAAAAGGAGATCCCGCAGCGTTGCATGCAGTAACACAACAAATGAATAAACTGCTCAAACCCTGCCTTGTTTGCCTTCTTCTGACAGCGCTCCTGTGCGGCTGTGGATTTGTGCCGACCCCAGCGAACACAGCACAGGATCCGAACCCGTCGCCGACACCAAAAGCAGAACCAGAACAGACGCCCGACCCGGAAGAGCTTGCCCGTGAGCAGCGGCTTTCAGATGCAAAAGACAGTTTCCTGTGGGATGACGGTTTCCTGCAGGCAATTGACGATGAGGGCGATCTCTTGACAGACCGCTATATCGGTGTTCTGCACTTTGGTTTGGACGGCAAATACACTAGCGGCAGCAGAGAACTGGACGAGTTGGTTGCGAAGGTTGTCAACGATTACACAGAAAGCGATATGACCCGCATGGAGATGCTGCGGGCAATGTATGATTATACCATTGGCAATCTACGCTATGTCGGACAGTCGAACTACAACTACAGCTACTTGCCGGCGCATGGAAAAGACGGCTGGATGCCGGAAGCTGCCATCAAGGCGTTGAAAAACGGATATGGGAACTGCTATTCCTTTGCCGCCGTTTTTGCGGCGCTTGCCCGCGGCATAGGCTATCAGGCCTACGCTACAGGGGGTCAGGTCGGCGCGACAGAGGATCCGCACGGCTGGGTTCAGATTTTGGACGACGACGGAAACATGTGGATGAACGACCCGGAAATCGAATATCGTTTTGGAAACTACTATCAGTCCGTCCTGAGCAAAGAAACCCCTCCGGATCTTTTTTACAAGAGCCCGGATATGATCGGTGCTGAGACCGGGATGAGTTACCGAGCACTGCGTGACCCATACGAAGCTGAGGAAAAAGAAGCGCAGCAGCGGCAGCTTGGAATGATACCGATTCCGGTAACTCCGGAACCAACCAATGCCCTTTCATCAGGTGTTTCCGGAAATTCGGATCAGTCGGTGACAACGGCAGAAGGCACCGACAGTTCAGACGGTACAACGGCCAGCGCAGACAAACCGGAATTGTCAGTCAAAGACATTGAAACGGACAGCAAACCTGAAACAGGCAACAGTACTCTGGTTGACAATACAGATCAGACCCCATCCAAGTGCTTTAATAAGCACAAGAAACTCCCGTGCATTATGTCAGATGCACGGGAGTTTCTTGTGTGCAAATAATGCGGAGAGAGTCTCAGCGGAATCTGTTCAGTCTTCCTGCCACATAATCGGCGATGTCAGCCTTCTCAATCACATCTTTGTGCAGAATCTCTCTGTTCTGCAGCCCGCGCAGCGAGTCCGGTGCCTGCAGCCCGGAGACCTGTGTGAGCTTTTCCATCTGTGCGAAGGCGTCCCCTTCGGCGCTTTCGCACAGGGCGCTCAGCACCGCGGCCGGGAACTTGAAAGGTGAAGCCGTACTCAGCACCACCAGCGGGGCGTCCCCTCCCTCATTCTTGCGGTATTCCTGCGCCGCGTGCAGCGCGACGGCGGTGTGCGTGTCGGGCAGGTATCCGTTTTTATGGAAGCACTCCCGGATCATATTGAGCGTCTGCGCCTCATCGCAGCAGTAGGCCGAGAAGTCCTTTTGGATGAAGCTTAGCGCGCCGGCCGAGACCTTATAGTATCCGGAATTTTTCAGGCGCAGCATGTCGTTGCGGACCGTATCGGTGTCCCCGCCCGCGGCGTAATAGAGCAGGCGCTCCAGGTTCGACGACACCAGGATGTCCATAGACGGCGAATTGGTCTTGTAGAAGCTGCGCCGCCGGTCGTAAACGCCGGTTTGGATGAAGTCGGTCAGCACACGGTTGGTGTTCGAGGCGCACACCAGCTTCCCGACGGGCAGGCCCAGCTGCTTTGCGTACCACCCGGCCAGAATGTCGCCGAAGTTCCCGGTCGGCACCACATAGTCGACCCGGTCGCCGAAGTTGATCTTCCCCTGCCGCAGCAGAGACGCGTAAGCCAGGAAGTAGTACACCACCTGCGGCGCCAGACGGCCGATGTTGATGGAGTTTGCCGACGAGAACAGCACTCCCGGCGCGGGCGGCTTCCCACCGGCGGCGGAAAACACGGCCTTCACGGCGCTTTGGCAGTCGTCAAAGTTCCCTTTCACCGCGCAGACCACCACGTTCTTTCCTTCCTGCGTCAGCATCTGGGCTTCCTGCACGGCTGAAACGCCTTGATGCGGGAAGAACACCATGATGCCCGTGCCGGGAACATCGTGAAAGCCCTCCAGCGCGGCTTTGCCGGTGTCGCCCGAGGTCGCCGTCAGGATCACGGTCGTCTCCTTCATTCCTGTAATGCCCCGCGCCGCGGTCATCAGTTGCGGCAGCATGCAAAGCGCCACGTCCTTGAAGGCTGCGGTTGGCCCGTGAAAGAGTTCCAATACGTAATCGTCACCGACGGGGACCAGCGGGGTGAGTTCGTCGCTTGCAAAGCGACCCTCGTAGGCGCGCCGTACCAGCCCGCCCATGTCGTCAAAGCCCGGCAGAAGGCGAGTGAGGATCTCCTTGGCCTGCTCCAGGGGCGGCAGCGCAAGGCAGTCCTCCACGTCAAAGCCCCCGCCGGCTGCGAGGCCCGGGTCCACATACAGTCCGCCGTCCGGGGCGAGGCCCTGCAGCACGGCTTCCGGCGCGGTCACAAACCCGCCCCCTCTTGTCGAGCGGAAGACGGCCTCTCCCACGTTCTCTGCCGGCATCCCGCGGGTAGCCCCTGCTCCGTGCGTTGTGGACGAGTGCCGTGCCGGACCTGTCTTTTTTGCCTCTTCAGCCCCTGATACCTTCGTTCGAATCTTTTCAAATACACCCATAGCCTATATCCTTCCTGTCATTGCGAGCCGGTTTTTCTCGTTCCGGCTCTGAGCGCCGCATCATTCTATCGCCAGCAGTCTCAGGTTGTCAAGCCCGGGCAGGGCGGCCAGCCTGCCGGTGAGTTCGTCGATGCCGACGCTGATGCCCGACACATCGATGGACACGGTGACGCTGGCCTTGTCGTGGATCGGCGGGCTCTGGCTGATGGTCAGCACACTCGCCCCCGCTTCGGAAATACAGCTCAGCAGCGCCGACAGCACACCCGGCGTGTGGTCCAGCATCATCGAAAACGCCGCCGTGCGCGATCCCGTGAGGTCTGACGGTTCGAAGATAAAGTCCTTGTATTTATAGTACGTGCTGCGCGAAATCCCGACCTGCTTTACCGCCTGGCTGACCTCGCGGACCTTGCCGCTTTCCATCAGGCGCCGGCACTCCAGGACTTTTTCGTAATAATCCGGCAAAATGCTTTTATGCACGATCAGATAACTCGAAGGCATTGTTCAATATCTCCAATTCTGCAGGAATGCGGTTTTTTGTGCTTGTTTTTCGGTCCCGCTTATGATACACTGTCGCCCGTGAAAATACAAGTGTTTTTATTTTGCGGACGCATTCTTTTTTCAAGGCGCCCTGTAAAGATGAAAATACAGAACATGGAGGACAAACAGTGAAAGTAGCGGTTCTGGGATACGGTACGGTCGGCGTCGGCGTCTACGAGATGCTCCAGGCGGCCGAAGGCTTCGAGGCGGGCCCGGTGCTGGTGCGCCCCGGCAAGGAGGACAAACCCTTTAAAGTCAGCAGCATCGACGCCATCACCGGCGATAAGTCAGTCGACGCGGTGGCCGAGGTCATGGGCGGCGTAGAGCCGGCCTTTACCTACGCGCTGGCGAGCATCCGCGCGGGCAAGCATTTTGTCACCTCAAACAAGGCGCTCGTCGCGGCAAAGGGCGTGGAGCTCTTCAAAGCAGCCCGGGAGGCGGGCGTCGCCTTCCTGTTCAGTGCGGCCTGTGGCGGTGGGGTGCCTTTCCTGCACAACCTGGCCCGCGCCCGCGAGACCGACTCACTGCTTTCCGTAGGCGGCATCCTGAACGGCACCACCAACTATATGCTCGACCGCATGCAGGGCGAGGGCATGGACTATGCTGAGGCCCTCAAAGAGGCCCAGAAGCTCGGCTATGCCGAGGCTGACCCCACTGCCGATGTAACCGGCCTGGACGCCCTGCGCAAGATCATGCTTGCCTGCGCCGTCGCCTGGGGCACCCTCCCGCAGGAAGGCCTTCTGAACGAAGGCATCGACAGCCTCACTGCTGCCGACGTGGAGGACTTTCTGAGCCGTGGCTGGACCTGCCGCCTGATTGCCGGCGGCTCCCTCGCCGACGACGACAGCGTCGCCGCTTATGTCGAGCCGGTCCTGCTTTCCCGTGGGGAAGCCGAGTGCGCCGTCCTGCGCAACAACAATCTGGCCCGCTATGTCGGTCAGAACTCCGGCCTCATCGCCATGATCGGCCAGGGCGCCGGCCGCTACCCGACGGCCTCCGCCGTTCTGCGCGATCTCAGCGGCATCCGTCAGGGCGAGTGCGCCATGTTCCCGCCTAAAGTCTCAAACGGTGCCGCCAACAATTCCCGCGAGTCCCATGTATACTATGTCCGTCTGCCGAAGGAAGCCGCAGGTAGCCTCCCCCTGCAGGAGGTCCTCGCGGAGGACGATGATCTTGTCCGTGCCCTGACGGAAAAAATCAGCGTAAAGCAGATGCACGAAGCCGTAGCTGCTTTGCGGACGGAAGGCAATTCCGTCTTCTTCGCCGCCGTGCGGGAGGCCTGACTGAATGCTGAAGGTTGCAAAATTCGGCGGCTCCTCCGTCGCCGGGGCTGAGCAGTTCCGCAAGGTCCGCGCCATCGTCGAGGCCGATGACAGTCGCCGCATCGTGGTCATCTCGGCCGCGGGCAAGCGCAGCGGCGACGACCACAAGCTCACGGACCTGCTGTACCTCATTCACGCGCATCTGACCTATGGCGTCTCCTGCGACGAGATCCTCCAAACCGTGGAGCAGCGTCTTACCGACATCCGGGACGAACTCGGCATCCCCGTGGACATCTCATCTGATCTGGCCGCTTTCCGCCGCCGCCTCAGCAAGGATACCTCCGTGGATGAAATTGTCTCGCGCGGCGAGTACTTCACCGCAAAGTTGATGGCCTCATACCTCGGCTACGCCTTTGTCGACGCGGCTGACTGCGTCTTCTTTGCCCTCGACGGCACCCTCGACCGCGAGACCACCGACGCCGCCATCGCCGAAGCGCTCGAGCGCTGCGGCCGTATTGTGATTCCCGGCTTCTACGGCCGGCTGCCCACCGGGCGGCTGCGGGTCATGTCCCGCGGTGGTAGCGATATCACCGGCGCCATTGCGGCGGCAGCCGTCAATGCCGATGTGTACGAAAACTGGACTGACGTCTCCGGCATCCTGATGGCGGACCCCCGCATCGTCAGGGACCCGGCCCCGATTTCCAAGATCACCTTTGCCGAGCTGCGCGAGCTCGCCTATATGGGCGCCTCCGTCCTGCACGAGGAATCCGTGCAGCCCGTCAAGGACAAGGGCATCCCCCTGAACATCCGCAACACCAACCGCCCGCAGGACCCCGGTACCATGATCGTCGAGAGCGCCGACGAGCCCGAATCGGGCGAGCGCTTCATCACCGGCATCGCCGGCCGCAAGAACTTCACCATCATGACGGTGTACAAGCATGGCATGGTCTCCAGCCAGAGCCTCCGCCAGGCGCTCGAGATCTTCGACCGCTACCATGTGGCTGTGGAGCACATCACCTTAGGGCTTGACTCCTTCGCCCTGGTGTCGTCCACCGCGGCGCTGGGCGACGCGGTCTACGACGTCATTGCCGAAATCCGTAAGCTCTGCCGCCCGGACGATGTCGAACTGCGCGAGGACATCGCCATGGTCTCCGCCGTCGGCCGCAAGATGAGCAGCCGCCCCGGCGTTTCCGGCCGCCTGTTCCAGGCGCTCGGCAACGAGGGCGTCAACATCCGCACCATTGCCCAGGGCGCCGACGAGCTTGCCATCACCGTGGGTGTCGAAAACGACCAGTACGAAAAAGCCATCCGCGTCCTGTACGAAAGCTTCTGTGCGGAATAACCTGCGCGCAGAACAATACCAAACAACAAGGAAGGAAAGAGAAACATATGAAAGCATTGAACATCGCCATTCTGGGCGCCACCGGCGCCGTCGGGCAGGAAATGCTCAAAGTCCTGCAGGAGTATGAGATTCCCGTCAATGAGCTTTGCCTCTTGGCCAGCGCCCGCAGTGCGGGCGAAAAGGGCAGGTTTCATGACCGCGAAGTCGTCATCCAGGAGGCCACCGATTCCGCCTTTGAAGGCCTGGACTATGTCCTGGGCGCGGTTGAAAACGACATGAGCAAGCGCTTCGCCCCCGCCATCAAGGCTTCGGGCGCCACCTATATCGACAACAGCTCCGCCTTCCGTCTGGACCCGGACGTGCCCCTGGTCGTCCCCGAGATTAACGGCACCGACGCCCTGGAGAATCACGGCGTCATCGCAAACCCCAACTGCTGCACCATCATCGCCCTCATGGCCGTGGCCGGCATCAACAAACTGTCTCCCATCAAGAGCATCAACGCATGTACCTACCAGGCGACCTCCGGCGCCGGTCAGGCCGGCATGAAGGAGCTGGAGGACCAGGTCGCCGCCATCGCTGCCGGTGAAAAGCCTGTGGTCAAAACTTTTGCCACGCAGATTGCCATGAACGTCATCCCATTCATTGATGCGCCCTATGGCAATGACTACACTAAGGAAGAGATGAAGATGCAGAATGAGGGCCGCCGCATTCTCCACGCGCCGGAATTGCGTGTCAACTGCACCTGTGTCCGCGTGCCGGTCAAACGTTCGCACTCCATCGCCCTGACCCTCCGCACAAAAGACAAAGTTTCCATCGAGGACGCCAAAGCCGCGGTCGCAGCCTTCCCGGGCGTCAAACTCATCGAGGACTATGAAGGCCGTTGCTATCCCACCCCGCTCGATACCACCGACCAGGACCTGGTCTGGGTCGGCCGCATCCGCCGGGACCTCATCGATGACGACGGCATCACCCTCTGGTGTTGCGGCGACCAGATCCGCAAAGGCGCCGCCGCCAATGCAGTCCAGATTTTGAAATTCCTCGCCGAGAATTCCTGAAACGGCGGAATATTGCACTCTGCAGGCAGATATGATATGATCTGCCTGCAGAGTTTTTCTTTGGAGGAATTCATTGTGAACATCATCGTCACCGGCGGCGCGGGTTTTATCGGCTCGAACTTCATCTTCCACGAGCTGGCAAAGCACCCAGAGGACCGCATCATCTGTGTGGACAAGCTGACTTACGCGGGAAACCTTTCGACTCTGGCCCCCATTATGGACAAGCCGAACTTCCGCTTCTGCAAGGTGGATATCTGCGACCGCGAGGCCGTGTATCGCATCTTTGAAGAGGAGCACCCCGACATCGTGGTGAACTTCGCGGCCGAGAGCCATGTGGACCGCAGCATCGAGAACCCCTCCATCTTCCTCGAGACCAACATCATTGGCACCTCGGTCCTGATGGATGCCTGCCGCAAATACGGCATTACCCGCTACCACCAGGTCTCCACCGACGAGGTCTACGGCGACCTGCCGCTGGACCGCCCGGACCTCTTCTTCACGGAGGAAACGCCCATTCACACCAGCAGCCCCTATTCCTCGTCGAAAGCCTCGGCTGACCTGCTGGTGCTGGCTTACCACCGCACCTACGGCCTGCCGGTGAGCATCTCGCGTTGCTCCAACAACTATGGGCCCTATCATTTCCCGGAAAAGCTCATCCCCCTCATGATCATCAACGCTCTGCACGATAAACCCCTGCCTGTCTACGGCGACGGCCTCAACGTGCGCGACTGGCTCTATGTGGAAGACCACTGTGAGGCCATTGACCTCGTCATGCGCCATGGCCGGGTGGGCGAGGTCTACAACATCGGCGGCCACAACGAGATGCAGAACATCGAGATTGTCCGCCTCATCTGCGACCGGCTGCACAAACCGGAAAGCCTCATCACCCACGTGACCGACCGCAAGGGGCACGACCTGCGCTACGCCATCGACCCGACCAAAATCCACAACGAGCTCGGCTGGCTGCCTCAGACCAAATTCGCCGACGGCATCGAAAAAACCATCGACTGGTACCTGAAGCACGAAGAATGGTGGCAGCCGATTATCTCCGGCGAATATTTGGACTATTACGAGCGTATGTACGGAAATCGTTAATTCAACAGAGAACACAAAAACACCCTGCCAACCGGCAGGGTGTTTCCATTCCCAGTTTGTGTTTGATTACCCAACAAAAATCAACGAAACATACGTGGTCCCGTTTTCCACAGTAGTGCCCACCGCCATATCGGTGAACTGGTCCAGAAGGATGTTGTATTTGTGGGTTGGGGAGTTCAGCCATGTTTCCATCATCAGGTCGGCAGTGGCATGCGTGCTCGTAACCTGAATCAGGTTTTCTCCGGTCACATTCCACTCCATTGTGACTGCGGTGCTGCAGTGGCTGCCGTCCGGGCGGGTGTGACCGAAACTGACGATGCTTTCCTTCACTCGGGTGTCCGCAATGCTCTGCAGCGCTGCGGAGTACTTCACGGCACCGACGCCATTCTCAGCGCGGACCTGGTTAACCTTGGCAAGCAGTTCCGCTGCGAGGCCCGTGGGTTCTGCAGCTGCAGTTGCGGGGGCAACCGGGAGCGTCGCTGGGACCGCTTCAGTCGCATTGTTTTGCGCCGCCTGCTGATGTCCCACCTGCTTGATCGTACCGTCTGGTTGCACGACAACGGCGCTTGTGGGCTGCGTCAGACTGCTGTCTTCCACTGTACTGCCGACGATCACCTGTGCTGGAGCGTTCCCGTCGGCTGCAATGTCCGGGTTGGAACTACTGTTGGTACCAACGCGATTGCCGCCGGAAACCACAATGGAGGTGGAAGGTTCTGCTGCATCGGTCTTGTCGACCGTGCCGCCAATGATTACCACCGTGTTGCCAGCTGCAAAGGCCGGCGTGCAAAACAGGCTGGCACACACCACCAGGCACAGCGCCAGGGAAAGTACGGTTCTCATAAAGGTTTTATTCATAGTCATTTCCTCTTTTCTTTTCGCGTCTTTTCGCGCCTTCGTGTTCTCGACAAAGAGCCCAACGTAGTGGGGCATTGTCGTCAGAGGACGATCAGCGGAATGGTCGAGCTTTCCTGTCGCTGCAGGGAAGCGAGTGATATGGAACTTGATCGGACGACAGTGTAACATAAAAAAGACGAGTTGTCAACAAAAGGTTACAAATTAGAAACGTTCAGTGTCTATTTGTTCACAGCAGATTCACATTCCGTTCACAGCGCGTTTTTACTGTTATAATAGTATAAGCTCATCAAACGCTGTCAGACGGAAAAACTCCGTACATCAGATGCTTTTCTGGTGCTGCAGACACAAAATCGACCCTTTTCCGCCCTCTGGAAAACGCCTGCCGCACGCTTTGCCAAAAACCGAAATCTTATTTTTTCTGAAGTTGCTAATTTTCCTCTTGACATTGATAGTTACAAAGTCTATAATGCAGATTACAATAATGTTACAATGCGTTGACGAGCCGATTACCGATCTGCTCCCGGGCTTTCCAGCCAAATGTTCGGGGCAAGGCGGGAATACGGTTGGTTACGCAGTGTAGGACGGAAAAGGAGTGGCATTATGAAATCCACACGCAGACTTCTTTCAATCATCCTGTGCCTGATCATGTGCCTGTCTCTGCTGCCGGTTTCGGCATTTGCAGATGCTAGCATCATGACGGCCGGCAAGGCTGGACCGAACGCGCAGTTTAAGCTGTATACGGACGGCAAGTTGGTCGTGAACGGCACGGGCAATATTTACAGCATCGAGCACTGGACCTTTTCTTCGGACTATGCCTTTTCTTCCGATGCTGTAAAAGCAACGCGCTCTGAGACCAAAACGCTGGTAGTGGAGCAGGGCATCACGGTAATTGATAAATATGCTTTCAAGGATTGCCCGAACCTGACTGCGGTCTCTCTGCCGAACTCCCTGACTTCCATTGGGCCGTACGCATTCTGGAACGACCAGGGGCTTACCAAGATTACCATTCCGGGGAATGTGACGACAATTGAGGTCGGAGCATTCAGCGGCTGTGTCAGCCTGAGCAGTGTGACACTGTCCACCGGGCTGAAGGAAATCAGCGGCTCTGCGTTTGCGGCCTGTTCCAGCCTGGCGTCCATTGTCATTCCGGCAAATGTGGAAAAGATCGATGGAAAAGCATTCCAGGACAGCGGCCTGAAGACGGTTACGTTTAAGGGCAATTATGTCAGCGGCATGATCGCGGCCGATGCGTTTGCCAATGTTGTTGCGGACGTGTACTATCCTGTGGACAACAACACCTGGAACGACTTGGTCAACCCGATGAACACCTATAAGGACTTCGGCGGACGCCTGACCTGGAAGCCTTCTGCAGCCGACACCCAGACCGAAGGCTGGGTCAAGAAGACGGTTGGTGGCAAAGACGCTTGGTACTACTATGTCGGCGGCAATATGCTCATCAACGACTGGAAGGCTTACGGCGGCGAGTGGTTCTACTTCGGACCTGACGGCGTGATGCTCCAGGGCCGCCAGAAGGTTGGCAGCGATTACTATTACTTCGGCGTTGACGGCACCGACGAAAAGGTTGGCGCGCGTCTCTCCGGCAAGCATGGTTCATACTTCTATGGCGAAGACGGCAAATGGCAGCCTTCCTATTCCGGTGTGGATGACGACGGAATAAACTACTATAAGAACGGCTGGCAGCAGCCGAAGCCGCCTTCCGGACCGTGGTTCTATATCCGCAACCAGGCGAAGGTGACCGGTTGGCTCTGGTCTAATGGTTACTGGTACTATCTTGACCCGACAACCGGCGCCATGGTCACCGGTTGGCTGACTTGGAACGGCAAGACCTACTACCTGCGTCCGATTGACAAGGCGATTGAAGACGGTATCCCCGACAGGGAAGGCAGCATGATTGCCGATCGCAGCGCTACCATCGGCGGGCAGGTGTATTCCTTTGACGCCAGCGGTGCTCTCATCGGCGGCATGATGGACGATAATCCCCTGGGTTATGAGAACGGCTTCCGCAAGGAAGGTCCGAATTGGGTCTTCTACCGCTCCAACGGCAAAAAGGCCATCGGTTGGGAACTGGTCAATCAATATTGGTACTACTTTAATGACAGCGGCGTCATGCAGACTGGTTGGAAAAAGGTTGACGGTGTCTGGTATTACCTGACTCCGAAAACCGGAACCGGCGATCCGAGAACTTCGGATACTGGTAAGATGGTCACTGGTTTCAAGACGATTAATGTTACTAAGGAAGGTGTCAACACCACAAAGACCTACTTCTTTAACAGCAATGGCTCCTTGGGTGGTAACGGCTGGATTAAAGTGGGCCTGAAGTGGTACTACCTGAAGGAAGACGGCGTCATGGCCGTCGGCTGGATTCGTGACGGCAACAAGTGGTACTACATGAGCGACGGTACCAGCGTAAACGAAGCGGGCTCCACCATCCCCGCGGGCGAAATGGTAACCGGCAAGGTGAACACCACCCTCACCTCGGCCGACAGCCCGGGTATCGGCGTACATTACTTCAATGCCAGTGGCGAATGGGTTGGCAAAGAGGGCGCTCCCGGAACGGGTACGGCTAGTTCGGCAGGCTCCTGGAAGGAAGTCAGCGGAAAGTGGTATTACTACGACGTTCACGGCAACAAACTCAGCGGTTGGCAGCAGATTGATGGCAAGTGGTATTATCTCGATCCTGCCGACGGCGACGCCATGACCATCGGTTGGAAGAATATCAGTGGCAAGCGCTACTACTTCAACAGCAAGGGCGTTGAGTTGGGCGGCTGGCAGGAAATCTCCGGCAACTGGTATTACTTGTGGCCCAAACACGACGGTCACTTTGGCGAACTGCAGACCAAGTGGAATCAGATTGATGGCGAGTGGTACTTTATGGCACCCATGACCGACCCGAATCCCGGTGCAGTCCAAGGAGGTTGGCATGAGGTGACGGCTGCCGAGTCTGACGGCTGGACACCCGGTTGGTACTACCTGAATCCCAATCATGACGGCAGTTACGGCGTGATGCAGCATGGCGGCTGGAAGCAGATTGGCGGCAAGTGGTATTACTTCCATGATCAGTATGACGGCGGTTGGGGCAAACTGGAACAGGGTAAGTGGATCCCATACAATGGCGAATGGTATTATGTGAAGGCTTCCTCGAATCCCGCGGAAAGTTGGATGGTAACCGGTTGGAATACGATTGATGGCAAGAAGTATTACTTCAACAGCGAAGGAATTATGCTCCACGACACTATAGTCGACGGACACAAACTTGGTTCGGACGGCGCAATGATCAGCTGAGAACCCTTTTAAAAAGACTTATATAACTATATAAATAAATAAAACAGACGGTGTGAATTGAACCGCCCCAGATTGTGCGGACAGCACAAAAGAAGCCCCCTACATAGGGAATGAAATATTAAGCAACATGCTGACGTCGTTTTTCCAGCGGCGTCAGTTTTGTTTTAGTCTGGATACGCTGGTTATTGTAGAAGTAGAT
>JAFPWF010000070.1 GCA_017395085.1 Oscillospiraceae bacterium | reverse complement strand
TTCTGCCGGAGCCTGCGGAGGCTGTACCCCGAAGTGGCACGGAGCAGCCGGAGGCCGGGGCAGGCGCGGCGAGCAACCGCTGAAGCGGAGCGGACTGAAAGGGAATCTGCCGGAGTGGAGCTCCGCCGGAGCCTGCGGAGGCGGTGCGTAACACAGGCAGGTTCCCTGGAAGGGAGCGGAGCGGTGAAGAGCGGAGGCGACGAAGGACGTCCGGGACAAAGCGGAGCCAGGGGGCTGATCCTGAGCCTGCGAAGGGTCGGCACCCAGGCAGAGCGGGACCGGGCGGACGAAGGAGCCGGAGCGAAAGGAAGCGAAGGTCGGCTGAGGCCGGCGCACAGACGGAGCCGGAACGGAGCGGGTTCTGCCGGAGCCTGCGGAGGCTGAATCCGCGAAGTGAAGGGCGAAGGAACGGAGCCGTGCCGGGCCGGGCGAGCGTACCGCTCTCCCCTTTCCGCCCGAAGGGTTTGAGGCGCGGAGCGGACTGGAGGGAAATCTGCCTGAGATGAGCTCCGCCGAAACGGACGGGAAGCTGAACCTGCGGAGGAACGGAGCATGGGCAGCTGCCCGGACGGGGAGGCGGTGCGAGGCGGAGGCAGGTTGACCGCAAGGGAGCGACAAGCGCCGGAGAAGAAGGAGCGCAGCGACTACCGCTCTGACGATCCCCCGAAGGGAAGATTGAGGCGCGTCAGCGCCGGAGGAAAGGGAGCGGAGGTCGAAGCGAACGGAGGCGGAGAAGCGGAGCAGGTTCAGCGGAGGTGAGGAACGAGCCGGAGATGAATCTGCGCAGCGACGGAGCCGAGGGACGCTGAGGGCGGAGCGACCACCGCTTCCAATAAAAAGAAGCAGCCCCGGTTCCCGGTCCGGGAATCAGGGCTGTATCTGTCAGCTGGCCTGCTGATCTTCGGCAGGCGCTTCTTTCGTTTTTATGGGTATAAAGTTTGGGAGGCTGGCGACCGCCTTCGCCTTCTGCTCCTTCATGACGTGAATGTAGGTGTTATACGTGATCCCCACATCCGCATGTCCCAGAAGCTCGGACACCAGCTTGATGTCGGTGCCGTTGGAAAGCAGCAGCGTCGCAAAGGTATGCCGCAGCGCATGCGGTCCGTAGATCTTCTCCTCCGGGAGGCCGGCGCGCACCTCCACCCGGCGCACGATCTTGTCGATATCTCGGGCGGACTTCCGGGTTCCGTCCTTCGTTGCAAACACATAGGGTGACTTTCCTGTCTTTGCTTTCAGACTGACCAGAGCGTAATACGCATCGTCGTTGAGCGGGATCACACGATCCTGTCCAGCCACCGACTTCGTGGAGTCCTGCTCCTTGGTCACGTATTTTTTCTCCGCAGCGGATGACCGGTTCCTGACCGTGACAACGGTCTTATGCACATACAGGAGGCGGTTGTCGAGATCGATGTCCCGATCCCACTGCAGGGCTGTGGCCTCCGCAAGGCGGATGCCGGTGTTGAGAAGGATGACGACCAGTTCCCCGAGCGGATACCATGGCGTACCGCACTTGTATTTCGCCAGAGCGGTCTCGGAGATCAGCCGTGCCTCCTCCGCGCTATAAAAGCGGATATCGGAAGGGGGAAAAACTTTTTTGTTCGGACGCGCCACGGCGGTCGCAGGGTTGTACTTCACTTTTGGCGGATGTACGGCCAGCCCCCACTTGAAAGACGCATTCACAGCCTCAAACGCTTTTTTGATGGAGGAATATGCCCTTCCCGCATCTCTCAGATCCGCGAGCATCTGCTGAATATCATCGGTCGTCACGTTGGCAAGCTGAATGTGCCCGATATACGGGATGACATCCCTTGTCACGGTTTGTTCGAGGCGGTCATAGCTGCGCTCTTTCAGCTGCATCCGCTTCACCGTGTTGAGCCAATGCGTGATGTACACGGCAAAAGTATCGTGCTGCACATAGACATAATCGGTCTTTTTCAGCTCATCAACCAAATCTTTCAGCTTGCGATGAGCTTCTTTTTCGGTTTTGGCACGGACTGTCCTCCGGTCCGGTTGCCCGTTCGGTTTGACGCCAGCAATGTAACAACCCACCCAGACGTCCAGCTTTTTTACGTAATAGACGCTGCCTTCACCCTGTTCATGCTTCTTTTTTGCGGTTGCCATAATAGTACCTCCCGTTACAAAATTTGATGATTTACCGCTCTTTTTTGTATATTTCAGTGAATAAAAATTCGAAAATTTACTCCAAAAATGTTAGCAAAATGATAGCATTTGAGATAGCAAACTGAGTAATATCCACTAAAATAATTGTTTGGAGACCGGCTTAACTTTTCAATAGAAGGTGCTATTTTTTGTGCAGAAATAACAAAAAACCCATCCTTTCGGACAGGTTTTTTGTTGCCTTTGTGGCAGGGGAAGAAGGCTTCGAACCCTCGGCCTACGGTTTTGGAGACCGCCGCTCTACCAGCTGAGCTATTCCCCTGTATATTTTTAAACCTGATGGTGGACCGTCAGGGACTCGAACCCCGGACCGACCGGTTATGAGCCGGCTGCTCTACCAACTGAGCTAACGGTCCAGCGCTCAGATTTGAAGGATTGCCGCCACGATATCGTGGCGGCAATACCGTTCGTGGCGCCCCCTGTAGGATTCGAACCTACGACCCTGCGGTTAACAGCCGCATGCTCTACCTGTTGAGCTAAGGAGGCATATTCAAAGGCTTTGACAAGTTGCCAAAGCCTTTGTGTTGGCATTGACCTATTTTCCCGGCCCGTCGCCAGGCAAGTATCGTCGGCACTGGTGAGCTTAACTTCTGTGTTCGGAATGGGAACAGGTGGACCCTCACCGTTAAAAACACCAAC
>JAFPWF010000011.1 GCA_017395085.1 Oscillospiraceae bacterium | reverse complement strand
TTCTGCAAAGGGCTGTGGTCGGAGCCTTTCTTGAACCGTCTATGCGGTAGGAGATCGCTACCAATCCACAGCATCCTCTGCATTGTAGCACAGACCTTGGAGAGGGTCTATAAACACTACTACTCTATAATACAAGGAGATGACCGCATAGAACCTCCGAAAAAATAACAAATAGGGGTCAAAAAATGACCCCTTCAAAAAAGCCAGCAGCATCAATGGTTTGCACCGGCTTGGGACACAGAACTAGTCGATGGCCGATCCCGTAAACCTGCATAAAACCTTGTTTTTCTATCTCGGAAGGGGTCATTTTTTGACCTGTTCTCCACTCGGCGATGGATGTACGATTGAAGCCACAGAGGATAATGGAGTGCCGGATGCACGCAGAAACCAAATAATTCTTCCCAAGCACCTCCATAAACGGCCTTTCTAATGGCTTAACAAGTGAAGGGCTTCGTTAAATCCGCCTGGCTTGCGGCACAGAAGGGCGAAAAAATAGAAGAAATTTTTCAAAACTACTTCTTTTTTGACACCCCTTTGTCCAAACATAGTGAGAGGACTTTTTCGCCGGGCCCATCGGGTTCGCAAACATCGCCCTCTCACAATGCACCTTGAAAACTGAATAGCTGTCCGATTGGATATGGTCCCGGGCGAAGTGCGCGATAATGGGGTCCCCGAAAAGTCACCAGGTTTTTCGGGGAGAGGAGGAGCAGCAAAGTGAACGAGCTCTCGCATTTATGTGGGAGCGAGCGATACGGAGCTTGCGACGACGAAGCGCGCCAACGGGCCGATACGCCGCGGAGACCGGGGCAGGAACGGGATCGGGAACAACGGCACCCTTTACACACGGAGACGATGAATCCGGACAGCGCAGTTATCCATCCGGATTATCGTACAGTTAATATTTTAGAATGATAACGTCAGCCGGTATCGAACCGGTCAAAATCTGCCGCGCATCGCCTTCCCGCAGTATAAGCCTTTTGCGGGAAGCGCGCTTTCGGCGCCGCAAACATGGAAAGGAGGAATGCCAAGGCCTGGAACACCGGCACACCAAAAGCGCAATACGCATTACGCATATCATCTGAAAACTGAATACTTTCCGGCCCGTCCGGCGCGGCCTCACCGTTCATACATTGGTACTGCCAATGACTATGAGAGAAAGACGAGGTCAATGGATGTACACGAAGAATCAGAGTCCCATGTACAAGGGCGTCCCCAAATCGGTGGAGGTCGCGCAGTATCTGGACGAGAACCGGAAGGAGACCAATCGATACTACTACAGGCAATACGAGCATCACGCAGACTACTCCTTCGCAGATCCGGACTACGTGAACGCCCACTCGGTCAAGCTGGGCGAGTCGCCGGAGTCCGTGCTGATCCGAAGGGAGGCTTATGCGGCGCTGGAATACGCGCTGCGGGCGCTGACGGACGACCAGCGGCGGCGACTGTTTCTGCGCACCGAGGAGAACTGGACCTTCGAGCAGATCGCCGCAGCGGAGGGCGTTTCGGCGGACGCCGTGCGCCATCAGTTTAAGCGGACGGTCAAGCGCCTGAGAGCTCTGATGCAGGATTGGACATTCAGTGATTTCTATCCCCCGAGCCGCGGAGCGGTCAGGAGTTACACAAGGCGGACGATGAAGAACCGCGAGAATAAGCGTATGCGCGAAATGGAGGTGCTGGAAGGCAAGACGACCCCCGCCGACAATTGAATACAGGAAACCGGATCTAAGGAAAGGAGACAGCGTTATGAAAGAGATTGACCGTGCCTTCAAGCTCATGCTGACCGAATACCCCGACGTGCTGACGGTTCAGGATGTCGCGAAAATCCTCGGGTGCGACGATCATCAGGTTTACAAGATAATCGACTACGGCGAGATCTTCGCCACCAGGCCCGGAAAGGCGTATCGGATCTCGAAGTACAGCCTGATCGGCTATTTGATCGGGGCAAAGTGAGCATGGCATTGCCGGGAACTCCCGGCACTACATAGCCGGTTTCCGCATACGGCGGGGAACTACGGAACAGGGGACCCCTGTACGAAAACAGGAAAGCCGGCGGAGCATCGATCCGCCGGCTTTTCATATCAGAGTATCACTCTGGTGATAGTTTTCCTTTGCTCAGCTCATTTATATGGAAGCAATCGAGGCCGAATCAAAAAATCTGATGCGGCCTCGATTTGCCTGCCCGGTTTTTGCCCATTTTTCCAACCATGGTATAGAGGGCGGTATAGCCGTCTGACCAGAGTTGGTCCTAAAATGTAGGACCAACCTCACATCAATCCGTTGCCGACGCCAGGATCACGGCGTAGCGGCCCATTCTTTTGTCGAAAACCGTCAGGCAAAGCGTGCCCCACCACTCGTGCCCGTCGTCGAAATAGTTCGACCAGTCGGTGGTCCATCTGTATACTTCGAGACCATCCGTCCCCTTGGGGAACAGGGCAGCATTGAGCCGGTCAAAATCCGCGTCGGTATAGCGGACCCCGTGCGGCGGATACAGAAACGCGCCGCGATAGTTCAACTCCTCCGTTTTGCGCGGCGGCGCGAACAGTTCGCCGACGCCGATTTGCTTTCCCCGTGCCGCAACCAGGTCATATGTGCATTCCCAGTCGTCTTCGGAGAGCGTTTGAAACGCCTGCTTAAGCGCCAGTCGATGCGCCTCGCAGCCCCGGCAGGATGATGAAATGGCCGGCACGATGTGATAGTCGATCACGCAGCGCGGATATTCGGCAAGAAGCGCGAAAAAGGGGTCTTCCTCCTGCTTCGGCGCTTCCTTCGGCTCCGCGGTGAGGCGGTCAAAAGCCTCCTCGCTCAGATGCCCGTTTATCAGTGCCAGTCTTGCGTAGCGCCTGTACTCCGCGTCGGTCAGAACGTAATACGCGGCGACAGAGCCGGTGGCGCTGCCGAGGCTGTATTCCTCGTAATGCTCGAGAATATGCCGCCCCTCGGCGTCTGTGCCAACCGCTCGGCAGCTGCGGCTCGTTTGATCGACATCCACAGGGAATAGTTTCTGATAGGCTTCCGGCTTGCTGTCAAGCTGCTTGCTGAGCTTCCGCCGTCCCGGCTCTCGCTGCAGCGACGGACCGTCCGCGGTGAGCGTATCGCGGACAATGGCATCCACGAGCGCCTTGCGGCTGCCGTAGCCGGAAGGGATCGCCACAATGGTGTACCACTTTCCCGGATAGTCCCAATGCTCCTGAAAGTAGTCCTCCACCGGGTGGCGGTCGACGACCTCCGTGATATGCGGCCGCGTCTTTCGGACGATTGCGAGCGCTTCCTGATGTACGCCCTCGCGCAGCTCCGAAGCATATTTGAGGTCTTGCTCGCTGTGCTGTGACATGGCTTGAACCTCCTGTTTACCCATCAATTCAATCCGTCTTCTGGCAGGAGGAACTTCCCTCTGCCACCCTTATTTCAACCCACATAGTGGATGCGGCTCTCGTCCCAGCGATCCTGCTGCTTCCGCTCCTCAGCCGGATAACCGTACGGGAACAACGCGTAGGCGCGCAGATGCTCCGGGATATCCAATATTTTTTCTACGGCCTCCATGCGCTCCGCCAGCGGTGCGATGCCCATCCAGACGCCGCCGAGCCCCTGCGCGTCCGTTTCCAGCCACATGTTCTCCACCGCTATGGCAAGGTCGATCTCCGCATACGCCGGAATCGCACAGTCCTTCCGATACACCGGCACGATGACGGCGGGCGCATGCTCGGCTGCGCGTGCATAGGGATGGCTCATGGCCAGCGCACGGATCTTCTCCCGGTTCGTGACCACATAGAACTCCCACGGCTGCTGGTTGGCGGCGGAGGGGGCCTGCATGGCAGCGCGGAGGATCGCTTCGGTTTTCTCTTTCTCCACCGGCCTGCCCTGAAAGCGGCGAATGCTGACTCTGTGAAAAATACTATTCATCCTGACCATCCTTCCTTTCTTCGGCGGTTCGTTTCATCAAAGGCGTGTTTCTGTTTTTCGGTTTGGTTTTTGTCGCCTGAAAGCTGTCGTCGAGCCATCGACAGATATCCTCAAAGGGCACCGTGCCGTCCAGTACCGCCGTGACCCAATTCCATTTGCTGCTGGGATAGCCTCGCAGATAGCCGGGCTGCTGCATCAGGAAATCGGCCAGAAGAGGATCCTTCACTTTCACGCTAACCACCTCAACCGGCCCTTCTCCGGTAAGGCCGAAAGCGGTGCGTTCCTTGACGATGAAGACCGCAAACCATTTCCCGGTATCCGCGTGACGATAGATTGCGTAATCTTCCTTTGAGAATGGCAGGTTCTCGGGCTCAATTTCATAGTTGCGTTTCACGTAAGCATCCAGCCGCGCACGGATGGTATTTGATGGAACAACGCTTATTTTGTCAATGACTGCATTTTCGCACTCATACTTCATGTCAGAATACCCCCGGAATCATCTTCGGATGAACCGCTCGTCCGACGCGTTCTCCTCGGCGCTCACATACCGCTCCACCGTCATGTGGAGATCATACTTTTCCCGGAGCGCCGCGATCGTCTGCATCATGGGGCTGGCATGGTGCGCATCGATCGCAGACTGGTCCCGCCATCTGTCGATCAGCAGGATCATTTCCGGATCATCCAGCGGCGCGTAATACTCATAGCGGATGTTTCCTTCCTCCGCCCGGATCGCCGCCACCGTGCCGGAGACGATCATCTCCCCGACGAACGCCCGCGCGCTGCCATTGACGCCGGTATATCTGATATTGACCGTAATCATGTCGCCGCCTCCTTCTTCGAGGACTTCGTGATTTCCCCGTGATAGGGGGAGATCGCCGCGTTGCCTGGCCCTGAAATACAGGACCACCCCATGGTCCGATTCGGCTTTCACTTTCCGTAATCCGTCTACACCGTAACACAGTTTTTCCCGCTTTTCAATCATCCGGGTCTTATGATTTGCTCGAATTTGATTACGTTTTCAAAAATGCCCGTCCGGTTTTGGCCTGTTTTTCCAACTATGTTATAGAGGGAGGTATAGCCGCAGCCCTTGGTCCTCTAATATAGGACCAACTTCACCCGCAGCATCTGTCTCGCCCCCGTCAACCCTGCGCGCCATCGTCTCCGTAGAAATTGGTACAACTATTTGGACAAAAAATAATGCGAGATAATGACAGTTTTGGAATATCTACGCGACAGTCCGGCAGGGCGGGGTATAGTTCAGGGTGCTGTGCGGTCTCTTGTAGTTATAGTAGTGCTCGTAATAGTCCAGCACCATCAGATACTCCTCCAAGCTCATATTCTTGACCGAACCGATTTCCGTCTTCATTGTTCTCCAAAACGTCTCTATGTAACGGTTGTCCCTTGGGGTATGGGGACGTGACATACTGTGGGTAATATGCTCGCTCTCTAACAGATCATGAAATGACTTGCTGGTGAAGGGAGCTCCGCGATCTGTCAGCAGCATATCCGGCTTTCCGAATTTCGCTATTGCCCTCCGCAGCGTCTCACACGCCGTTTCCTTGCAGTTTCGCTTGCCGCTGACTCTGCCGACGAGGATTTTATCCGTAATGGAAATGATTCCGCAGGTAAATACTTTCTTTCCGTCTACCTTCTGCTCTGTGAAGTCCATGCTCCACACCTTCTTCGGTCTGGTCTCCTCCGGCAGATTCCAATACGTGTTTTCCGCAACGTATTTCTCTGCACATTCCTTATGCGTATGTACGTTCGTCCCCTTTTTCCTGCCGTACTTCGCAACGAGCTCGTGGTCACGGAGAATCCTACTGATCCTGTGCTCCGAGATACTCGTTCCGGTTTTCTTCAATTCCCTGTGCAGCACACGGCGTCCGAAGCTGTCGTTGTGCTCATGAAACATGGCAACGACCGCTCCGGCTTCTTCCTCTGTATACCCAGGCTGCCGAGGGTGCTTTAGACGATAATATGCCGTGGTTCGCGGAAGGTTGAGAAGACGGCACACTTTGCCCCGCGAATGCTTCGCCGGCATGGCGACAGCGGTAGCTACTGCTTCTTCTTGTGTTCTGCAAAGTATGCCGCAGCTTTTTTTAAGATTTCGTTTTCCTCTCGTAAGCGCGCATTCTCTTTTTGCAGCTCCGTGATCTGTCGCGCAGGCAGGACTGCCTTTTCTTCCCGAAAGGCTGATTCTCCCTGCTCGTCGTATTCCTTCACCCAACGGTACACCGTCTGTCGGTCGATTCCGCCGAGGATTTCAAATACTTCCTTTGGCTTCAGCGACCCGTTTTTCATCATCATGACTGCGGCTAATTTGTACTCCGCACTGTAATCTTTTCGCTTCCCTTTGGGCATTGCTTCTCTCTCCTTTTTGTCATTTAGCTCTGTCCAAATTTATTATACCACTTTCGTACATTCGCAATTACATACCCGCTCTGCTATGATGCCCTTGTCGGCACGGCGGGGCGGGCGCTCCCGGATCTTGCCGGGAGTGGATCAAACCATCAAAGAATGAAAAGGAGACAAAACTATGAAAGCAAACAAACCCTGCTCCGGCCACCTGGTTGATCGCGGCGGCTACTACCACACCGTGATCTACGTGCTGGAGAACGGAAAGCGCAAGCCGGTCAGCCGCACCACGGGGCTGCCGGTGAAGAACAACCTTCGCAAGGCGCAGAAGATCCTGGAGGATCGAAAGCGGGAGTACGACGAGATGTGCCTGTCCAGGATGCTGTCGCCGGAGGAGCGGGACCGCTTCGCCTCCATGCCGCTGGCGGACTATATGCGCTACGTCTTCGACCACAAGCCCAACCTGACGGCCCCGACGAAGATCGGCTATCTGAACACCATCAACGGGCGCATCGACAAGTTCTTCGGGCCGCGGGGTGTGACGATCTCTTCCATCACGCCGAAGCACATCGAGGACTTCATCGAATACCTGGCGGACGACGGGCTCTGCGGCACAACGCAGCACGACTACGTAAAGCTCATCGGCACCTGCCTGCGCTACGCGGTGCGCAAGGACCACATCATGCGTAATCCCATGGACAAGGTGGACATGCCGAAAAAGAGCAAGAGCCACGCCCAGTTCTACACGCAGCAGGAGGCGGAGAAGCTCCTGGAGGCGGCGCGGGGCACGGAGATCTACATCCCCGTGCTGCTGGCGACCTTCTACGGGCTCCGGCGCAGCGAGGTCTGCGGCGTGCAGTGGGACAGCATCGACTGGGAGAATGATCAGATCCACATCGACCACAAGGTCTACGCGGACGCCCTGCAGGAGGGCAATCCCATCGTCATCACCGATCAGATGAAGACGGAGTCCAGTCGCCGCACCCTGCCGCTGATCCCCTATGTAAAGGAGGAGCTGCTGCGGCACAGGAAGCAGCTGGAGGCCAACCACAGGGCCTTCCGGAACGGCTACAGCAAGAAGTGGCTGAACTGCGTCTGCGTGGACTCTCTGGGCAATCTCATCATCCCGGACAAGCTCACCCAGCGCTTCGGCAACCTGCTGAAGGCAAACGGCCTGCGCCACATCCGCTTCCACGACCTCCGGCACTCCTGCGCCAGCTTCCTGGTGTCCAGCGGCATTCCCATGAAGCAGGTCCAGCTCTTCCTGGGCCACTCCAACTACTCCACCACGGCGGACATCTACGCCCACCTGAGCCCCAACGCGCTGGACGCCTCCGGCGCCACGATGCAGAGCCTGCTGGCCCCCAAGGCGGCAGAGACCGGAGAGGAGGTGATGAAGGCTTGAGGGTATAAAAAAGTCGTCGCAAGCGATATGCAGCTTGCGACGACGTGGCGGAGGGCGTGGGATTCGAACCCACGTGCCGGCTCATCACCGACAACTCGATTTCGAGTGTTGTAAGACTTTGGCAGATTCACGGTTGGAGCAGGTCGTTTCTGCTTGCCTTGTGAAAGTGCCGGAAACCCAGGCACCGCAAGGGATTGCGGACGTTCCGACCCGTATCGGCCGGAGGCGATTTGAACCGCCCCAGAGTTCAAATAAATCTGCGTTCTTGCGTAAAAAGCCTCCGTTCTTGCGCGTTTGCAAGAAGTCAGGCAAGAAAACAGAGACCCCGACAGCGCCGATGAAGCACCCTTTCGGACCGCAAAAAGTGAAAGGAGCTTCGTCATGACATACGATGCAAAGGAACTCGCCCAATACCCAGAGATTATGAACAAGGAGCAGCTGCGCAAGGTCTGCCATATCAGCAAGCGGACGGCCCACTATCTGCTGCAGTTCAATTTGATCCCCCACGTCTGCACCGGGAAGAAAACCCGCTGCTACGCCATCAAGAAACGCGACGTCATCGACTTTATGATCAACCGGGAGGTCAACCCCAGCCGATACATCGTACCGAGCAGCTGGTACAAATACGGAAATGAGGACGTGAAGCCCTACAAGATCCGTATTCAGCCGCCCCTCCCCAGCGATCAGCAAAAGACGCGGCGCTACTATGAGAGCAAGCTCGCCTCCTGCCCGGACGTGATCGACGTGGCCGCTATCGTGGATTTCACCGGCTACAACCGTCACACGGTCTGCGAGTGGATCCGGTTCGGAAAGCTCCGCGCCCTGGCGCTGCAGCACAAGTACATGATCCCCAAGTGCTATCTGATCAACTGGCTCTCCTCGGACGAGCACAACGCGACCCTCCGCAAGTCCCGCCGCCACATTGACCGGCTCTGGGAGCTGCAGAAATGGAGTGACGGGCAATGAGGGGAAATATCATTGAGGAGCTGTATTACGGCAACATCGACCCGCAGGATCGCGGCTACCGCCCCAAGAGTCCTGCAAAAAAGGCGTCCGATTCGCTGAACGACCTGGAAGAAAAGCTCACCGAGCAGCTTGCCGGTGAAAACAAGGCGCTGTTCCTCCGCTTCTGCAACGCCTACGCCGAATTCATGGGCGAATGCGAGCTGGACACCTTCATCACCGGCTTCCGCCTCGGCGCACGGTTTATGATGGATACCTTCTTTAGCGATGACGCCCCGTTCGAGAGCTTTCTTGAGAGGTAGCATCAGCGGCAGAATTTGAAAAGTGTGTTTTTATAGCTTATTTTTCTATCGAAAAGTATGATTCGTCACTTCTGCAACTGAAAATTCGCCGAATATTCACCGAAAATTCGCTTTATTCGCTCAACGAGGGTGAATAAAGCGAATTTTTCGAATCAAGTGGGCTGGAAACCCGTTCTATCAAAATCATATGCTCCTTTTTACGAGAGCAATCTTAACAGAAATGCTTTACAAGAATACTTTGTAGCCGTTGACTGTCTGATGGTGCTACTTTTTCCCCGTCCAACGTAGTTGCTATGGCTACTCGAACACGCTCTTTAACCTTGGCATTTTTCGCTATCTGTTCCAACGTATGCGGATAAAGGTTTAATAACCATGAAACGTCAAATCTGCTGAAATCGAATTTCGAGTATTCACAATAGAAGTCAAACGCTGCGCTATTACCGAGAAACTCCTTGAAGTCCTTTGCTTTGAGAACATTGAGCAGACACCAATAACCGACCTGATCTAATTCTTCGTATGGTTGTTTAGTTGGATATACAACTACGCCATTGTTATTTTTAGCCGCATCTATTCTTTGCTTAAGGAATACCTTCAGCTGAGTTTTAGCTGCTTTACTAATATGCGCATCACATTGCACAAGCATTTTAAACAAATCAAAGCTAAAATTCGTTTGTATTAGTTTGTTGGCCCATGTGATAAGCTTTTTCTGCTGATTCTTTGAAACATATCCGCAGTAGTGCTGAGTTATCTGATAATACATCTGGGACAGATTATTTTTTATTATCTGCGAGATTCTCATAGACAGTCTTCGCGAATAGTATTTCTCCTCTGGTGCAGAAATGTAATGGACAAGATTGCAATAATTGATACCCGTGCTTGCTGAGAACAACTCAAACCTCTCGCCCTTTTCCAAGGCAGCAATGTGTTTATCCAAATACGAAATCAGAGTATTCTCTACGATTTTGCTCGTTGTTTTGCTGTACATTTTCCTGTGCACCAGTTGGCGATCAAGGAATAGAACCTTATCATTTATCAGTATTTCTCGAAACTCTTGTGTAAGGATGAAGCCGCATATCTTATCAACCAAACCCTGTGAAATGCTAACGTATCTGAGTAATGCGAGACAATTCTTGATTTGCGTTTGTAATCCAATAACATCAATGTTGTTTTTTGAAGATTTGACCGCATAACTGTAGTAATCCAGCAAGTTGCTTACAGCGGTCTCTATCGAAGCCATATTCTGAAACTCGATTGTTTCAATGTGATATTTGTTCAGTAGTGCGACTATCTCTTTTGCGTCAAAATACTCCACGAAACAGTGGAAATCGATTTCGTCAAAATAAACATCATTCCCATCGACAAAAGGGAATGGTTGCTCATGCAATACTTTCTTACCCTGTGTGGAGTATTTGTATACTAACAGAGACATCAGATTTTTCACTGCACTTCTATACTCGGAGAACACATCTGCTACGATTCCATTTCCAAGCAAGAAATGCAAATAATCGTTTACTCTGCAAATCGCCTTACCGCTGCTTGTCATGCCAAATTCTGTTGATCCAGATTCAATCGCTTTTTGAAGCTTTTGTCCGTCAGTAAAAGCCTCATACGAATATTTATATAGCATATTCGCACTATGAATATCTCTGAGGTTGTCATATGTATTTCGGAATTCTACCGGAAGGCGTCTAAACAAGTTTTCAGCCTCTGAGTCATTTGGAGACAATGCTTCAACAGCATCAAGATCATAACAACGATACCATGTATTTACATTCTTGATTACTTTCCGCAGGCTGATGCAGTTGGACTCCGCAAAATAGTACAGCAGATAATCCGAATCCTTAAAAGCTTGCTTTGCGATCTCAGAAAAGAGAAAGAACGCTTCGTCATACCTCCTTAGCCGAGATAGATAAAATGCTTTCTTATAGTTTTTATCCCGTGATTTATATTTCTTTTCTGAAAATGCGTGCATAGCAGAATAATCGAACAGAATACAATTCTTATCTGCAAACGGCACCTCGCCAGCAACAAAACGCCTGTATTTGTGACCATCTTCTACCTCAAGTATTCTCGCTTTTCTAAAGACGTTGAGAATGCAATGGTATTTTTCCAATACATCTTTTGTAAGGTTATTCTGTTGAGAATCTGGCATTAGATTAATGGCAAAGAATCTCTTTAACAAAAGATTGTCCCTTTGAGATAAGCCAATAACTCCGTCGTCGCTTATTCTGATATATGGATACAGTCGTTTTGAAACGTCCTCGATTCGAAGGGCATTCAAACGGTCTAACGGTTGAAGCAAATTATACAGGATCTCAAATGCTTCGTCCTCTGACTTCCCATCCAATGACAACTTGGATTGATTCTTTAGCGCATCAAAGATGGCATTATAGCGATCCAAATAAACATCAGTTGAGGCAATGAGTTTATTCCACTCGACAACTGTGAGCCCTTTCGACTGCTGATAAATAAGCTCAGTATCTGTAAGGGCTGAGCTGCCAACATAAAGAAAGATAGGCTCTCGGAAGCTACCCTTAAGTAGCATTTTCGTCCAGTTAAGAATCAGTTTAATATTATAATCATTCAGGCTGTATCCTATAAAAACAACAGTGTTGGTGGAAAAAATGGATTTCACCAGGGTTTCAATTAATTTGAAGTTTTCGCTGTAGTTGAGGTAGTCCTCTTCCTTCAGCACAAAATTATTATGCTTTAAATCTCCGTGTAATTTTAGTATAAACCTATCTCCGAAGATAGTCGGAACATCTTCATCTCGTGAAACAACTTTAAAACTTTGGCAATACTGGACTGCCGCGTCTTCCAATAGCGTGTCATAGTTGGTTGTAATAAAGGATACTGGATTTAGGTTTAGCATTTCCCGATGGATGGTATTAGACAGCAAGGAAGAGGAGTACAGCTGTTCTTTGACAAACTTATAATATTCTTCCTTGTTTTCCCCTAAAGAATAATAAAACATTTGCGGAATTTGAAGATACTCATCGGAAGAATACTCGTCTTTTCGAGCTCGTCCCAGTTTATCGCTTATTGCGTGGATCAGGTCTTTCCATGTTGGTGCTCCGGAGAGTGCCGATACGCCTGCACCGACGAAAAAC
Source organism: Oscillospiraceae bacterium (assembly GCA_017395085.1). GTDB lineage: Bacteria > Bacillota > Clostridia > Oscillospirales > Oscillospiraceae > Limivicinus. The sequence continues at coordinate 16,614 of JAFPWF010000011.1, read as the reverse complement.
GTAAGTGCATTGTTTTGTGAAGCATTTAGTATTCTCTGTAGTTCTTTCTCATACATATGCTAACCCTCATGCCGCAGCAGGTAATCATCTTATTATAATTTATAATATAGTTGCTTATTCTTCCAGCCGGTGCCGGATGTCGTTCAGCCACTCGCCCTTGTATTTGAAATAGCGAGGGCCGGCGACAGAGTACTTACTGCCGGTCAGAAGCTGTGCCAAAGCGGAGAGCGAGTAGCTCTGCCCCTGATAGCTTACCGTTTTGTCATCCACAACGGTACACTTGATTTCCTGGTTATTGCAGTATTCGATCTCTTCTCCGGGCTGGATATTGCACATGGAAAAGCGGAAAGGCGACTGTCGCTCCTTGTGCTCAGCGTCAATCTCCTGGGCGGTTTCCTCTGCCTGCTTCTGGGCCTCGTCCATAGCGATCCGTTTCAGCTTGTCCGCACAGCCATGGATCTCTGCGATAGCCTCCAGGATGGAATAGGCATCCTCCGGCGACATGGCGTAGAACTCACGCACACGCTGCTTCCCGTTGAAGTTCTCGATGGAACGCAGGTTGGGGTTCAGCTTGTCGATGATGCTGTGGATCTTCAGATCAGAGAGCCGGGAATTGACCTCATACGTCGCATAGACGCGGAAGGCAAACGGAATACACTCGCTCCGGTTCAGCTGCTGCAGCCGCTTGTCGATATCGTCCGCGTACCCGATCTTCACATATTCCGGGAAAGAAGGGTTAGTCAGTATGTAAATTACGCCTGTTTTATCCATCGCTTTTTCCTCTACTCGTTCGTCTCGTTCCCTTTCTGTTTCGGACTCGAAACGGGAGGGACCTGGCTGGCTTCTGATGTACGCGTTTCTTCCTGTGCCTCTAAACACTTGCGGTATAGCGTGGGTTCAATCATCATGTCATTAATTGGCCGTAGCGACGGGGCAAATCCAACCATGCCATGAATTAGTCCACAGTATGTACTAAATTGCTGAAAACATTTATAATCATTGTCTTTCGACCGGTAGGTTGCCCTCGCAAGATCACACATGCTCAAGATCGTAGATAATGCCTGGATATCTTCTTGGCAAATAATCCCCGATTCCAGCAGCATAGCTTCTTGGCTTTTTACCGCAAAAACCTGTTCTGCTAAATCGTCGAAGAAAACAATTAGACTACGGATAAATGATGGAAGTAGAGTCGGATCATTCATCGCCTGTTTATCTACAGTCTCTATCCACTCATACCATTTTTTCGAATCCGTATAGTGATCTTTTTCTGCGCTTTCAAGAATAAGGAGTTGAAGCCCATTGTCAAAGACGTGGTAAAGATTAGACAAAAGGGTTTTACGGTGTTCTACAGCTTTCTTGTTCAACTGTTTGCAGTTTGCTGCGTCAATTAACCAGGCTACGACAATGGAAGCTATTCCGCCGCATGTAATACTTGTCCAAATCGTAAAAGCTGCATCACATTCTTGAACTATTACCGAGATGCCCGTCAGGGCAGTGGCTCCGAGCAATAAACATAAATACAATTTGTTGTTAGGAGCAATTGCTTTTGCATCCACCGCATCTTGTTTTTTCTTAATCCGATTTAGCAAGAGAGTTCCCTCCTTAATGGTTCAGCATAGGTCGCAAGGATGCGGAAGGCAAACGGGACGCACTCGCTTCAGTTGAGCTGCTGCAGCCGCTTGTCGATATCGTCCGCATACCCGATCTTCACAGACTCTGGGAAAGAGGGGTTGGTAAGTATGTAAATTACGCCTGCATTTTCGATCATTCTTGATTACCTCGTTTCATATTGAGAAACATTGTACGTTCAATTGCATCTCTTTCCTCAACGAATGCCCTATTTGCTTCATCGCGCTTGCGCTCGGCTTCCCTAACTTTATCAGCAATTTCCTTCTCTATTTCCGGAGCGAGCCTTGGGATAGGAATAGTTGCAACAAAATCAGGAGTTATGTGGTCTACAACAGATGCATAAATGCCTTTCTCTAAGAGGACTTTCCCGATATCTTCCGTTGCGAGATAAGCATAAACATAGTAAGGATCGATAATGCTCTCATCGCAGATTACTCTGATTACATGTTCAGAAACCATTGTACCGGCCATGCTATCAGTAACCATGACCACCCTTCCCGTTGATCCAGAACGAGTAATCAAAATCCAATCCTTTTCAACAAAGTGCTTTGCTGCGGGCTTATAGTCTCTCGGCTGATACTTCAAATCAAATGGCCTGATTTGGAGAATTTGAGTGCCAGAGTAGAACTCCACACTTTCAGGACTCGGGTCAACGTAGTTTCTCTTATGACGGCCAGGATAGAAAATGCCATCTTTTACTACAAGGTCTCCAAGACGAACAATCTCTGAAATATCACCACCTACGGATTCTTCAATTTCTTTAGCAAGATTGTTCTTGTTTGGGTCCCAATACCATGCGTCAATTCTTCGCGTTTTATCATCTAATATCTGCTTAGAATCAATCACAAAGCAGCTTGGAGCATGGTCATCGTTATCATCATGAGTATCTTTTACGTTGCCTGTAAGAGCGTAGCTCTTCCATTGATCTAAAACCTGCGGGAGGTCGTTCCAAACCACCTCATTTCCTGCTTCATCAACCATTGTCATGCCGCTTGCATCCTTTTTATAAAGAGGATTGCCTCTTCGGTCATGTCCAACTGCCTCTGAAACGGCCATAAAAATAGGATAGCTTTCAGGGATATGCTTTACTTTTTTCAAGAACACAAGGGACGTTTTTGTACCTGTATGAGGCTGAAATGCCTCTCTTGGAAGGTCAACAACTGCTGTTATCTGAACTTGTCGCATGAGCCATTTTCTGAACTCAATGCTTTCTTCTTGTGCTCCTGACAAGTTCTGCTTAGGAAGAACAATAACCATTCTTCCACCATCCTCAGTATCAGTTGCATCCTTTAGGTAGAAAATGTCGCGTTCTACAAAGAGCTTATCAGGGTCTTGTCCATCCAAAATATCATTGGTTGGAATACCATTATTTAGCTTGTGACCCAAATCATATTTTTCAAGAACAAATCTTCTTGTATCTTTAATCTGGGTTCCAAACGGTGGATTAGTCGTAATGATATCTACACCACTCGGTTTAATTCTTCTTGCAAAGTTTTTGTTCAATGAATCGTATGGTTCGAGAGAGTCAAAATTATAAATGTTACTCTTGCCATCACCTACAATAGCCATGTATGACTTAGAAATACGATACAGCAACGGGTCTATATCGCACCCAAAGATATACTTATCAGCGTAATCTTTGAGAAGTGCATTCATTCTATCTTTTGAAAAGCCCCTATTTTTATAAAGCTCTTCAATTTGTCTCCTAAGCTTCTCGATTGCTATTGACAAGAAACCGCCAGAGCCACAAGCTGTATCAAGGATAATCTCATTGTCTTTGTAGGAAGGACTGATTACATCCATTGCAAAACGGACGATTTCTCTTGGAGTAAAGAACTGGCCGCTTTCACCCTTTAGCGCCGTAGGAAGCAATATTTCATAAGCATCTCCCAATGCATCAGTGTTCGTTTCCTCATGCATTAAAGCAATACCTTGAAGTTCTGATACGATATAAGCAATCCAGTCATTATCATACTCAAGGGTTTCACCCTTAAACATGCTGCCAAAATCGGGGTCTCTCAGCAGTTTAGCATAGAGACCTTCAATTCTTTTCCTAACGGCCTTTTTACCTTCATCAGACCGCAGTTCTGAAGGCGTGGCTCTAAACTCGCAAAGTTCATCTGGACTAATTTCATCCATGATTTTGCAGAAGAGCATCTTGATTATTTCAATAGCTATGTTTTCCTCTCTTTTGATTGGAGCATTGCCATAAAGCTTATAGTACATTCGGCTAAACAGAAGCTTTAATGCCTTTGCAGGCTTTAAGTCCTGTTTTCTATACTTGCCTATTGTGTCTTGTGTTTCACCATAACGGGGTAAAGTAGGTATCTGCATAAAGTTGATAGGGTCAACTGCCATATCTCTATACAGATAGAATGGCCCTTCACTATTCTTCTCGAATCCAGCAAACCAGACACAGTATGGCGCCATTGTTGCTGTCGCATAAGAGAATGCTTGAAGGTCATATTTCTTTTTAGGTGTCTCAATTTCAATTATGATATAAGCATTTTCTTGACGATGAATATCGCTATTATATACAACGATATCCACCTCTTCGGCATTTCTGTTTGCACCTCTTTGAAGAATGACCTCAATATCTATGTGTGATTTTGGATAGCCAAGGTCATCAATCAAAATGTGTTCAAAAAGCTGCCGATATTCTTCTTCGGGGTTGTTATGTACTTCTTTCCCAGTCGCGTAATCATAAAACTTACTTGTAGCCATAATTGTTCCTCCGTTTTTTATGCAAGCAACCTTCTTGCAATCTATAAGTTTCCTTATTCTTGGTATTTATGAATGGCAAACCGTTCGTTTTGACCTAATATATCTCAAGATTGAGCCTTCTTTCTTAGTTCAGGAGCTTTGTGTCGCCTGATGATTCCCCCGCCCCGAAGAACATCACATCATAGATCGGCAGATACGTGATCTTGCCGTTTGTCGTTATCTCGCGGGCGTTGGACAGAACATAGGCCTTTTTCACGTGATAGTCGTCGTTCTTTACGAAAGTATTCAGGGCGCTGTGGACGGTGTAGTCCTTGCCGGACTTGACCTCGATGGGAACGGCGGAGAGGCTGTCGTAATCGTCGATCAGGTAATCGACCTCTCCCTTGCTGCGGTTATCGTAATAAAACAGCTTGAAGCCGTGGGCCGCCAGCTCCTGGGCCACCACGCTTTCATACACGGAGCCGAGATTGATCCCCGTCTCATCATCCAGGATCGCACGGATATTGCTGCCGTACAAAACGTCCGTCAAAAGCCCCACGTCGTTCAAATAGAGCTTGAGCAGGTTTTTGCCGGCAGACTGTGTTAGGGGAAAGACGGGGGTGGTGATCGCGTTGACGTCCAAGGCGATTCCCGCCGAAATCAGATATTCAAACTCATCCTGATAGTCGGAAAAACGCTTGCCGCGCTTGTCCTCGATGTCCTGAAAGACCACCCGCTTCTTCTTGCTCTCCAGATTGGAGGGGATCATATCGTAGATCCTGCGGATCTTCAGCTTCTTGTTATTGTCCGCCTCGTACTTCGACGCGTCATCAGCATAGAACGCGCGGATATCGCGATGGATCGTCCTGACCTTCACGATATTGGTGTCTGCAATAAAGGAGTTTACGGCGTCGGGCAGCCCGCCGATCAACAGATATTTCTTGAAGAGGTCCATCACCTTTCCGTGCATAGCCGCATCCAGGCTCTCGCCGGCAAGGAACTTCTCATGCATCATATCGATGGCGAATCGATTAAACCCGTTTGCCAGCAGAAACTCCTCAAAATCCAGCGGAAACATGCGCTTGATCTCAATACTCCCGATGGGGATCGAGGTGGTCTTCTTCAAGGTCACGCCGAGCAGCGACCCGCTGGCAATATAGGTGTACCTGTCGTCCTGTTTCAAAAACTTGAGCATGGTCAGCAGGTGCGGATACGCCTGGATCTCATCCAGGAAGATCAGCGTGTTTTTCTTCTCTCCCATTTTCTCGCCGGCGATGGTGCTGACCTGGAAATAGAAGTCCTTGACCGTGCGGACCTGCTCAAACAGCCGGGGGCCGTTATAGTCCTCCGCAAAGTTCAGTTCAATATAGTTCTCAAAGAGCTGCTGCCCGACGTGGCGGATAATAAAGGTCTTTCCGATCTGCCGCGCTCCGTCGACAATCAGCACCTTGTTGGAATCGGATTTCAGATAGCTTTCAATATACGGTTGGATTTTTCGATATAACATTGCGCACCTCCGCACTTTTCAGCATAGTCAACGCGCCGGTGAATACATAATTCAACTTGTTACGCGCCGTGTAGCACGCACATTTCAATATCTATTATACTCACAATTTTGCACAAATCAATAGGCCGCACAAAATATATATCCCGTCGTCAAGACTGCAGATCCGATTATTGCACATTCGACTCCGGCGCTGCGTGGTACTATCATATACGCGAAGGAAAACCAGAAACAATGCGTATATGAAGGAGGCGCGGTATGGAGAACAGATTTGCAGCGGCGCGGAGGAGATATCTGCGCACACACATGGACGGGATCTACACAGGGATGCTGCTGACGGGGACCCTGGAGCCGCATCTTGCCGAGATCGGCGAGTCGGCGCAGGCCATGTTCGACCGTCTGGTCGAGCAGATGAAAAAGGCCGAAGGCGTTACAGATCAGCTCAAGGCCGACCATCAGATGGAATGGGTCGGACGGATGAACTCCATCCGCAGCCGCGCGGAGGAGATCGTCTTCTCTGAGCTGGTCTACTGCTGAGGTGCTGCCATGTTCGGACGGAATAAAAGAGACCGGGTCTTGGTGCTCTGCGCCGGCGAGCGCCGGTTGCTGACAATGGCCATGCTGTCCTTCCGGAACAAGCTGCTGGCCGGCGGCAAGCCCACGGAGGATGTCAACGAGCTGCTGCTCCGGCTTGTGAAGTAAAACTGAATAATACCTAATGAGCGTCTGCTTCTGAAAAGAGGCAGGCGTTCTTTTTGCACTTTGAGCCGTGAAATCCCACTAATTTGTGAATTTTCTGAGAACTTTCAAAAATCGATGTCGTTTTTCGGCCTCCGAGGTTGCGGTAAGAGAGTAGAAGGAGTTTTTGAAAAAAGCTGAAATTTGATGTCGTTTTCAAGGCCTCTCATGTGGCTGTTAAGTAGTAGAGGAAAAAGTTTCAATGCCGTGTTTACTTTTTGGCTTTGGATGTTGCGGTACAGGAGTAGAAGGAAATTTTCAGCCCGGTGTTTACTTTTTGCCTCAAAACCGTGCGGTACAGGAGTAGAGAAAGATTTTCAAAAAGTGAGAAATAGGATGTCGTTTTTTTGCCCTCCATGTTGCTGTAAGGGAATGGAGAGGTCAAGCAAACACAGGCTCCCCTTACCGGCAAATAAGTCGCTACAAATATTTTCAAGAAGTTTTGAAAATAAATGTCGTTTTGGAGACTCGAAGGTTGCGGTAGGAGTGTGGGAGGAGGTTTTGCGAGAAATTGGCTCTGTTTTGGCGCCAAGTGTGAAAGGAAATCGGTAATTGGCTCCGTTTTGGCGTCCAAAAGCTAAAACCAAAGAGGCTTTCAGCCGAGTGGCATCAATTTTGATGCCGCTTTCAGAGGCCGGATCGGGCTATGGCATCAATTTTGACGCCACAAAAACGTTTTTTCTCCGAAGCCTTATATCTTTCGCTTTCTCGTGACCTACCACTTGAAGGGGATTTCAAAGAAAGTTTTCGGGAGCACCCATAAAAACAGGCCTTCTTATTCCTTACTTAGTGAAGGGCGCTGAAAATTTCCTCCCGTAAGCCTTAATTTTTCGGTCTTCCCGTGATCTACCCCTTGAGGGAAGATTTTTTTCCGGCGACACCCATAAAATCGACCCTTCCCACTCATCCCTTAGTGAGGGGGATATATCGAAAAATGGCGATCACAAGAAAAAATTATCTCCATGGCTTAATTTTTCACCGTTCCCGTGATCTACCACTTGAGAGAGAAAAAGTTTTCTCCGGCACCCCCCAAAAACATCCCCCTGAACTTACTAGCTAGTGGAGGGGTCCCTCAAGAGCATTCGTTTCCCTCACACACCAAGGAGGTGATAACCAACCGACAACTGAATAACCGTCACCGAAACAGATATGACCTTGCGACGACCTCGAAAGAGCGAGCACGGCGACGCCGCGGAGATCCCGGGGCAGGCATAGAAAAACCGTATCGGGAGGACGGCGCAAACCATAAAAACACTTACCAGCTAAAAAGAAAGAAGGTGAAAACACATGAACAAGATTCAACTGATCGACGCGGAGACGCTGTACTACAAGCCGCTGGCGCACCCGAGGATGCTCATTGACGGCATCCTCGCCGACGGGCTGGCGGTGATGGCCGGCGACTCCAAGATCGGCAAAAGCTGGATGGTCCTCTGGCTCTGCCTCCAGATCAGCAAGGGCGAGCCGGTATGGGGCATCCCTACCCGGAAAACCGACGTGGTGTATCTGGCGCTGGAGGACCGGGAGTGGCGCATCCAGCAGCGGATGCAGGAGCTGACCGAAGCGCCGCCGGAGAACCTGCATTTCGGCTTTTCCTGCGGTCAGCTGGGCTCTGAGCTGGAAAGCCAGATCGAGGCTGTACTGCAGGATTACCCCTCCACGGGGCTGATCTTCATCGACACGCTGCAGATGATCCGGGACAACGTCTCCGGGAAGGTCAACGCCTATGCCCAGGACTACCGGGATTTGTCTTCCCTGAAAAAGATCGCCGACAATCACGGCATCTGCATCTTCCTGGTGCACCACACCCGGAAGGATCGGGACAGCAGCAATATCTTCAACGATATGACTGGCTCCACCGGCATCATGGGCGTGGCGGACACGGTGATGATTCTCCGCAAGGAGGAGCGCTTCGGCGACGCTGCCGCCCTCTGCATCACCGGGCGCGACGTGGAGGAAAAGAAGCTGAAAATGCAGATGTGCGGCGTCCGCTGGGAGATCACTGCGGAGCTCAATGCCGACGACCTGCGCCGGGAGCGGATTCCCGATTTCGTGTACGAGGTCGTGGAGTTCCTTTTTGAGCACAGTAAATTCCAGGGCACCGCCACCGAGCTGTTGGCCGCCGTGGGCAACACCGAGCTAAAGCCCAACATCGCCAGCAAGTATCTGACGCGGTATTACAGCGAGGTATTCCTACCCATGGGGATCAGCTACGAGTACCGCAAAACGGCGGCGGCCAGGCTGATCATCCTGGAGCTGCATGACGGTGCTGACGGTCATGACGGTGCTTCCGGGAGCGAGAGGCTTGCGTCACAGCAGGCTGAGGATGACGGTAACGCCCCGCTTCCCCTTTTACCGTCACAGTCGTCATCTGCGTCACGGAGGGAGGTAAACGAGGATGAAGTATCACAGTGCTGAAATCCCCGTGGCTATACGCAGCTTTTTTATCCGTAAGGGTAACGAGCATGGGATTTGTGTAGCCGTCCGGCTCCCAATTCCCCCGTATCTGCTGATACGAAAGGGGCCAGCCCCTGTAACCCCGCCTAAAGGAGGTGGATGCTATGCGCAATCGCACGGAGGAAATCAATGTGCGCGTCTTTAAGACCGAGAAGAATCTGATCCGCAGGAAGGCGCGGAAATGCGGCATGAACATGTCGGAATATCTCCGCACCCTGGGGACGGACACGGTGGTCAGAGAGGCGCCCAAGGAAGAACTGATGCAGGCCTACCGGAAGCTGACGCGGCTGCATGACGATATTCGCTACGAGGTCTCCATGGCGGCGTTCAGCGACGCGCTGACGGAGATTGAGGAGCTGCTTTTGCAGGTCTACCACGGAAAGGAGGATGAGTCCGATGGCGGTGACGAAGATCTGGGCAATCCATGACAGCGTTTCCCGCGTGGTGGACTACTGCAGCAACCCGGAAAAGACCCGGCTGACGGATCTGGAGCAGGTGCTGATCTACGCCGCCAACAAAGCCAAGACCCTGGACGAGGGCGAGCAGAGCTACGCCGTCACCGGCGTCAACTGCCGCGCAGAAACGGCGGCGCAGGAGATGTCCGCTGCCCAGCGGCGCTTCGGCAAGACCGGCGGCAATGTAGCCTACCACGCATATCAGTCCTTCAAGACCGGCGAGGTGTCGGCGGCGGAATGTCACCGGATCGGGTTGGAGACTGCCCGGCGGCTCTGGGGCGACAGCTATCAGGTGCTGGTGGCGACCCACTTCAACACGGGAACCTACCACAACCACTTTGTCGTGAACTCCGTGGGAATGTGGGACGGGCGCAAGCTGGAGGCCAAATACGGCGTCTACTATGCCCTGCGCGCCATGTCAGACCGCATCTGCAAGGAGCACGGCCTGTCCGTGGTGCAGAACCCGCAGCGGCACAAAACGGCGCGCTCCGTCTACTTTGCCGAGAAGAACGGAGAGCCCACCCGCTTCAATCTGATGCGCCAGGCGCTGGACAAAGCGCTGACCCTGTGCAGCAGCTGGTCGGAGATGACCACGGTGCTCCGTAAGCTGGGTTACGAGTTCGAGTGCGGCCCAAACCACAAGTACGCTACGATCCGGCCCTTTCGGTCCAAGAAGTGTACCCGCACCTTCCGGCTCGGCCCCGTCTACGAAAAGGAGGCCATGCGGGAGCGGCTGCTGGAAAACCAGCGGGACTACCGGGTGATGCAGAACTATTACGCCTTTCTGAGGCCCTACTCCAGGAGCTACGGAAGAGAAAACCCGCCTACGGAGGCGTACTACCGCAAGCGGGATTTCTACTTCAAGGCGCCGCGCATCACCGGATACGTCAGCTTCTTCCGGGCCGTCGCTATCGTGCTGGGCGTCGCGCCCATGTACGAAAAGGAATACCAGCAACCGCTGTCGGCGGAGTGCCGGGAGGCCTGCCGCCGATTGGACCGGTACACCGCTGAAATGACGCTGGTGGAGCAGGAGCGCCTGGTGACGCCGCAGGATCTGCAGCGCTATATCTCCCGGATCAACGCGGAGATCGACGACGTGACAGACATCCGCAGCAAGGTCCGCAACAAGCAGCGGAGCTGCACCGATCCGGAGCGGATGGCGGAGTTCAAAAAGCAATGCGCCGCCTGCACCGCGGTGCTGGCCGATCTGCGGAAGAAAAAGAAAACAGCCTGCGACATCATCGAGGATCACCCGAAGCTCCGGGAGCTTCTGGAGAGCGAATTTGAGGCGCGACTGGAGAACGATCCCTATCTCTCGGAGCGAGAGAAAAGCGCCCTACGGCAGCAGACCGCTCCGCTGAGAGAAGAAAAACAATATGAACGCTGATTACAGCAGAAAGAGAGATGATGAAATTGAAAAACCAAACCATTGATTTGGGCCTGAGCGGTTATGATGAGCTGTTCATGACCGAGCAGGAGCGAGCGGATACCCGAAAGCCCAAGGTGGAAGAGTTACCGCTTTCGGAGCTGACGCCCTTTATGGACCACCCCTTCAAGGTGAAAAACGACGCAGAGATGGCGGAGCTGATGAAGAGCATTGCCGACGCCGGTGTGCTGTCTCCCGCCCTGGCGCGGCCCAAGGAGGGCGGCGGGTACGAGCTGATTTCCGGTCACCGTCGGCTGGCGGCCTGCAAAGCGCTGGGGATGGACACCATGCCGGTGATCGTCCGCAAGCTGACCGACGAGGAGGCCGTCATTACGATGGTGGACAGCAACCTGCAGCGGGAGCACATTCTGCCGTCGGAGAAGGCCTTCGCGTACAAGATGAAAATGGATGCTTTGCGGCACCAAGGAAAGACTTTGGGCCAAGATGGCCCAAAGTGGTCCGTATCGGAAATCGCAGAAAACACTTCGGATAGTGAGCGGCAAATCAAACGGTATATCCGCCTCACCAACCTGATCCCCGAGATCCTTCAGATGGTGGATGACGGAAGGATTGCCCTGACTCCGGCGGTGGAACTGTCGTATCTGCAGCCGTCCGAGCAGGAAATGCTCTTCTCCATTATGGACTGCGACGAGGTGACGCCGTCGCTGTCCCAGGCTCAGCGGTTGCGACGCATGAGCGAGGAGCAGAGGTTTACTGACAGTGCAGTGATGCAGCTGATGTCCGAAGTCAAGGGCAATCAGGTGGAATATGTAAAGGTGCCGGTGGACAAGCTCCGCAGCTACTTCCGCCCGGACACCTCTATGAAACAGATGACCGAGACGCTTGTCAAGGCTATGGACTTTTACAACAAACATTTGGAGCGTCAGCGCCGAGATCGCGACGCCCGCTGAAAGGAGTTTTTACAATGAAAGAAGAAATCAAATTTGATTTGAACACTGAACGGATGGAAGATTTGGACTTTATGATCGACGAGTTCTCTGAAAGAGGTTGTGTGCTGGTAGACGATCTCTTCGCTGACCTGATCGCGGAATACTATGGCAACAACGATCTGAGCGATGGCCGCATGATGGTTGAGTTCACAGATGAGGAGGGTCATTCTCTGTCGTTTATTTTGAGCCAAACTGAAATTCACTATGTGCTCCACATGATCGACAGGAAGCTATACACCTATTCGCGTGACGACGGAGGAGGTGGTTTCGATGACAAAGACTGAGCTGCAAGCCATGTATGAGGTGATGTTCACGGACTACCCCGACATCGTAAACGTCGCCCAGGTCCAGTCCATGCTGAAGATCAGCCGCCATCTGGCCTACGAGCTGATCGGCGACGGGTATATCCCCGGCATGAAGATCGGAAACGCCTACCGCGTTCCGAAAATCAACGTGATCCGCTACGCCCTCTCGGCGGGAAAACCCCAGCCGGCGGCGTGACACGGATTTGAACTGAAACGACACATTGGACGGGCACCTGAGTAGGCCCTATAATGAATATGGTCCGAAAGGGTGCCCGTTCATACGCTGTCAGAAAAAGGAGGTATGGATGAATGATAGCGGGACACCTGCAAATCAAAAACGACTACTATTATATGGTCCTGAGCTATTTGGACGCCAACGGCAAACGGAAGCAGCCGTGGTTTCCAACGGGACTGCCGATCAAGAACAACAAAAAGCGCGCGGAGAAGATGCTGCTGGAGCTGCGTCAGACCTATGTTCCCCCTGCAGAGCACAAGTCAAACGGAGAGTTGTCCGCCGACATGCTCTTCGCCGATTATATGGAGCTTTGGCTGGAGATCGTTCGCAATTCAATCGAGATAACAACCTTCTCCTCCTATACCCAGATGGTAAAGGGGAAGATCGTGCCGTACTTTCGCAAAACCGGCGTCAAGCTGGGCGAGCTTCAGGCCAGGCATATTCAGAGCTTTTATCTGTACGAGCTGAAAACCGTATGTCCCAACACGGTGATTCACGAGCACGCCAACATTCACAAGGCTCTGAAATATGCCGTCAAGATGGACCTCATTCCGTACAACCCCGCCGACAAGGTGGAACGACCGAAAAAGCAGAAGTATATCGCGGATTACTACCGTCTGGAGGAGCTGGAGCAGCTCTTTGAGGCGACGAAGGATCACCCCTATTCTCTGCTGATTCAGATCACCGCGTTCTACGGACTGCGGCGCAGCGAGGCCCTGGGCCTGAGATGGGACGCCATCGACTTTGAGCGCAATACCATCACCATCAGACACATCGTAACAAATGCAAAGATAGACGGCAAGTGTGAGATCGTCTGTGCGGATCGTGCTAAAACCAAATCCAGTCTGCGCTCTCTTCCTCTGGTCGCCAACATCCGTGAAAAGCTGTTGGCCTTAAAAGAGCAGCAGAAGGAAAACAAGCGTATCTGCGGCAACTGTTACAACCGGGAATATGACGGTTATGTGTTTGTGGATGCGATGGGGAACATTTTCAATCCTCGTAATCTGAGCAGCAATTTCAGCAAGCTGCTGGAAATGAAAGGCCTGCGGCATATCCGCTTCCACGATCTCCGGCACAGCTGTGCCTCGCTGCTGCTGGCCAATGACGTGCCCATGAAGCAGATTCAGGAATGGCTGGGTCACAGCGACATCAGCACCACGGCAAACATCTACAGCCATCTGGACTATAAGTCCAAGCTTACGTCCGCAAACGTTATGGACAATGTTCTGACCCTGCCGGAAACTGAAGCCGTCGGATGGCGCACATGATTTTTTGCCGAAAATCATGTGCAGCTATGGCAGATTAGCAAAAAGAAAAGCCCAGTCATATGGGCGCAAAGCCTTGATATGACTGGGTTTTTTGGCGGAGAGTTAGGGATTCGAACCCTAGAGACCTTTCGGTCTACGGCATTTCGAGTGCCGCACCTTCGACCACTCGGACAACTCTCCGTGTATCTCAACTGTTTTCCGTGCGCTGAGAAAATGCAAGAAAAACAGGCAAGAACGATATGAAATTTTGAAATTCGATCCGGCGAAAACCCTTATAAATCAAGGATTTTCAGCGGAGAAAACGGCCAGAGCCAACGCGCATTTCGAGTCGTTCTCGTTATGACCACTTCGATAGCCCTCCGTATATCTCATGTGTATATCCTGTTTTGGAAAAAAGCAAGACAACACGCAAGAACGATATGAAGTTGTGAAAATTCGATCCCAGAGGATCTCTTGTGCAGTCGGAAAAGTTCGCGGACGTACTGACCTTTGAGTTCGAATCTTTCGAGTCAGGGCCGTTATATCCTGTTGCGGTACCCGAAATTCTTTGCTCACTGTTCGCTCGCAGAATTCCGACCGCTGCCACTCCTCGCCCTCCCTTGACTCCGCCACTGGCTGCGGTCGGGCTCGTCCCCACTTCGATACCGCTCCGTATGCTGTTTTCAAATGCCAGCTTATTATAGCAAGCTTTCCGCGGAAAATCAAGTACAAAGTCGCGCGAAATTGCGGAACCGCCGACGGATCATCCGTCGGCGGTCTTCCTTATCCGAAAATCTGTCCGGGAAGCTTTTGCTTTTCCTTCGGCGGAAAGCCGCGATCGAACTCCTCCGCCTCCGCTTCGTCCACGAAGTATCCGCGCGGCGTGGCGTACTCGCCGGTGACGCCGTTCAAATAGCCCGGCGTCAGTTCCCGGCAGAGGAAGAACGATGCGTCCGCGCCCTCCGGCAGTCCGTGGTAGCGAATGCCGAACTTGGAGGCGTAATCAAAGCCGCTCTTGCCGTAAAAGCCGATATTGCCCTCGAAACACAGCGCGCCGTAGCCGAGCGCAGCCGCTCGTTCGAGCGAATAGTCCAGCAGCTTCTTGCCATAGCCCTGCCGCTTCAGCTCCGGCGCGATACAGATCGGTCCCATCGTCAGGATCGGGATCGTTCTGCCGTCGTCCGCCTGAATGCAGGCGCGCATAAACATATTCTGCCCGATGATCTTGCCGTCCTTTTCCATCACGAAATCCAGCTCCTTGACAAAAGCCGGATCGCTGCGCAGACAGTGCAGCACGTAATGCTCCAGGCAGCCCGGACGATAGACGTTCCAGAAGGATTCGCGGACGAGGTATTCGGTTTCGTCATAATCTGCCGGCGTTTCCGGTCGGATGATATAGTCATAATTCATTTTGTTTTCCTCTGTTCTTATGGTACTTGAGCAGGCGACAGGCTCACTTGCCCGAGCCATTGCATTTACTTGTCGGTTTTTCCTATAAGGAAGCTCAGCATGTTGCACACAAGACCTGCGGCAAATGAGATATACGCAACGGTTTCAAGCGCTTGCATTCGCCGGAAGACAGCAGCAGAAACCTCCGTATAATTGCCGTGTTCCATCACGTAGAAATGCCCCGGTATGTAGCCGACATATTGCGTGGCGGCGTCCTTGGCTGCGCTCCCGCCATAGGCACCTTCCGCCGCGAAAAACGCGAGCATCGGCAGCATAAATACCGCGCCAAGCACACGCAGCCATTTTTTCTGCCGAATTTGATTTACCGTATCTCGAATCATCACGACAAGGATCAGACCTAAAACGAAGTACCCAAACATTATGGAGATACCTCCCGAATTCGGCTGTTTCACACCGCCGCACGATAGTTTAATTCGTAATGACGTAATACCAGTGATCCTTCAGCTTCTCCAGACTCATTATATTGATCCTGTTTGAGCGGATCAGCTCTTCTCCACCGCTGGAATAGATTACCTCCGCCGCGTCGCCGAGTACGCCTCTGTAGACCCAGAAGCAGATCACCTGTCCGTTCTCGTCGTTCTGATACAGATATGCCGTGCCGTCTGATGACAGGCAGCGGTATCCGTCGGGCAGCTCGATATTTCCGTACGGGTCTGTCGGCTGCAGGCGGTCGTCGCGTAGCATATCAACGATCTTCAATCTGTCCGCCTCATATCGGTTCAGCTCCCATCGCACCCTTGCATCTCTGAACGGAAACAGGAGGAACAATTCGACCAGCAGAGCCAGAACGGCGATCGTGGCAAAATTTAGATACGCTTTCCGCTTCACAATGGATACGATGCTGCAAACCAGCAGTATTACGAAGCAGACGAACAAGGCAAAATAGATTGAAGCGACAAACAGGTACAGCACGCTGAAAAGATGATCATGGTACCAGCATACGGCGAAAGTGACAGCGAACAAGAGGACGGACAGGAGCAGCAAAACGTACTTTTTCATGGTAACGCCTCCGCAAATGAGCGCAATTTGATTCCCGCAGTTTTATTTTAACACAATAAATGAAAAGAAGCAACCAAAACAAATTGCCGTCCTGTTCCGATGTCGGAACAGGACGGCGCGTTCTTGAAGGTCACGTATTCATTATTTATGCTCGAAACGAGTGAATGACGCAATTCTTTGACGTAAGGTTGCAACCAGTCTTTGAACTGGTTGCCCGACAGTCCACCGGACTGTCGGATTTAATCTTTCGAATCTATCCGCCCTCTCCGCCAAAAAAGGCAGCCTTTCGGCTGCCAATATTCTGCGCAGCAAATCTGTTACGTCGGGCGGGATTCGTTTGCGTTTCTGCCTCCGGCAGAAACAAAGGTTGCAACCAGTCTTTGAACTGGTTGCCCGACAGTCCACCGGACTGTCGGATTTAATCTTTCGAATCTATCCGCCCTCTCCGCCAAAAAAGGCAGCCTTTCGGCTGCCAATATTCTGCGCAGCAAATCTGTTA
>JAFPWF010000069.1 GCA_017395085.1 Oscillospiraceae bacterium | reverse complement strand
CGTCGAAGGTGTGGACCTGCGATTTACCTATGGGAAAAAGGGGACGTCTAATTATAACATCAGGTCCATGAGCCGGGACTTCCGCCTACAGGCGAAATTGAATCCGAAGGTTTCAAAGCCGGTAAAGCATATCTCTTTGTCATGGCCTCCGGAAGATCTTCCCCGCCTGACCGACCAGGAGATGATGTCCGCTGCACGGGAATATATGAAGCGGATGGGGTACGTAAATACCCAGTTCATCGCCGTTCGCCACCTAGAGAAAGACAACCCGCATCTTCATCTGGTGATTAACGCCGTCAATAATGACGGGCGGAAGATCTCCGATAGCAACGAGCGGATCCGCAGTGGGAGAATCTGTAAGGACATTACCATCGAAAGGAGCTACACCTTCGGGATCCATAAGTCGGTCAGCCGTGCAGAAGACATCACGTCCGAAAAGGAGAGGGCCCGATACAAGATATCGCAAGAGACCGTAAAAGCGCTGTGCTACGTGGATGACATCCGGGCTCTTCCTGCCCAGCTTCGGAAAACCGGAGTCCAATGCATTCTCAAGGAAGACGGGGAGGGTAAAGTCTGCGGTATCACCTTCTCCACTATGGTGGACGGGACGAAGTATATCTTACCCGGTTCCAAGGTGGACCGCTCCCTGTCGGCCGGCAACATCCAATGGACAATCCGACGTAGGAACGAACTGGACGAAACGGTCCGTCAGGCAGACCAGATGATGGAGTTCTATGACCGGATCCGGCCCTATTATACGATTCCATCCCATGTCCACAAGCAATGTCGTCAGCTTCGTGACAATCTGAAGGAGATGAGGAAGGAGGAGTACCGGCTGAAACAAAGGGAAAAGGAGGGCCTTTCCATTGCGACAAAGGGCATTGTCATTTCCCTTATGTATGGCAGCACGATTACGGCGCTGACTCTCGGATTGATGACTATCCTTTACACAGCGTATAGGGAAGAAAAGATCGAGGCTACCCAGGAAGCGCAGCAAAAAGCCCGTCAGGAACTGGCGGCAATTAAGGAACAGTATTATTACAACAACCCCTTTTCTCAGCAAAAAGAGGAGGAACAGCAAGTCCGTAGAGGAGGCGGATTCAGAAGATAAATATGGCTAAGAAGAATACTGAAATCACACCCGATATGCCGATGGATGTTTACTTGATGGAAGTCATTGCCCCGTCGATAACGACAATCAAGGATGATCTCCACGAACTGAAGGAAAAAATCAAGTCCCTGGAGGAGCATCACTCTTCTGGTTTGTCTTCCTCCGAATCCAATGACCTGGGAGAAAGTATTGCCGATAAAGTTGTCAGCAAAATGCAGACACAACAAGTATCCCAGACTGAGCAGAAGGATGATATCCATAATACAGCCAGTATCCTTCAGAGTGCTGCGAGTGAAGGCATCAGGAAGGAGATTACCCCGATGCTCCAGAGCATTGGGAGCGTTAACACAAAAGTGGAGTCGGCTATTTCCAGCATTGAAAGTCTGACGAAAAAGTTTGACGAATTTGTCAAAACCAATCAAGCCGTGGCGGTATCAAGACTCCAACGATACATACATCATGTGCTACCCGCAATTACAGCTCTTGCTGCGTTTCTTTTCAGCTGGGGTGCATATCACAACAGTTACCACTATTGGGGAGAGCGATTCTATAAACTCGCCAATGATCCGATGCAGACAGAACAACTCATACTTGAGCAGCAATCCGAGGCCTTCGAATTGGTGAAATCAGAGTTTGATGGTGGGAGGAAAAAGCACGCGATAGCTTATATCAAGCATGGCGAGGAAAGACTGAAACTACACAAAAAGACAGAGAAAAAGGCTAAACGTGAGAGAAAGAAGCAAGCGCGAAAGAATGGAGGGACAGGTCATGCAGAATAATCTCGACCCGATTACCGGCATCAGATGCGATATCGCCGACCGCACCCATGGCGACAATATCGGCATGTTCACGGTGAAAACCGCGAACGAGACCGTGCATGATGCAGCGCTACGCCCCATCCCAAGGAGCCTGTTCATGACCCTCTGGTACGAGGGGGAAGTCACCTGCCTTTTCGCCGATTCCAACGTTGGGAAGTCCATCTTCGCCGTCCAGATAGCTGACCAGATCGCTACTACCGAACCGGTACTGTATGTCGATTGTGAACTCTCCGAGAAGCAGTTCCAGCTGCGCTATACCGATGCGGAATCCGGGAGAATGCACCAGTTTCCGGAGTCGCTCTTTCACGCAGTAATCAACCCTCAGAAATTCGATGCCGGATACCATGAGGAGAAAATCCTCTCAGATATCGCGAATGCTGCCGAACAACTACATTGCAGGATCATCATCATCGACAATCTGAGCTACCTGTGCAACGCTGCTGAGAAGGGCTCCGATGCAGGAAGCTTCATGGTGAAACTGATGAACTTGAAAAAGGAGAAGGACTGGTCGATCCTTGTGATAGCCCATACTCCCAAACGCGACCCTTACAGGCCAATCACCCAGAATGACCTAGCTGGGAGCAAGCGCCTTTACAACTTCTTTGACAGCGCCTTCGCCATCGGCATGTCGGGCAAGGATAACAGGCTCAGGTATGTCAAGCAACTCAAGGCACGGTCTTGCGAAATCCAGTATGGAGGGGATAACGTCCTCCTCTATGAAATCGTCAAAACCGATGGCTTCCTTCGGTTCGCCTTTGTCGGCAATGCCCGAGAGAGCGAACATCTTCGGTCAATGACCCCCGAAGATAAGGAAGAACGCAAGCAGCAGGTGGCCGAACTGAAAGCAGCCGGAAAAACGATCCGTGAGGTCGCCGTCGAACTGAGCCTCAGCAAATCCACCGTCGGCCGCCTGTTCAAGGAACTCGAAACTGTCCCAACTTGTCCCACTGTCCCACGTGTCCCAGCTGGGACAACGGGACAACAACCCTCGACCCGCAATGAAAACTCCGGATACCATCCCCTATGAATACGTTACCCGTTCCCTCTCTTTTGACCCGAAAAAGAGTTCTTTCACCACGTTCCTGGAAACCGTTCTGGACCCTATGGTGGTAGAGGGGCTTGTTGATCAATACCAGCTTGGCGTGACCAAGGCTGGCGACGTGATCTTCTTCCAGATTGACAAAGAAGGACGATGCCGCACGGGTAAAGTCATGAACTATGATTCGGTCACAGGTCATCGGATCAAGGATGATTCAAGCAAGTGTCCCATCACCTGGATCCATGCGCTAATGAAAAGGAAAGGATTGCTGCCGGAAGAATGGGAACTGACCCAATGCCTTTTCGGAGAGCACCTTCTT
>JAFPWF010000068.1 GCA_017395085.1 Oscillospiraceae bacterium | reverse complement strand
GGGATATAAGGGGGTGTCCCCAAAGGGAGGGGGTTAAGACATAAGGAAGGGAGCGGAAATAACAAGAAAGAGGGTGGACGTTATGGACTAGCGGCCCCTGGGTCTCCACACGGAAAGCATCCCGAATTATGTTTGAAGCTCCTCATACCGCCGGGGAGAGAAAGGAAAAGATATGAGCACCAGAACCAAAAAGCTGCTGTCCTTCCTGCTTGTCTTTGCTCTCGTCCTTCAGATGCTGCCCATGTCAGTTTTTGCCAAGAGCGTTCAGTTGGCGAAAGACCCCGCAATTCCTATCACCTCGCATCCTGATCCCACGGACAGCATGTTCTGTCGGGATAACAAAACGGAGTATAAAGCAGAAGACGTTCTCTGGGAGATCGAGTATGAGCGAACAGAGACTGAAAAGCATTTTCATCTGGCAAACGGCTCGGACATCGCCGTAGCCTACACCTACCCTGTCCATTACAAGACCGCCGACGGAAAGTATCAGGAGATAGATAACCGTCTCAAGGTCTACAACGAAGATGGCACGCTCTCCGAAGAACCCGTTGTCAGCGGGCTTACGAAGAATGCTTCCGCGGCAGAGCCCTTCTCAAAGGAAAACGAGAGTACAAAGCGTGAGGATTTCGACGCCGCCCTAAAAGCGCTGCCTATTGACCCCCGCGTATATAAGAATACTGCCGGCTTTGCCGACGTCTCTCTCGCTGTTTCTGCCGGAGCGGACAGGCTCGCCACGCTCTCCTATGGGGATTACAGCGTCTCTCTTACGCCGCGGATTCCTTTCAACAGTGAGCAAGCTGCCGAGTCTTACGAGGCTGCCGTCGGCATCGCCTCTGTTGCCGGTCAGATAAAAGAACTGGATTCTTCCATCAAGGAGGGCAGCTTTGAAGAGAAAATCCTGCCCAAAAACCTTACCTCCGCCGTCGCCTATGACGGCATCCTCAACGGCGCGGATCTGGAGTATATCATCAACGAAACCTTCCTGAAGGAAAACATTATTGTCAGGGAGGCTGCCGACGAGTATGTTTACAGCTTCCTTCTGGATGTAGGAAAGCTCACGCCCTGCTGGACCGAGATGGGCAGCATCGAGCTGCGCGATGAAAACGACGAAGCGGTCTTTGCCATTCCTGCCGGCGTAATGACCGACGCCAAGGGCGAGAGCAGCCGGGAAGTTCGGTATACGCTTGAACCCAGCGGCGAGGGAGAGTACGTTCTCACTGTAACTGCGGACACGGAGTGGATAAACGCGCCCGAGCGCGCCTTCCCCGTCACCATCGACCCGCCTGTCCATATTCAGGGTTTCTACAACATTGAGACCGGTACCATCATGGAGTACGCGCCCGACTCCTACAGCGGCCAGGTTGCCACCGAAAGTCTCGGTTACTACAGCCTAAACAACGGTTCCTGCCGTATGCTTGTCCGCGTCAATAACCTCCCCGACATCCCGGACAACAGCTACATCGTCAGGAGCGAGATTTATCTCTGCGCAATCGCCTATTCCACTATTGCCATGGACAGCTTGCGCGTCCAGGCACAGGCTCTCCAGTATAACTCCCCGATCTATGGCTATTGGTGCCTGAGCCATACCTGGAACAATTGCCCGCCCCTTTACAGCGATGTCATAGACTTTAACGACATCAGTACCGCATACGCTTTCTACTACTGGAATGTAACAGGCGAAGCGCTCAAGTGGTATAACGACCCTTCCAGCAATTACGGCATTTGCCTGAAGGCCACCAAAGAAAGCGAAATGGATTCAACCTACTGCGCCAATGTTGGTCTCTGCAGCAGCAACACCCAAAACGACGCCGCCCGGCCGTACTTCGTAGTCGAATACCGCAATTGCATCGGCCTTGAAAGCTACTACAGCTACCAGACCCACGGCATCGATCGCGCCGGTACTGGCTACATTGGGGATTACAGCGGCCAGCTCACGCTCGTAAAGGACGACGTGATCTCCGCCAGCACCGTCAACCCCGTTGCCATCAGCCATGTCTATAACTCCGGTTATGCCAAAATCGGCACCTCCAGCGCCATCCATGCAGTATCCAACCTCTACAGCAGCATGGGCGTCGGCCTTGGCTGGATGCTCAATGTCCAGCAGAGCATTACCAATGCTGGCAGCGGTTACCTCATGTACATTGACGGCGACGGCACCGCCCATTATTTCCAATTGTATTCTGGCTCCACTTACAAGGATGAGGACGGCCTTGGTCTGACCATTACCAAAAGCGGCTACAACTATACCCTGCGGGATCGGAAAGATAATGTCAGCTACTTCACCAACGGCATGCTCAGCTATATGCAGGACGCCAACGGCAACCGCATCAATATTGTGCGCGACAACGACGACGTTATCCTCTACGTCACCCGCCAGAATTCCGGCGGCAGTGTTGAAACCATTGCCAGCTTTACCTACAACAACGCCGGAAACATTGGAACCATCACGGACGATGCCAACAATGTCACAAGTTTCTACTATGATTCTCTTGACCAGCTCACTTCCGTGACGCATCCCGACGGCACTACCGTCACCTACACCTATGACGGAAACTGCAAGCTTCTCTCCGCAAAAGATAACGAATCCGGCTATTCCATGAACTATGAGTACAACGCGAACACCGGCAAGGTAAGCAAGTTCTATGAGAAAGCCGGCAATACTGTCGGCGCAAGCGTTCAGTCCGACGGTTTCTTCAACGGCGTTCAGACTTACCGCTACTGCGGCCCGGACCGTATCCTCAACACCGCCGACGACGTCATCAACCACAGCTTGCTGGACTACTGGGGCAGGACGTTCAGCAGCTACTCCACCAACGCCGATGAGACGCTTGTCTACGGAGCAGCCGCTACCAAGTACAGCAACAACGAGGGTACAAACGCCACCAACAACCGCGCTCTTGCCAGCAGCTCTGCCGGTGTTCAGTCGGTCAATCTGCTGAAGCTCCCCGGCATAGAGGCCCCGACCGGTGTGATCACGCCCTGGAGCTTCTCGGGCGGCGGCTCCTCTGCCGTCAGTACTGACGAAGCCCGCACGGGCGTCCGTTCCATGAAGATCACCAGGACATCCGGCAACAGCACCTCCGTTTTTGCTCAAACGGTCAGCGGTTTGGAAACGAACTCCTGGTATGTGGTTTCCGCCTACGTCAACACCGGCAGCGTCTCCAGCTTCGGACAGGTTACCATCAAGGCCGTGGGCAACAGTACTTATTCCGGCAGCATCATCAACTGGGATACCAGTGGCCTGGGTGACGGCTGGGAACGGATTTACGCGGTCGGCAAGCCCAACACCTCCGGCAGCCTGACGCTTTCCGTGCAGATCTCCGGCATCGCGGGTTCTGTTTATCTGGATGACTTCCAGTTAGAGAAAAGCCTGTTTGGAGAAGAGGGTGCGCCCGGCTCCGCCAGCCTTCTTGTCAACGGCTCCATGAGGGATTCCAGCGCCTGGAGTACATGGACGCCCAATAATGTGACCTTTGTCAATGACAGCACCTTTGGCAGAGCCCTTCATGTTCAGGGCGACTCTTATGAGAGCATCGACGTATACCAGGACATTCCCTTGAGGCAGCCTGGCAACCAGACCTATCTGCTCTCCGGCTGGGCCAAGGCGAACGCCGTCCCGAGATACCAGGGAACCGGCCGTTCCTTCAGCGTCTGGGTCGAGCTCTACTATACAACCGGTGACTACGACCAGGAATTGCATGAAGTTGAATTCAGCACGGATATGGATCAGTGGCAGTATGTGGCGCTGCCCATCGTCCCCAAGCATCCCGAGCTTGAAGTGGACAGCATGCGCGTATATTTCACCTTCTGCTTCCAGCCGAATGAGGCCTGGTTTACCAACCTCTCCCTTACCAAGGAGGACGCGCAGAGCTTCAAGTACAATTCCGACGGCGAGCTGATCTCCGTTACCTCCTCCGAGAATGAGGAACAGAATTATACCTACAGCGGCGCGGATCTCATCTCCCATGTCACCGGCGGCAACGGCACCTT
>JAFPWF010000067.1 GCA_017395085.1 Oscillospiraceae bacterium | reverse complement strand
GTCCGTCAACAGGAGAGTACGCATATGAAAAGATTTGTTTTGACCGTATTGCTGTCGATCGCATTCTGTTTTGCCGCCTGCACGCACGGTACCGGCGAAGCGACGGCGGTTCCCCTTAAGACCGCACCCTCCGCGACACAGACCGCGGCAGAAAAGGTCGTGCAGGGCTGGGATTTCGACAACCGATTCGGGATGCGTTATGACGGGCTTGCCGAAACAGAGGATGCATATTATTATCTGGCGTATTCGGGAAGCTATCTTTATTATTTCGATAAATCGACGGGCGACCGCGGCGTGCTCTGCAGCAAGCCCGAATGTCTGCACGACGCATATGAAGATAACGAGGAGTGCGGAGGCTATGCCCTCACGATGGGGAAATCCCTGAATATTTGGGGAGGAAGGCTGCATTTTATCGCATACTCGAAAGCTGATCGCAAGTACGCTTTGTACAGCGTGAACCCGGATGGTACCGATCGTAAGCTTGGTACGTTATTAGCCCTTGACGAAATGGAGGCATACGGAGCGCCGGAGAGATTCGACTACCACCGCGGGATGCTGTATGGATGGAATCAGATCGAAAAGGTCAGAGCCGGCGAGCTTCTGGTGCAGACGAGCATATTGAGCTTCGATCCGTCGAACGGTCAAATGAACAGGATCTACGAGATCGAGAGCTCGGAAAACTATGCCGTGCCGATCATGTTTTATTATCAGCAATACGTGTATTTCCTTCTGGAAAAAACTGCGGAAGAGGACGGCGAGCTTTTCCGCACCATCGAGCTGAGACGATGGAATATCGATACAGCGACCGTTGAGGAGGTCTTCACGGGGAAAGCGGATCCGGGCATAGGATCCAGATTCAGCTTTTGGGTCGAATCGGAGGACCGGATCTATCTGATGCCGCGCAGCGTCCGTGAGGGGACAAAGCAAATGCTTTATTTACTGTCAGGCGGAGAGCTCAGTGAGCTCTGTGAATTCGGTCTCAGGGGAAGCGGCTACCTTTCCGACAATGCCGCGCTCACATTCTGGACGGAAGACGGCGAAGCGCAGATAGAGATCCGCAGCTTTGAAGGGGAACTCGTTTTTGAAGGGTCCCTTGATCTTAAGCTCGTTAAAGATCTTCGATCCAACGAAAGCGACAGGATAGGCTTTTCTTCGGTAATTCTGAACGGCAGCGATCTCATCGTTTGCTTTAATATCTCAGGGAATGAAAAAACGGTGTTCTGCCCAGTCAAATATGACATTCAGGGAAGTCAAGAGGAAGCAATACTTCTCGCAGAGTATGCTCAGAGCAAATAAGTTGGGTATTCCTGCGTACTAATGAGAGTTTATTCTGCTGCCGCACGAACCGTGCGAACCGGCGTCGCCGGAAGGCAAAACGGCCGTCGGCAGTCTGCACACCTTCGCCATCAACAACCGCAGCGTATCGATTCAGGCGCTGTCGTGACTGTTTTTTCCGCAAACCAATCGTCCGTCAACAGGAGAGTACGCATATGAAAAGATTTGTTTTGACCGTATTGCTGTCGATCGCATTCTGTTTTG
>JAFPWF010000066.1 GCA_017395085.1 Oscillospiraceae bacterium | reverse complement strand
TTTTTATCCTAAGATCTTCTTCAGGTCTTCTTCCGGCGTGCTGATCGGGGCAATGTTGTAATTCTCAACCAGATAATTCAGCACATTCGGAGAAATGAATGCCGGAAGCGAAGGGCCGAGACGGATGTTCTTGATACCGAGATACAGAAGCGTCAGGAGGATACATACGGCTTTCTGCTCATACCAGGAGAGGATCATGGAAAGCGGGAGATCGTTGACACCGCAGCCGAAGGCCTCTGCAAGGGCGACTGCGACACGGATCGCGCTGTATGCGTCGTTGCACTGGCCCATATCCATGATGCGGGGCAGTCCTCCAATCGTACCGATATCCAGATCATTGAAGCGGTACTTTCCGCATGCCAGTGTCAGGATTACCGTGTCTGCAGGAGCCTGCTTTACGAATTCGGTGTAATAGTTCCTTCCGGGCTTCGCTCCGTCACAGCCTCCGACCAGGAAGAAGTGACGGATCGCACCGCCCTTCACGGCCTCGATGACAGCATCAGCAACACCGAGAACGGCGCTGTGGCTGAAACCTGTGGTGACAGTGGTGCCGCCATTGATTCCAGTGAACTGCGTGTCTTCGGAAAATCCTCCCAGTTCGAGGGCTTTCTCGATGACCGGAGTAAAGTCTTTGTCTTCTCCGATATGTACGACCTCTGGATAGGAAACAACCTCTGTTGTAAACACGCGGTCTTTGTAGCTTGCCTTAGGAGGCATCAGGCAGTTGGTGGTGAATAAAATCGGTGCCGGGATGTTCGCAAATTCCTTCTGCTGATTCTGCCAAGCCGTACCGAAGTTGCCTTTTAGATGAGGATATTTCCGGAGCTCAGGATAAGCATGTGCAGGAAGCATTTCACCGTGTGTATAGATGTTGATCCCTTTGTCCTTCGTCTGTTCAAGCAGCTGCTTCAGGTCATAAAGATCGTGGCCGGTGATTACGATAAAGGGGCCCTTTTCGACCAGCAGAGGTACTGTCACTGGAGTGGGGTTGCCATAGGTCTCGGTATTCGCCTTGTCAAGCATCTCCATGCACTTGAAGTTGACCTCACCGACCTCCAGAACGATGGGAAGCAGTTCATTCATACCCCAGTCTTCACCGATAGCAAAGAGCGCCTTGGCAATAAACTCATTCACCTTCGAATCGGTATATCCCAGCACATCGGCGTGATAAGCGTATGCCGCAACACCTCTGATTCCAAACAGGATCAATGATTTCAGACTGCGGATGTCTTCGTCAGCATCCCATACTTTGGACATCTCGTAATCATCATTCCTGCCACAAGGGGCTCCGCAATCCGAGCAGTTGGGAACGAGTTTTTCTTTTTCAGCGTGTACCTCATCGATCAGCGCTTGGATGGTCACTTCATTGAAGTTCACATTGGTAATGGTCGTAAACAGCCCTTTGACCAACAGCTTATAGGTATCCTCCGTTGGCTGAGTATTACCGTCTGTCGCACGAGCAAGACCGATCAGAGCGCCGGTCAGCTGATCCTGCAATCCGGCAACATCAGCCTTCTTGCCGCATACTCCGGCAGCTCCGGTACATCCTTTACAGCCTGCCGTCTGTTCACACTGAAAACAAAACATCTGAGTGTTCATCATCTGTTCCTCCTTCACCTTAATCTAAGATATGTCCGTCCCGGCTGATCGTTACGACCTGCCAAGGAATAAATTTCCCGCTTGCCTTGAGAGCGTTCTCAGCAGCCCTCTGCAATCCGCCGCAGCAGGGCACCTCCATCCGCACAATAGTTACACTCTTGATGTCGTTGTCCCGGATGATCGCAGTCAGTTTTTCCGTATAGTCTACATCATCCAGCTTGGGGCAACCGATGATTGTAACCTTACCTTTCATAAATTCCTCATGCATATTGGCATAAGCATAGGCCGTACAATCCGCCGCGATCAGCAGCTTTGCGCCTTCGAAAAATGGAGCCTGTGCCGGTACCAGCTTGATCTGGCAGGGCCACTGGTTAAGACGGGAGACAGGATGGAATCCCGAATTGGGGGCATCTGTCTGAGCCGCTTCTTCTTCTCGCTTGAACTGCATCATACGGGAGCCGGGGCAGCCACCAGCAGGATGCTGTCCACCTGCTGCCAGATGAGCCATCATTGCGGCTTTGCGTTTTGTCTCGTCCTCAATCTGCATAATCTCTTCTGCTGACATGGATTTTCCTCCTTCCGCTGATGCAGCTTTCTGCTGTGCTGCCTTTACCGCTGCTTCATCGTAAGCCGGAGCTTCACGCTCCTCGAAAGTGATCGCACCGGTAGGGCATCCTGGCAGGCAATCTCCGAAACCGTCGCAGAAATTCTCCCTGACCAGTTTTGCCTTACCATTTATGATATCAATGGCACCCTCATGGCAGGCGCTGGCGCACAGTCCGCAGCCGTTGCACTTCTCTTCATCGATCTTGATGATTTTCCGGATCATTTGTGGGCTCCTCCTTTGGCTCTCTTGATTCTGTGCCTTGATTATAGTATAATATATCAAACAGTTCGGTTGTATTTACAACGGAAAGGAACTTTTATGAAAGAATTTATTCCCGTGCTGAAGAGGACAAAACTGTTCGCCGGTGTAGGCGAGGATGATATCACTGCCATGCTTTCTTGCCTCGGCGCAAGACTTCGCACATTCAAAAAGGGAGACTATGTGCTGCGGCAAGGTGAGCATCTGGGTGACATTCTTGTCCTTGCGGAGGGGAAGCTCCACATTCAGAGAGATGATTACTGGGGCAACCGAAGTATCCTCGGACATATCGGAATCGGAGAAATATTCGGCGAGGCATATGTGGCACCGGAAAGCGGAACACTCCTGAATGACGTCGTTGCGTTGGAAGACAGTGCGGTTTTTTTCTTTGATGTGAAGCGCGTTATTACGACCTGTTCATCCGCATGCCGTTTTCATACGATGGTCGTCCAAAATCTGTTCTTTGCGATTTCTGAAAAGAACAGGAGCTTGGTTCAGAAGCTGGATTATATGTCAAGGCGTACGACGAGAGAAAAACTGCTTTCTTATCTTTCCGAAGAGGCGAAGAAACAGAATAGTCCTTACATCACGATTCCGTATAACCGGCAGCAGCTCGCGGACTACTTGTCTGTCGACAGAAGTGCAATGTCGAACGAACTGTGTAAGATGAGAGATGACGGACTTCTGGAGTTTGAGAAGAACCGTTTTAAGTTGCTATAAAGAGGATCGGAGGTTGCCATGAAGCAAATATCGAATAAGGAATATGAGAAATACCAGCAGTACCAGACCGATAAGCTGCATGGCCGGATACTGACACCGGATGGGCTCCGGCTCATCTGTGCTGGTCTGGACAATGATCCGGAGAAGATCGGCATCCATACAATCGTCCTGAGGGACAAATAAAAAAAGAAAGAAGGAACAGAAAATGAAGAAACTGTTTGTACTGCTGTCTGAATATTACGAGATCTATAAAGAGGGCCGCGGCTGAGCAGCGATGGAACAAAACAGAATAATCGATC
>JAFPWF010000065.1 GCA_017395085.1 Oscillospiraceae bacterium | reverse complement strand
GTGTTGACGACCTGATCCAGGCCTACCGCACAGCCGATGCCGGACTTGACCATCAGCGCGCCGTTATACATCAGGCTGTAACCGGCAACGATGTTCAGCGACTCATAGGTTTTCCCGAACCAGTCGAGGTAGTCGTTGCCGGCTTTTTGTGATGCCATATCCTGGCGGGACATGATCAGGGGAATGCCGGTCAGATCTTCTCTCCGGATATGCTTTTTCTGAGCAAGCGGATGATCCCGGCGCAAGACCAGGCCCCAGGTGTCTTTTGCGGGAAGCCGAAGGCTGTTGTAGCGAGACACATCCGCCGGTTCCACCAGAACGCCGAAGTCGAGCAAGCCCCTTTCCAGCCGTTCCATCACATCTTCCGCGTTGCCGCTGTAGATCTGGAAACGGATGCCCGGATGATCCTCCCTGATCTGTGCCATCAGGTCAGTCACTTTTTTCAATGCGAAGGTTTCACCGCTGCCGACGAAAACATCCCCGGCCACGGCGGTGCCCATGGAGGAAAACTCCGCTTTCGTCCGTTCCGCCATCTCCAGGATTTCTTCGGCACGCTTGCGGAGCAGCATGCCCTCCGGCGTCAGCACCATGGAGCGGGTCGTGCGGATAAACAGTTTCTGCCCCAGTTCCTCCTCCAGCTCCTGGATCTGCCGGGACATGGTGGGCTGGGTCACGTGGAGCACTTCGCTGGCTCCGGTCAGTCCGCCTTCCCGCGCTACCGTCAGAAAATAATTGAGCACCCTCAGTTCCATATACATCCCTCCCATTTCATCATACCACATTTATTATTGCCTGAAAAGCAAAAATCATATTATCTTTTAAGTATTTGCTATCTTGAATGGTGTTCTTTATAATATGATCTGGGAGGTGGGCATGTGATTGCCATGAGCGAGGAGCAGGTTTATGAATGCCTGGCGGACGCGGGCTGCGGCAAGGAACTGATCAAACAGTTCGAAGCGTGTCAGCGTTCCGGAAGTCAGAAGGATCAGATGCGACTGCTTGCGGATTACCGCCGCCTCTTGCTGGAGAGGATTCATACAGAACAGAAGAAGCTGGACCTCCTGGATTATTTGGTTTGGACCGTAAAAACAAACGGTTCTTCGGCAGAGGAGGGAAAGCATTGAAAAGATGGATCGCAATTCTGGTGACAGCGATGCTGGCAATACTCCAGACAGGCGCATTTGCGGAATGTGACGATGAGATCAGTAACTACACTCGGTATGCAGATTATATCCCGCAGGCCGCGGAGCCTGTCGGCCTGATCCCCGGAGAGAATCACAGAACACTGGTCGTCTGGTTCTCACGGGTCGGGAATACCTTGTTTGATCCGGATGTGGATGTAGTTTCCAGTGCGACCCTGAACCGCGGCAAAGATGGCGCACTGGTCGGCAATGCCCAGATGATCGCCGGCTGGATCACTGAGGAAACTAAAGCGGATGTGTTCCAAATCCAGACCGCATATACCTACCCTTCGGATTATGATCAGACCGTGCAGGTAGGCGAAGGCCAGGATATCGATCACGTGGATCTGGCGCTGGCTTCTCATCTGGAGGATGTCAGCGGATATGACACAGTATGGCTGGTTGCTCCCATCTGGCATTACACCGTATGCACACCCCTGCGGGCTTT
>JAFPWF010000064.1 GCA_017395085.1 Oscillospiraceae bacterium | reverse complement strand
GGTTCTGCGTCAATTTAGGTGGTAGTTCCAGTTCATTTTATTTCCTCCGTATATAAGTTTTGCCCTCAAGATCTCTACGTTGGCCCTGTTGTACATGGCTCTTTTCACAGCCTTGATTTTGTTGACTGTTCCTTCCATGACAGCATTGCTGTAGTTCGTCAGGCATGCCTGCTCAACGGCATCCTTGTCTCTTCTGACATACTCTGCGAACTCCGTGATTTCCTTGACATGGCATTCCCGCGCCTGCCTGATCCATTCCGTGACATCCGGCGCTCCGCGCTCAGCGTGGAGCATCCGTCTGAAGCTGATGCAGGCCTGCATGATCTTCTCCGCGAGGGGATGCGTCCTGGCTGTCTGCTGCAACCTTCTTGAGGAGGTCTCTCCTGTCATGATATAGTGCCATATCGTGGAGGTCTTGAGCCTTACGGCTTTGGCATCGGGCAGTGCCTTGTTGTGCTCCCTGACCTGCCTCCGCAATTCGGCATATTGCCTTGCCAGTGTCCTTGTGGACCGGCACACAAGCCTGGTGGGCAGTCTGCCATCCAGTTTCCGAGCCACCGCCTCAGGCGTGATGGTCCCCGCCGCAATGACCTGCGCCATCTGCCTCGCGGACTTCATAAGCTTCCGCTGCTCTTCCGTAAGCAGCCTGCCTACGTCCATGCTCATGTATTTGTAGACCTTTGGGGACTTGATTCCCAGCTCCCTTGCTATGGAGGCGACATTCCCTCCGGCATCCCTCATGCCCCGTATCCTGTAGTAGAGCCTCACCCTTTCCCTGTGTCTGGCTCCGC
Organism: Oscillospiraceae bacterium; assembly: GCA_017395085.1. Classification (GTDB taxonomy): domain Bacteria; phylum Bacillota; class Clostridia; order Oscillospirales; family Oscillospiraceae; genus Limivicinus. The sequence continues at coordinate 995 of JAFPWF010000064.1, read as the reverse complement.
CCATTGACAGGATGTCGTCGCGGATATGCCTGTATGCCTCCTCCTCTGTCGGATAGGGGTATCGCATGCGTGCCTTGCGCTCCCCAAGCATGTCCCTGACGAGCTCCACGGATACGTCCCGGAGATTCTTCATCAGGTGGAAACGGTCGGACACCTGGATGATGTCGGGCGATGCTGCCTCTATAAGCCTGCGGTACCGCTGGCTGCCGTCACGGCTGACAAGCCGGATTTCCGGGTGCGAGGCAATCCACCGGGTAATCTCGCTGCCATAGCGGCTGTCGAACACGGCAAGCACCTGCCGGGTGTAATGGTCGACGGCGGCACACATGTAATCGTGTCCCTTGCGCCTGGCGAAGTCGTCTATGCCGACGTACCCGCTTGTCCGGACATCCGGGTTGCCTGCTCCCAGCTGTCGGGCCACTCTGAGGCAGGTGGAGCTGCTGGCGCGTATGTGCTGCCTTTCAAGTGTGGCTGAGGCAGCCCTGGCAGGCTGGCTCAGAGACTCGCTCCTGATGCGGGAGGCTGCCTCATGACTCATGCGGCCGTACCTCGCGGCAAAAGAGAGCGGCTCAGAGAAAACCTTCCTCTGGCAGGAAGGGTTCCCGCAGTAGAAGTGCCGCACCCGAAGCAGCAGTGTCACATGGCAGGAAAGCTCCTCTGTCAGCTGGAGATGCCGCCAGCGGTAGCTGTGTATGCGGTGGCTGCGCTTGCCGCAACACGGACATGCCGACGAGGGACTCGCTGTGTGGCCCGTCAGACGGATGTCACTGCCAATGTGTTTCATACCGTCCAGGGATATGCCACATGAGCGGCATTTCCCAAGAATCATTGCTTTTATCTGGCGAAATACTTGTGTAAAGCCAGAATTCTTTGTAACTTTGGGCCCTGTAGATGGGCGCCTTTTCTTTCTTCGCTTCACACACAAAGATACGAAAATATGCGCACATCTACAACTTTATAATGTTAATTAATGTGTTGTGTATCAAATATTTATC
>JAFPWF010000063.1 GCA_017395085.1 Oscillospiraceae bacterium | reverse complement strand
CCGTTCTTCCGGGACAGAGATACAGGGGAGATGAGACAGCTTGCGGAGAAAGCCGCGCCGGAGATGCCCGAGGACTATTTGCCGGACACCTATCTGGACATCGCTCTATCGGGCGACAGGAAGCCGTTTCTTTCCTTCCTGCTGGATTCCCAGGAGTGCAACCTGGTCAACACCCAGACACAGGGCAGGTATTTCGCGGAAGGTCAGGTTCCCGCCGTTCTCGCGCCGGAGCAGTATCGCCGTGTGGCGGGACTTGGGTTTGTGGACGGGAAGTCATTTCCGTTTGAAGCGGACCATACGCTGATTTCCCCCAGAGAATATTTATATACAAAAAATTTCGGGACTCCGACCGACGGGGAAGCCGCTTGCAGCGGCGCCGAAAAGCTGATCGAGCGACTCCAGGCGTTCCCCGTGAAATACGAGGCGTATCACCGCGCCGGAATCTGCACGGTCAGCTTTGACACAGGAAAACGCAGCCCGAAGAACCGTTTTTCCAGAAAGGACTGCGCGGACGGGCTGCTTTCGGTTCTGGCGGAGCAGGGCGTTCCGGAAGAAACGCTGTCCGGACTGAAAGATTTGTCCCGCAATTACGCCATGCCGTTCTATGACACTCTCAACGGGTATCGGGAATGGGTCTGCTGCGCGGATATTGCCTACTTCTCGGTCAGCTTTTGCGGCGAAAAAGCGGCAGAATGCCGGGTCGGTCTTCTGCTGACGGATAAGGGCATGCTGTCCCGCGGGGAAGGACTGAAACCCACACAGGCCTACCAGTGGCACATTACCGACAATTGCGACCAGCGCTGTAAGCATTGCTACCTTTTCGCGGAGGACGCGCTGCTGAAATGCGTCACTACGCCGTGGGATATGCTGATTCGCACGCTGGACGAGTGTACGCTGGACGCGGCAAGGCGGCACGGCAGACCCATGTTTGCCGTAACGGGCGGCGACCCGATTCTGCACCCGCGGTTCTGGGATCTGGCGGAGGAAATCCACCGGCGCGGCATCAGATGGCTGATGATGGGCAATCCCTTCCACCTTACCCCGGAAGTCTGCACGCGGCTGAAACAGCTCGGGGTGCTGCGATACCAGATGTCGCTCGACGGTCTGGAACCCTTCCATGACTATATGCGCAAGCCCGGCAGCTTCCGGGCTACCCTTGCGGCCATCAAACTGCTCAACGACGCGGGGATTGAATCGCAGATCATGTCCACCGCAAGCAAAATGAATTTAGACGACATCCTTTCGTTGATGGACGTCGTAGCGGAGCATAATGCCTACAGCTTTACATTTGCCCGTTACTGCGCCACCTCGCCGGAAAAGGCGGAGGATTACCCGTCGCCGGAGGAATACCGCCGCTTTTTGGAGAGGTATTATGATAAGAGCAAAGCGCTGAACGCGCAGGGCTTAAAAACCAGGTTCATCCAGAAAGATCACCTGTTCACGCTGCTCAGATGGGAGCGTGGAGAGTTTACGGTTCCCGCCTTTTCCAAAGCCGACCCGGATATGGTCTGCGACGGATGTCATCTTGGCAGAACAGGCTGCATTCTCGCAAACGGCGATGTGGTTGCCTGCCGCCGCATGGAAAGCACGGTAGGCAATGTCTGGAAAGAATCCCTGAGCCAACTGGAAACATGCGAAGAGATGCAGCGCTACGCCGATGTGAAGGAAATCGAAAAATGCAAGGACTGCGAGCTGCTGAACTGGTGCAGAGGCTGCCGCGCGGTCGGATTCAACGCAACAGGCGACCTGCACGGCGCGGATCCCTGCTGCTGGAAAGAGTAACAGGACACAATGAGTAATAACGCAAATACAGTATTCAGAGAAAAAAACCTTCAGAAAGCCGCCGGGCCGGAAAAGCTCGACGGCTATCTGAGGCTAACCGGTTTTGGACCGTGGTTTGTTCTGCTGGCAGCCGCTCTTGTGCTGGCGGCTATTTTCGTGTGGGTATTTTTCGGAAGGATCCAGACAACGGTTACGGGCGCCGGGTATTGTGAGAACGGTGTGCTCCGGTGCTATGTCGCGCAGAGTGAACTCGGAGAAATCACCGAAGAAACCGTCGTGATGATCGAAGGCGTTCAGGGAAAGGTAACGGGAACAGACGCCAGCCTTCACAGCGTGTCCGAAATTCCCAATGAGCTTCTGTTCCTGCTGCCTGACGAGCGATGGTACTGCACGGTACAGATCAACTGTCCCCTGGAGGACGGTTTGTATACCGTGACATTCTATCAAAGGGAGCTTGCGCCGTCATCCTTCCTGACACGGGGAGACTGAGCCGATGAAAAAGAAGATTCGTGCCCCGAAAAGCGGCGGCGTAGCCAGCGTGCCGGTTGTCATGCAGATGGAGAACATGGAGTGCGGCGCCGCCTCCCTTGCCATGGTGCTTGCTTACTACGGGAAATGGGTGCCGCTGTCGCAGCTTCGCAAGCTCTGCGGCATCTCCCGTGACGGGGCAAAGATGTCCACGATCGCCAAAAGCGCCAGAATGCTTGGTCTGAACGCGCAGGGATACCGCTATGAAGTGGACGAGTTTTTTAAAAAGACCACCTATCCGTGTATCGTTCATTGGCGGTTTACGCATTTTGTGGTGGTTTGCGGGCGCAGAGGAAATACGGTCTATATCAACGATCCTGGCAGTGGAAGCGAAAAGATCACCATGCAGGAGTTTGACGAAGCCTATACCGGGGTCTGTCTCCGCTTTTCACCCAGTGAGGATTTTGAGCCGACAGGAAGTCCGAGAAGCATGGTCTCTTATCTGAAAGAGAACCTGAAGGAAGCAAAATCCACCGTATGCTTTGTGGCGGCGGCAAGCCTGATCGTTTCCCTGACGGGACTCCTGCTGCCTGCCGCTTCCCGCGTATTCCTTGACCGCGTTCTGAGCGGGGCAAATCCGGGATGGCTGCAACCGCTGCTTGCGTTTCTGGGCGTCCTCTGTCTGATAGAGCTGATTGTCGGCTGGGTGCAGACTGTTTATCAGATGAGGCTTTTCGGCGTTCTCGGTATCAGGGCAAGCAGCCGGTATATGTGGCATATCTTCCATTTGCCGGCGGAATT
>JAFPWF010000062.1 GCA_017395085.1 Oscillospiraceae bacterium | reverse complement strand
CTGCTGATTGCCGTGATCGTCATTTTCCGCTGCCACCTGAAAAAGCTCAAACAGCTGCATCCCGCAAAAGGCTTCAGATGATTTGAAGCCAAACAGCAAAAACGCCGCCGGAAAGGAACGCTCTATGATTCATAGGGTGACTTTTTTGGCGGTTTATGCTATGATAAGGGCAGAAATCACGAGAGGAGGTGCGGTATGGACCCGACGAGGACCGGCGAATGGATCGCCGCCCGGCGTAAAGAGAAGAATCTGACGCAGAGAGAGCTTGCCGCCCGGCTCGGCATCACGGACAAAGCCGTCTCCCGCTGGGAGACCGGCAAGGGCTATCCGGACGTGAGCCTCCTGCCCGTCCTGGCCGACGAGCTGGGCTGCACCGTCAACGAACTGCTCAGCGGCAAGCGTCTTGCCCCCGATGAGGTCCCGGCGGCAGCCGAGGAGAATCTGGCCGCTCTCTGCCGCACCGCAGGCCAGCCCCTGCCCAACGATCGGCGCTTGTTCGATTTCCAGAGCGTATCGATCCTTCCGGACCGGATCGTGATCCGGAACGGGCTCCTGCAGCTGGCGCCGCTGGTCCTGCTCTTTTTGATGGGCGGGATCGGCCTTATCATGAGCTGGTTGGTGCTGCGGGAAGACGAGGGTGGACTCTGGCTTCCGATGGACAGGAGCTTTCTCGCCGTGTGGATTCTCTTTGTGCTGGTCCTGTTCAGCGTCATCGCACTGTCCAGGCTCCGGAGTCTTACCGTCGATCAGGACGGCGTAAGCGCCCGGAGTCTCTTCAAAACCCGGCGCCTGTCCTGGACGCAGATTCAGGATTACGGGGCTGCCTACTACCTGCACGACCGGGACCATCTGCTCTATACGCTTTATTTTTCCGACGCGGTCCTGGAGCACGACGAGGAGGGCCGAAAGCGCTTTACCCGCTCTACCCTCCGCGTGGATCTGCCGAGCCAGACGCTGGACCGAAATATTCGGGCGATTATGGATTTCTGCGGCAGGCATACGCAGGTCCTCCCCTTCCTGGTTTATCCCTATGACCGGCTACGCTTCCAAAGCCCGGACGAAAAATCGGACCCTGCCCCGCTGTCCCAACCGCTGCGGGACAAGCCGGGCAGGCGGCTGCTGGCTCTGGCCTTCGCCGTCCTGGCGCTCGGGCTGGTTTTCCCGGTAATGGACCGTTTTCTGAATCCCGACACCCCAAGCGCGGTGCTGCGCCTGCTGGGCGCTGCCGTGGCTCTGGCGGGCGGCCTCGCCGTCCTGTGGGCAAACATCCGACGCCTGCGAACCGATCACAGGCAGGTGGAGCAATTCGGCTGGAGCGCCTTCTTTGAGGTGATGACCGTCGCCCTCCTGTCTGTTGCCCTCGGGATCTTTCTGCTGGTATTGGCGCTTCATTAGGCTGATGAAATCTACTATTTAGGGGAGACCGATCATGCGACGCCGGAAAATCGAATGGAAGACCTTGCTCGGGGCCTTTTTTATGGGCGCCATTGCCTTGGGGCTGCTCGGGCGAGCCCTCTGCACCCGGAG
>JAFPWF010000037.1 GCA_017395085.1 Oscillospiraceae bacterium | reverse complement strand
TGTCCTCTGGCAGCAGGACGGCGTGCCGATCAAAACAATCTCTGAAACATGCGGTCTTGCCATCACATCCCTGACCACAATGCTGGAGCGCATGGAACGCCAGGGCCTGCTCCGCAGAGAGCCTGACAGCCGGGACAAGCGGAAGACCCTGTTGTTCCTGACCGATAAGGCCAGAGCGCTGAAGGCCGACTATGACGCCGTTTCCGACCAGATGGGGGCGCTATATTATCAGGATTTCACGGATGATGAAGTCCGGCAGTTTGAGGAATACCTGCAGCGGATACAGCGGAATCTGGAGGAGAAGCTGAAGTCATGAGCGTATGCATCAAGGATCTGATCCAGAACATGAACCTGGTGATCGGTTGTACGGTGGGCTGTCCGTACTGCTATGCGCGAAACAATGTGAAGCGTTATCACATGATCGATGATTTCTCACAGCCGGAGTTCTTTCCGGGCAAGCTGCGATTGATGGACAAGCCCCGCCCGCAGAACTTCCTGCTGACGGGCATGAGCGACCTGGCGGGCTGGAAACCGGAATGGCGTGAGGCGGTCTTTGCGAAGATCCGCGAGAACCCCCAGCACCAGTTCCTCTTCCTCAGCAAGCGTCCCGACCTGCTGGATTTCAGCACCGACCTGGACAATGCCTGGTTTGGCGTCACAGTTACCCGAAAAGCAGAACTCTGGCGCATCGACGCGCTGCGGAAAAATGTAAAAGCCGGACATTATCACGTAACCTTCGAGCCGCTCTTCGATGATCCGGGCACGGTAGATCTGTCCGGTATCGACTGGATCGTCGTCGGCACCATGACCGGAGCGCAGAGCCGGAAGATTCACACCGAGCCCGCATGGGCTTGTTCCCTGACAGAGCAGGCGCATAACGGTCACATCCCCGTTTTCTGGAAAGAGGATCTCGTTCCCATCATGGGTGAAGAACAGATGATCCAGGAACTGCCGGAAGCATTCAATCATGTATTGGAGGAGCAGAGAACATGGAGCAGCCGGAAATCAAAGTAGGATTTGTCCAGACGAAGAGCATCATGACCAAGTCGAATGGGCCGCTGGGCGGGTATTCGGTCAACCCGTATGTGGGCTGTCCCCATGCCTGCAAATACTGCTATGCCAGCTTTATGAAGCGGTTTACCGGGCATACCGAGGATTGGGGCACCTTCATGGATGTGAAGGAATGGCCCGCCATCACCAATCCGCAGAAATATGCCGGGCAGAAGGTGATCGTCGGCACGGTGACCGACGGATATAACCCGTTGGAGGAGAAGTTCGGAAAGACCCGCCTTCTTCTGGAACAGCTGAAGGACAGCGGCGCAGATATCCTGATCTGCACCAAATCCGATCTCGTCCTGCGGGATATGGATCTGCTGACGGAGATCAACAAGCGGAACCGGCTGACGGTTTCATGGTCGGTGAACACGCTGGATGAAAATTTCAAAAACGATATGGACGCGGCGGTCAGCATCGAAAGACGTCTCGCGGCTATGAAGCAGGTCTACGACGCGGGCATCCGGACGGTATGCTTCATTTCGCCGGTATTTCCCGGGATCACGGACATTGAGGCGATCTTCGAACGGGCGAAGGATCAGTGCGACCTGGTCTGGCTGGAGAACCTGAACCTGCGCGGCGGATTCAAGAAGACGATCATGGACTATATCGCGGCGAAGTATCCGCATCTGATGCCGCTGTATGAGGAGATCTACGGAAAGCGGAATCGCGGCTATTTTGAAGCCCTCGAAAAGAAAGCCGAAGAGATGGCTCACAGATACGGCTGCCGCTTCGTGGATAATGAAACGCCCTACGAGCGCGTACCGCAGGGGCATCCGACCATCGTGGACTACTTCTATCATGAAGAGGTTCGAGGCTCCCAGAATACGGGAGTTCGAAATAAGAAGGAGGAAAACTGACATGGCAAACTTCAGCAAGTGGAACGCAAAGCAGGACCCGAGAACCGAACTGCACGACGTACTGGGACTGACCGGCGCGGAGATCAGCATCAACAACCTTCCCGCAGGCGCGGGTGTGCCTTTCGTACACACCCATAAGAAGAATGAGGAAATCTACATCATCCTGTCCGGCAAGGGCAGCGCTATACTCGACGGCGAAAAAGTTGATTTTGCCGCCGGAGATGTGATCAGGGTAGCGCCCGCAGTGAAGCGGCAGTTCAGCGCCGCCGCCGATTCACCTGTCAGCTGGGCCTGTATTCAGGTTCGGGAGAATTCCCTCGAAGAGTATACTGCCGGGGATGCTGTCATCGGATAAGACAGGATCACAGCCATAAATCTGTCAGGCGTCGTTCAGTCATGAACGGCGCTTTTTATGTCCTGCTGGAGGAGGTGACTACCCACGATCTGCATTTATGAAGTCAACACGACATCGTGGTAC
>JAFPWF010000001.1 GCA_017395085.1 Oscillospiraceae bacterium | reverse complement strand
TCAGCTGGGAGAGCGCTTGAATGGCATTCAAGAGGTCAGCGGTTCGATCCCGCTTATCTCCACCAGGACGATTGGCGCAGCTGGTAGCGCATCCGCTTGACGTGCGGGAGGTCACAAGTTCGAGTCTTGTATCGTCCACCAAAGGAACTGCATTGAAAGATGCAGTTCTGCTTTTTTTGCAAGAAAAACCGCCTTTTCAGGCGGTTTTTCCCGTTATTGCAACACTTTTTAACCGAGTAAGATTACAGGGGAAAAATGCTTTGTGCCTGAACTGCTCGGAAGTTGTTTCCTTATAGATACAGGGAGGAAAGCCTTCTGGCTTCGGCCCTGATCTTCTCGAGAAGCGCCTCCGGCCCGGTAATCCGAATCCCGTCGCCGAGCGCGATAATCCAGCTGAGGAAGTGCGGGCTGACGGCCACCTCCGCGCTTGCCGTAAAGTGCTCGCTGTCTTTCGGCTGGATATTTACGTCCGTTCCGAAGCGGTCAATCAGCACGCCGACCATGTCATTGCGGCCCTCCAGCGTGACACGCATGACGTCACCGCCGAACATGCCGAAAACCTGTTTGGTGTATTTTGCTGCGTCAAACTGTCGGAATTCTTCCCTGCCTTCCCGCGGGAGCTTGGTGAGGGAAAGCCGAATCATCTTGTCGACCCGGTAATGTTTGATTTTACGGTCTTCCGCATCGTAGGCTACCAGGTAGTAGTTCTCATCGTCCCACATCAGACACCACGGGCTGACCTGATACCAGATTCCGCCGTGCCGGAGTTCCATCTTTTTCTGAACGTTCCACTGCCCGTACTGAAAGCGGATCTGTTTCCCGGAATTGATGGCCTCGTGTATCTTGTCCACATGGTAGTATATGCTCTCATTCATGGTTTTGACGCGCCCGGAGATCAGAACCTGACGGTGAAGATGCTTAGCCTCATGGCGGCTGACCAGTGACTCCAGTTTCCGGATCAAAAGTCTGGACTTCTTTTCGGTGATAAATTTTGAGGCCTGCACGGAATCCACCAACAGCTTCAGTTCGGGCAGTTCGAACGTCCGGTCGTTGAGATGATAAAGAACGCTGCGCCCGTTCTGCTCGCTCAGGATCTCCATGCCGTAGCGGTCCAGTTCTGCAAAGTCCCGGTACAGAGTTTTCCGGTCCTCATTCACGCCGTATGCTTCCAAACGGTCTATGATCTCCTGTGCGGTAAGCCCGTGCTCCTGGTCGGTCTCTTCGGACAGTATTTTAGCGAGATACAGCATTTTAAGCTTCTGGTTGATTCCGGCAGCCACGGTCATTCCGCCCTTCAGATAGGATAACCGAATTGTAACACAAAGTCTCCGGGTTGACAACGAGCAAGGGAACTTTTTGGGACTGGATCCGTGGTATCCTTAAAGCAGAAAAGAGGTTGAATCAGATGCGTTCAATATTGATCGAGGAGGGAAACGGAATGAGCATCAGAACACAGGCTGAGAGAATCGGGTTTCATATTGTCGGAGACCTGAAACGCTGTATGGGAATGGAGCCATCCCACCTTTACCGCTGCTACTTTGACGATGCGGAAAACAAGTACATCGTTTATCGGGGGATTCTGACCATCGTTGCGGCGGACGGCAAAGTGCTGTAAAGAGACCGACAGGGATCGAAAAGGTTTTATACCGAAATCGGAGCAGGCGGACAAATCTTCCGCCCCCTGCTCCTATTTTTTCAGACCCGGGAGAACCTCCCGCACGGAGTGTCCGGATCACATGTTGTGAAAACCCGTATATTGTGTTATTATAAAACAGAATATGTTGTATGAAATGCCGCACAGGGAAAGCTGGCATTAAAGAGGGACAGAACATACTTTCATGATGGAATACCTGGATCTTGTAGATGAAAAAGGGAATCCGACCGGTGAAATTGTCAGCCGCAATGCAGCTCACAGAGAAGGTCTCCTGCACAGGACAGCGCATGTGTGGATTGTCAGAGAATGTGACGGCCGAACGCAGATTCTTCTGCAGAAACGGAGCATGAAGAAGGAGTCGTTTCCCGGCCTGTTCGACACCTCTTCCGCCGGCCATATTCCTTCAGGCTCGGACCCCATCGAGTCCGCCCTCCGTGAACTGTTGGAGGAACTTGGAATCGAAACGACGGAAGAGCAGCTCTCTTTCGTCGGGTTTTTCCGGATACGGTATGAAAAAAAGTTTCACGGAAAGCTTTTCCGGGATAACGAGGTCACCTGGGTTTATGTTTATCATGAACCGGTGGAGATCGGCAGCCTGAGTCTCCAGAAGGACGAGGTGGAAGAGGTGCAATGGTTTAACCTGGACGATGTTGCTGAGGAAATCCAGGTCAGCAGAGAGCGCTTCTGTGTCCCGTCGCAGAGTCTGCAGCTTCTCAAATCATTTCTGAAGGGGGAGAACACATTATGAACATGTTGGAAACCGTAAAAACAAGAAGAAGCGTCAGAACCTTTGACGGAAACCTGCTTACACAGGCGGATCAGGAGAAATTAGCCGAATACGTCCGGACGATTCAGAACCCTTATGAGATCCCGGTAGAGTTTGTGTTTCTGGATGCAAAAGCAAACGGCCTGTCGAGTCCGGTTCTGGCGGGTGATACCATGTATGTGGCGGCAAAAGTCGGCGTGCAGGCTCATGCGGAAGAAGCTTTCGGTTATTCATTTGAAAAGCTGGTGCTCTATGCCTGGTCGCTCGGAATCGGGACGACATGGATCGGCGGAACCATGAAGAGGGAGCTGTTTGAGAAGGCGGCGTCGCTGAAGGATCACGAGATTATGCCATGCATGAGTCCGCTCGGTTATCCGGCAAAGAAGATGTCCGTGCGCGAACTCATGATGCGCAGAGGGGTCAAAGCGGATGAACGGAAACCCGCTTCGGAACTGTTTTTTGACAGGGCTTTTTCTGCCCCGCTGAACGAAGAAGACAGCACAGTGGAACAGGCTCTGGAAATGGTGCGTTATGCGCCGTCTGCGGTAAACCGGCAGCCGTGGCGCGTTGTCAGAGAAGGGAAGAATTATCACTTCTATCTGAAGCATGACAAGGGATATGTCAGCAATTCAACGGGAGATCTGCAGAAAGTAGATATGGGAATTGCAATTTGCCACTTTATGGGCGGAGTGAAAGGCGTACTCTCAATCTCTGATCCGGGCATTCCTGCCGAAGCAGGCGTGGAGTATATTGCCTCGGTGGCCGTTTGATGCTGCAGAAGACAGAATGAATAGTATTATGGATCCGTTTCCGGCGTGAGGGAAACGGATCTTTTCATCATGACGGGCAAGGAGATGTGTCTCTTTAATAGCAAACAATTCTATTAATAGAAATAATCTACTAATAAAAGAAAAATGTAAAAAATAGTTGACAAACTGAAAAGTATGATATATACTGTGCTTGCAGCCGGGGAAGGCAGGCCCTCTGCTGCAGCCTGCAAAATAAGAACAGAAGAATGAAAGTAAGGAGAAAACTGATGAATACGAATAGTGCCCGCGCCGTCGGCGTTGCCGTAGGGATTCTGGTTGGTCTGGTGATAGCAGTACTGCTTGTTCGGTTTTCCAATAAAAACAATCAATATAAAACGGATTATGATGAGCGCCAGATCAAAGTCCGCGGAGATGCGTACCGCTACGCTTTTTACACCGTGGTTGTGATTGAGGTAATCCTGTTTCTTCTGAAACTGGGCGAAGTATTTATCCCGGTTCATGATTCGGTTCTGCATCTTGCCAGCGTTCTGATCGGCTGTATCGTTCTGTGTGTGTACAGCATCTGGAAGGACGCTTACTGGGGCATCAACAACAACCGGAAACGCTACGGCATTGTGATGGTCGTTTGTGGAGTGCTGAATCTGATCCCGGTGATTGGGGCGTTTGCAGACGGAAGCATGGTTCAGGACGGTGTTGTTACAGGTCCGGTGATTAACCTGATGGTATGTGTGATGCTGCTGCTCATTGGATTTGAACTGCTGCTGAAGCACATTATGGAAAAGCATGAGGAACAGCCGGAGGACTGAGAGATGAAAAACCTGAGACTCAAATCAGCCCGTGCTGCAAAGGATCTGTCACAGGATGATCTGGCAAAGCTCTGCGGTGTTTCCCGGCAGACAATCAGTGCAATTGAGAAAGGGGACTACAACCCTACGATCAATCTGTGCATCGCGATCTGCAAAGCGTTGGAAAAAACCCTGGATGAACTTTTCTGGGAAGTCTGAACAGCCGTTTCTTGGGGAAGTTGCCGCTGGTCAGGAATTACGACTTTCCGTGTGAAATCCTTTTCACTTCTTTGCCAGGTATTGTGAAAGCTCTTGCACCTCCTGTTGTACGAAGGAGCGCGTTTTGGTATAGTGAGTCCATCTCAATAAGGAGGCATCAGGGAAACCTGATTAAACACTGTATGAAAAAATTCATTTCATTTCTTTTCGCCCTTGCAGTACCTCTCCTGGCAGCGTGCGGATCGTCCGATGCAGCGGCGGAAGCTGCACCTTCTCCGGAACCGACTGCAGCAGCTGCGGTACAGCCGGCAGAATCCGCTCAGCCGAGGTGGTCACCGCCGGAAGAGAAGCCGGTTGCAGCTGACGCGGTACCGGCAGTTGCGGAGGAACATGCTGCGGATACTCCGGCTGAAGCTGATGTACCGCAGAAACAGGCTTATTTTCATGCCGGGGTTCCCAATAAAGAGATTCTCGAGATACTAGGAAGAAAGCCTGATCGTTCCGAACTCGGGGCAAACAGCAGGCATCTGTACAACAATTGCGAGTACAACGGCATTCTCTTTAAATCCATCGAAGTCGACATGACCAATGACGGAACCGCGTTTCTCATTGTACTGGTGGCAGACGGCAGTATCGATCTGGGGGAGATCAAAGCTTTTATGCAGGATTGGGCTGACGCTCTCCAGACTGACAACGGCACTCCCGGAATCACGCAGATGGAAGATCCGATCTATGTGAATTATGACTGGAGCAATGAAAGCCTTCAGGTTACGCAGTATCCGAACGATCCGGATTACCACATTGGTCTCGTCTGGAAGCTCTTCTGAGTGAAAAGCGCATAATAAACCCGGCAGCCTGTGCTGCCGGGTTTTTCTTTGTTCAGGAGAAGTCTTTCAGTGGATCCAGAATTAAATCATAGAAGTCTTCGTGTTCATGGATAGCTGCGGAGCCGCCGATTGTGAAGATGTTCCCGTATTCTGCGAGTTTCTGATAAGCTTCTGCATATTCCTGTACCTTTTCCGGTGTCAGGGATTTGAGGCATTTCATCCGTTCAACACGGAGCTCATCGGGAATTCCGCATATCCGGCGATTTACGGCGGATATGGCGCCGAATAGTTCGCCGTCAGTTCCGGCAAGGTAGGAATAGGATGACTGAATGTAACCGTCCAGGGTATCCTGGGCCACTTCAGTATTCTTCAGGAAATCCGGAAGTTCATCGTATACTTCAAAGGTTTCTCTGATATTCGGATCGCTGTAACTCAGCAGATAACCGCCGTATTCTGTAAACTCATGCATCGGAGTGTAGACTCCGTACTGTTCGCGCAGCTTAGGAATCAGGAAAGTGTCCACAACCAAAGATTTTATGGCGTCCAAATCAGCTGTATATCCGTCCAGCCCCATCGTTTCAAAGGATGTGATCAGACCGTTATACTGTACGGTGCTGTCAATAATGAGTGCCTCTCGCTTCGCGGGAGCATCGAATTCATACACTGCAGGAGTGATGGGCTCGTTGTTCAATTTCCCCAGAAAGGCGTTTGTCTGCTCTGCGGCGGATTCAAACAGATCCGGGTCACCGGCAAAAATGGTGATGGCATTGCTTCGGTTCTTCAGAAGCTGCTGAACTTCACTAAGCTTTGCAGCAACAGCAGCCGGATCGTCTTTCATCATTTGGGAAACTTCATTCAGGAATGCGAAATAGTCCAGCCCGCTCAGATAGCTGCTGTAGGCGTATACCGGTTCGGTTGCGCCCATGTGGCGGTTGATCATCAGGTAATAAGGTCCGTAACTGATCCCGGCGCGGGCCGAGGCAAGCGCCCGGTCAATCAGGCCGCTGAGCTTTTCGGTGTCGGTAAATACAGTCTCAAACAACACTTCGTAAGCAAGATTGTAGGCGGTTTCCAGATCCTCGCCGAGGCAGATAAATCCGGTATTCAGGTAAGGATTATACTCTTTCGTTCCATATTTGACAGGAACGGCATAACTTGCATTCCATCCGTAGGTGTAGCGGGCAATCATGGCAGACAGTGTTTCCTGGGAATGCTCGCTGGTTTCCAGTTGTCCGAGCATGGGGAGATACAGGGCAAACCAGTGGAGATCCTCCTGCGGAAGCCCGGAAGCATCCAGCATAATAAGCGTTTCACCGATATCATCCACCTCGGCCGCTGCCGTCAGGTGACGGACGCCGTCTTCATCGGTTTCATCATGGACGACATAGTTGCGGACTTCCTCCGGAAGGCTCCGGACGTCCACAGCCCGCAGTTCCGCTACCATCGAATCCGTGTCCGCCGGCGAGGCGGCAGCATCAACGATGCCTTTGAGTGCCTGCCCGGCATACTGCAGCAGCATTTTCGCGGCGCCGGATTCACTCTCGGTCATCTGATCTTTCTTTTGACGGAACATTTCCTCCAGAACTTCACGGAAAAGATTCTCAGGAACGATCCCGCTTTCCAGGGTGGCCTCAATGCTTTCATTCTGATCAAGCATTTCCAGCAGCTTCTGATTGCCGGATTCTGGGATGACGGTGCTGTATGCCTTTTCAAAATCCTTCATGCTGCATCCGGCAAGTGCCAGCTGCTTTTCCATGATTGCCCATGCGTTTTCATCGCGGTTGATGATCTGAAGCAGTTCCTCATCGGACAATGATGCCTTCACTTCGGCGAGATGCACTTTCTCCGCATCGTTCAGTTGCTCGCGCAGGCCGGGCTCAGAATAAGTAATGCTCAGAACGGTAATGACGTCATCCTCCAGCAGCCAGTCTCTGACCGCGTGCTGATAAAGTCCTGCCTGGTTCCAGTCGTTCATCTGGCTCAGCGCCGTAGAGTAGTTGATGGTATAAAACGGATCATGGGTGTCGGCATAGGATGGAACAAACTGACCAGAAACCAGGGTTGCGCCGAGGCTGGAGCTTTCACGGCTGAGCTTGGAGGCAATCGAGAGGGATGCGATGATCCCGTCGCCGAGAACCGGCTCAAAACCTTTTTCCGCAACTTCCTGAAGGGACTGATCGACGATCTCTCTGAAAGTTTCGGCATCTTCCCGGTTCAAATACATGCCGTAAAATACCACCATATCCTGAGGGCCGGAATACTCAAAATAGGTTCCGAAGTATCCGTAGGGAAGGGCTTCCTTAAGCCGCTTCATCATCGGGGACCGGTCGTTCATCAGCAGGTCTGTCAGCGTGTTCAGGACCATTTCATCCAGGGTCAGTTCTTTCAGCCCCGGGCACAGGAAGGAGTAATAAACAACCGTTCCGCCTTCTGTGGAGAAATCTTCCTCCACCGCATAGGGATATTCCGCAGTGACAGATTCGGTCAGCGGAGTGTAATTGTTTTCCTCAAAGCTGAACTCGCGGTGCTCATACTGAGAAAACTCGTCGTCCAGCAGCTGAAGGAAAGCGGTATAGTCCTCAAATTTTCCGTACAGATATGCAGCGCAATTGGACGGGTGGTAATAGAGATCGTGATAGGCCTTCAGATCTTCCCAGGTCATTTCGGGAATATGGGCCGGATCCCCACCAGAGTTGTTTCCGCAGGTTGCGCCTGGGAAGCATGTGCGGATCCAGTCGTAGTGCGCCTGGCTGCTGATGTCCATGGCGGAGCGCATCTCACTGTAAACCGTTCCTTCAATGGCAAGGTCTTCTTCCAGGCTGCCCAGACGGTAACGCCATGCTTCCTCGCGGAAGATGTTTTCGTCTTCCATGAGCATCGGGTGCATGCAGCTGTCCAGGTAGAAGTCCGCATACTTAAGAAGCTGAGCCTCGGAGAGGCTTGCCACCGGGTAGGTGGTATAGGCCTGACCGGTTGTGGCATTCATATAAGTATTATAGGTCTGGTACAAAAGATTAAAGAACAAATCGTCTGACGGATACTTTTCCGAACCATCCAGCGTGGCGTGCTCAAAAATATGGGGCAGGCCGGTGTCGTCGATTGCCCTCGTGAAGAAGGTCAGGTCGAAAACGCGGTTGAGATCACTGTTGGCAATATAAATAAGCTCTGCACCGGTTTTGACGTGTTCAAAACGAATGCACTGCGCACCGATATCCGGATATGCCTGAACTTCACGGACGGTAAATCCGCAGACTGTGTCTCCGGGCTGCGGCAATTCGCCGAGTTCCGCCTCGTCTTCTTCCGCCAGAGTCAGGCTCTCCACCAGTTCTGTCACGTTTGGCAGCCCCGCATCGGCGGCAGCCTGTTCAACAATGGTAGAGGGATTCACTTCCTGCTTCTTCCGAAACGAGCATCCTGACAGAGTCAGAAGCAGGATGGCGGTGAGGAAGCATATTATTATAATGTTTTTATTCCTGGGAATCATGCAATAGTCTCCTTCATGAAGATTTCCGACGGGCTCTATTTTATCAGAATCTGAGAAAGTAGCAAGGGGGTTAAATGTGAAACGTTGTTCTCATCCTATAGACAAATGGCGAAAGTTGTGGCATGATAGGGCCAACCTCAGATGAGGGAATAAAACAGGAGGTTGAATCGATGAGCGATCTTGAAAACAAAGTTGAAAAAGTTGCCGATGATAGCTTGAAAGAAGTCGTCGGTGGTGTTTCAGCAAATTATCTCGCAGCCCTCGATGTTATGAATGGCAAGTACGGCAATGGGGAAGAGCGCAAGAGAAGGCTTACCGCAGCCGGTTATGATTACTGGGCAGTACAGCATCTGGTGAATGGCCTCTCAGCCGGTTACGGCACTGTTGCACAGGATGTCATTCAGGGCAAATACGGCAACGACCAGTATCGCGTCAACGCACTGAGAAGCGCAGGCTACGATCCCGCCATGGTGCAGGATATCGTCAACGCAATGCTCAAGTACTGATTCGCAGAATCGCGCAGTACACAATCATCAATCTGAACACAAAAAGAGAATTCTTTTGTGAATATTAATTTGGAGGTATTTTAAAATGGCAGACGAAGTGAAACTGAACGACATTGATCTCGCAGAAATCGACGGTGGCGCAGGCCCCTGGCAGAACTACGCAAGAGGCACTTATGTGAACTACGGCAGCTACATCATCTACACGGTTGCCAGCGGCGACGTCCTCACCGGCATTGGCCCCCGCTTCGGTGTTACCGTTGCTGAGATTTGCCAGTGGAACGGCATTCCCGATGCGAACAGAATCTATGCCGGTCAGCACCTGACCATCTATCCCCGCATCATTCGCTAATCTTACTGAATAACCGTGTGCCCCCGTCAACAGGTTTGGCGGGGGCACAAGCTTTTCTGAAAAGATTTGATTTGTTTGATCAAGTTTGTTATAATAATACAATAGGCAAGTCTATTGGATCATTCAGTCATGAAAGAGGGAATCAGATATGCTCCCGACGGAATCCTTCGGGCAGAGAATCCGGACCAGGCGTACGGAATTGGGTATGACACAGCAGCAGCTTGCGGACCTCATGTTTGTTTCACGCAGGACCATCATCAACTGGGAATCGGGAAACAGTCTGCCGGATATAAGCATGCTGGCACGTCTTGCATCGCATCTGGACCTGGGTACCATTGAACTGCTGGATGAAATGGCGACTGCGGAGAACATGCCCGTCGTAATCGCGGTGGAAAGCAATGAGTACATTCTGAAAGCTTTTACGCAGTTGCTCATTGACACTTTGCCGGATGCGGATGTATACGGATTTGACTGCATGACAGAGGCGCTTCGTTTCAGCGCCGGACATAAGGTTTCGGTTGCCTTTATCAATGTGGAACTGCAGGGCGAAAGCGGGCTGGTACTGGCTAAGATCATGCGCAACGCGGAACCGAAGACCAATATCGTGTTTATATCCAGGAATCTGGATTATACGAGCGATGCCTGGAAGATTCACGCCAGCGGTTATGTGCTGATGCCGCTGACTGCGGATAAGATCCGCAGTGAGATAGAAAACCTGCGCTATCCGTATCGGAGCAGCAATTGATCATACGTGGAGGATTACCAATGGAAGAGTCTTTATTTCGCAAGAACAGCGTGGAGCATATCTCATCTCCTGAACAGCTGAACGATTACCTGCGTGTCACAAGTCCCGCAATCTGGGTTGTTCTGATTGCCGTCATTATTCTTCTTGCCGGAGTTCTGATCTGGGCGTCCTTTGCCAATATTGACAGTTTTGTCACCGGTACAGCTCAGGTGGAAGACGGGAAAATGGTTATTATCTTTGACGATCAGACGCGCTCGGGAAAAGTGGAGCCCGGTATGAAAGCCGTGGTCGGAGATGCAGCTTACGTCATCAACAGTGTCGGAAACAGTTATGACGGAAGCATATTTGCAGTTGCCGACACGGATCTTTCGGATGGGTCTTACAGTACACGCGTAGTATACCGTCAGACTCAGGTCATTAAGCTGCTGTTTCGCTGAGGATCCGCCGCATGAGTGAGAATAAAGTCAAACAACCGGTCAAACAGGGCCGGGTAAAAGTGCCCGTAGTCATGCAGATGGAAGCGCTCGAGTGCGGTGCGGCTTCCCTTGCCATGATTATGGCGTACTATGGGAAATGGGTACCGCTCGAGCAGGTTCGAAAAGACTGCGGGGTTTCCCGTGACGGATCCAAGGCCGTCAATATTCTGGCGGCTGCCCGCAACTACGGCTTTGAAGCGGATGGTTACCGCTGTGAATTGGATTCCCTGAAAAACAATATGCAGTTCCCCTGCATCATCCATTGGAACATGAACCATTTTGTGGTCCTGGATGGATTTCAGGGGAAATATGCCTATATTAACGATCCTGCTCGCGGGCAGGTGAGGGTTACCATGGAGGAACTTGACACTTCCTTCACCGGTATTTGTCTGCAGTTCACGCCCGGGGAGTCCTTTGAACCAGGCGGCAAACCGAAGAGCGTGATGGAGTTTGCGCGCAAGCGTCTGGTCGGCGCTGAGGCTGCGGTTGTGTTTGTTCTGCTGTCAACTGCCATTGCCTATCTGTTCGGGATCATCAACCCGGTGTTTACTGGCTTCTTTATGGATCGCCTTCTGACCGGAGAGAATCTCGAACTGTTCCGTCCTTTCATGATTCTGCTGATTGTGATGGGGGTGGCGCAGGTTATCGTATCCTGGGTGCAGTCGGTCTATGCCCTGAAGATCAACGGTAAAATGGCTATAATCGGCAACAGCACTTATATGTGGAAGATCCTGCGCATGCCGATGGAATTCTTTTCTCAGCGCATGGCGGGTGATATTCTTCAGAGACAGGGGACCAACGCGACGATTGCCAGCACCCTTGTCAATACGCTGACGCCGCTTCTGCTGAATACCATCATGATGGTATTCTATCTGGTCGTGATGCTGCGCTACAGCGTGCTGCTCACGGTAATCGGGATTGTAACCATCATCATTAACCTGCTTGTGTCCCGCCTGATTTCCGCAAAGCGCGTGAATATCACACGGGTACAGATGCGCGATGAAGGCAAACTGGCAGCAGCAACGGTATCCGGTATTCAAATGGTGGAAACCATCAAGGCCAGCGGAGCAGAGAACGGTTATTTCCAGAAATGGGCAGGATATCAGTCCTCAGTCAATACCCAGAAGGTGAAATATATCCGGCTGAATCAGTACCTCGGCATGATCCCGAACCTGCTGACGACCGTCGCAGATGCGGCAGTACTGGTGGTTGGCGTATGGCTGGTGATGCGAAGCGAATTTACGCTCGGTATGATCATGATCTTCCAGGGCTTCCTGAGTTGCTTTATGGCGCCGGCAATGACCCTGATTTCCGCCGGCCAGACCATTCAGGAAATGCGCACCGATATGGAACGCGTCGAAGACGTCATGCAGTATCCTTCCGACCCGCACTTTTCCGACAGTACGGTGGAGCAGGACGCGGATTACTCGAAGCTTTCCGGGAATGTTGAACTGAAGGATGTCTGCTTCGGCTATTCCAGACTTGGCCAGCCCCTGATTCAGAACTTTTCCATGAGCATGAAACCCGGCAGCCGTGTCGCTTTTGTCGGAACTTCCGGCTGCGGCAAGTCTACCCTCTCCAAACTCATCTCCGGGCTTTATCAGCCGTGGAGCGGTGATATTCTGTTTGACGGGAAGCACATTTCTGAGATCGACAGAAGTGTGTTTACCGGTTCTCTTGCAGTGGTCGACCAGGACATTACCCTGTTTGAGGATACCATTGCAAACAACATTAAGATGTGGGATGAGTCCATTGAAGATTTTGAGATGATCCTCGCTGCGCGGGATGCGCAGATCTATGATGATATCATGGCGCGCGAAGGAGGCTTTAACGGAAGGCTTACCGAAGGCGGCAAAGACCTCTCCGGCGGGCAGCGCCAGCGGCTTGAGATTGCACGCGTGCTGGCGCAGGATCCCTCGATCATCATTATGGATGAAGCGACTTCCGCGCTGGACGCCAAGACCGAATATGAACTTGTGAAAGCGGTCAAGGATCGGGGCATCACCTGTATTGTCATTGCCCACAGACTGTCCACGATTCGGGACTGTGACGAAATCATTGTTCTTGACAAAGGCGTTGTTGTGGAACGCGGCACTCATGAAGAGCTCTACGCCAAAGGCGGCGTATATACCGAGCTCATCGCCAGCGATTGAGGAGGTGTGAGGAATGGGATGGTTTGACGAACAGATTCGTCAGAGAAAAGAAAGTGATCAGGACATTTTCGAGGATTCCATTTTTCGCATGGCATCGGTCGTTCTGGGAAAACGCGGTGCAGGTTTGCTGAACAACGAACGTCTGATCACAAAAGAAGCCATTGATGACATTCTGAAGTTTTATCACTGCAAACCCGCCGATATTCCGGAAACAATTACCGATCCGGATGATCAGCTGGAATTCTGTCTGCGCCCGCACGGCCTGATGCGTCGGAACGTGAAGCTGGAAGACAGCTGGTACCGGGATGCATACGGACCGATGCTGGCGTTCCGCAAGGAGGACGGCCTTCCTGTTGCGCTGCTGCCGAAGCCCTTTATGGGCTACTGGTTCAATGACGCGGTTACCGGAAAACGCACAACCTTAAACCGCGCAACAGCGGAGCAGTTCGACAGGGAAGCGATCTGTTTTTACAAGCCTCTCCCGCTGAAAAAACTGGGGATCCCGGATCTGATCGTATATCTGACAGACTGCCTGAGCGGCGGCGACTATATCATGCTGATCGGACTGACGTTTGTGGCAACGTTGCTCGGTATGATCGGTCCGCAGATTACCCGCACTTTGACGGGCCCGGTTCGGGAGAGCGGCAGCGTCATGCTGCTGATCGGAACGGCAGTTTTCATGCT
The DNA here is from genome assembly GCA_017395085.1 of Oscillospiraceae bacterium. Taxonomy (GTDB): domain Bacteria; phylum Bacillota; class Clostridia; order Oscillospirales; family Oscillospiraceae; genus Limivicinus. The sequence goes on along the minus strand of JAFPWF010000001.1, from coordinate 53,345 downwards.
CTCGGCAATTGTCTCGACCCAGCTGATCAAGACGGTTCGCGAGCTGATGATGAACCGCATCCAGCTGAAAACCTCGTTGTCGGTGGAGGCATCCATGATGATGCGGGTGATGAACCTCCCCGCAAACTTCTTCCGCAAGTATGCATCCGGTGAACTCTCCAGCCGGTTTACGGCGGTCAATCAGCTGTGCCAGCTGCTGATCGGGAATGTGTTCTCTACCGGCTTGTCATCTCTGATGTCACTGCTTTATCTGACGCAGATTTTCAGCTTTACCAGAGCTTTGGTGGTTCCTGCCCTGCTGATTGTGCTGACCACGGTCGTTTTCAGTGTGATATCTGCTTTGGCTCAGATCAAAATATCCAAGCAGGTTATGGAAAAAGGCGCCAAGGAAAACGGCTTGAGCTATGCCATGATTACCGGCGTACAGAAGATCAAGCTGGCGGGCGCCGAGAAGCGGGCGTTTGCCCGCTGGGCGAAGATTTATTCCGAAGCTGCGGAACTGAGCTACAATCCGCCGATGTTCCTGAAGGCTAACGGCGCGATTTCATCAGCTATTTCGCTTGCGGGAACCGTTCTGCTCTACTATGTTGCGGTGAAAGCCAGAATCATCCCGTCGGACTATATCGCTTTCAGCGCTTCATTCGGTTCCGTTACAGCCGCTTTCGGAGCACTGACAGGCGTTGCGCTTTCGGTTGCTCAGATCAAACCGATTCTCGACATGGCGGAACCGATCCTGAAAACGGAACCGGAATCCTCAGAAAATAAGATGGTCGTCACCGCTTTGAGGGGCGGTATCGAGCTGTCCAACGTATACTTCCGCTATACCGACAATATGCCCTATGTGGTTGACGGGATGAATCTGAAGATCAAGCCCGGGGAGTATATTGCCATTGTCGGTACAACAGGCTGCGGAAAATCAACGCTGATTCGTCTGCTTCTCGGATTTGAAACGCCGGAAAAAGGCGCCATCTACTACGACGGGAAAGACATGTCCAAGCTTGACCTTCGGTCCCTGCGCCGAAAGATGGGCGTCGTGACCCAGGACGGAAGCCTGTTTCAGGGCGATATTTACTCCAATATTGTCATCTCTGCGCCTCAGCTGACGATCGACGAAGCCTGGGAAGCTGCTGAGCTGGCGGGGATTGCCGATGACATCCGTGCGATGCCAATGCAGATGCACACCATCATTTCGGAAGGCCAGGGCGGCATCTCAGGCGGACAGAAGCAGCGCATTATGATTGCGCGCGCTATCGCCCCGAAGCCGAAAATCCTGATGTTCGACGAGGCAACCTCGGCACTGGATAACAGGACGCAGAAACAGGTTTCCGATGCGCTGGACAGCCTGAAGTGCACGAGGCTCGTCATTGCGCACAGACTTTCCACAATCCGCAACTGCGACAGAATTCTGGTGCTGGATAAAGGGCACATTGTGGAAGACGGCACTTATGATGAACTGATCGCAAGGAACGGCCTGTTTTCTGAACTGGTTGCCAGACAGCGCCTGGATGTGCCGACAGGAGATGCGGAGACGCCGGCAGAACAACCGATACAGGCGGAAAGCCCGGCTGACGACGTCAGTCAGGCTCCGACGGCGAAGCCATGAAGCGGCGTGAGGGTGCGGCAGGCAGAAGGATAGGAAGCGGAAAATGAAAAGCGAACAAACAATGAATATTCTGAACGATGAAGAACTCGGTTCGGTCGTCGGCGGATACCAGGTCGTATTCAGCGATACGGGCCTGAATCGTGATTCGTGGTTCGTGTCATATTTGACGCGCAGAATGGTTCAGGACAGTATTCGCCAGGAGATGGATCGCTCATCCGGGATCGCCCCCGGTGAGATCAGCGTGCGCGGCCGGGCCTACAGCCTGACTCAGGTTGGCGACAATATTTACGTGGAAGAGAAGCCATAAATTATCGGAATACGCGGTGCGTCGTCTCAGGGATGCGCACCGCTTTTGATCATCTCGGAAAGCGGGCATCATGGAGAAGACCGGACGAAAACCGAATATATACAGTCTGGCGGTGCTGACCGCAATTACACTGCTGATTCTCGTCATTCTTGCAGTGCGGGGGAGAGAGTCAGGGCTGAGATGGGCAAATGTTGTCTTGACAGGATACTTCGGCGGTTCCGTGGCCTGTCTGCTGGCGGCATTCCGGAAACAACTGCGCTATAACATGTATTCCTACAATACGATCCTGTACATGGGATTTGCATTGTTTCTTCTATCCCTGTTCGGCACCTTTCTTACCATGTCGGTAAAGAGTATTGCGTTCCCGGACGGTTTTCATGCACAGGAAATGCTGTTCACTCTGGTGCACTCTGCTAAAAACTATATGTTCCTGACACTGCCTCTGCTGGCAGCCTTCTCCGTTGCTCTGCTGGTTTCCAATCTTGCACTGATCCGTCACGAGGGGCGGCGCTTTGTCAATATCCTCGGAATCCTGCTGGCAATCTGCCTTCTTGCCGGGGAAGCTCTGATTGCGTATTTGGATTTCAACAGCGCATACTCTGCAAAAGGCGTGCTGGCAAGAAACCTGGTTGTAAACCTGATGGCGGCCTTCTATCTCTACTTTGAATGCATGATCATCGGCGCGGCCATAGCGGATTTGATTGCGGCACGCTATGTCCCGGAGAAAGACAGGGATTTCCTGATTGTTCTCGGCTGCGGTCTGAAAAAAGACGGGTCTCCGACGCCGCTGCTCAAGGGAAGGCTGGACCTTGCCATGATGTTTGACGAAGAGCAAAAGCAGATGGGCAGGGAAGCACTTTTCGTCGTATCAGGCGGGCAGGGCCCTGATGAAGTCTGCTCGGAGGCGGAATCCATGTGTCAGTATCTTCAGAGACAGGGGATTCCGCCGGAGAGGATCATTACGGAAGACAGGTCCTGTGATACTGCCGAAAACATGCGCTTTTCAAAACAAATCATCGACGGCCTCCGAAACAATGCAAGGGTCGCGTTCTTTACCACGAATTACCATGTTTTCCGTGCCGGCCTGAAAGCCCGTCGGGTACACATGGATGCGCATGGCATGGGGGCGCCTACACGCTGGTACTTCTGGCCAAACGCTGCAGTGCGTGAGTTTGTTGGCCTTCTGACGGAACATCGGGGAAAACAGGCGGTTGTGCTGATCACGCTCGCGGCAGTCTACAGTGTTTTGACAGTCCTTGTTTACGGGTGAGCAGCGCCCTTCCGACAGGATAGCTTTTTCTTGACAAGTATATCAGCCTTGTGCTATATTATCAGGCGTTCGGATGTGCAGAAGTACCCAAGAGGCCGAAGGGGCTCCCCTGCTAAGGGAGTAGGCGTGTAAAAAGCGCGCGAGGGTTCAAATCCCTCCTTCTGCGCCAGGAAAAGCCTTGAAATGTTGTGTTTCAGGGCTTTTTGTTTTATCATGGACAGTGTCCGAAGGAAAACAGCAACATGAGAATCATGGCAATTGACCTCGGTGATGCCAGAACCGGACTTGCCGTATCTGATCTGACCGGAATGATCTGCGGGGAAGCATGGACCGTCGAAGAATGGAATATGGAACGGCTTTGCGGCACAATTATCAGCGAAGCGGAAAAGAGGCAGGTTGAGCTTTTCGTGCTCGGACTGCCCAAAAACATGGACGGAAGCGAAGGCCCACGTGCGGAGAAAAGCCGGGCATTTTGTGAACTGCTTCAGAGGAACTCGGATCTGGAGGTTGTCTTCTGGGATGAGCGCAGAAGCAGCATCGAAGCGCATCAGATCCTTCATGCGAACGGAAAAAAGGAAAAGAAGCACAGAAAAACAGTTGATGCTGTTGCAGCAAGCCTGATCCTGGAAGGGTATCTGGGCATGAATTCTATGCGGTGACGGATAGTTACCGCCTCATGATACAGACATGCTCTCGGAACAAAGACTGTTATGGATTAGTTAGACTTGTTTCATAATAATACATAATTTAAGGAGGAATTAAAATGCCCAACAACCTAATCGAAACCATGGCAATGCCAAAAATACTTGGCGCGGTACTGACCTTCCTGGTCTGCCTGATCGTCATGAATCTGGTCATGAGAGTTGTCGACCGGGTTCTGGGAAAGGCAACAAAACTGGACGGAACCCTGAAAGGCTTTATCCGTTCGGCTGTAAAGATACTGCTCTGGATTCTGCTTGCAATTATTGTGGCGGGAGCGCTCGGAATACCGACTTCGTCCATGGTTGCGCTGATCAGTATTGCAGGTCTTGCCCTGTCCCTTTCCGTCCAGAATATACTGGCGAACCTGTTCTCCGGCCTGACCCTTCTGATCACAAAACCTTTCAAAGCCGGCGACTATGTGGAAGTTGCCGGGAAAGCGGGCCTGGTTAAAACAGTCGGCCTCTTTTATACCCAGCTGAACACGCTGGATAACGTGGCCGTCAGTATTCCAAACAGCGACATTACCGGATCCAGTGTAAACAATTACAGTGCGGAACCTCTTCGTCGCGTTGACCTGACCTTCAACACTTCCTATGAAACCGGTACGGAAGAAGTCAAACAGGCGATTCTTGCGGCAGTTGAGAAGGATGAAAGAATTCTGAAAGATCCTGCTCCGTTTGTTCGCCTGCTCGCGTTCAAGGAGAGCACGGTGGAATACGTGACACGTGTCTGGTGCAAGGGGGCGGATTACTGGGATGTCTACTTCAACCTGAATGAAAACGTGCGAGAGAGTTTTGCGGAAAAAGGTGTGAAACTGAGCTATCCGCGCGTAAATGTACACATGATGGAGAAGTAATCTGTTTTTTATGCTGAATCCTGAGAATCAGCGGAAGGAAACGAAAAAAGGGATTCATTTCCAAAACATGAAAAATCGATAAATATTTTTTCAATTTTTTGAAAAAATAGTGTTATTTCCCAGAAGGTGTAGTATAATCGCACCAGCAGTTCCACAAAAAACAATAGGAGGACACAAATGAATCTGTTGAATGTGCTTTTGAAAGTTCTTCTTGCAGATGCCGCGATCAAAGCGCTGTCCGGCAAGACAGGCCTTTCATCCAGCAGCCTGAAGAAGCTGCTTCCCCTGGCAATTCCTCTGCTTCTGCGCTACATGACAAACAACGCATCCTCTCAGAGCGGCGCTCTTTCCCTGTTGGGTGCGCTGACTCAGCACAGCAATTTCCGCTCTGCGGAAGAAATGCTTGCCGAAGCCGACGAAGAAGACGGCGGCAAGATTGTTCAGCATATCCTTGGCGATGATACCAACCGTGCGGTTGAGATGCTTGCCGAAGAGACCAACCTGAGCAGCGGTGAAGTAAACCGCGGCCTGAACGGCCTGGCTCCCGTTCTGCTGACGGTTCTTGCGTCTGCCATGCTTTCGGCGAACAATCAGTCCAACTCTGCGCAGCAGGGCGGCGCACTGGATCTGAGCAACCTGCTGAATGTGTTCGGCGGTTCTTCCGTTCAGCAGCCCGTACAGCAGTCATCAGGCGGCCTGCTCGGTTCTCTCCTGGGCGGCAATTCCGCCCCTGCTCAGAACGGGAGCCTGCTGAGTGCGCTCCTTGGCGGATCCCAGCCGCAGCAGCCCGTACAGCAGACCAGCGCCACCGGAAGCCTCCTGAATGCGCTCCTCGGTGGTGGTACCACGGTGGCACAGCAGCCTGCTCAGCAGGCAAGCGTCGGCGGAAGCCTGCTGAATGCGCTCCTCGGTGGTGGTACCACGGTGGCACAGCAGCCTGTTCAGCAGGCCAGTAAGCCCAAAAAGCCCGCAAAGCCTGCACAGCAGACGGTTCAGCCGCTTCAGCAGACTGCTCAGGTGTCTTCCGGCAGCGGTCTTTTGGATGCCCTTCTCGGGGTCAGTTCCGCTGCAGCTCCGACCCAGCAGGCGGTTCAGCAGAGTGCAAATAACATCAACGGCAATAATCTGCTCAGCCTTCTGCTTGGCGCCATGCAGTAAAAGCGGCTTTACAGAGCTGACTGTCAGATCCTGCAGACGATCATTCTTTAAAACTTATGAAACGAAAAGCCTTCAGCTCTGCAGCTGAAGGCTTTTCATTAACAGTTCTGAAACGTTCGGATTTTTGCCTTGCACTTCCCTGAGGAAACGACTATAATACTCAAAGTGATTTTTTAAGAAAAGAGGCATTATCATACCATGGCCAAGAAACAGTTTAAGGCAGAATCGAAACGCCTGCTGGATCTGATGATCAATTCCATCTACACAAACAAGGAGATTTTCCTGCGGGAGATCATTTCAAATGCTTCAGATGCCATTGACAAGCTCTGCTACCTTTCTCTGACGGATGACAGCGTCGGTCTGAACCGGGATGATTTTCGGATTGATATCATTCCGGACAAAACATCCAGAACCATTACTGTTCGGGACAACGGGATCGGCATGACCATGTCGGAAGCGGAACAGAATCTCGGAATTATTGCAAAAAGCGGTTCCCTTCAGTTTAAGAACGAGATGGAAGGGGAAACTCCGGAAAAAGAGGATCTTTCGATCATCGGCCAGTTCGGCGTGGGCTTTTATTCCGCATTTATGGTATCGGATGAGGTAACGGTGATCACGCGCAAATTCGGCGAAACGGAAGGCGTGCGCTGGAACAGCAAGGGTACCGACGGCTATACGGTTTCTGTCTGCGAGAAGGATACGGTCGGTACCGATGTGATCATGCACATCAAGGAAGACAGTGATGAGGAGATCTACGGATCCTATCTGGAAGTCTGGAAGCTTAAGGCGCTGGTCAAGAAGTATTCCGATTACGTCCGCTGGCCCATCAAGATGGACATCGAGCATCAGGAACGCTTCGAGACCGGCGAGAAAAATGACGACGGATCTCCCAAGTATGAATATAAAATGGTTACCGAAAACGAGACCGTCAACAGCATGGTTCCGATCTGGCAGCGCAGCAAAAGCGAAGTGACCGACGATGACTGCATTGCCTGGTATAAGGAAAAGAACCGTGACCGCAAGGATCCCTGCGCGCTTGTCCGTATCAATGCAGAAGGTGCCGTGAGTTACAAGGCCATGCTGTTTGTTCCGGGCGAACAGAATGAAAATGTCTTTACCGGTGACAACAAGGGCGGAATCACCCTTTATTCAAACGGCGTCATGATCATGGAAAAGTGCGATAAACTGGTGCATGAGTATTTTGATTTTGTGAAAGGCGTGGTAGATTCTCCGGATCTCTCACTGAATATTTCGCGGGAACTGCTTCAGCACGACAGACAGCTCCGTATCATCGGTCAGAATCTGGAGAAACGCATTAAGGGAGAACTTGAAAAGCTGATGCGCGAGGACCGCCCGAAGTATGAGGAATTCTTCAAAAACTTCGGCGTCAGCCTGAAGGCGGGAGTATGTGACGAGTACGGCCGTTACAAGGACTTCCTGAAAGACCTTCTCATTTTCTGGACGGCGGAGGACAAACAGATCACGCTGAAGGAATATGTGGAAAATATGCCGGAGAGTCAGAAGAAGATCTATTACGCTACGGCGGACTCTCTCAAACGTGCGATCAGCCTGCCCCAGTGTGAAGAAGTACGCAGGCGCGGATATGAGCTGATTTATCTTACCAATCCGCTGGATGAGGTGGTGTTGACTGACTATCTGCGGGAACAGGACGGGAAGGTCTTCTGCAATGTTGTGACGGATGATCTGGGCTTTGAGACCGATGAGGAAAAGAAGGCTGCAGAGGAGCGCAACATCGAGAACAAGGAGCTCCTGGACTTCGTCAAAGAATCTGTCGGTGAGAGAATTGCAAAAGTCAAACTCTCCGACCGCCTTTCAAACAGACCCTGCGCACTGACAACCGAAGGCGGAATTTCTTTGGAAATGGAGCGCTATTTCCGGTACGGTCCTGCTGAAAACATGCGTGACGTCCGTGCCACCCGCGTTCTGGAACTGAATCCCTCTCACCGTGCCTTTGAGGTGCTGCGGGATGCGTATTCAGCAGGAGAAAAGGATAAGGCCGCAAAACTTGCAAAGATTCTCTCAACGCTTGCAGCTTTGGCAGTCGGAGATGAAGTGGAAGATCCGGCGGAATTTGCCGATCTTGTAGCGGAACTGTTCTGATGCCGAAACCCAGACTCGGAATCTATATTCACATCCCGTTCTGCGCTTCCAAGTGCGGTTACTGCGACTTCTATTCGCTGGCCGGATGTGAACAACAGATGCCTGTTTACCAGAAGGCACTGATTGATCATCTGCTGGAATCTTCCGCCAGCATCCGTAATTATGAAGTAGACAGTATCTACTTCGGCGGCGGCACGCCCAGCTATTACGGTGCCGAGCGAATTCTGGAGCTGTTCGATGTGCTGAAGCTGAACGGTAATGTCCGCACCGACACCGAAGTCACCGTGGAATGCAATCCGGACAGCATGAACTACAAGGAATTGCTGAGCCTGCGGGAGGAAGGGGTAAACCGGCTTTCCATCGGGGTACAGGCCGCACAGGATGACCTGCTTCGATTGCTGGAGCGCCGTCATACCTGGCCTCAGGCTCAGGCGGCGTACGGCGTTGCGCGGCGGGCCGGATTCGACAATATCAGTCTGGACCTAATGTACGGTCTTCCGACCCAGAATAAACGCGACTGGGCGGAAAGCCTTGCCCGCGTGGTGGAACTCCATCCGGAGCATGTGTCCTGTTATGCCCTGAAACTGGAGAAGGGTACGCCTATGTACGATGCCTATCGGAATTCGCCGCTGATCCCGGATGAAGATGATCAGGCCGACATGTACTCCTATGCCGCACAGATGCTGGAGCGTTACGGGTATAAACAGTACGAAATCTCGAATTTTGCGGCGCCCGGTTTTGAATCGCGCCATAATCTGAAATACTGGCGGCTGGATGATTATATGGGCTTTGGCCCCGGGGCGCATTCCTGCGTCGGGAATCTGCGATACAGCTTTGTTAAGGATCTTCGCAGATATACTTACGGAGTCAGCCGCAAGACAAGCATTATCGACGAATACGAGGAAATCGATCCGCTGGAGCGATCGGTGGAATATCTGATGCTCGGGATGCGTACCAACCGCGGGATTGAGGAACAGGAATACCGCGTTCGCTGCCAGAGCGACTGGAAGCCGGTCCACCATGTCCTGCAGGCTTTTCGGGAGAAAGGCTGGGCGGTAGAGGAAGACGGCAGATGGCATTTTACCGTTTCCGGTTTCCTGATCTCGAATACCCTGATCGGAATCCTGTTGGAAGCGCAGTCCGGAGCAAGGCTGGATACAACGCCGTGGATGTACCGGCCTGATAAACAGGACGAAAACCTGAAACTCCCGAAGGGAGAAGAGGAACTCTTTACCGAGATGTATCGGAAAGCAACCAGGTATTGATGATACGAGAACGGAATGAAGCAACAAAAACGCAATAAAAGAGACCGTTCCAGATTTGGGAGCAGACTCCTGATCGGATTATGGACCGCTGCCATTCTGATCGTTGCTGCGGTGGGCGGGCTCGCCTACGGCGGGTACCGGGTTACCTACAGCCGTGTCAATCTGCCCAATCTGATCCTGGATGAGATCCCTGTCGGCGGACTTACGGAAATCGAAACCGTAAAGCTGCTGCGCGACCGGAAATGGGACAGCCTGAAAGACGTACCGTTTACGGTGTCATTTCCGCTTGATCTGTCCATGACGCTTGACCGCATGCAGACCGGCGCCTGTATGACGGCGGAAGATGCAGCCCGGCAGATTTTTGAGTACGGACACGGCAGCAACTGGTTTGATAACTTTTCCCGATATGTTCAGGCCCGGTTTTCCAAGACCTATCCGATAGAACTCCAAAAGCGGGAACTGAATGAAAACTACATCCGCGCGAACATTCACGTGGTATCCGAACATTTCCGGGCTGAAACTGCAGATTCCGACCTGCATCTGGACACGGATAACGCCTTGATGACCATGATAAAAGGCGGCGGGACAATCAGCCTGGATGAAGATAATATCTACCGCGCAGTGTCCAGTGCGCTCCTGTCCGGGGAGAAGGCTCTTACCTGGACGGAAATCAGCGGAGACATCAGCATGCCGGACTTTGAGATAGTGTATGAAAAGCTTGCGGTCGAGGCAAAAGATGCCGAGTATACCGAACGCTTTGAAGTAATTCCCGAAGTGGTCGGCTGCAGCTTCAGTATCCCGGAAGCGGAAAAACTCTGGCGCGAAGCTCTCCCGGGGACGCCGCTGGTAATCCCGCTGGAAATCACAAGGCCGGAAGTCACCGCTGAAGATCTGGAGGCCAAACTGTTCCGGGACCGCCTGTGCTTTATGACGACCTATTACGGCGGCAGTACGGAAAACCGCGTCAACAATATTCACCTTGCGGCGGATAAACTGGACGGGATTCTGATTTACCCCGGAGACACGTTTTCTTACAACGATGCGATCGGCCAGAGAACTCCTGATGCCGGTTTCCTCCTTGCCGGTGCTTATGCGGACGGGGAAGTGACCGAGGAAATAGGCGGCGGAATCTGTCAGGTATCATCCACCTTGTACTGCGCGGCTATGTATGCCCAGATGACGACAGTCAGCCGTACCAGCCACTATTTTGCCGTGGGATACCTCGGAATGGGATATGATGCCACGGTCAGCTGGAAGCAGCCGGATTATCGCTTCCGGAATGACCGCGAGTACCCGGTGCGGATTGCCTGTTATTATGATGATGTCAGCATCACCATAGAGTTCTGGGGAACCGATACGGACGGCAGTCATGTCAAGCCATATACGGAAACGGCTGAAGTGTATGATGAGGAGTATCCGGATGTGCTGATCGGTTATCAGGTTACGGTAGTCCGGCAGATTCTGGATGCGGAAGACCGCGTCATCAATCGGATTCAGGAACCGTTGGGAATGTATCATCTCCACGATCAGGATATTGAGTGGCCCGAAGAGAAACTCAGGCGGGATGCCTCCGAAGTGATTCTGGCGCTGACAGGGCCCTGAAAAGGCGGGCGTTTTCCAAAAGCCTACCGCAAATATCCATGATCCTGATTGACGAATCCATTCAGAACAGATATAATTACTGATCATTTAACCCCGAAGCAATCAAGTGAGCAGACTGAAAGGAGACAGCACGTATGTCTAAACCTACATTTTATGTCACAACTCCGATTTATTATCCGTCGGACAAGCTGCACATCGGTCATACCTACTGCACGGTTGCCGCGGATGCCATAGCAAGGTATAAGCGCTTGACCGGCTATGATGTCATGTTTCTGACTGGTACGGATGAGCACGGGCAGAAAATTGAAGAAAAAGCCAGGGAAGCCGGCGTCACTCCTCAGGAGTTTGTTGACCGCATTGTTACGGGGCAGGGAGGCATCCTGGATCTGTGGAAGCTGATGAACATCTCGAACGATCGTTTCATCCGCACGACTGATGATTATCATGTGGAAGCAATTCAGCGGATCTTCCGCAAGATGTATGAGAAGGGCGATATCTATAAAGGGGCTTATAAGGGCAAGTACTGTACGCCCTGTGAAAGCTTTTGGACAGAGAGCCAGCTGGTGAACGGCAACTGTCCGGACTGCGGCCGTCCGGTACACGATGCCGAGGAAGAAGCATATTTCTTCCGCCTTTCCAAATATGCGAAGCCGGTTCAGGATCTTCTGGAAACCGGAACATTTCTTGAACCTGCAACCCGCGTCAACGAGATGATTAACAACTTCATCAAGCCCGGCCTGGAGGATCTCTGCGTCTCGCGTACGAGCTTTAAGTGGGGGATCCCGGTCGATTTTGACCCCGGTCATGTGGTTTATGTCTGGGTGGACGCTCTGTTTAACTACGCAACAGCTTTGGGTTATATGAACGACCGCTATCATGACTTTGAAAAGTACTGGCCGCCGCACAATATCGTCGGTAAGGAAATAGTGCGGTTCCATTCTATTATCTGGCCTGCCATGCTCATGAGTGTGGGTGAACCCGTTCCCCAGAAGGTATACGGACACGGCTGGCTCATCATCGACGGCGGCAAGATGTCAAAATCAAAGGGCAATGTCGTGGATCCTTATCTGCTGGCCGAAAAGTTTGGCGTCGATGCGCTGCGCTTTTTCCTGCTGCGCACTTTCCCGTTCGGATCCGACGGAAACTTTACCAATGAGCTTCTGATCAATACCATCAATGCGGATCTGGCAAACTCCCTCGGCAATCTGGTTTCCCGCACCACCGCGATGATTGAGAAATACTTTGGCGGAACGCTTCCTGTTGAACGTGAGGCGGATGAAGCGGATGCGGAACTGATCAGTATGATCCGTGAAACAGCCGCAAGCTATCAGAAGCAGATGGACGCTTTCCAGCTCCACCTGGGCCTCGAGGAAGTATTCCGGCTGATCGGCCGTGCCAATAAATATATTGACGAGACCACGCCATGGATCCTTGCGCGCGATGAGGCAAAGAAACCGCGCCTCGCAACGGTACTTTATAATCTTCTGGAGGCCCTGAGAGTATCCCTGATTATGCTGACACCGTTTATTCCGGAGAGCTGTGAAAAGGCATTCAGACAGATCGGTGCAGGCGAGGAAGCCAGAGCCTGGGAAAATGCCTCCGTCTACGGAGTGCTGCCAGCACAGGTTACCGTAAGTAAGGGCGAAACGCTTTTCCCGAGGATAGACTCGGCCAAGATGCTGGAAGAACTGGAACATCTGAATAAACCTGCTGTAGTCTCCAAACCGGTTCTCCCGGATGTGAGCATAGACGATTTTGCAAAGTGTGATATGCGGGTCTGTAAGATTCTGAAGTGCGAAGCGGTGAAAAAGTCCGAGAAGCTGCTGAAGTTCATCCTGGATGACGGCAGCGGAAAAGAGCGACAGATTCTGTCCGGGATCCACAAATTCTATGAGCCGGAAGACCTGGTCGGGAAAAAAGCGGTTGCAATTTTAAATCTGCCTGCGCGTAAAATGATGGGCATGGAAAGCAACGGTATGCTCCTGAGCGCGGTAAAAGAAGTGGACGGCAAGGAAGTTCTGAATCTGATGTTTGTGGACGAGAGTGTTCCGGTCGGTTCCCAGCTCTGCTGAAGAGAGCATCTGATCGTTTTTTTAAAATTAAGAAGGCTGTTTCGGGGCGTTCTGTAACATGGGTTACTGGAAATGCACAACGAAACAGCCTTTTTGTTGTTTTACAAAAAAACTTTTCTAAATTTTTTCTGAAATTTCAATTTGCCTATTGCATTTTGTTTTATTTTGTAATAAAATTGTAACCACCGATTAAAGGAAGGCCTTTTTAGTTCCTGGAGGGTAGTGTAATGAAAAGGACATTAACACGTATTTTAACAAGTATTTGCGTGGTTGCAATTCTGGTAAGCTGCCTTGGTATCACTGCGTTTGCAGATGATACGGTGAAATATACCATGAAAAGCGGAGATACCGTTGTGACGGTCTGCAACAAGCTTGGCGTGAATTTTCAGCGCAACCAGGCTTGGATTACCAGTGCTAACCATATCACAAATTATAATAATATTCCGGTTGGCAAGGTATTGGTTCTGCCATTGTTTGATACGGTGGCGGATCCGACCAGAGCCAATAAAGCCCTGGCGGATGCGGGTACTGCTGTTGCAACTACAACCGCCGGAACTGCGACAACGACTCCTGCCGCTGCTACCACCACGAATATGACCGGAATTCATGCCGGTGACACTGTAGTCAGTTATCTTGTCAATCACACCATGGCTGCCGGTGAGACGGTTGCCGGTGTATGTGCGCAGCTGGGTGTCAACTTCGGCGCCAACGCCGACACCATTAAAGCACTGTCTGGTATTACAAACTGGTATCGCGTTCCCGTTGGGAAAGTGGTTGTCATTCCCAGCCCGACTGCACCTGCCGGAAGCACTTTTACGGCCATTGTGGCTCATAAAGTTGTCGGCGGCGAAACGGTCATGAGCATCTGCAATTCCTACGGTGTGAATTACGGAAAGATTATCCCCCAGCTGAAGGCGCTGAACAGTACGGATAACCTGAATGTAATTCGCGTCGGTCAGACATTCTATCTGCCTGTAACCGGTTCTGTCGCACCGTCCGGCGGTACGACTCCATCCGGCGGCACCACTCCCACTCCGGCTCCCACACCTGCCACTCCTACGACCAGTGCCCTGAAGGTGAACAGTGCTGCTCACGGAACCTTTACCCTGACTGTCAACGGCAAAGAAGTCCAGACAGCAACCTCCGGGCAGACCGTAACGGTTGTCCCGCAGCCTGCAACAGGATATAAAGTCGGCAGCATTACGGTTACAAGGACCGACACAAACGCTGCGGTTGCCGTGAATAACAATTCCTTCACCATGCCGAACGCACCGGTAACGGTCAGCGTAAACTTTGTAACAAAATAAATCGGGACAGAATTGTTTGTCCAGAGCGTGCACTATCGTACGCTGTTTGCTCCCGCCGGTTCGGCTGTAACCGGCGGGAGTTTTATCTTGCGTTTCCATGCCTGTTATGATATTTTATAAATAACAAAATATGCATCAAGGAACAGGAGGGATGCATGATGGTCCTGGGAGGGTCTTTTTCAATGTCTGTCATCTGGCTGATCGCGATGGTGATTCTGCTGGTCGTGGAGGCTATGGTGCCGGGGCTGATTTCCATCTGGTTTGCAATCGGGGCGTTAGCTGCGCTGATTTCAGCTCTGTTCCATGCGCCTGTCTGGCTTCAGCTGGTATGGTTCTTTGCAATTTCCATTCTGACCCTTGTTCTGACACGGCCGTTTGTGAAGAAGTATGTAAACAGCAGAGTAACCCCCACAAATGCGGATGTAGTCATCGGAAAAGATGCTGTTGTGACGGAACGCATCGACAACCTTCATGCACAGGGAGCTGTCATGCTTGACGGGAAAGTCTGGACCGCGAGAACCGAGAAGGAACAGGTAACGGTGGAAGCCGGCGAAACCGTCCGCGTTCTTCGGATTGAAGGAGTAAAACTGATTGTGGAAGCAAAGGCGTAATGCTTTCATCACAGATTGCCGGAGTTTGTATTGAAATAAGCAGTATTATGATAAACAAAGGAGTATTGCCATGTATGTATTGATTGTTCTGCTGGTTATTCTGATTGTAATTCTTGTGCGTAATATCCGGATCGTCCAGCAGGCCCGCGCTTATGTCGTGGAGCGGCTGGGCGCCTACAAAACAACCTGGAATGTGGGGATTCATTTTAAGGTTCCGTTTATTGAGCGTGTTGCGAAGATCGTGACGCTGAAGGAACAGGTGGCGGACTTCCCGCCGCAGCCTGTCATTACCAAGGACAACGTCACCATGCAGATTGATACGGTCGTGTACTTCCAGATCACTGATCCGAAGCTCTACACCTACGGGATCGAACAGCCTATGGTCGCAATCGAGAATCTTGCTGCCACGACACTCCGTAATATCATCGGCGATCTGGAACTGGACCAGTGCCTGACCAGCCGTGATATTATTAACACCCAGATGCGCTCGATCCTTGACGAGGCAACCGACCCCTGGGGCATCAAAGTAAACCGCGTGGAACTTAAGAACATTCTGCCGCCCAAAGAAATCCAGAACGCCATGGAAAAACAGATGAAGGCTGAACGTGAACGCCGTGAAGCGATTCTGAAAGCGGAAGGCGAAAAGCGTGCAGCAATCCTGGAGGCGGAAGGTGAGAAAGAATCCGCAATCCTGCGTGCCGACGCAAAGAAGCAGCAGCAGATTCTGGAGGCGGAAGGCGAAGCCGAAGCAATCCTGAAGGTTCAGACAGCCACCGCCGAAGGAATCCGGCTGATCAACGAAGCGGCTCCTTCGGAAGCAGTCCTGAAGATTAAGGCGCTGGAGGCTTTTGCCAATGCTGCGAACGGTTCTGCCACAAAAATTATCATCCCCAGTGAAATCCAGGGCCTTGCCGGTCTGGCAGCCGGCGTGATTGAAAGCGTAAAGGAAAACTGAGAATTATGACTGAGAGTGTAGAGCGGTTCCTGCAGAAGTATGGGATGCTGGATCCCGCGTTTGATTTTGACGGCTGCGTATCTGATATGTGCGCAGACATGCGGCGCGGGCTGAACGGGGAAGAGAGCTCGTATCCGATGATCCCGACTTTTCTGAAAACCAGCGAAAGCATTCCGGAAAACCAGTATGCCGTGGTCATTGACGCGGGAGGGACAAATTTCCGCCGCGGTCTGGCTCACTTTGAAAACGGCCGCTGCATCATTGAACGCATCCAAAAAACCAAAATGCCCGGCATTGACCGGCCAGCGACATGGCAGGAGTTTATTTCATTCGTGGCGGATGAAGTGCAGGAACTGGTTTCCTATACCGATCTAATCGGATTCTGCTTTTCCTATTCTGCCGAGATTACCCCGGAAGTTGACGGGAAAGTCATCTGCATCGATAAGGAAGTGTCCATCCTCGGTTGCGAAGGCAAGCTGGTTGGGCAGAGTCTGTCAGAGGAACTGGCCGTGCGCGGTTTTCCCGGAAAGCGTGTTGTGATCCTCAATGATACTGCTGCCGTACAGTTGGGCGGTCTTGCAAAACATCTGAATGACGGGTATACCGCCTGCTTCGGTCAGGTCAGCGGGACCGGTTCGAACACCTGCTGCACGGTTCGCGGGGAACAGATTCGAAAAGTCCCCGGGAAAGCGTTTGACATGATTGTCAATCTTGAATGCGGTTCGTATGACGGATTGCGCGGCGGGGTGTTCGACCGGGAGCTTGACGGGAATACACACAGCCCGGGTACAAAGCACTTTGAGAAGATGACGGCCGGTGTTTACCTGGGCGAGCTTTGCCACCTGGCACTGTGCCAGGCAGGGAAAGACGGCCTTCTGTCAAATGGCTGCGCGGAAATCCTGAACGCAATGCCGCATATCGACTCGTCTCTTGTGGATGACTGGGCGGCCGGAAACGGGCTTTCTGAGATTGCAGAGAACGAAACCGATATTGCAGTCATATCAGAAGTTGCTCGATTTCTATTCCGCAGGTCTGCACTGCTGATGTGTGCGAATCTGGTCGCCATGGCGGAACTGACCGATGCCGGGCTTCACGGAGAAAAAGCTGCAATTTTTGCGGAGGGCTCTCTGGTTCAGAGAAATCATTTTTATGCGCCTGAACTGATGCGCCTTTTGAAGATTCACCTGCAGGAAGAGCGGGGCAGGGATGTTTCCCTCGTGATCGAAGACGGCACGACGCTCCCGGGGGCTGCTGCAGCAGTTCTGATGAATGCGGGTTGATTGGCTGTGAAACAGGGGTGACCGATATAGTCTGCTGTTTTGCAGATCATTCTGAGAGTACATAGTAAAGAACAGGCTTCCCGGACGATTAACGGGAAGCCTGTTCCTTTTTGGCGAGTGCGTTTGTATCGATACTGTCCCGAAACACAAAGAAACGATCGTACAGAAACTCCAGAACAAAATTCATTGCCATATTCAGCCCTGTGACCAGATATTCGTTCCAGCCAACGGTTTCGGCCAGCCAGTTGCCGAGAAGAGTGCTGGCGGGAGTGAAGATCAGATAGAACAGAAACACCTTGGCCATGGCGATCGGCACATTGTTGGCAGAGCGGAAGGTGTAGCGCCGGTTGAGAGTGAAATTCCAGAGAACAGAAAGGATCAGGGCAATCAGGTAACAGGGCCAGTATGGCCATCCGAGAGTCTCATTCAGCAGCGCAAACGATACAATTTCAATCAGACCGGCTGAAATGGAAAAAAAGAGGAACTTCATGGAACGGAGCAATTCAGCCCTTTTATCCATAACTTGTACCTGCCTTTCACGTAAAACTCAAGATATGCCGTTCGTTATTATCGGCGATGGAAAAGCAAACGTCAATTCGGCAATTTCACAAAAATAATTGTAAAAAAAATATAAACATTGTAAATAATGCTTGACAAGGTTCACATAATGTGCTATTTTAGACATGCGATGAGGGGCGCCACCCCTTGATGTGTCGGCATCTTAACCCGTAATTGCATGGAATATTGACTTGCAGGCCGCCGGGGCCAAATTCCGGCTTGCTGAACGGGCAGCGATAGTCTCAGCAATTCCCACTTTGCGAAGTGACTGAAAACCGACATCTGCTTAAAGCGTTGGTCACGTGCGTATGCGCGTGACTTCGCTGATTAAGCGGACTGTACAATGCTATATTGTGCAAATGAAAAGCCCGCCTCGAAAGAGGCGGGTAATTTTTATGTTCTGTTGAGAAAAAGCGGAAATCAGTATATGGAAAAAAGCTGCGGTTTCAGTTTGAACTTCACGCCGGATACCAAACCCATAGCCGCAAACATTGCCACCATTGACGAGCCTCCGTAGCTGAAAAAGGGAAGTGTGATACCGATAACAGGGGTAACGCCCAGGCACATGCCGATGTTGATAAAGGTCTGGAAAGCTACTGCGGAACCGACGCCGATACAGAGCAGCATATCAAAGGTGCGGCCGGCTTTCAAACCCATGCGGATAATATGCACCATCACAATCAGAAGAAGGATCATAACAACGATACAGCCAATCATTCCAAGCTCCTCACCGACACAGGAAAAGATAAAATCGGTGTGCTTCCCGGTGAATACGGTAGCTCTGTGTTCGGCGTCCACTCCGGTCAGTCTGCCGGAAGCAAGGGTCAGCTTGCTCTGCGTGGTCTGCCAGGTAATACCCCAGCCGTCCGGGTCAATGGTGGGATCATAAGGAGCAATCAGACGCTTTTTCTGATAATCTTTCAGAAAATGGGTCCAGAGAAGCGGAATTGCTGCTGCAACAGCGGCTCCGCCAAGTGCAAACCAGTACAGCCGGACGCCCAGCGCAAAAAACATGGAAAGGAAAATCAGAAGCAGAATCGATGCACTACCCAGATCCGAAGAAACCACAACCACCAGACCGAACAAAATAACAAAATGACCGACCATCTGAACCACGGCCCAGAATGAGTTGATATCGCCATGCTCCTTCAGCCATGTCATGTGCTTTGCAGAAATAATAATATAGATGACCTTGACAATTTCGGAAGGCTGAATCCCGATACCGGCAAATCGAATCCAGCTGTTGTTGCCTGTGCCGCTGTCGGAGCCGAAAAAGACCAGTGCAACCAGAAGGGCAATGTTGATGCCGCACAGAAGCTTCCACTGTTCAGCCAGAAGATCGGCGTCAATGAATGTCAGAATCACAAAAGCACCGAGCCCGAGAAACAGAGAAAAAACCTGAACGATGACACATTTGACGGAACTGTCAACCCAGCCGGACGCCTCCATGGCGATTGTGGCGATCCGTACCATATAGATCCCGAAAAATGAGCAGATCAGACACATGATCAGCAGAAAAAGATCTGCGCGTTCCCAGAACATGTTTGCGTATACCCGTATTCTTTTGATTGTGCGTCACTGCCTTTCTTTTTCAGGGATCCGCAAAAAGCAATCCATCCTAACACAGAAGAGTGGTTTTTACAAGGATTTTAGAGCAGAGTTTACAAATTGTTCTGCGGATGAACTCTGTTTGACAGAAGCCCGGAAAGGTGGTAAACTGACAAAAAATCAGACAGATGGAAGCGGAACGGTATGCTGAAACAGATGACCCATAGTGAAGCCGAAACGGAAGCATTTGGAAGAACAATCGCAAAAATGCTCCCGGTTCCGTCTGTCGTATGTCTGTACGGCGAGCTCGGAGCCGGAAAGACGGCTTTTGTTCGCGGTCTCGCTGCCGGGATGGGAATTACGGCGCCTGTTTCGAGCCCTACCTTTACAATTGTCAACGAGTATTCAGGAGATCCTGAGCTGATTCATTTTGACATGTATCGTCTGCATGATGCGGACGAACTCTTTGACATCGGCTGGGAGGACTATCTGAGACGATATGCCGTACTGGTTATTGAGTGGAGTGAAAACGTGGAAGATGCGTTTGACGGCAGTGAGATTTCCATTCACATCGAAAAGCTGTCCGATACCGACCGGTCTTTTTCCGTGGAAGGAGTTCCAGTATGCTGATGCTTGCGTTTGAGTCATCGGCCAAAGCCGCTTCCGTTGCCCTTTGCAGGGACGGCAGCCTGATCGGCCAGACAGTGCAGTGCAGCGGTTTGACGCACAGCAGGACGCTCTTGCCGATTGCGGAGGATCTGCTGCACAATACGGAGCATTCCATGCGCGAAGTCGACTGTTTTGCTGTCGCATGCGGACCGGGATCATTCACGGGGATCCGAATCGGAGTATCAACCGTAAAAGGGCTTTCCTGGGCGGCGGACAAGCCGTGCATCGGCGTTTCGACCCTGGCTGCCATGGCCTGGAACGGAGTCGCCGCCGGCGGGCTTGTTTGTGCGGTGATGGATGCGCGCCGCTCAGAAGTATACAATGCACTCTTCCGTATTGTGGAGGGGCGTCCTGTCCGCCTGTGTGAGGACCGGGCGGTTCCCCTGCAAATTCTGGTGGAAGAACTAGCCGCCTATCCTGACGCTCCTTTCCTGGTCGGAGACGGAGCGATCCTTGCAGATAAATATTTGCAGGAATGCGGGCTGAGATCCCGGCTGGCACCGGAGCCGCTGCAGCTTCAGAATGCCTGGGGGGTAGCGATGGAAGCAGATGGAAAACCGGTTGGTGCCTCGCAGGATCTTCTGCCGACCTACCTTCGGCTCTCGCAGGCAGAACGCGAACGACAGGCACGGTTACGGAAGAATACGGGACGCTGAAACAACTGTAAATCATTCCGTACGCATACCATGCGGCGGGTTAAAAAAAAGGAGAGTTCTGACCATGAGTAATGTCTGTGTATTTGATCACCCCCTGATCCAGCACAAGCTTTCCATCCTGAGGGATAAAAACACAAGTGTGAAAGAGTTCCGTGAGATCATTTCGGAAATCGCCATGCTGATGTGCTATGAAGCGACCAGAGACCTTCCTTTGGAAGATGTGGATGTGGAAACGCCGGTTGCCATGGCAAAATGCAAGAGAATTGCCGGGAAAAAGCTTGCGGTCGTGCCGATCCTGCGCGCAGGTCTCGGTATGGTCGACGGCATGGTCAGCATGATGCCGAATGTAAAAGTCGGTCACATCGGCCTGTTTCGCGATCCGGATACCCTGGAGCCGGTCAAGTATTATTTTAAAATGCCGCCCGATATCAAAGAACGCGATGCCATCGTGGTCGACCCGATGCTTGCAACCGGGGGCAGCGCCTCTGCGGCAATTACCTTCCTGAAGGAGACCGGTGTCCGGCATATTAAACTGATGAGTGTCATCGGCGCGCCTGAAGGCGTAAAAAAGATGCAGGAAGATCATCCGGATGTTGACATCTATGTCGCAGCCCTCGATGATCACCTGAATGATCACGGTTATATTGTTCCTGGTCTCGGCGATGCCGGTGACCGGATCTTCGGTACAAAGTAAAGTCGTTTGGTTCAGTTTTCTGCCCGCAGTGCAAAGAGGTGAGTTCCGGTGAGCAACTTCAAAAAGATCATCACAGTACTGATATCGGTGCTTCTTTTGGGAATTGTCCTCGGCGTGGCGGCATTCTTCCTGTATCAGAAAGTGCAGGTGTCAAAACCGCCTGAGACGCCGCCGGTCGTTGAGGCAACACCCGAACCGGAAGCTGTGATTCCTCCATCTCCGGAACCCACCCCGGAACCGACGCCGGAACCCACACCTGCTCCGCCTCCCTATGAGCCACCGGAAGAACTGTTGGAGTACCAGCAGAGGAATGAACATGTCATAGCGCTTCTCGACATTCCCGGAACTGCGATTCACTATCCGATTCTGATGCACCCGCAGATAGAGGATTACTATCTGAACACGACAATCGATGGCTATGCCGGTTATCCGGGTGCAATCTACATTAACCCTGTGGAAACAGACCGCTTTGATACCTTCAACACCGTCATTTACGGGCATAACATGAGCGACGGCTCCATGTTCGGAACGCTGAGTAGTTTTGAAGACAAGGCGTTTATGGATTCCCACCGGGAAATCCACATCTATACAGATACGGAAGAGCATGTTTATACGATTGCGGCAATTGTGATCTATGATGACAGGCACATTACCTATACGTATGATGATGACAATTTAGCCGACAGAGCGGCATTTCTGCAATCCCTGCAGGGAGCTGACTGGGTTGATGGGGTTGAGGTAAGCACGTCCAACCATATCATCACACTCTCCACCTGCATCGGCGGTATGCCGGAAAACCGCAGGCTTTTGATAGCCGTGGAACAGGAAAACCGGGGCGGCGACGCAGCGGTTTTCTTTCCAGCCGACGGACAGGCTGAATCTTCTTTTGAGACACCCCAATAATGATGAGTAGAGTAATGCAGGATGGAAAATAACCGTTCTTCCGCATGCTTTTGTGCGGCCGATATCCTTCTCCCGAACTTGCCTGAACTTTCACCGTGGGCTGTAATAGCCTGCGACCAGTTCACCTCACAGCCGGAATACTGGCAGCAGGTGGAGGCAATCACCGAGGGAAGGGTTTCGACCGCACAACTCATTCTGCCGGAATCTGAGCTCGGCCAGCATGCTGCCGGTCGGATCGAACGGATTCATCATACCATGCAGCGATTTCTTCAGATGAATCTGTTTCAAACCTATCAAAACGCCTATCTGTATACCGAACGTACCCTGCAGGATGGGGGAGTCCGCTGCGGGATAGTCGGTATGGTTGATTTGGAAGCATACGATTATACGGGCCATGCGGATTCGGAAATACGGGCAACGGAAAAAACGGTTGCCGACAGGATTCCGCCCAGAATGAGTGTTCGCCGCGGTGCAGCGTTGGACTTGTCCCATATTCTTCTTCTTTGTGATGACGACAGGGAAACGCTGATTGAGCCGCTGCATCAAAAACTTGAGTGCTTTCCAAAGCTATACGGATTTGACCTGATGCTCGGAGGCGGCCATATCGACGGCTGGCTTATCGCCGGAGATGAAAAGCTGTCCCTGGATCGGAAACTAGAAGAATACGCCGAGTCACAGCGTCGAAAGAACCCCGGCAATCTGTTTCAGTTTGCCGTAGGGGACGGCAATCATTCACTGGCTGCAGCCAAAGCCTGCTACGAAGAACTGAAAAGGCAGCATCCGAACTCTGATTGTTCAGACCATCCTGCACGTTATGCGCTGTGTGAACTGAACAATATCCATGATCCGGCTCTAAAGATTGCACCCATTCACCGTGTTGTGAAGCACTGTGAGACGTCCAGCCTGATCCGGGATATTCAATCGGCATTTTCCGGCAGTTCGGGAACTCCTGTACCGTGGTGTTCCGGTGATGAATCCGGAACCATCATGCTTCCTGTCGGGAAGAATGGGCTGCCTCTTGCGATCCTGCAGGAATTCCTGGATCACTGGCTGCAGAATCATCCGGGAGAGCTGGACTATATACACGGGGAGGAGACTCTTCGCAAACTGAGCCGGGCGTCTGATACGGTGGGGTTTATTCTGCCTGCCATCGAAAAAAAGACGCTGTTCCCGTGCATTCTGTCGAACGGTGTTCTGCCGCGCAAAACCTTTTCCATGGGAGAAGCGCTGGATAAACGGTATTATCTGGAAGCAAGAAGAATTGAATGAACACCGCGCTTCCATCCACAATGGCGGAACGCGGTGTTCATTATAATCTTGACAAGTAAAGCGTGCATGGTATAATCCTGACACAGGGATTTAGTGTGGTAAAGCGGTAAAGTGAGGAAGCTATGAATCAATCAGATACACAGGTTATCAGAATACTGCGGTGGGACGAAACTCTACGTTCCGAACTGACCAAACATCGCGGCAGCCATGCGGATGTATCAGTCGCGGTTCAAACGATTTTGCATGCTGTCCGCACGGAAGGAGACGCAGCTTTATTTCGCTTTACACAACAGTTTGACCATGTGTTCCTGAGTGGTTTTGAAGTAAGCGGTGATGAATGGGATGCGGGAATGCGTCAGATTGATCCCGCCTTCCTTAAAATACTCGAACAGGCGGCGGATAATATCCGGCGGTACCATGAACCTCAAAAGCGGCAGAATTATACGCTGAGACAGGAGAACGGGGTAGTTCTGGGCAAGATTTTCCGGCCGATTGAGAAAGTCGGCATGTATGTTCCGAACGGGACGGCGGCATATCCATCCACAGTGTTGATGGATCTGATTCCCGCTCGGATTGCCGGTTGCAGCGAAATCATCATGGTTACCCCTCCATCGACAGACGGCAACGTACATCCGGCAATCCTTGCGGCAGCAAAAGTGTGCGGGATCCGGCATATTTTCAAGGTCGGAGGAGCTCAGGCTATCGCCGCACTTGCTTACGGAACCGAGACCATTCCGGCTGTCCATAAAATTATCGGACCGGGGAATGCGTATGTTGCCGAGGCAAAGCGGCAGGTTCACGGGATTGTTTCCACCGATACGGTTGCAGGCCCGAGTGAAGTCCTGATCATTGCTGACGGGAATAACGATCCCGGCATCGTCGCTGCCGATATGCTTGCCCAGGCGGAACACGATCCGGATGCTTCTGCCATGCTGGTTACCGGGGACGAGGGCTTTGCCCATGCAGCGGCAGAGGAACTCTCGAAGCAGCTAGCCGTACTCCCCAGGAAGGAAATCGCGGAAGCTTCTCTGCGGAATAATGGCTTAATCCTGATCACCGACGGCAACATGGACACCGCCCTTGAAATTGCCAATCTGGTTGCTCCGGAGCATCTTGAGATCTGCGTGGATGAACCGATGCAGTATCTCGACAGGATTCGCAACGCCGGCTCGATTTTCCTGGGGCGGTTCAGCCCGGAACCGCTGGGAGATTACATGGCAGGACCCAATCATACCCTCCCCACGGGCGGATCGGCCCGTTTCAGTTCTCCGCTTTCCGTGGATGATTTTGTTACGGCATCGCAGTTTACCTGTTATACCCGGGAAGCGCTTGAAAAGATCGCGCCTTCCATTGTCCGGTTTGCCGAGGAGGAAGGTTTACAGGGGCATGCACGCAGTATTCTGTCCCGGTTCGAGAGGAATAAGTCATGAGCCGCTTCTTTACCGATCGTTTTGCATCGCTTACGCCGTATACTCCCGGGGAACAGCCGCAGGAGCGGCAGTATGTCAAACTGAACACCAATGAATCACCCTATCCGCCGTCTCCCGGCGTCCTGAGGGCAGTAGGACAGGAAGCCGGCCGGCTGCAGTTATATTCCGACCCCGAGAGTAAGCTGCTCACGGCTGCCATTGCCGGGCATTACGGCGTGAAAGCTTCCGAAGTACTGGTCGGAAACGGTTCGGACGAACTGTTGAATTTTGCGTTCATGGCGTTCTGCGATGAAGAGCATCCGGCGCTGTTTGCCGACATAACATATGGGTTCTATCCCGTTTTTGCGGAATTGAACCGCGTTCCGTACGTGGAAGTCCCGCTGCGTGGAGATTTCACTCTGTCGAAGGACGATTACGGTCAGCTGAACGGGACGGTGTTTCTTGCAAACCCAAATGCGCCGACCGGCATCGCGCTCTCTTCTGCCGAAATTGAAGCGATGCTGTGTTCCAGACCGGACCGACTGCACGTGATCGATGAGGCTTATGTGGATTTCGGTGCGGAAAGCGTACTGCCGCTCATCAAACGGTTCGATAACCTGCTGGTGATCCAAACCTTTTCCAAA
Organism: Oscillospiraceae bacterium; assembly: GCA_017395085.1. GTDB lineage: Bacteria > Bacillota > Clostridia > Oscillospirales > Oscillospiraceae > Limivicinus. Next base: position 27,886 of record JAFPWF010000001.1, on the reverse strand, counting down.
TCCCGTTCCATGGCCGGGGCAAGACTCGGATTTGCAGTCGGGTGTGAGGGGCTGATTCGCGACCTGAATACGCTGAAGTACTCGACCAATCCGTATAATGTAAACAGAATGACTTCAGCAGCCGGTGTTGCAGCGATTGCGGAAAATGATTATTACCGGGAAAACGCGGCACGGATTATCGAAAACCGTAACTGGACCAGAGAACAGCTGATGAATCTCGGGTTTGAGGTGACAGATTCACGTTCGAATTTCCTCTTCGCACGAACCGACCGCGTATCAGGGAATGAACTGTATCTCCGGCTGAAGGAACGCGGTGTTCTGGTCAGGCATTTTCATAAAGACAGGATTGAAGATTATGTACGAATTACGATCGGAAGCCGCGACCAGATGGAGCGGCTAATCGCTGAGATTCGCACCATCTTTGATGCAGCATGAAATTCAGAGAAGAAGACAGATTTCTGAACATATGAGAGGATCCAGAATATGAGAACTGCAAATATCGAAAGGACAACTACGGAAACCGCGATCCGGCTGAGCCTGAATCTGGATGGAACAGGAAGCGCTGAAATTGATACGGGCTGCGGTTTCCTGAATCATATGCTTATCCTTTTCACAAGGCACGGCAGATTTGATCTGAGCCTGACGTGCGTGGGCGATACGGATATCGATTATCATCACAGTACGGAAGATATCGGGATCTGCCTCGGCCGTGCAGTCCGTTCGGCACTGGGCGAAATGCGCGGAATTACGCGCTTCGGCAGCATGGTGCTGCCGATGGATGAAGCGCTGGTTCTCTGTGCGATGGATATTTCCGGCAGGGCGGGTTTCTATCCGGCACTCTCTGTTCCGACTGAAAAAGTCGGGGATTTTGACACCGAGCTTTGTGAAGAGTTCTTCCATGCTTTTGTCCGGGAAGCCGGAATCACGCTGCACCTTCGCCAGCTTGCGGGATGCAACTCTCACCACATTTTGGAAGCCTGTTTCAAGGCATTCGGACGAACCCTTTGTGAGGCAGTGAAAATCGACGATTCGTTCCGGGATGCGATTCCCAGCACCAAGGGAGTTTTGGGATGATAGCAATCGTGGATTATGGGGTAGGAAATCTGTTTTCCTTACGGTGTTCGCTGGAAAGCCTCGGATTGAAAGCTGAGGTTTCTTCTGTCCCCGATGTGATTCGCAATGCGGACCGCGTGATTCTGCCCGGGGTTGGCGCGTTTGGCGACGCGGCGGATAAACTGCGGGAAACGGGGCTTGACCAGGTCGTGATAGAACAGGCGGAAGCGGGAAAACCGCTTCTGGGAATCTGTCTGGGTATGCAGCTGCTGTTTGACAAAAGCTATGAATTCGGTGAACATGCCGGACTCGGACTGCTGCATGGTCAGGTGATTCCGATGCAGGGAACGATCCCTGCTGGGCTGAAAATACCCCAGATGGGCTGGAACGCTCTTCTGGTCAAACGGTCGCATCCGCTGCTGAAGAATGTTCGGGAAGGAGACTGTGTCTATTTTGTACACTCCTACTATGCTTCTGACTGTGAAGACAGCCTTGTTGCGACCACGGAATACGGCATCGAACTGACGGCTGTTGCGGCAAACGGGAACGTGATGGGCTGTCAGTTTCATCCGGAGAAAAGCGGTAAAGTCGGGTTGGGGATTCTGTCTGCCTTTGCGGAGATCAAAACATGATTCTGTATCCTGCCATAGACCTGTATGCCGGGAAAGCTGTCCGCCTTCGCCAGGGGCGATATGATGAGATGACGGTGTATCATGAGGACCCGGCTGAACTTGCGCGTACCATGAAATCAGAAGGTGCAGATCATCTTCACCTGGTTGATCTGGAAGGTGCCCGGGACGGGAATACTCCAAACCAAAGGATAATCGAAGCAATCGCTTCGATTGACGGCCTGTTTCTGGAACTCGGCGGAGGGATCCGAAGTATGGACACGATCAACCGGTATCTGGATTGCGGGATCTCCAGAGTCATTCTCGGGACAGCTGCGGTTGAAAATGAGTCCCTGCTGTGTGACGCCCTGGAACAGTACAGGGAACGCATCGCTGTCGGTGTTGACCTGAAAAACGGGAAGGTCGCCGTGCACGGATGGGAACGGCAGACTGCATGGACCGCGGATGCTTTTCTTCAGCATTTGACGGAACTGGGCGTTCAAACGGTAATCTGTACCGATATCTCCCGGGATGGGATTCTCTCCGGCAGCAATCTTGATTTATACCGGGATCTTACCGCAAAGTATCCGATTGATCTGATCGCTTCCGGCGGCGTTTCATCGGTTGATGATATTTGTGCGCTGCGCGGGATCGGCATGGCGGGAGCAATCCTCGGCCGGGCATATTACAGCGGTAAAGTCGGAATCCCGGACGCCCTGGCAGCTGCGGCCGGTGAGCCGGAAAGGAGCGCATCATGATCACCAAGCGTATTATTCCATGCCTTGATGTTCGGAACGGCCGCGTCGTCAAAGGTGTAAACTTTGAAGGCCTGAATGATGTCGCCGATCCGGTACGGCTTGCCGCCCAGTATTCCGCCGAAGGCGCGGATGAACTGGTTTTCTACGATATCACCGCGACATATGAAGGGCGTACCCTGTTTACCGATGTCTTGCGTTCGGTTGCCGAGCAGATCTTTATCCCAATGACGGTGGGCGGCGGCATCAACACAGTGGAGGATTTTGACCGGGTTCTGAAATGCGGAGCTGATAAAGTCAGCGTGAATTCAGGGGCAATTCGAAACCCGGGCCTGATTTCGGAGGCTGCCATAAAGTATGGCAGCCAGTGTGTAGTGCTTTCTGCAGACGTCAAGCGGGTCGACGGAGTATTCCGCGTGTTTTCTCACGGCGGACGGATTGATACCGGGATGGAAGCTCTGGAATGGATCCGTCAGGGCGTATCTCTCGGGGCGGGTGAAGTGGTTGTCAACTCGATCGATACAGACGGCGTGAAGCAGGGTTTTGACCTCAAGATGCTGAATGCGGTAACATCCATTGTTGATGTGCCTGTTATTGCATCCGGCGGCGCGGGAGAAATCCGGGATTTTGTCACACTGTTTACGGAGGTGCCTGACGTCGATGCCGGGCTTGCTGCCTCGATCTTTCATTTTCAGGAAGTGAAAATACCCGATCTGAAGGAAGTTTTACATCGATCCGGTATCAATATGAGGATTGTCTGATGGTTACGATTGAAGAATTGAAATTTGACGCAAACGGCCTGATCCCCGCGATTGTGCAGGATATCGACTCCAGCAGAGTGCTGACTCTGGCCTATATGAACCGCGAGAGTCTTTCCGTCTCCCTGGAAAAACACCTGACCTGTTTCTGGAGCCGGTCCAGGCAGGAATTATGGCTGAAGGGAGAAACCAGCGGGAACTATCAGCATATCTGTTCCATCGCTGCAGACTGTGACCGGGATGCGCTGCTGATTCAGGTTCGAAAAGATGGCCCGGCCTGCCATTTGGGAACTGAATCGTGTTTCGAGTATCCGCTGTTTATCCAGGAAGAGGCTTTCTCATTTGACGAACTGTATAAACTGCTTCTGAACAGAAAAGAATTGCTGCCGGAAGGATCATATACCAGTTATCTCTTTCAGAAGGGCATTGATAAAATCCTGAAAAAGGTCGGTGAGGAGTGCACCGAGGTTATCATCGCCGGAAAGGCCGGCGATCGAGCTGAAACGATATACGAAGTGGCTGATCTGGCTTATCATGTGCTGGTGATGATGGTGGAACTTGGCATCAAACCGGAGGAGATTCGAAGAGAACTTGCCTCCCGGCATATCATTGACCACAAAGTCAAACAGGAGAAAATGACCTGAAGTGAAGCGTTCCAATTATCATACGCATACATTGTTCTGTGACGGTTCCGACAGCGCTGAAGAACTGGTGCTGGAGGCAATTCGTCTTGGCTGCCCGGAGATAGGCTTCTCCGGGCATTCCTGCCTTGAGATAGATACCGGAAGTATGACTGCGGACGGTATGGAAAAATACTGCTCTGAGATTCAACGGTTAAAGGCACGCTATGCGGAGAAAATAAAAATCCTGCTCGGGATCGAACAGGATTACTTTTCTGAGCTTCCGCACAAAGAATCATTTGACTTCATCATCGGCGCGGTTCACTATGTTGAAAAAGGGGGAAATCTGTGTCCGGTGGATGAAACACGGGAGCAGTTTCTGAAAACGGTTGATGACTTGTATCACGGAGACTTTTATTCCTTTGCCGAGGACTATTATGCGACGGTTGCCGATCTGTACAGAAAAACACAGTGCAATGTTATCGCGCATTTTGACCTGATTACCAAATACAATGAAGGAAATGCCCTCTTTGACACGATGAATCCGCGGTACATCAAAGCTGCCGACACGGCACTGGATTCACTATTGGAGAGTCCGGCAATTCTAGAGATCAACACGGGCGCGCAGGCACGCGGTTACCGGAAGACGCCGTATCCGGAGCAAAGGATCCTGAAGCGGTGGCTGGATGCAGGGAGAACAGTGATCCTATCATCTGACTGCCATGACAAAAAAATGCTGCTGTTCGGGCTTGAAGAGGCTGCGGAAGAACTCCCGAGGCCGGAACTGCTCCTGCAGCGTATGCCTGTGTTTGAAACCGAATCAAGATGCTGAGAAAGAACCAGGTTGTGACGGCGGTCATGGAAAACAACACCGTCGACGGTTACGCCGTTTGCCGCGTGGAAGGGCGTGCCATTTTTGTCCAGGGCGCATTGTGCGGAGAAACCTGGGAAATCCTCATTATGAAAGTGACTGCTTCAGTAGTCTGGGCAAAGGGACTGCACTGCCTGGAAGCGTCGTCAGACCGGATCCCGAACGACTGTCAGAATCCGTGCGGCGGATGTACCCTGCGGCATGCAAAATATGATCTTGAGCTGGCGGTAAAAAGGAATCATGTGAAAGACTGCCTGAACCGGATCGGCGGGGCGGATGCTGATGAGCTGCCCATTCATCCGTCGCCATCCGTTCAAAGGTACCGAAATAAAGCGGTATTTGCTGTCGGCATGAGGGACGGGAAGGCAGTTTTCGGATTCTATCGTCCGCACAGCCACAGCATTGTCCCGATTTCAGACTGCCTGCTGCAGAGTGAACGCTGTATGGAATCAGCGGGAGCAGTAATCAGCTTTCTGAATGAAAAAAAGATTCCGGCATACGATGAACTAACCGGGAAGGGGACGGTCAGGCATATCTTTTTCAGGGAAACACGCTGCGGCGACGCGGTCCTGTGCATTGTTTCCGCAAAAGGTTTTGGCGACCGGACAAGGGAACTGATTATGTTCCTGCGCAGCGTCTGCCCGTTTCTCACCGGAATCGTTCTGAACATAAACAGGACAAAAGGGAATACCGTGCTGTCCGGTGACTTTTACACGCTGTGGGGCGAAGAGAATGTCAGAGAGGTCTTCTGCGGGAATCGTTTTTCGATTTCAACGCAGGCGTTTCTCCAGATCAATCCTCTTCAGGCGGAAGAAATATACAGAAAAGCCCTGAATTACGCGGCAGGCAACGATGGATCTTTACTGACCGGACTTGCGCTCGAACTCTACTGCGGTGCCGGAACGATGTCTTTATGTCTGTCCAAAGCGTTTGATCGCGTGATTGCGGCGGAAATCATTCCGGAAGCCGTTGAGAATGCCCGTTGCAATGCAGCCGGCAACGGAGTTCAAAACGTCGAATTTATCTGTGCGGATGCCGCGCAGGCTGCAGAAAAACTTCGATCGGAAGGTTTGACTCCGGATGTTGTTGTGGTGGACCCGCCCAGGAAAGGCCTGACCGAGCAGGTAATCCGGGATGTTGCGGGAATGCGGCCCAATCGTGTGGTGTATATCAGCTGCAATCCGGCTACGCTGGCCCGTGACATAAAACTCTTTTCTGATCTGAACTATGTTTTGACATCCGCCGAGGCTTTTGATATGTTTCCGAGGACAGGTCATGTAGAAACCGTCGGACTCCTTAAACGGCTTTAAGACAGGGCAAATTATGGTCTGAAACAGGTGGTGTTATGAAAGACATTATCCTCTATCTGATGATATATGCCGGCAGCGCTTTGATGGCTTACAACATATACCGTTATATATGTTTCTCCAGAGATGTTCGGAAACACGGGAACTGGGACCAGGAACAAAGGCTCTTTAATCTTCCCATTTTGCTGCTGATCCTGTTTTTCATTGGATATCTGATTGTCGGATTGTTTGGGAAGCCGGATCTGATCATGGCTGGTATCCTGTTTGGCGGGAGCGTTTTCGTGTTCGTCATGCTTCTGCTCATCCGCCGCACGTTTGACAGGATCCGGGAGAATGAACAGCTTGAGGTGAGACTGGCCGCCGCGGAAGAAGCCAGTAAAGCGAAAACATTTTTCCTGTCCAACATGTCCCATGACATCCGGACGCCGTTGAATGCCATTATCGGTTATACCACCCTGGCAGGCCAGGAGGGCGTCACGGAAGAAGAAAAAAGCGAGTATGTTGACAAGATTGAAATGGCAAGCCGTCAGCTTCTGGATATCGTGAACGATGTGCTGGATATGAGCCGCATTGAAAGCGGGAAGTTCAGCCTCGAACCGACCCGTGTGAACCTGGAAAACTGTGTTCGGGAAGTATGCGATCTTGTCCGGATCCAGCTGGAAGCAAAAAAATCAAATTATCCGTATCCGGCGCTGTTTCGCATCCATGGGTACTCTGTGATAAGGTGATGCTGGATCGCGCGCTGATGAATCTGTTGTGCAATGCCGGAAAGTTTACGGAAGAAAACGGCGCTGTATCCCTGCAGCTGACAGAGCATGCCGCAGATGACGGGACCGGTAGTTATGAAATCCGTATCAGAGATACAGGCATCGGTATGAGCCCGGAATTTGTGGAGCGTTTGTTTACTCCCTTTGAACGGGAACGAACCTCGACAGTCAGCAGAATCCAGGGAACAGGACTCGGTCTGGCAATTACAAAAAGCATTGTTGACATGATGGGCGGAAGGATAGCGGTCCGGACCGAGAAAGACAATGGTTCGGAATTCACGATTACCGTCGACTTTCCCCTAGCGGAACCGGATGAGGAAATCTGTTCCGATGAGGGTGAAGAGATCTCATTTGAAGGCATGCGCGCCCTGCTGGTCGAAGACAATATGATCAACATGGAAATTACGCAGATGCTGCTGGAACAGGCGGGATTCCTGATCGAAACGGCGGAAAATGGAAAAATCGCTTTTGAAATGACGGCTGCGTCCGAACCGGGATATTATGACGTGATTCTAATGGATATACAAATGCCGGTCATGGATGGATACATGGCTGCGCAGGCAATCCGCAGTCTTCCCGATTCGAAGATCGCCGGTATTCCCATCATCGCCATGACGGCCAATGCGTTCCAGGAGGACATCAGGAAGGCCGAGCAAGTCGGGATGAACGGGCATATCGCTAAGCCCTTGGATATCCCAAGCATGAAAGCCACCTTGCAGCATGTGCTGAAGAATTCATCCGTATAATTGCGGTTCGGGCGTTTCGCAGGGATCGTTGAACAGAAAAGAATTGGTTCCTTCATTGGCCTGGTAATAATTCGTATCATAAAAGAAAAACCTGCTTTCCAGCAGGCATCACAGCACAGTAATGATAAAAAAGAAGTAAGTCATGACAGTTGAGACACAATCATGACTTACTTCTTTAAATTCTTGATATCTAACATCGTTTGACCTCTCTTTCTTCAGTTTTACCGCCATGACCCTGCGGTTGCTCATCCGCTCCCACTATCGGATGAGGTTCAAAATTTTTGATATCATTTCTGTTTACATAATATATCACACCGATAAGATATACAAGATGGCAAATTATACAAAAATTACAAATTCTTTTTGTTTACAATGACAAATTCTGTTAATATAGCAGAAGAGATGCTGCAAAATAGTTCAGAATCACATGGTTCGCAGCATTGTAGGCTCCTTGTGATGGAACGGAATGTATGATATAATACCTGTCAAAGCAGACGTGTGGTTCGGAGAACTATGTGACGGGAAAGGAATGCGGTATGAATTCACAAGAATACCTGGAGATTCTGCATGTTGCTGAAAGACTGAAGGATACACCACGGCACTGCACGACGACCAACAGAAGGCCGGAAAGTGTAGCGGAGCACAGTTGGAGAGTCTCTCTGATGGCGATGCTGTTGAGACAGGAATTTCCGGATGTCAATATGGACAGAGTTGTGGACATGTGCCTGATCCACGATCTCGGGGAATGCTTTATCGGAGATATTCCGACATTTGTGAAGACCGATCTTGACAGAAATACGGAGGATTCTCTTCTGCAGCAATGGGTCACGGCTTTGCCCGGGGGAATCTCAAAGTATCTTTCCGAACTGTACGCGGAAATGGATCAGCAGATCACCGTGGAAGCAAAGCTGTATAAGGCGCTGGATAAGCTGGAAGCCCTGATTCAGCACAACGAATCGCCGATTGACACCTGGTCTGAAAATGAGTATGAACTGAATAAAACCTATGCGTTCGACACAGTCGCATTTTCAGACTGGCTTCTTGCATTAAGGCAGAGTATTCTTGAAGAAACCCTTAACAAGATCGCGCATGAAGACGGAAAATGAAGACTGCGATCTGACATGAAATCCGCAAACTGAAAAGGAACGGGTATTCTCGTATTAAGCTTCCGGAAATCATCCGGGGAGGTATCACAGATGGAAAAGACTTATCAGAGTTATCTCGAATGGGAGCAGCCCAGTAAACAGAAGGAATATACCGAAGAAATGGAACTCCTTGCAGAAGACGGTACCTTGCTGGCAGCGGGTTGGGCACGCAAAAACGTCTTTCGATATGACAGGAACCGGGTCCGCCATGTGATGCGCAGAAAAGAATGGGATTTTTATCAGATTACAAATGGCAGACTGATGCTTCAGGTCAGCTTTGCGAATATCTCCCTGGGCGGTTATGCTTCGGTCGTACTGGTCGATCTGAAAAAAGGGAAAACTCTGGTTTCGGATATGGCACCGTTTATCGGCGGAAAGGATCGATATGCGCTTCCTGCAAAAGGAGATGTTCCGAATGATATCCGTTTCCGGGTCGGAAAAGCAGTGTTTGAAGCTGACACCGGAGAGAAACGCCGTTCCGTTCGTTATCAGAACGGAGATCTTGAATGCGATATTTCAGTAATAATCCCGGCGGGACTGGAAAACATTACGACTGTGCTGCCCTTTAAAGGATATCCCGACCGGTATTTTATGACGACCAAACAGAACTGTATGCCGTGCGAGGGTTATCTGCGGAAAGGAAGCGAGAAATGGGAGTTTTCGCCCGATGACAGCTTTTGCACGCTCGACTGGGGACGTGTATGCACTCCATATGCCCTGGTCTGGTACTGGGGAAACGGTTCCGGATGGCTGACAGATAAAAAGGGGGAGAAGCATCTGTTCGGCTTTGAAATTACCTGGGGGATCGGAGACGAATCCAACGCAACGGAAACCTGCATCTTTTATGACGGGAAGGCGCATAAAATCGGAGCGGTCGATGTCAAATCATTTCCCAAGCCGGATAATTATATGCAGCCCTGGCAGTTCATTTCGGAAGACGGGCGTTTCAATCTGTGTATGCAGCCTTTCTATGATCATCACACCGATTTGAACGTCCTTGTGATGCGGATGCACAGTCATCAGGTCCATGGATTATGGAACGGTACGGTTACTCTGGACGACGGAACAGTGCTGGAAATCCATGATTTTTATGCGTTTTGCGAATATGTTGAAAACCGCTGGTAACTCCTAAGGCGGAATCAGATTTGCTGTATCATAGCTTTATGATGCAGGACCAACAATGGAAGAGGGTGTTTTTACGAATAAGAAATGGCTGATCGTGCTTGCAGTTCTGCTGCTGATGCTGCTGATTGCCGTGCTGGTTTTGCGAATGGGAAAAACAGAGGAACGTTTGCCTGACGACACGGTACCTGTACAGAATCCGGATGTTGAGCAGCTTGTCCAGGACCATGCGGCCGCGGGCGCAAAAGAAGTATCCAGAACTGACATTAAGGAAAAGCTGGTCGATCCGATCCTCGCTTACTATCCGGGAACAGCCGGGTCTTCGCTGAAGCGCGCCGTAGCCGCGACAAATGTACTGGCGTTTGCTGCGGAATACGGGGCTTGCGACGTCAGCGTTGTTCCGGAGCTTTTTGGTACGGAGGAAGAAAAAAAACGTTTCTCCGAGAACCTGCTTACAATTACAGATCTGCTGAAAGAGACAGAAGACGATTTTGACACCATCAGCGGGCTCTATGAAGATGCGGGTGTGTATGAACAGATCAGGGAACTGGCTGCCGATCCGGAAGCCTGGAACAGCCTGCATGAACTGATTGAAAACCTGTCAGCATTCTGAATTCGCGCGGATCGGTTCCGGAATTTGTCATAGACAGAATTCCAAGGTAATGATATAATCCTCTTTGTGTTTTTTGCACGAAGGGAATCCCGTATTTTCTATCGGAGGTGTGCCGCGTTGGATAAGCCTGTTGTGATTACATCAGACAGCACATGTGATTTATCAGAAGACCTTCTCAAACGTTTCCGGATTCATACGATCCCTCTGACCATTACATTGGGGGATGATACATTTCTGGACGGCCATGGTTTTACCCCGCTGGATATGTATGCCAGATACCGCAAGGATGGGATTCTGCCGAAGACATCGGCGCCCGGCGTTCAGGAGTTTCTTGAGTTTTTCTCTGTATTTACCGATCAGGGGTATTCTGTGGTTCACCTTGATATCAGTTCCGAACTCTCAAACTCCTATAACGCCGCCTGTCTTGCGGCAGACGAACTTCGCGGCGTACATGTTGTCGATACAAGAGAACTCTCCACCGGAGTTGGTCTGTTGGCGATTGAAGGCGCAGAATGTCGTGATCGCGGAATGTCAGCTGCCGAAATTGCGCAGCATCTTCGCAGCCTGACAGATAAAGTACAGACAAGTTTTGTGTTGGACACGCTGGAGTACATGTGGAAAGGCGGGCGCTGCTCTGCTGTATCGGCGCTGGGAGCGAATCTGCTGCACCTGAAGCCCGGCCTGGAGATGAAGGACGGCAAACTCGGTGTGTATAAAAAGTACAGGGGTAACATCAACACAGTGTACAAACAGTATGTGAAAGAGCGGATGATGGGCAGAAAGATCCGTCCCGGACACGTATTTATTACGGAATCGGGCGAAGTAGATCAGGCTGTGCTGGAAGAAATCTACAAGATCATTCGTGATACGATCCCGGTTCAGGAGATTCATCACACGCTTGCAGGGTGTACGATCTCAACGCACTGCGGTCCCAAATGCCTTGGAATCCTCTTCCTGGAAGAATAAAACGGCGGTATCTTTTCATGCAATTGGATGAATTAAAACTGATTACCGCTAGCAATTTAATCAACCTGCGAACCGGTGCGGGAATGACGCAGGCAGAACTGGGCGCAAAACTGAATTATTCTGACAAGACCATCTCCAAATGGGAACGGGCGGAAGCCATTCCGGATGCGTACGTGCTCACGCAGATCGCTGAAATATTCCAGGTTTCCGTGGATTCTCTGTTGAAATCGCATGATGAGTGGAAACCCATTCCGGTGGAAGAACCGGAAACGGAAAAGATCTCATACAGCACAAAGCGGATCATCGAAGTCGCCATAATCAGTGTATGGACTCTTGCGTTGACGGTGTTTGTGGCTTTATGGATGGCTGATATCATTTTCTGGCAGGCATTTGTGATAGCTCTTCCGGTTTCTGTCCTGGTATATCTGATCCTGACGATCAAATTTCATCGAAAGGGCCATTTACAGTTTGCGATCGCTGCTTTTGTGTTCAGCCTGTTTGTCGCAGGGTATTTCCTGTGTTATCCCCGGTATAATCCATGGCAGGTCTTCCTGCTTCTTGTCCCTGCAGAAATCATCGTTTTTCTCAGCTGCAATCTCCGTGTGAAAACCCCAAAGAAAATGAAACTTGCACGTTCTACGAATCGTAGAGCAGACAAAAGCAACGGGTAGAGAAGATCTGCCCGTTGCTTTTGCTTTGTAGATTGAGCTTTAAAACTTCCTGTGCTAAGCTGAATACATCAAAAAAGCCAAGTGATTTCGGAAAGGACGGGTTTCTAATATGAGCTATATCATCAGCTGCTGTTCGACAGCCGACCTCAGCAAGGAACATTTTGAATCACGTGATATTCATTATGTCTGCTTTCATTACGCCATTGACGGAGTGGAATATCCGGATGATCTCGGGGAGAGCATTCCGTTTGATGAGTTCTACGAGCGCATGAAAAACGGTGCTGACACCCGTACCGCGCAGGTCAATGTAGCGGAATATGTGGACTTTTTTACTCCGTTCCTGGAAGAAGGAAAGGATATTGTCCACGTCAGTCTGTCTTCCGGAATTTCAGGAACCATCAATGCGGCAAGAAATGCGGCAGCAATCCTGCGGGAACGCTATCCGGAGAGAAAAATCCATGTGATTGATTCTCTGGGTGCATCATCCGGTTACGGGCTGCTGATGGACACCGCGGCAACCATGCGCGACAAAGGCATGGATGTGGATGAGCTAGCTGCCTGGATCAGTGAAAACCGGCTGAAAGTTCATCACTGGTTCTTCTCGACAGATCTGAGCTTTTTTGTCAAAGGCGGAAGAATCTCGAAGACAGCGGCAGTCTTTGGCGGGCTGCTTGAAATCTGCCCGCTAATGAATATGGATAATCTGGGCAGACTGATTCCCCGCTTCAAAATCCGCACCAAGAAGAAAGTCATCCGCGAAATCGTAAACAAGATGGAAGAGAATGCGGAAGACGGCCTCAATTATCACGGGAAATGCTACATTTCCATGTCGGCGTGCTATGAGGATGCTCGTGCGGTTGCCGATCTTGTGGAAGCAAGATTCCCGAAGCTGGACGGTAAAGTAATCATCAACAACATTGGAACCACGATTGGTTCTCACACCGGCCCGGGTACGGTTGCTCTGTTTTTCTGGGGAAGTGAACGCGTAAATTAATTTCCCTTACTTTGCGGATGCAAAAGGATCCACGCCCTCACCGGACATGCTTGTAAAGTTCAGGCTGGAAGCTATATGGTCTTTCATCGACTGCCTGGCCAGTTCGGGCAGCCTCAGCCGGATTGCTGATACCAGCGCGGTATGGTTATACTTGACGCCGGAAAGCCACGGATTCTGATCATTCGAACTGCGCCCGATAAATTCCAGCATGGAAGCCTGATATCGTGTCAGATAGGGTACAATCTGTTCATATGAACGGATGAGGTAAGTATTTCCGCATGATTCGATGATCATCCGGTGAAATGGCATATCGGTGTCCTTCATGCCGCGGATATCATGCATAATAACACTGTCGCGGAAGGCGTCTGCAAGGCGGGTCAGTTCCCGGATCGTACTGTCCTCGGCGTTGTGAGCACAGAGGAATGCGGCCTCACTTTCTATGGCGTCACGCACCTGGTAAAGGCTGATCATATCTTTCAGGCTCAGCTCCAGCACATAACTGCCGGAAGCCTCCGGCCGGTTCACGATAAAACCTGCTTCTGTGAGCCCGGCAACGGCTTCCACTACCAGCGTACGGGAAATGCCCATTGCGGATGCAATCTGGTTCACGTTGATTCTGGAACCTGGCGCGATTTTCAGGCTGATGATATCGTCAAACAGCATTTTCATGATCAGATCTTTCAGTTTTGCTTCCGGCTGCTGTTCAATCTGCTTTTGAAGATCAAAACGGTTCATATGGGAGCCTCCTTCACAACTTATTATTTTACTTCAAATGGGAAAGCACGGCAAGAAGAATTCATCAAAGAATTCATATTTCCGGGCTTTCCTTTTTTATTCGCTTGGCATATAATATTCGGCAGAATCCTTTGAAGGAGAGATCCATCCATGACAATCGACAGAGTTCTGCAAAAGCAGAAAGCGAAGGAACTGATCCGCACGGCAAAACCAAGCCTGATTCTCGCCGGGATGATATACGTACTGCTGTCAGTGCTGATTGGCTGGCTGTCATTGCGGCTGACAGGTGTTGACAGCGATACGGCCATGCGGGTCATGGACCTGGTCAGCAACGGAAAAACAGATGCCGCGATGACTTTGATCAACCGTTCCATGCCCGGGGCAGGGGAATCCCTGATCGACGTGCTGCTGCGGCTTGCGTTAAGCGTTGTCGGCGTCGGCTTTTCTCTGTTTGTGCTGAACGCCGTTCGAGGAGCTGGCCCGGCTTTGGGAAACCTTCTTGACGGGTTCGGCATGATGCCGCGCCTTTTGTTCCTGCTGATTCTTGAATATGTTTTTGTTTTTCTCTGGTCTCTGCTGTTTGTGGTTCCGGGCATCATAGCTGCTTACCGATACAGATTTGCAGTGTATCTGATGCTGGATCATCCGGAATACGGTGCAATGGAATGCATCCAAAAATCAAAAGAGATGACATACGGTTATAAGATGCAGCTTTTTCTTCTGGATCTTTCCTTTATCCTGTGGGGGATTGCCAGTGCGATCCCGGGGATCGGTTATCTTGTTCAGCTGTATTTTACACCTTACAGGGAAACCGTCCAGGTCCTGTATTATGAAGAGGTCCGTTTAAGCAGTTTGGGCACAGGAGGGTATGAAAATGGCTGATCTGTTAGAGTTTCTGGATTCCGTCAGCATAGATGTGGTGAAGCGGAAATACTATAATGCAAATAAGGTTAATGCAGTGTTTGAAGAACTGCGCGAGCATGCGGCGGCGCTGATGCAGGAAAACGAACAGCTTCGTCATGCGCTGAACAGCCAGTCTGAGGAACAGCAAAAATCCCTGAAAGCGCTGGAATCGCTGCAGGCAGCTTATCGTGAGGCTCTCAGCTCAGCTCATGCACGTGCCGATGAAATGCTTGATTCCGCGGCAGCGGAAAGCAGCGCGATGCGAAAGAAAGCGGAGCAGCGTGCTGAGAATGCCGCGCGGCAGGTTGAGGAATGTTTGAATGCCGTCAGAGTCCGTGCGGAGCAGAATGTCGAATTCATCAACACGCAGCTGCAGCAGTTCCTGACAAAGCTTTATGATGAAGACTCAGAGCACACTGCAGTTCCGGTCGCCGGACAGGAAGGCAAGGATGTTTCCGGCGATCCGCTTGCTGACCTGCAGTCAAAAATCAGTGCCATTTCGAGTGAAATCAGCGCGCTGGAGCAGGGAACGGAGTAAAACGCAGCAAATATAAAAACAGGGCTGCCCATTGAGGGCAGCCCTGTTCTGCCTGTTTTGCTAAGCGTCCGCAATGATATTCATGGCAGCTGCAAACCAGGTTCCGCCGCTGCTGACAAAGACCAGTTCATACGCGTTTTCCAGGCTGTATGTATATTGGTCATGCCATGTTGTAGCCGTCATATCCGCGCTGTACAGAACTGTACAGGTGTAGCAGTAATCACTGACCCTGTGAAAATGCTCGTATCGCAGATCTTTATACTCTGTCTTGGTGCCGGAAGCCCAGTACATGGCCTCGGCCGAGTTCATAACATAATTATACAGTTCCGTACCGGGAAGAATCCGGCTGATCAGGTTGTAGAATCTGCTGGCTTCCCAGGAATGGGCCGAATATTCCATATATGCGCTGAAAAAGCGCTCTGCAACCGGTTTCAGTATTTCTTCCACGGCAGGATCATTGTGATGGAAAAACGTGAATGTATCCCCGGAAGATATAACCGGTGTCAGCGTATTCCCATCGGGATCCGTACCGGTTATCGTTGGCACGAGATACAGACCTTCCAAACGATAGATGTTTGTCAGAACAGATTCTCCTTTTGTATAGGCGTCAAGATTCTGGAGAACGCCCATATCGGAAGAGGAGATATCCATGCTGCTGAGTTCCACGCCGTTTACGAAAACCCGGATATCTTCCGGAGCGCTTATCGTCAGGCTTTCTGCACCGGAAGACGCATAATAGTGCAGTGTTCCATTGCTCTGATCGCTTTCCGGGGAGATTGTCCTGCCGAACGCATCCGTCAGGTTCACTTCACCGTACAGGGGGCCGATTTCATAACGGATAAACGAAGGAACAGGATCAAGCACGGTTTCAAACCGGGAGAGATCCGGAATTGCGACGTTACGTTCCACAATATAGCCGTCTGAAAGCGGTTTTCCATTCAGTCTGAGTTCAGTATCCGCAGTGGCGTCGACAATTACCTCAATGGAGGGAAGAATGTCGGTAATAGGCGCGGAAGACACCTCGGAAACCTGCCAGACATGTCTCCCGAATCCTGGATTTGTACCCTCGGGAGTCAGACCCAGAGTGCAGAGGGCATTCGGGCCGGAGTAAACGACATAAGAAAGGTGCTCATCGGTACTGTTTTTGGCGTCACTGCGATAACTGAGGGAACGATTCGTGTCTACGGCCTGAAGATAATTGCGATAAAGCGTATCGGCATCCTCAAACTCTGTCAGGTCCAGATTGATATTCTGCAGAGAGACCTGGATCAGCTCGTCCGCGGAAGTGTTTTGCAGATAGGCGTCCAGAACCGGTTCCGGCCGGGTTACTTCATAGACACCGAGATAACGGTAAAGCACGAAACAGCCTGCCGCACCGAGCAGCAGAAGAATCAGTGCCCAGATCAGCAGAAAACGCCGCCATTTCTTCCGGGCGGACAGCGAAGAGTCAGCCAACATCAGCACCTTCTTTCAGAACAATGAACCCCGTGGGGATTCGTCTCGGACCGGTGACCGATGCGCAGTGGTTGATAATTTCATCGCCGTATACCATAACCGAAGAGGATCCGCCATCCAGATTCCCGGCATTGACAGCACCGTATTCAAGCATGATATTGACAACATCTTCCATGGTCGCTCCAAGCGTGTTGATGCTGCGGCCATCAAGCACCAGCAGGAGCAGGGCACCGTCCTGGCGTTGACCGATGGCTGTGCGCGGGTTGACGCCGCCTCCCAGATTATGCCACTGCACCTCACCGTTAATGATCAGCGAGGATGCCAGACCGTCATGGGTTACAAAACTGACAGCCCAGCAGATGCCCTGATCAATTGCTGTTTTTCCGTTCATCGCGCCAACGTGAAGGATTCCGTCTCGGTCAAGCCCAACCAAATGGTAGGAAGCGTACTGGTCGCCCCAGACGATTTCGCCGTTTGAAATGACGAGACCCTGCGGAGTGCTGCCGTTTCCTCTCCCGTTTTCGTCGTTGAATCCACCGGCGTTAATACCGGCAATCCCGTCGTATTTTGCCACCATGTCCGTCAGCAGAAGTCCGGGCCTCTTGACAAACTCATCTGAAATGCCGAGAATAACCTGCTTCGGATCGGACACGATCAGCAGTTTTCCCTTGCATGTGCCTTCTGCAATATCAATGAGCTGGACAGATTCCCGGGAACCTGTGTCAAAGCTTCCTTCGGCGATGTGAATCAGTGAGGTGTTGATACTCTCAGTGAACTGTTTTTCCGTGCTTACGCTTTTATACTGCTCCAGCTCACTGTCTGTCAGAAAAATGTTGCTGATCCAACGGATGGCACTGGTTTCCCGAACCGACCGCGTGAACATTCCTGTCACGGTTGGGGAAGGTCCGCGCTCCAGTACCCATATGATACCGAGCAGAATGACCGCAAGACAAAGAAGCGTCACACCCAGGAAGGCCAGAAATCTTCCGAACGCATGCTTGGTATTCTTTTTTTCAGGAGAGGCAGCGTTGGTCATTCCAATTCTCCTTTTCCGCTTTCGAGAAATACGGAAGAAATTTTTTCGGCATACAGCCGCACTTCTGCTGGCGCATCTTTGCCGGGTGGCGTAATGATAAACCGGTTTCCGCGATGGGGAAGTCCGGTTAAGATGTCATGCAGGGCATCCAGATTTTCACCGTACCAGCCAGCCCAGTTCATTTTACGTCGCAGTTCCGTATACAAATCAGAGATATCCGCACATGACGAAAAATCAAGAAAAACAACACCGGTCAGCGCTTCCATAAGACCGGAACACGCAAGTTCAATTTCATCCAGACAGCCGGAAAAATCACGCGTATACCAGGGATCCGGTATCTCCTCATACGGCCGGTCGTCAAACTCCAGCAGCGTATGAAGTTTCCCGTCCGGATCACCGTGAAACAGACGGCGCATGTCCCAGATGTTTTCATCATCCATGCCGATAATCAGGTCAAACTGATCATAGTCTGAGCGAATCACTCGGCGCGCGGTTTTCCCGGTGCAGTCATAATTGCGCTGCTCGAGCACACGGCGCATCGGCGGATAAACCGGATTGCCTATTTCTTCAGAAGAAGTTGCGGCAGATTCAATTTGATATTCTTCAGAAAGCCCGGCTCGTGAAAGCAGATCTTGCAACACGAACTCTGCTGCGGGGCTGCGGCAGATATTGCCGTGGCATATAAATAGTACTTTTATCATCTTTTTATAACTCCATATAAGTCTTGTATTTCTTCTCAAATGCTTGGTATCACAGGGTTTTTCGGGTTTTGATACCCCTGCTGTTTCCGGGGTATCTTCTCAAATCGTCCCGTATCTTCTCATGTTTTTCCCTGCAATATTGGTAAATTCATTGGTATAGTCAGCGGCTTTACCAACGGGCTTTTTCAGCCATTCGCTACCCGAAGCACCTCGGCTTTGGCATCATCGAAGTTTACATGGGCGTAGACATTCAGGGTTACGCTGATGTCTGAGTGACCCATGATATACTGCAATGTCTTCGGGTTCATTCCGGATTTTGCCATGTTGGAGCAAAATGTGTGTCGGCATACATGAGGGGTTACTTTCGGCATCTGGATGCGGTAAATCTTGTTGTACTTTTCAACGATGTGTTCCAAATACTTCTCCCAGTGCAGGGCTACCTTTGGCATATCGTTTTTATCCAGACACAGGAAGCGGATATACCCATCCACCATTGGCTCGACCTTCGGTGCTTCACGACTGGCAATGATTCTGCGGAAACAGGCTGCAACTTCTTCGGTCATCGGCACATAGCGGGTACCGCTCTCTGTCTTAGGCTCCTCAATCACATATTTCATCTGGGAGGTGCGCTGCAACTGATGGTCTACCTTGATACGCATTTCATCAAACTCAATCTCAGAAACCGTCAGTCCGCAGAACTCGGAAATACGAAGCCCGGTATGAAAAAGAATATAGATTGCATCGTAGTATCTGCTGAAATGTGCATCTTCCTTGATGAATTTCAGCAGCTCCCGCTCCTGCTTCCGGGTGATGGCTTCTCTGGTTACGGAATCGTTGACAATCACCGATGCCAGCTCAAATCCAAAGGGATTTTTGCGAATCAGGTCATCGTCCACCGCCATCTGAAAAGCCGGTCTGAGAACGCCCCGGATGGAATGAATGGAGCTGTAGCCCCTGCCGTCCACCTGCTGAAGCTTGATGAGCCACGCCTTTGCATCCGATAAATGCACCTTGTCAATGCGCTGTTTCCCGAATGCTTCTTTTTTCAGAACATTGATTACCGTCTTGTACCCGGCAACGGTATTGTGCCGGACACCCGTTTTCAGGGACACATACTTCTCCACCAGTTCCAGCACCGTGTAATTGCCTCCGTTGGTTACGATGTGGTCAAACAAATCCGCTTCAATCTGCTTTTCTTTCTCTCGCAGCGAAAGCTCCCGTTTCTTGCCTTTGGGCATGGGGTCGTTTTTGTCCAAACGCCAACTGTACACATTTTTCTCTTTTCCGTCCTCGTCAATGTAACGGAACCGATACCTCCCGTCTGCACGCTGGTACTCGCCTTCATGCAAAATCCGATTGCGGTTATCTCGTCTTTTTTCACTCATTGAAATCTCTCCTTTACTGTAAAAGGAGAGCCAGACTTGCACCGTTATAATAGCACAAGTTTGGCTCTCCGTATAGGTCTATCATAGGAAATCGGCAATTCTGCCAAGCACTTTTTTATACTGCCGTTGCCTGATCCAGATACCGCTCGAATTTCTCACGCTTAATGAGGGCACGGTTTCCGTTCATCACATAGAAATCCTCGTTGGGATGCCCGTCAATGAGCATCCGCAGCTTTCCTTCTCCGATGTGGTAATATCCGGCAGCTTCTTCAATGGTCAGCGTATATCTGCGCCAAACAGGAATCTCCATATTTTTCGTCATAGGCATTTATCCTCCATAAATGAAATGTGCCAGGCAGAGAACGGTCAGCAACGAAGTCCGGCAACGGACTTCAAAAGACCTCAAATACATTCTCCATCTGGCTTTTGGTTATCTATTTACTTTTCTTTTATTTTTCTGTTGTTTTGGTTGTCAGAAGGAAAAAAGCGTTGGAAATCAAGGCTTTTCCCGGCAACCGGGTCGGCAACGGGATTGCAACAAAGAGGGCAACGGGCTGTCATTTTCAGAATGGTAGCTCAATCTGCTCCGTTATCTCCACAAACCCGTCAGGGATTTTGTCGGACGGGTTGCCATTGTCCGTTGCTGTCTTTTCACGCTCCCAGCCCTTTTGTCTGCCGAATCCTACGAACATCCTCGGATTGGAGAAATAACGCCAGCCAGTAATGCACTGGTTCATAATCTCATTGACCTCCCGGATTTCCCATTGTTTCGGCTCGTCAAAAGTGTGGTTCAGGGCTTCCTTGTAGAGCTGCTTGGAGCAGACCGTGTCCCCGGTGTACTTGTCCAGATAGGCCTGAATCTGTCCGGCTTTCGTGTCCTCCGGCATGAAGTCCCGCTGATGCTCTTTCAGGTACTTTGCCATTTCCGGGCTGAATTTCAGCTTGAAGTTTCCGCTGCGGTAAATTTCCATGGCTTCTGCCCACATCTGCCGGATGTAGGCTCTGGAAGCAGCTTCGTCCTCCAAAATGTGAACCTCCGACCGCTCCGGGTACACCATGACCGGAATAAAGCGGCGATTGCCGGAACGGTCAAGGGGCAGGAAGTCGAGAGCGTTGGAGGTGCCGCCGAATACACACTGTCTCGGTCTGTCTGCCGGGTGGGTTTCGTAGGGGATTTTGTAAACCTCCTTCTGGCGGCTCAGGAAGGACTTGATTTCCTCAATGCTCTTGGCGTTGGCGGTTGCCATCATCTCGGACATTTCGATAATCCAGTGACCTTGCAGCTTGCGATACACATTGTCATCGTCCAGCTTGCGAAGGTCATCCGAAAACCACTCGTCCCGGAGAGCCAGCAGCCGGAAGAAGGTAGACTTACCCGCTCCCTGACCGCCTACCAGACAAAGCATGATTTCAAACTTGCTGCCGGGCTTGAATGCCCTCGTAATCGCCCCCAGCATAAACAGCTTCAAGGCTTCATAGCTATACTCGCTGACCTCAGCTCCAAGGAAGTGGTGCAGGGCATATCGGATGCGCTCCGTTCCGTCCCACGCAAGGCTGTTCAGGCAGTCCCGGATTGGATGGTACTTATTTTCATTCGCCACGATCCCGATGGCGTTTTCAATCTTTTTCTCACTGGTCAGCCCATAATTTTCTTCCAAATAGAGCAGCAGATATTTCATATCCGTATCTGTCAAGGCTGTACCAGTCCTGTGATAGCCGATGGGCTTTATAATGTCCTTGCGGTCAGTCAGGATGTTATAGGCAATGGCCCC
Source organism: Oscillospiraceae bacterium (assembly GCA_017395085.1). Lineage (GTDB taxonomy): Bacteria > Bacillota > Clostridia > Oscillospirales > Oscillospiraceae > Limivicinus. Next base: position 6,365 of record JAFPWF010000001.1, on the reverse strand, counting down.
GGCAAGCACCGGGTCACGCTGGAACACTGTCAGACAGTTGCGGATGCTCTGCCGGACACCGCCCTTCTCCGTGCTTTCCAATTCAGCTTTCACTTCTTCAACGCTCCGGGGCGGCTGCATGGCGTTTACTGTATTTTTCACGGCTTGCTGCATCTGGGGCGGCAAGTTCTGATAATCGTTTTTCAAGCTCTATCACATCCTTTCCGTATTCAGTCATAATCTGCGCCCGTTCCTCCGTATCGCCGGACAGCAGCGTGTCCAGCAGATATTCCACATGGCTGATTTTCTGTAAGGCTTCCACAAACCGGGGATGCCATTCCCCATCCGGCTGATTTGGTGCATACTTTACCTTCCACCGTTCCAGCAGATGAAGATAGTCAGCAAGAACACGGAAGCAGCGGGCTTGCGCTTCCCTGAATTGTATCTCCGGGGATTTTCCTTTGGGCTTCCTTCTCTTGTCCGGGGGCTTCCTGTCCTCGTAGGACAGTCCAAAATCACTTACCAATTGTACAGCAGCTTCCTTCTTTCCCAGCCCATAAAGAGCCGCTGTGAAGTCAATCACATCCCCATCTGCCCCACAGCCGAAGCAGTGGTAACGCCTGTCCAGCTTCATGCTGGGGGTCTTGTCGTTGTGGAACGGGCAGCAAGCCATTCCGTTTCTGCCTACCCGGATTCCGTAGTGTTCCGCAGCCTGCCGGGTGGTCACAGACTGCTTGACTGTTTCAAATACATTCAAATCATTTCCTCCTGAAAATAGGAAAGGCACCTGACATTCTCAATACGAAAATGGCAAGTGCCTGTTAGCGTTCCATATTCTGCTTTTTGTGAGTTTCCTTTTTCCGTGCGGCATCCTCAGCCGCCACAATCGCCTTGTTGCGGTTCAGCATTTCATAAATGGAAGTTCTGGCTTTTTCTTTAATTTGCTGGGTGTTTGCTTTCCTGACCTCCGGCTTCGTCAGCGCAGCCTTCATTACACTAAGAGCTGTCTGCATGGCTTTGGTGATTTTGGAAACCACATTGTCCAGTCGGGCGGCAGCGTACTCCCGCTCCTTTTTGGGAGCCTTGCGCTCTGGGGACAGCAGCCAGGACTTTGTTTCCTCCACCAGCTGAATGTCCTGCTTGTGTGTTTCCACCCTGACGGTATCGGTCACAACCTCCACCGCCTTATCATAGGCAATCTCGGAAACATCATCAATCAGAGCTTCCACATCATCCAGCTTCAAGGTCAGCTCGTCCAGCTTTTCTTCCTTTTCCTGAATGACGGCTTCCTGCTCCTGAATCGTCTGAGACTGAGCCACCAGCTGCTCCTTCTGCTTGGCAAGAATGAAGTCCTGCTTTTCCAGATACTTGCGACCGCCGTACTCCGGCTCCTCCTCCAGCTGCAATCCGTGCTTCCTGCAAATATCGAACAGCAAAGCCCGGCAGGCGGCATCATAGACCATTTTTCTATTGTTGTGGCGACCCAGCTTCTTGTCCGGCTCCGGCAGTTCAAAGCCAAGGGCTTCCAAAGCTTTCTCCTGCTGGGGACAAAGCTCCCCGTACTGATTTTCACAGTCAAAGACATGACGTTCATGGATGTGAGGCGTGCTTTCATCAATGTGCAATGCCCAGTCCAAAATGTGGACATGGGAGCCGAAGCGTCTTTCCAGCTCCGCAAAAAATTCCGTAGCCACCAGAAAGAGGGTTTCCGCAGAAGCGTGTTCCTCCATCTTTCCGATTTGGAGCAAACTTTCCTCCGGGCAGGTCTTTTTATTTTTCAGGATTTCATCTGTAGTGCGGTTGCGCTCCGTGTGTCGGTTCTTTTCATTACGGGCATTCTGTCCGTCCGTGTAATCAGAATAATGGGTGTGATAATAAATCTGCTCGACTTCTTCAAAAGTAGAAGCCAGCTCAATCTCGTCACTGTTCTTTTCTGCCAGCTGCCGATAACCGTTGTAGCAGTCCCAGTAGATGTTGTGTTCGGCTCGCTGCTCGTCAATGTGCTCGCTGTTGCTCACATCAAAATTACGGTCATTGTGCTTGGGATTGTAAACGCCATTCTTTCCGGCACGACCGTTGTGTTTTGTCAGTTTCAAATTTGGTTCCTCCGTTTTTTAAAGATTTTCCCCGCAGGGGGAGGGGCAGCGAAGCTGCTTCCTTGCTGCATTTCTGCGCCAAGTAATACCCAGTACTAAGCGGCGCAACGCCACTTAACTGGGCAAGGCTGCCGCCCTTGACCTGCACAGGGGTATTGCATTCCCTGTACCCATGCACAAAGGGCTGCGCCCTCTGTACTCCTGCCCGAAAAACCTGAACCTCGCTATTTCCTCCATGGCTCCTTTCAGCTTCTTCGGCTTTTTCGCAACTCCCCAAGGGACTTCCGAAAAATAGCCGCTGCCGGATTTTGCATTCACGCATAAACTGACAGCGGCTTCTCATCTGACCTTGGCGGTCACATTCGATTTTCTCTCAACAGCGTTGAGAGCTTTCAAGCGAACTCAGGAGGAAACATCTTCGTCCTCTCTCGGAATCAGCACATAAATCCTGTTCGGTTCTCCAACGCCCCGGCGCACCCGCATGATAAGTCCTGCGGTTTCCAGCTCGTTCAAAGAACGCTTCACCGTCATGGAACTTCTGGACAGAGCGGCAGCTATTGCAGTCACAGGGAAACAGACAAACAGGATGCCGTTCTCGTCCTCTTGTCCATCTGAAAGCATGGCATCCAGCATCCGGCAGTACATGACCTTAGCAGTGCTGCTGACCGGGAATCCCAGCAACGCTCTGGGAAAGGGCATACATGGCGGCAGCGGTGTGTCTATCGTCATAAATTCAAAATTCATTTGGTTGGGTTCTCCTTTTTCTTCGCTCGTTTGGATAAATAACGAGGGCAGTCAACCACAACTGCCCGGAAACTCTGCCTGCATTCATGCTGGCACTTCCGGCACAGATTGTTGTAGCTGACACGCCCCCGGTCATTCAGGAAAAAGGACAGTTCCAATTTCCTCTTTTGGCTCATTCTCGGCACAATGGTATCCTCCCGATTTTGTGTATGGTTTCGGGGCGATTTTTAGCCAAAACACCGCCTTGGAGAGGCGCAAAAATCCCCGAAGGATTGCTGACAGGGTAGACTATCCCCCTGTCAGTTTGTCGTGTTTCGGTATCATTTTTTGTGTCAGTTCGCCGTGCTTCCCTGATGTCGTTCCTGCCCCAGTTTCTCTGCGGCGTTTTGCTTCCGTTGGCACGCTCGTATCGATCAGGGTTCCTCCATGTTCCTGCCGATAGTCACTGCGCTGCTTCACCGGGAAGCATATCCCATCAGGACGGTCATTCGATTGGAATAATCCATCGATGAACTGACTACATTATGGAACATTTTTGACCCCCGTGCCGGATATCCGCAAAGTAGGATTTTCTGCTAAAAAGCAAAAATTTCCACGATTGTGGACAAGGCATGATATAATGAAAACAGCGGCAGAAATGCAGCCGCAGGAAGGAGATTTTGCCATGAAAAAAGGCTTATCAATACAAGAAAAACTAAAAGATTTGCGAGTTGTGGAAAAAGGATTCACGCTGAAACAGCTTGCAGATGAAACCGGAATCGCTTCATCCACTCTGGGCAGCTATGAAAGCGATGATTACAAAGACATCAGTCATACAAATCTGGTGATCCTTGCCGAATACTACCATGTTTCTACCGACTGGCTGCTGGGACTCACCGAATCCCGTGAAGTTCAGAATCACGATATATCGGAGCTTCATCTGGACGATGAAACCTTGGATATTCTAAAAAGCGGCAGACTCAACAACCGTCTGCTCTGCGAGATGATAAAGCACCCGGATTTTCTAAAGCTGATGACCGACACCGAAATCTATGTGGACGGCATCGCCACCATGCAGATTAAGAATATGAACGACTGGCTGAATGCGGTTCGGCTCCAAATTGTGCAACAACATAACCCAGAGAGCAACGACCTGTATGTTCAGGTTCTGGACGCTGCCCGCATCGACGAAGAGGAATACTTCTTCCATAACATCCACGGCGATCTGGATCGGGTCATTCGCAGCATCCGTGAGAACCACCAAAACGCCACGGAATCTGCTCCCATTGAAAGACCTGCTTCCAACGATAAAAAGATGCAGCGTCTTTTGCAGTCCATGAAATATAAGAGTAATCCGATTGAAGAATTCTGGCGTTACTTCTGCGAAGAACTGCAAATTGACTACGATAAGCTTCTTGATGACGAGCATGACACCATGAAGAGAATATTTAAGAAATCTAAGTTGTTAAAGAGTTTCCCAAGTCATAAGAATAAAGCCCGGAAATAAAAAAGCCGCTGCCGCATGGTTTTAATTCCATGTAGCAGCGGTTTTTCGCTGGTGGTATTCCGTTACAATAACAACGCTGTTTTATTTGAAATTTTCTCGTTTATTGCGGAAACTGTATCCTGAATCGAATCATTTGTTGTGTCTATAGCATTCCGCTCATATACTCCAAGATGATGGAATTGCTCCCACATCACTTCTACCAATTCAGTATTTGTTTCGCTATCCAATTTCAAACGTCCAGTCGCCCGGTTCAGGGGTTCCTCCTTGCTTGCTCTCAAAATGATATAATGTACTTCATAGCCTTCGTGAACGATATTTAACCAAGGCTGCAAAAACCACGGGCCGATAATTCCATCCACGATTACATCATATCCACCACGGGCATAACGCTTTGCGGCTTCTAAAAAGGCCTCGATCACAATCAGGTTTTGCTCATTGGATTCCGGCAAATGCGGCAATATTGCCCCTTTGCTCAGGTAATGGTAAAAATCATCGGTATGCATATGCACTGATTTTTCCATACAGGATTCCTTCGCAACAATAGCTGATACTGTCGATTTTCCAGTTCCCGGAGGGCCTGTAATTACGATAATTCTTCCTCGCTCCATTTTACTGATCCCTTCAACTTCGTGCTTTGTTCACTTTTTCACAACGATTCAATAGGTAAATTATGCTGCTTCAAAAAGGACAGCTTATCCCAATATCCTCTCTGGAACAGAATTTTACCATTTACAACATGGAAGAAGCCGCATCCCCGCAGTCCCAGAGGATCCTTCCATTCTAAAATCGCCCACTGTCCATCTTCAAAGATGTTCTCTACAATGGCAGTCATATCGGCAGTGGCAAATTCTGTTGTAAACATTTCTCGGATTGCATCTATCCCAATCACGGGATCATTTGTCACTTGATGGTTGGTTGCGTTATCATGGTACAAGCTCACGATTGCTTCTACATCGTGATTATTGAACGCATCTACCCATTTACATACTACTTCTTTTGGTCGTAACATAAATATTTCCTCCATATATCGTTAGCTGCCTTTTTCAAGATACACGATTCATGTAAAATCACAATTCCCGCCGTTTCCATTGCTTCAGGGCAGCTGCGACACAAATGCCTGCCACAACGATTGTTAAGAAGATATAGGGAAGGTGGAAACCGTGCAGTGCTACCTCGTACACATCAAAATAACGCAATGGGGTCAGATAGTCCAGAAAATGATTACCTGTGTACTCGGCAGTAAAGGCCAACGCATAGGCAGCCAGCATGGAAATTGTTCCTGTCCGCACCGCAGCCCTATAGGACAGGAGCACGCTGGCAAACAGCAGCCCCAGGGCAAAAAAGAGGATCTGGGTAAAGAACATTCCCATCGTTGTGGAAAGCACCGCTCCCGGCTGATCCAGACCGCCCAAAGGAAGAACAATTGTGAAATAATTGCACACGCCACTGAACAGGGCGAACACCAGCAGGTTCACTGCTGAAACGATCACCTTCGCCAGAACAATGGTTTTCCGCTTCACTGGCTTTGTGAACAGGTATTCCGATGTTCCGAATTTCTTTTCCTTTGCCACACAGGACAGTCCCAAAGACATGGCATAAGGAAACGCCAGCAGCCCCTCCCAGAAATAGATGCACACATACCAGCCGGTGGATGTCGTCAAGTCGCCTTTGACTCCAAACATAATCATGATCAGTCTCGGAAATTGGCTGACCATCGCTGCCATTTCATCCAGACTATCCTGTAGAGACAGAAGTTCAAAATAGCAGAAACCGCACAGAAGCAGCATGATTCCCAGCCAGATCAACAAAAGTTTTCTGGTTTGACGAAACTCATTTTTAATCAATGTTTTCATGTTCACACCTCCTTAGCTGCGGAACTGAATGTCTTTTTTCAGAAAGACACCGTAAGAAAGCACCAAAAACAGGGCAAACAGCAGCACACACCATCCCAAGTAATCCAACTCATAAAAGCCAGATTTGGAAATCTCAGCCGCACTAAAGAACGAGTACGGGGACAGAAAACTAATGGCACGGTTGCTGACAATGTTGGAGAAGCTGGT
>JAFPWF010000061.1 GCA_017395085.1 Oscillospiraceae bacterium | reverse complement strand
TCTGCGGCTGCTGGAAGAGCGGCCGTATCATCAGATCACAGTGAAAGAAATCGTGAAGGAATGCGGCATCAATCGGAATTCCTTTTACTATCATTACGCTGATCTCCCTGCTCTGGTGGAAGAGGTGATTGATGAGGAGATCGGCCGCTTTGTGCGGGAACAGAACTCTTTCTCTTCCATGGAGGAAAGCTTAACAGATGCGCTTTCCTTTTTTCGTGAGCACAAACGCGCTGCCTATCACGTTTACAACTCGGTCAATCGGGATATCTTCGACCGCTATCTGATGAAAAACTGCGAATCCGTCAGCATCGGCTACGTCAATTCGATCCTGGCAAATGCGCCGCTCTCGGCGGAGGACCGCCAGGCAATCATCCATTTTAACGCCTATGTGTGCTATGGCGCCGTAACCCGATGGCTGGAAAGCGGCATGACCTATGACCTCCACGAGGATTTTCGCCGCATGTTTCAGCTGATGATCGAGCCGGCGATGAAGCAGCAGGGCATGACGGTGGAGCCTCTGAAATAACGTTTTTTCTGATGGTCAAAAACAGTCTCGTGTCTGAATTTCAGACGAGAGACTGTTTTTGACTGTTTTCATTTTCCCGGAAAGGATGTAAGGTATGGCCGCAAATAAGAAAGATTCTCTTTGAAAAGGAGCGCGGATCATCCATGCGTATCGCAAAAAAGATCGTACAGCTTCGAGTGCCGATCCTGGTACTCGCGGTGCTGCTGCTCATTCCGTCCGTCTTCGGAATGGCGAAGACCAGAATCAATTATGACATGCTGACCTACCTGCCCGAGGATATGGAGACCGTGGTCGGGCAGGATGCGCTGATGAAGGATTTTGGCAAAGGCGCCTTTTCCCTCATTGTAATAGAAGATATGCAGCCGGAGGAGGTCTCCAGACTCCGCAAGTCCATCGAGAGCGTCGATCACGTGGATTCTGTGATTTGGTACGACAGCTTGATGGACGTATCAATCCCAATGGAGCTGCTGCCGGAGAAGGTCTACAAGGCCTTCAATGCCGGAAACGCCACCTTGATGGCCGTCTTCTTCGACAGCTCCACCTCCGCCGACGTCACCATGAACGCCGTAGCGGAGATCCGGGATATCTGCGGCAGGCAGTGCTTTGTCGCGGGAATGTCTGCCCTGGTGCTGGATCTGAAAAACCTCTGCGAGAAGGAGGAGCCCGTTTACGTGGCGCTGGCTGTGGTATTGGCTGCAGCAGCCATGATGCTGCTGCTCGACAGCTGGCTGGCGCCTCTGGTCTTCCTTGTCTGCATCGGCATGATGGTACTGCTGAACTTAGGCACCAACGTCTTCTTCGGTGAGATCTCCTACATCACCAAGGCCCTGGCCGCAGTCCTGCAGCTGGCGGTCACGATGGATTATTCCATCTTCCTGTGGCACAGCTACAACGAACAGCTGAGATCCCATCCGGAGGATCACAAGGAGGCGATGGCCTGCGCGATTCATCAGACCTTTACCAGTGTGCTGGGCAGCTCCATCACCACGGTGGCCGGCTTCATCGCGCTGTGCTTCATGTCCTTCACCATGGGCAGAGATCTCGGCATCGTGATGGCCAAGGGCGTCGTCCTGGGCGTCATCGGCTGCGTGACCGTTCTGCCGGCCATGATTCTGCTTCTGGATAAGCCTTTGCAGAAGACAAAACATCGCTGCCTGATCCCGGATATGACGAAGGCCTCCAAGAGCCTTTTGAAAATTGCGCCGGTTCTGCTGGCTGTGTTCGTGCTGATTGCGTTTCCGGCCTGGTACGGATATCAGAAGACCAATGACGAGGTCTATTACGATATGGGCGAGTGTCTGCCGGAGGATATGGAGTATGTGATCGCCAATTCCAAGCTTCAGGATCAGTTCGACATCGCCTCCACCCATATGATCCTGGCGGACGCCTCCACGCCAGAGAAAGACGTCCGCGCCATGTGCCGCGAGATGGAGTCCGTCGAGGGTGTAAAAACCGTTCTCGGTCTGGAGACACTGGTGGGCGAAGACGTGCCGCTGGAAATCCTTCCGGACCACCTGCGGCAGATCCTGGAGAGCGACCGCTGGAAGCTCATGCTGGTTGTCTCTGAATACAGAGCGGCCAGTGATGAGGTGAACGAACAGATCACAGCACTGAACGGCATTCTGAAAAAATATGACAAGGGCGGCATGCTGATCGGCGAGGCCCCCTGCATGAAGGACCTGATTGAAACCACCGGCCACGATTTCACCGTAGTGAACGCCATTTCCATCGCGCTGGTCTTTCTGATCATCTTCTTCGTGGCGAAGAGCGTCACCCTTCCCATCCTGCTGATCTCGGTGATCGAGGTCGCCATCTTCATCAACCTGGGCCTGCCGCATTATCTGGGAAGCACTCTGCCCTTTATTGCGCCAATCGCCATCTCCACAATCCAGCTCGGCGCCACCGTCGACTACGCGATCCTGATGACGACGCGCTATAAGAATGAGCGGATTGCCGGAGCTGATCGGAAGGCCGCGGTTTTGACTGCTCTGTCCACCTCCATTCCGTCGATCCTCGTCTCCGGCATGGGCCTGTTCGCGGCGACCTTCGGCGTGGCGGTCTACTCCGACATCGACATCGTCAGCTCCATGTGCATGCTTATGGCCCGAGGCGCGCTGATCAGCATGATCTGCGTCATCCTCGTCCTGCCCGCGCTGCTGCTGGTTTTCGACCGGCTCATCTGCGCAACGACAATCGGCATGCGGCATCTGAATCATAAAAATCATTCCAACCGTAACGATAATGATAGTAAAGATCTCAAGGAGGGTGTTTTGGTATGAAAACCAAGAGAAATCGCGTTCTGGCCCTTGTTTTGTGCCTGACGCTGGTATTGGGCTGTGTCGGCATCGCCTATGCCGACAACAGCGTGAAACAGACCACGGAAGCAGCGGAAGCTCCCGCAGAGACGGAATTGCCGCCGGATACAATCTCCGATGACGAAGCTGTGTATGTGCTGACAGATGCCGCCGGTACCGTGGAAAACATTATCGTCAGCGACCGCATCCGGGAAGCGAACGGGGAAGAGAGCGTAACAAAGACGCAGGAACAGAAGGACCTGCCTGTGGATGTGCGCTTCACCTATCGGCTGGACGGACGGGAGACCGCTCCGGAGGAGCTTGCCGGGAAAAGCGGCAGAGTCGAGATCCGGATCGACTATACAAATAACGCCTGGGCCGTAAAGGAAATCAGCGGCAAGGAGGAAAAGCTCTGCGTTCCCTTCCTGACCCTGTCCGCCCTTCTGCTGGACAACGAGCATTTCTCCAACGTGACCGTAGAGAACGGCAAGCTGGTGAATGACGGGACCCGCACCGTGGTCGTGGGCTATGCCCTCCCTGGCATGGGCGAAAGCCTGGCGCTCCCGGAGGAGCTGGATCTGACGATCCCCGATCACGTGACAGTCACTGCGGATGCAAAGGACTTTGCCCTTGGCTCCGTATATACCCTTGTTGCAAACAACCTGTTCAAGGACTATGACGAGAAGGACCCCGACGCCCTGCAGAAGCTCATCTCCTCCATGAACGAGCTGACCGATGCGATGGACCTGCTTCTGGACGGAGCCCAGGCGCTGAATGACGGCCTTGATACGCTTCTGGCAAAATCCGAGGATCTTACAAACGGCGTCAGTGCGCTGTGCGACGGTGCGGATCAGGTGGCAAGCGGCGCAGGCACGCTGAAAACCGGCGCGGAAAAGCTTGCCTCCGGCACGAGAGACGTCAAAAACGGAGCGGACCAGTTGGCAGCCGGTGCGGGCAGTCTGCTCTCCGGCGCGGATCAGCTGGCAGGCGGCGCGGCCCAGCTGAGCGCAGGGCTGGATCAGCTCAGCGCCAACTCTGCCGCAATCAACAACGGCGCGGAAAACGTATTCGCCTCTCTGCTGTCGGCTGCGGAAGCCCAGCTCAAGGCCAACGGGCTGAGCGTTTCCACGCTGACCATCTCCAACTACCAGACCCAGCTCAATCAGGTGATTGCATCCCTGGATCCTGACGCGGTATACGCCCAGGCCCTGGCACAGGTCACGGCAGGTGTTGAAGCAAAGCGTCCGGAAATTGAGGCCCTTGTCACTGCTTCGGTACGAGAGCAGGTCACGGCAGCCGTTACGGCCTCGGCTCGGCAAACTGTTTCCGAACAGGTGCATGCAGCTGTAACGGCTCAGATCCAGGCTGCGGTGGAAGAGAACCGCCCGATGATCGAAGCCGGGGTGAGGGCCGCTGTGGAAGCGCAGGTCGGGGAACAGGTCACCGCTGCGGTGGTCGCCCGGGTCCGTGCTGAGGTCATTCAGACCGTTACCGGAATGAGCGTGGATGACTACGAGCAGGCTGTCTCCGCAGGCGAGGTCAGCAAAGAAATCCAGGCCAAGATTACGGCGACCATTGAGGCACAGATGGCATCCGATGAGGTGGCCGCCGCCATTGACGGGCAAATCACCGCAAAGATGAATTCGGAAGAGGTCAAAGCTCTGATCTCATCCACCACAGAGCAGAAGATCGAGGAAGCCGTTCAGGCAAAGCTGGCCTCCTCTGAGATCCAGGCACAGATTGATGCAGCAATCGAGGAACAAATGGCCTCTGATGAAGTTCAGGCGCTGATTGCGCAGAACATTGAAGCGCAGATGGCCTCGGAGGAGATTCAGAAGGTCATTGCCGACAACACCGAGGCCCAGGTTCAGAAGGCCATCGCCGACACCATGGCGGGGCCCGAGGTCCAGGGCAAGCTGGCCGCAGCTGCGGAAGGCGCAAAATCCGTCATCGCGCTGAAGACCTCTCTGGATCAGTACAACGCATTCTATCTCGGA
>JAFPWF010000060.1 GCA_017395085.1 Oscillospiraceae bacterium | reverse complement strand
GACCCTTTGGTACGAAGGGGAAGTTGCTTGCTTGTTTGCGGATTCCAACGTCGGAAAGTCCATCTTTGCCGTCCAGATAGCTGACCAGATCGCTACTACCGAACCGGTCCTGTATGTCGATTGTGAACTCTCCGAAAAGCAATTCCAGCTGCGCTATACCGATGCGGAATCCGGGAGAATGCACCAGTTCCCGGAGCTACTCTTTCACGCAGGAATCAATCCGATGAAGTTTGATGCCGGGTACCATGAAGAGAAAATCCTCTCAGATATTGCGAATGCTGCCGAACAACAACATTGCAAGATCATCATCATCGACAATCTCAGTTACCTGTGCAACGCTGCTGAGAAGGGCTCCGATGCAGGAAGTTTCATGGTAAAACTGATGAATCTGAAAAAGGAGAAGGACTGGTCCATCCTCGTGATAGCCCATACTCCCAAGCGGGATCCCTCCAGGCCAATCACCCAGAATGACCTAGCCGGGAGCAAGCGCCTGTACAACTTCTTTGACAGTGCCTTCGCCATCGGCATGTCAGGCCGGGACAACCGGCTAAGGTATGTTAAGCAACTCAAGGCCCGGTCTTGTGAGATCCAGTACGGCGGAGATAATGTCCTCCTCTATGAAATCGTCAAGACCGATGGCTTCCTTCGATTCTCCCTGGTTGGCAATGCCCGTGAGAGCGAACATCTGCGGGCTTTTTGTCCCGAAGATAAAGAAGAGCGCAAGCAACAGGTAGCAGAGATGAAGGCCATTGGAAAAAGCATCCGTGAGACAGCCGCCGAATTGGGCCTCAGCAAGTCCACCGTCGGCCGCATATACCAGGAACTCGACCGTCCCACCTCGTCCCAGTGTCCCAATATCCCCGGTGGGACAGAGGGACAATAAAACCCGAAAAGACATGAAAACACCAGATATCATTCCCTACGAATACGTTACTCGTTCCCTCTCTTTTGACCCGAAAAAGAGTTCTTTCACCACGTTCCTGGAATCCATGTTGGATCCTCTGGTCGTAGAAGGTCTTGTTGAACAATACCAGCTTGGCGTGACCAAGGCTGGCGACGTGATTTTCTTCCAGATTGACAGAGAATGCCGGTGCCGAACCGGAAAGGTCATGAAATATGATCCGGTCACGGGCCATCGGATTAAGGACGATTCTAGCAAGTGTCCCATCAACTGGATTCATGCGCTAATGAAAAGGAAAGGATTGCTACCGGAAGAATGGGCGCTGAGCCAATGCCTTTTCGGAGAGCATTTGCTTTCGATGTATCCGGACCGGACTGTCGCCCTTGTGGAATCAGAGAAGACTGCTGTTTTTTGCGCGGGGTTCATTCCGGAATACGTCTGGCTCGCCACCGGGGGGAAAACCAGTCTGGGCAACAAGATGGATGTCCTGTCCGGTCGGAAAGTCGTGGCCTATCCCGATGTTGATGCTTACGGTTTCTGGTGCGAACGCCTTGCCTCCTATTCCAACATTAAAGTAAGTGACTATCTGCAACATATAGCTGGGGACAATCCCTCCTTCAGCCACATGGATCTGGCTGACCTTATCCTGGAAAGCCGGCTGCACCCTGACACATCGCACAATCCAACTTTCCAACAAATCAAGCGATATATCTCTCCGGAATACCATTCAGAAACCGAGGCTCTGATCGAAGACCTGGGCCTAGAGTTTCTAGGCGTCGAATTTGCACCTGGCGATTAGAAAACTGCCGCCATCTCCTCTTGAGACGACGGCAGTTCTATTTCCGTAAATTCACCAGCAACTTACTTCCCCCTCACAAAATGCCGGTAATCAGAGCCCCAGGTCCCGACAGAATAGGTCGTTCCCTCCTTCTGCCATTCCATCTCCTTTGATGTAAGCTTCACAAGCTTATAGGTGACATTGCTATCGTCCGACATCGCCGGATTGATGGTAATAGTGCCCTTGTTGATCAGGTCGATGGCATAGTGGCCGCTGTAGTCGTGAGATTTGCCACTTAGGGCATCATATACGTGAAGTTGATAACCGTTGTTCCCATCAAAGATGAACGTCACCGACCCATCCATCGCGAACACCGTAGGGTCATATTGCTCGGACCAGGTTCCTTCCAGCTTGTTCACGTCGATCTTCTCACAAGCGCTCAGCCCTGCCACCAGCAGCACCGCGCAAAACATAGTCTTCAAAATCTTCATCGCTTTCGTTTTCTTATAAAACGCGCAAGTGCACGAAATCTTGCCTGTAAAAGTTCATTATTTCTCCCTCCGCCGGACGGAACCTTCCCGGGACCGCCCGGCATCAGGAAAAAAAGTGTTTATGTTTAACCTTGCTTATGAAAAGCCTACTCTTTTTTGAGTTCAATTGCTGGATTCGTCTTCGCCGCTTTCAATGTCTGCCATAGCACGGTACCAAAGGCGATGGCCAGTGAAATGATGACCGCCACCACAAAGACCCAGCCGTAGTTCTCAACACGGTACGCAAACCGCTCCAGATACACCCTTGCGGCCCAGACGGCCAGCGGGATACCGATGGCGCAAGCAATGCCTGTCAGAACCATATAACTACGAACATTTCTCCAGGTCTCACTGCTCACATCGGCGCCAAATACCTTTCTCACGGCAATCTGCTTGGTGTTCTCATCAGCAAAGTAGGTGCTCATGGCTAACAGGCCCAGGAGAGAGATGAGCATTGCAAGAACCGCAAAGAGTTCCACCAGGCGGAGAGTCCTCCGAACAGGAGCCAGCATTTTCCTGTTGATGTCACGCACAAAGCCGTACCGCCAGGCGGGTTCTTCCACACCGGAGGTTTCCAGCCGGTATTCCCTGTAAGCCTGCCGGATGGCCTTGTCGTAAGATTCGTCCTCTCCCGTGGTGCCGATGAGCATGCAGTTGGCATACCGAAGCTCTTCGGCCCGGGTTACGATGACGCCGCCATTAGGATTGCTTTCGCCCTCTGAGGCGGGCCGGGTGGGAAAATCCGTCACAACGCCGCCGATGAACTCCGGTTGGGCACCGTTCATATTGATTCTCCTGGGGAATACGGTAGATGTGTCAGATACCGCGGCGGCATTGAAGGCACTTCGGCTCATCCAAAGCGAATGCGTCAGCGGATGTCCGAAATCTTCCTCCACCTCCAGTCCCAGCAGCTTGAAATAGGTGGAATCGCAAATGATGATGGGCATATCTACGCGATGCTCCTCGTCCACCTTGACACCCATGGTCATATTGATGAGCCCCGGGATACCGCGTCCCACGCCAGACTTTGTCACGAAAGGCAGCTGTTCCACCTTGTCCTTGAAGAGCTTCATCGCGTCATAGTTCTGGGCGGAGTACTCGATGTAGTATAGATTCTCCGTGGCAGAATGCATCGGCCGGGTGAGCATGTGACGCATCTGGACCTCCATCACCAGCGCCAGGGCAATCAGGAATACCGACAAGACGTTCTGCACCACGATGAACACCTTACTCAGAACCATCTTGTTGCGGCGCCGGAGCGTGCCTTTAATGACGTCGATGGGCTGATAACGGGAAGCGGCAAAGGCAGGGAGCAGCCCGTTGACCACGCCCAGAACCACAATGCCGGCAATGTAGGCCAGGATATACCTCGGCGTCATCATAAAGGAGAGCCTTACGCTGGTGTCTCCGATGCCCAGCATCAGTTCATCCGGGTCGCCGGTGGAAACCAGGCTGTTCATCATGGGCGCCAGCAAATCGGCCAGCAGAAGTGCAGCGGCGAAGCAGACAGCGGTGAAGGCGACGGATTCGCCGATGTACTTCCACAGGATGCCGGTCTTGTCGGCCCCCAGCAGGCGCCGGGTGGCCATTTCCTTAGACCGCTTGCCCGTAAGGGCTAGGCTTAGGTTCACATAGTTGAAAACAGCACTGAGCAGGAGCAGAAGTACAACGATTGTCAGGAGTTTGAGCATCTGGGTGTTGCCCTGCCGTGTCAGTCCGTTGCTGTTCCCTGTGGAAAAGAAGGCCTCGTCCATCCGGTAAGCCCTCCAGGAATCCACCTTCTCTTCACTCCAGATAGCGTCGTAGTTCTTATGCAGCAATGCTTTCACTTTTGCCCTCACATCGGCAAGATCCGCATCTTCGCGGGCGCGGAACCATGTAGTATAGTTACCGATACTGCCGAAGTTACGCTCCTGCTCAGCGGCCCAAGTTGCCGAGATATGCGTAATGATGTCGTAGGGCATGAAGTATGTACCGTCAAAATCTGCAAAAACGCCTTTGATGATCCGCTCCGATTGGTCGACGTTGATGACTCTCCCAATGAGGTTATCACCATCCACGGAAAGTTTCCTAGCCAGGGACTCACTGATAAGGACATCGTCCTTCCCGACAAAGCTATCGGCGCTCCCTTCGATTATCCGATATTGTGGGAACACCTTGAAGAAGTCGGCATCGGCCTCCATACCGGCGCATTGGAGCAGCTGATCGCCTTCGCGGATGAGCGGCTGCCACAGCATGGCGGCACG
>JAFPWF010000059.1 GCA_017395085.1 Oscillospiraceae bacterium | reverse complement strand
GAATCCTCCTCATAGTTGGCGGTTACAGTATGCGTGAGGTTCCGGGTCTGGTTCAGGATGTCATGAACCTTAACACTCAAATTGAAGGCACCGATATTCTTTGAGATCTCCGCATTCCATTGCCATTCAGGTTGGCCATAGCCTGCCGCATAGCCTTTGTAGAACACGTAGGCAATATCAGAATTGAATTCAAATTCGTGTTTGGTGGTATATGTGCCACTCGCAGTAAACCTGGTGTCCAGCGTATTCAAGTTGGCCTTGGGATTCAACGAGTAACGGGCAATGCGGCCGGCGGTCCTGGCTCCCGCGCTTACAGACCAATGGTCTGGATTGTACTTCACTGAGAAACCGGCCGAAGGGCTGAAGGAACGTGTCCTGCTCTCTGCAAAGCCGCTCTGTCCTCCATAGAATTGGTCACCGTCGGCATTCCCCCAGAAGTCGGTCATAAACGCTGAATAATCAAACGTATCTTTATCAAGTGCCGGGAGCGTTGTCTTTGCCTGATAGCTGATGGAGGAAGAATAACCGGCGCCACCGCTCAAGGTCAGGGACCAGAGTTTTTTGGCGTCCAGGGGCGTAGTATAGTTTACAACCAGGTTGGATGTCAGGCTCGGTTTTATAGCATTCACAGGGATGGAATACATAATGCCGTCGCTATCATACCAGAGCGCGGAAACAATGGGATTGTTATTCACCTGACCAGACAGATAAACATAAAGCGTAGAGAACTTTTCCCGATTATTCCTGGTCCAATTCGAACTTATGAAGGTATATGAATAAGGCTTCAGATAGACGTTTCCAAGGCTCAGACGCGATGGATTCCTAATACCCAAAACCGGGAGCATCAGGGAGGAGGAAGGCTGCCTTCCATATCCGTAAGCGGAAAGTGTTATCCGGTCATTTCCTTTTGCATACTGGAAACGGAGAGAGGGCGCAAAGAACCAGTTCCACTCATCTTTCCCCGTTGTCTCCTCTATCCCATAGCTTTTGGAGAAGGTTTCATTGAGAATCCCGATGGCCCGGCCGCCAAAAGTAACCCAGCTGCCTTGTCCGAACTTGTACTGTGCAGTCAAATCATATCGCTGTTCCAGATAGTCGGACTTGCTTTCAGAGGAGTAGTAGTCATTTCTGCCAGCCTCATCGAATGCATCCCGAATGTCATCCGAACGAGACCAGTCATATTGTGCCTGGGCGGATAACGTCCACTTCTCTCCAATAGGTTCCGTGTACCGGACACTCCCGTCCATCCCATACGACAGGCCGTTAGAGTGGTAGGTCATCGAGCGGGTTTCATCTCCGGCATTTGTAGTCAGGAGGGAAGACTCCAGGCTTTCCCCGTCATTTCTGCTGTAATAGGGATCAATCGCCAGCTGGAGGGTTCGGTTTTGTTTGCCACCTATCTCGCGGAAAGTCACGTCGGCATCAAAATATGCGTTTTTCCTTTCCGAAAGACTGTGGGTGGTGCCAGTGGATCTGTTTACGAAACTTCCTTCACGGCTGATCTCCGCCTGGTTGCTCTCATAGGAATCTGCTCTATTGTAACGGAAATCAGGACGAAGGTGGAACCAGACCTTGCCTGTTTCTTTCTCGAATTCCATATTGACGGACAGCCCGTGAGCATAGGATTTACCGATGTCTTCCGTTGTGGATGACAGGTTCCCGTCTTCTTGATAGGTGGTCCTGTTCGCCCTAGTGCCGGAATCCGTATCCGTGTACTTGTAATTGACGCTGACGGTAGTCTCGACGTCTTTGATACGGGAAGTATTGGCATTCACCGCCAGTTGGGCAGCCGTGGACAGACCCTGGTTCGCCGTGGAGCGCTCACCTGCATCGCTGATGACAACGACGACCGCATTAGAGTCGTTGATATTCTGCCCATTGGCAATCACCGTCACCTGATCTTTCTCGGAGTAGGCTGATACAAGGGCATTGCCGTTCCACAGCAGGCCGCGATTGTCACGCAGTACATCGTCTCCCTCTTTTTCTCCAAGCGTAGCGCCTCCCTTCAGACCCACATTGCCGAACCATCCTTTTTCGTATTCCTTCTTGAGCGCCACATCCAACACCTTTTCCCGTTGGCCATCCTGGATGCCGGATGCACGGGTCTGCTCGCTTTCACGGTCTATGACGCGAATCTTGTCCACCACTGCAGCGGGCAGGTTGTTCAGGGCGGTGGATTGGTCGTTAAAGAAGAAGGTCCGGCCGCCCACAGTGAGTTTGTCAATCTCCTCGCCGTTGAACTTGACCTTGCCGTCCTCGGTTATTTCCATACCCGGCATTCGCTGCAGCAGGTCTTTCAGCATCGCATTGGCTCCCACACGGAAGGAGGAGGCATTGAACTCTACAGTGTCCTGTTTGACAACAATGGGGTTACCTATATCGGTGATGGTTGCCGCCTGAAGAAACAGTTCGTCCTGCTGCAGCCGGATTGTTCCCATATCCACTTGCTCCTCGCGGAAGAAGCGCTCTTTCACAAAAGGTTTATACCCCATCATCTCCACGTGGAAGACATAACTGCCGAAGGGCACCTCATCCAGCTTGGCTTCGCCCTTGGCGTCAGTGAGGGTGAAATTGGTTATGGTGGTATCCTTGGAAGGTATCACGTACACCGACGCAAAAGCCACCGGCTCATTGGTGAGCGAGTCCAGCACCATGGTCTTGATTTCGCTCATCCGGCCCTGGAATACATTGTCATTCAAGATAAACACTTGCGCCAGTGCGGCAAGGCTGTTTACAAACAGCAATACAAATAATGAAAGAATTTTCTTCATCTTTCAAACTACGGTTCTTCCATAAACAATTCACCCTTCAAGAAGGTTACGCTTTTGGTTGCGAATTCATACCCCTGTGTTCCCGGGCGGGCTACTTCCAGATATTTTTCGTACCATTGGAGCGCTTGTTTGTAATCCTTCTTGACTTCGTAGCAATACGCAATGGTGGAGAGGGCTGAAATGAATTTGGGATTATATCGGTATGCTTCCTTGTAATGCTCTATGGCTTTGTCCCAGGAGTCCTGCCTGCGGTAGTAGGCAAGGCCATATTGCTGCTGAATGCGGGAGGCCAAAGCTGGGTCCGGTTGAATCATCTCCCAAGCTTTATCAAGCCAGGGTTTTATTTCCTTATCAAAAGAACGGTATGCCTCCAATTTGACGGCTGCAATGGAATAGGCAAGGTTTACATCGCTTGAATCAATCTGCCATGCTGCGATGAGTTCTTTCTCGGCCCGGTATGTCACCTGTGTATGCCAATAGCTCTGCCCCAGATAATAGTGGATGGGGTAAGAGTCATTCCCGATATCCTCCTGTCGTTGGAACGCTTGTACGGCACCCTCGTAATCGCCTTTCCGATAGAGGGCAAGGCCTTTCAGCGGAGCAATGGCGGTGTTGTCTGGATCTTCGGAGAGGAAAGGCTCCATGACGGCGACGGCCCCGTCGTAGTCTGCCTTCGTGATGAGAATATTCACCGCTTTTGCCACCACCGACTCATTCATCGGCTTCAATGCCAACGCCTTGCGGTAGTACCATAGGGCCGAATCGGCCTGTTCCATCTGCCGAAAAGCGTCACCCACATAGCTTACCACAGCAGGAATGGAGTCCAACTGGAGGATGTCCCGTCCGGCTTGAACGCTCTGGGGAAACGCTTTGAGACGGAAGTATGCCTGCATCAGCCGAATCTTATAAAGGATATTGTCCGGCGCACGCGAAGAGAGCAGGAAATAGGTGCCGGAAGCACTCTCGTAATCCCCACTCTGAAAGTGGCAGTCGGCCAGTTCGGAGAGCACGGCGTCGTCCATTGCGCCAGGCTGCACCAGCGTCGACAGCATATCAATGGCGTCATCGGTGCGGTAAATACTCTTGAGGTACCGGGCTTGGGTGAGCACGGAGTCTCGATGAGTGATCTGCGCTCCCAGCGGGATGCAAACCACCATCCATAACAATATCAGCAGTGTTCTTTTCATTATCGGAGTTGGAATATGACAGGGAATATGAATGTGACGGGAACCGCTTCACCTTGTTGCTTGCCCGGTTCCCATCTGGGCGACGAGGAAATCACCTTGAACGCCTCGGTATCCAGCAACTCGTGTGCGCCCCGTAGCACGGACACGTTCCGGACCATTCCATCGACTCCAACTGTGAATTGCAGGGTTATACGACCCTGGATGCCATTCTGCTTGGCTTGTTCTGGATACTTCAACTGACTGTTTACCCATTTGGAGAACTCCTGCGTGTCTCCTCCGTTAAATTTTGGCGCGCACTCAATGAGACTGTAAGGGACAGCTTCCTGCCCGGTGATTTCTCCGGACTTTTTGATTGTGATCACTGTGGCTGAAGGTTCATCCGGCTCCAAATTCTCCTTTGGAGCATTGCAGGCATACATCAGTACTGCCAGTACAGGGATAAGGGCTAGGTAAGACCAACTCTTCCACGCAGAAGAAGAGGGCTTCAGCATCATAGTAATCCGGCTGCTTAAATTGGCGTGCTGGAAGCCGCTGGCCATGGAAAACCGCTCGTCTCCTACGGCTTTCCGAACAAGAAGTAACTGATAACTTTTTGCATCTATGCCTTTTTGGATCACTCCTTCATCGGCCTCATATTCATGAAGCAGTCGCAGCTCTTCTCTAGTAATCCACACCAGCGGATTCCACCAAAACAGGAGTTGGATGGGAAGGAGAAACAGCAGGTCCAGCGAGTGCCGGCACTGCACATGCATCCATTCATGTGTAAATATAGCAGGGTTCTCCAGCAAGTCTTTTCTGCCCATGACAATGGTCTGGCCCCAACTGAACGAAGAAATATCCTCCTCCAGGATAATCAAGCGACATCCTTCGCGCTCCGTTTTTTCCCCCCTCCGAATCAGACGTCCCATCTTCCAGGCCGATATGCCATATAGCGTCAGTGTAACCAGGGCTCCCGTGATATAAACCCCAAGTAAGATTTCATGCCACGGGAAAGCGACTGGTGCAGCAACGCCTTCTGATTCGGCGCCGACGGCCACCATCGTCAATTCTGCTGCAGTACTGGCCGCCCTAACGCTTCTAAGCCGGATAAACGGTAGCAAAAGACACAAATAAGACCCGGAGAGCAGAAGTGTGCGGTTAAGCCGGAAGAAAGTGGTACGCCGCATCACCATTAGGTAAAAGGCGTAGAACAGGCTCAGATAGAGACCTGCACGTGCGATATAGAGAAGGAACGGGCTCATTTCTGGTTGTCTTCTATTTTGGCGATGAGGTCTTTCAGCTGCTGCAGGTCCATCTTGTCCTCCTCCACGAACTGAGAGACCAGGCTCAGGTAGGAGTTATCATAGTAGCGAGCTACTACCTCAGAGACCGTTTCCCCGTGGTATTGCCGCTCACTGATCTTTACCTTGTAACGGAAAGAGTTAGCCATAGGCTCCCTTTCCACAAAGCCCTTTTCCTCAAGAAACTTTACCAGAGTGGCTACAGTATTATAATGCGGCTTCGGCTCCGGTAAATACTTGATTAAATCCCTGATAAACAAGGGCTCATGAGCCCAGAAGATGTTCATGAGCTGCTCTTCTTTTGCAGTTAGTCTCTGTTTCATCGATGGTTGATTATTGTGTATTACGATGCAAAAATAGTGAT
>JAFPWF010000058.1 GCA_017395085.1 Oscillospiraceae bacterium | reverse complement strand
CATAGCTATGTTCCGCCTTTCTGCGAAAGGCACCGATGCGGTCATGAAACCGGGGAGCCGTTTCGCGTCAGATAGTAGTTTGCTATACTCTTTCTGTAGGCCTCAGCATACTACAGAGCCCGAGGAGGTGATTGGCGGGGCTGTATAGCGGCAAACCCCGCATAGCTATATGGTGTCGGCTGTCCTAAAGGCATCAATGATTGGCGCAAAACCGTAGCCCGTAAACTTATCTCTTCCGAAGTTGACTCGATTTCGCCGGACAGCCAGTCCCTGCTGAGCCTACAATCTATCGCAGGAGGGACGCCATGTTCAAAATCATCCGGTTTAACTGCTGTGGACTGGATGTCCACAAAACCTGGATCTATGCCTGCATCGGGATTACCGACACAAACTTCCGTACTGAGTATTTTGAAGCTCGCTTTTCATCGTTTCCAAAGGATTTACGGAGATTGGCTGCCTGGCTTCAGGAGCATAAGTGTGAGGAAGTCTGTATGGAGTCCGCTGGCAAGTATTGGATCCCGGTATTCAATGCACTTGAGACCACTTGTAAAGTAACCCTCGCTCATCCCAAGTACACCAAACCGCAAAAAGGAAACAAAACCGATCGTAAAGACGCTAAATGGATTTGCGACCTGTTCATGTGCAACATGATCAAGCCATCTTTTATCCCGCCGCCAGATATTCGCCATCTCCGCGATCTCATCCGTTACCGCACCAAGCTGACGAATATGCTGACCAGCGAGAAGAACCGTGCGCAGAACTGTCTGACTGCCTCCAGCCTGAAACTGGACGATGTGTTCACGGATGTTTTCGGAAAGTCCGCCAGATCTATTACCGAGTACATCCTTGCTCACCCCGGTGAGAAGTTCGATGTGACACCATTCATTGACAAGCGCTGCAAAACTCCGGTTGACCAGATTCAGGATGCTGTTGATGGCGCTATCTGTCCTGAACAGGCCGCCAAACTGCGGGAATGCCTGGATCACATCGATGAACTGAATGCTCACCGGGATCGCATTGAGCAGGAAATACTTACTCTCGTGGAACCCTACTCCGTTCATCTTGATCTGATTCGCACTGTACCGGGTATGAATAAAGATCCGATGACCGCAATTCTGATCCTTTCAGAAATCGGCAGCGACATGTCCGTATTCCCTACATCCAAGAATCTCGTTTCCTGGGCTGGCTGCTGCCCCAGGAATGACAAGAGCGCCAAGCACGTGAAGTCAACCCGTATTTCTCAGGCTGGTTCCTGCCTCAAGCCTCGTCTTGTCCAGGTTGCCAATGGCTTGCTTAACTCTAAAGACCATCCTGAAATCCGTGAACGGTATCGCCGTATCAAATCCCATCGTGGTCACAAGAAAGCCATTATCGCTGTTTGCAAGATGCTCCTGACCGCTATCTGGAACATCCTTTCAAACGGCGAAGCCTACAATGCCAGTGGCTATCTCATCCAGACTCCTCGTCCCACTGATGAGACGAAGGTTCTGACTCAGAAACAGGCTTTGGATTTACTCCGACTCAAGGGATACGTCATTAAGGAAGAGTCAGCCTGATTGACGCTATCCTGCTTGGCCATCCCTGTGATGGTCTGTTTGCTTTGCCCTTCTTTCCGGCGGGCCGTTAATTGAATGTTTCAAACTT
>JAFPWF010000057.1 GCA_017395085.1 Oscillospiraceae bacterium | reverse complement strand
TACCTTCACCCAAAAGGGCTGAGCACTCCTCTTAACCTTCCGGCACCGGGCAGGTGTCAGGCTGTATACCTCATCTTACGAGTTCGCACAGCCCTGTGTTTTTGATAAACAGTTGCCTGGACCTATTCTCTGCGCCTCGCCGAAGCGAGGACCCCTTATCCCGAAGTTACGGGGCCAGTTTGCCTAGTTCCTTGGCCATGAGTCTCTCAACGCCTGAGTATGCTCTACACGACTACCTGTGTCGGTTTGCGGTACGGTTCCCAACTCAGATGAACGCTTAGCGGGTTTTCTAGGGAGCATGATTACCTGCACTGTCGCCACTGCCCGGAGGCAGGGGCGTACTGTCGGATCTCGGATCGGCGGGCGTACTTCACTACACGCCTCAACTCCTACCTTCCTTCAACGGGCGCGTCCGGCAGCCCGCGGCAGTTCCACTTCTCCGTCACCGCATCGCTCCAAGAGGGAGTTACGGAATGTTGACCGTATGCCCATCGGCATCGCCGCTCGGCTGAGCCTTAGGGACCGACTGACCCCGGGATGAACGGCATGGCCCGGGAAACCTTAGTCTTACGGCGGGGGGAGTCCTCGTCCCCCTTGTCGTTACTTATACCTACATTTGCCTTTCCGTGCGCTCCAGGATAGGTCGCCCACACCATTCAACGCACACGGAATGCTCCCCTACCGATACTTTTTAAACATGCTATCCCGCGCCTTCGGTACCTGTCTTATACCCGATTATTATCCACGCAGGGACCCTCGACCAGTGAGCTGTTACGCACTCTTTGAATGAATGGCTGCTTCCAAGCCAACATCCTGGCTGTCTCAGGGACCCCACTTCGTTAGACTAACTCAGACAGGATTCCGGGACCTTAGACGGCGGTCCGGATTCTTCTCCTCTCGGGCACGGACCTTAGCACCCGCGCCCTTACTGCATGGCTGCGAACTGTGAGCATTCGGAGTTCGTCAGGTCGCGACAGGCGGCGAAGCCCTCTTGACCTATCGGTCGCTCTACCTCTCACAGCAAACACCACACGCGGCACCTAAATGCCTTTCGGGGAGTACGAGCTATCTCCGAGTTTGATTGGCCTTTCACTCCTACACACACCTCATCGGGAAGCTTTTCAACGCTTATCCGTTCGGCCCTCCATCCCGCGTTACCGGGACTTCAGCCTGGACATGTGTAGATCACTCGGTTTCGCGTCTGCCACCACGTACTAAAACGGCCTGTTCAGCCTCGCTTGCACTGCGGCTCACGCGCCTCGTGGCGCTTAACCTCGCACGTGACGGCAACTCGTAGGTTCATTATGCAAAAGGCACGCCGTCACCGGCAAAAACCGGCTCCGACCGCTTGGAGGCGCACGGGTTCAGGTACTGTTTCACTCCCCTCGCAGGGGTGCTTTTCACCTTTCCCTCACGGTACTGGTTCGCTATCGGTCTCACGGGAGTATTTAGCCTTGCGGGATGGACCCCGCGGATTCAGACAGGATTACTCGTGTCCCGCCCTACTCAGGATACCACCAGGCCACATCTCGATTCGTATACGGAACTGTCATCCTCTATGGTTGAACTTTCCAGAACATTCTACTCTCGATCTGAGTGCCAAAACGTGGTCCTACAACCCCTGCGATGCGTTGCCACAACGCAGGTTTGGGCTCCTCCCCGGTCGCTCGCCGCTACTGGGGGAATCACTCTTGTTTTCTTTTCCTGCGGGTACTAAGATGTTTCAGTTCCCCGCGTTAGCCTCCCTGCAAAAAAGCAGGGATGACGGCCGAAGCCGCCGGGTTGTCCCATTCGGAAATCGCGGGATCAAGGGTCATTTGCACCTACCCCGCGCTTATCGCAGCTTATCGCGTCCTTCATCGCCTCCGTGAGCCAAGGCATCCACCGTGCGCCCTTACTCTCTTCTCGCATAACTCAGAAGACACCGCCCAAAACAACACCATCAAAAAACAACGGCATCGCAAACAACAAGACGGCGTCACGCTGATTCTTATCTTGTGTCTTTTCTGTCGCAGTATGTCAAAGAACG
>JAFPWF010000056.1 GCA_017395085.1 Oscillospiraceae bacterium | reverse complement strand
GTATCAGTGATGTGCCACTGGAATGCGAAGTACTGCAGCATGGCTTATTTGGCGCCGCAGGCACTGCCGCAAGCGCTGGGCTTGGGCTCCTCCTTCGCGGGTTCAGCTGCTCCGCAGGCGGAAGGAGCAGGCTCGGCGGCTCCGCAGGCAGAGGGTTTGGGTTCGGCTGCGCCGCAGGCGCTGCCACAGGCGGACGGAGCTTCCTGAGCGAAGCTCATCACAAATCCGGAAATGTTGGCTCTTTTCATGATTGGAAAGGGTTTAATGTGAATGAAATATAGATTTGTGCGCACAAATTCTTTTATCCGAGGTTTTTCTGGCGGTCAGCGATGATCTCCCCGAAATGCTCCAGAGACCAGCCAAGCAGCTGGTCCAGCAGCGGCATCACGCTCATGGCGCGGTCGGTGAGCGTATATTCCACCTTCACCGGTACGGCAGGGATTACCTTGCGGGACACAAGCCCGTCGGCCTCCATGCTCTTGAGCGTCACGGTAAGCATCTTCTGGGATACATCCGGGATGGAGCGCCTGAGGTCATTGAAGCGCATGGTGCCCTGCTGTTCCAGCGTGTAGAGGGCCAGCAGCGTCCATTTGTCCATCATCCGGGAAAGTACGTTCCGGATGGGACAATCCGGAAACATCGCATCACGTATATCTTTTCTGTCCATGATATAGCTTTCAAAAAGTGTCTTGGTTTCTTTTCTCGCCCGCAAAGCTACGAACTATTTGATTATCAAACAAGAAGGCACCCCGTGGAAAGTAAGTTTCCGCAAGGTTACCGATGCTGAGTTTCAACGGGATGGGATAAGAAGATTTTCGAAAAATACCGTTTTATCGGATCCTATATAAACATTCTCAATGAAATCTCAATAAAGCTCCGACAACAAATGCGATGTTGCCGGAGCTTGTTTCTGCCGATAAATTGGAATTTAGCGCTGTCTTGCCGAAGTTTCCGGCAGCATCTGTTTCTTGCGTGTCAGGACGGCCTGAAGGAGGTAGACGATCGCGATACAAATGGCAATGACATAAGGAGAAGTGCCTGTTGCCGTGGCTGCTGGAGAGACGATTAACGGAGAGAGGAACTGGCCCAGATAGAGCGCTGCGGAAAGGAGTGGCATCACAGTCGTGGCGGCTTCCTTGCCTGCTTTTACACTGCCGATGGTGTTCAGGTATGGGACACCGATTCCGTTGGCAATGCCGATGAAGGCCGATCCAAGCAGAAGCCAGACGAGACTGCCTCCAACTGCCAGGCACAGGTATCCGGCAGCAAAGCCCAGTGGGGCAATATACTTCATCTGAGCGGCGAAACGCTTCATCAGGAAGCCGAAGCAAAGGCCTACCAGAAAAGCCACCACATCCAGCCCGACCATTGTGAGCGTTACGCCCATCTCCGAGAGTGTTCCGGAGGCAGTGAGGGCGAAATTAGTAGGATAGATAAAGAAGAGAATCATCACCAGGAACATGCCTACCACAGACGGATGGAATCGTTTGAGCAGCGAAAGGGATACACCCCCTCTGCCGGACAGGCGCTCATTTGGCAGGAACGCTGCCACAAGTATGATGGCGATAAGCCCCAGCAGATACACCAGGAAGGCATAGTTCCAACTGATTCCGGCCAGCATTCCGGCCAGGAAGGTAGCGACCACACCGCCCATCTGGTTCATGGCGGCCGAAAGACCCATCAAGCCAGCCTGTTCCTCCGGCGGGAAATAGTAAGCCAGAAGGCCTGTCGAGAGCGGCATAATCATTCCAACGCTCACACCCATCAGGGCACGGAAAGCCAGCAGTACCCAGATATCATCGACAAAGAAAGCCCCTGCTCCGGAGAGCACATACAAGGCAAGTCCTGCCAGCGCCAGGGTGCGGGTTCTCATCAAGCGACAGAGCCAGGGAAATACCAGGTTCGTGAGGATGATAAAAAGCGCAGGAAGGCTTACGATGAGTTGGATAAGCAGCGGATTCCTGCCTGCGAAATGGGCACTGATGACACCCAGCGCCGGGGCGATGGCGGCACCCGCCATGACGGTAAGCAAACTGATGGAGAGAATAGTATACAGCAATCTCTTTTTCATAAAAAACAAGGTTAAATAACAGTGGAGATTGCAGCTCTACCAAGCTGCGAAAAAAGCCTTTTCGCGGGTGCAAAGGTAGCTTTTTTTTCGGATTCCCAGGGTCACAAACAAACACTTTTTTTAGTATTTTTGCTATGGAATCCGCTATGTATAAGATACATACGAAGATTCATGTCTGATTTAACAACTATCACAATGTCAAAGACATTCGAAACCAATGCCCTCAAAGGAAAGTCACTTGCAGCAGGCATGAAACGGAGAATCGCCGAACTCGGGAAATACGGCGTCAAAGAAGCGGACCTGACCGTAATGGAACAGGATGCCGACAAAGCCATAGAGATGATCCGCGAGGTAGACAGGCTTCGCGAGGAGGTCACCCGGAAGCTCCAGGAAGCCAACGAGCAGTTGAACTCCCTACGAGACCGTGCAGCCGTTTATCGCAAAATCATCAAGCAGAACTACTTGCAGGACCAGTGGGCCGGCTTCGGCTTACAGGATAAGCGCTAAATC
>JAFPWF010000055.1 GCA_017395085.1 Oscillospiraceae bacterium | reverse complement strand
CAACTGGCACAGCCATCCGGAAACGCCCTGCCGACCCTCTGCGGAGGACATCCGTCTGGCGCTGGATCCGACAGCCAGTTATCTGATCCTGTCGCTGGAGGAAAACGAACCTGTACTGCGGTCCTTTCAGATTCGGGATGGGCAGGCGAATTGGGAAGAATTAGCTATTGAGGAGTAGAATTCCATGGATGAAATCAAACATATTTCCGTTGAGGAGTTTTTGAAGCAGGAGCGGAACAGCCTGACACTGCTGGATCTGCGTGAGCCGGACCAGGTTCTGCTGGGGGCCGTGGAGGGCGCTGTCAACATCCCCTTTTCCCGCGTCGGCAAGGAGCTGGAGAAGCTGCCAAAGGATAAGCCTGTCTATGTGCTTTGCCAGGAGGGCTCTTTGAGCACGGAGATCACGGAGCAGCTGCAGGATTGGGGCTATGACGCGACCAATCTGGACGGCGGCTGGCGAGCGTGGAAAAAGTGGCTGGAAGAGGCGGAGCCGATCACGCTGGATGCCAGGGGACTCAAATGCCCCGGCCCGATCGTAAAAACCGCGGACACGCTGAGAGAGATGGTGGGCGGTCAAAAGCTGAAGATCGAGGCGACCGAGGACGCGTTTGCCCCGGATATTTCGGTATGGTGCGAGCGGACCGGCAACAAGCTGCTCCGGCTGGAGGTCAGGCCCGAGGGCATCGAGGCGCTGGTCGAGAAAGCCGAGGCGCCTGTTCAAAATCCCGCTGCCGCACAGAACGACAAGACCTTTGTGGTTTTCTCCGGCGATCTGGATAAAACCATCGCCGCCTTCATTATGGCAAACGGTGCAGCGGCCATGGGGCGCAGGGTGACCATGTTTTTCACCTTCTGGGGGCTGAACATCCTGCGGCGGCCGGAAAAGGTTTCCGTCGCCAAGAGCTTCATTGAGGGTATGTTCGGCTTTATGATGCCCAGAGGAACGAAAAAGCTGGGGCTGAGCCGTATGAACATGGGCGGCCTCGGCGCCAAAATGATCCGGGGCATTATGAAAGAGAAAGGCGTCAGTTCTCTTGAAGAACTGATCGACAGCGCCCGCGCGCACGGTGTGCGGCTGGTGGCTTGCCAGATGTCCATGGACATCATGGGGATCAGGAAGGAAGAACTGATCGACGGCGTGGAGCTGGGCGGCGTTTCCACTTTCCTGGGATCCGGCGAGCAGTCGGATATGAGTTTGTTTATCTGAATGACAATGAGCGAAAAACTGAATCAACTAAAAGAATATCTGCTGTCTCAGGGCAGCATGGCCGTGGCCTTTTCCGGGGGCGTGGATTCCACTTTCCTTTTGAAGGTGGCCCACGACACGCTGGGCGACAAGTGCGTCGCCGTGACAGCCTCCTCCTGTTCTTTTCCGGAGCGGGAGCTGAAAGAAGCAAAAGCTTTCTGCGCGGCGAACGGGATCCGCCATGTCGTGGTGCGCTCGGAAGAGTTGGAGATCGAGGGCTTTCGGCACAATCCGAAAAACCGTTGCTATCTCTGCAAGCACGAGTTGTTTGAAAAAATCTGGGACATTGCCCGTGAGCTTGGCCTGCATGCCGTGGCGGAGGGCTCCAACATGGATGATAACGGGGATTATCGCCCGGGCCTTGTCGCGGTCAGAGAGCTTGGCGTACTCAGCCCGCTGCGTCACGTCGGCCTAAACAAGGCGGAGATCCGGGAGCTGTCCAGGGAGCTGGGTCTCTCCACCTGGGACAAGCAGAGCTTTGCCTGCCTGTCCTCCCGTTTCGTGTACGGGGAGACGATCAATGAGGAGCGGCTCTCCATGGTGGATCGCGCGGAACAGCTGCTTCTGGATCTGGGCTTTCACCAGGTGCGTGTACGGATCCACGGAAAACTTGCCCGGATCGAGACCGACCCGGCAGAGTTTGAAAAGCTTCTGTCAGTGAGGGAGAAAATCGTGCCTGCCCTCCGAGATTTCGGTTTTGCCTATGTGACTATGGACCTGACCGGCTACCGTATGGGAAGCATGAACGAAACGCTCGAAAAGACGGAATAACGGAATATGAAGGATTTAAATCGAAGAAATGCTGAATGAACCTAAATTATTCATCACAGCGTCAGTCTGAACGCTAAACGCCGCATAAACACTGAAGAAAAGCAAAAACGAGCTTTCACCCAATAGATGAAGCCCGCAAGGTATGGAAACGGGACTTCAAATTTGGTATAATGCAGT
>JAFPWF010000010.1 GCA_017395085.1 Oscillospiraceae bacterium | reverse complement strand
GCATGTCTTGTGTTATAGTAGCCACAACGGAAGACCTCCTTATGTTTTTGTTTTGTTTGTGGTGAACTAACTATAACACAAGGTTGGCTCTTCCGTTTTCTTTATTCAGTTGTGATGTAACATATGTATTGTAATCCTACACGCGATGGAACGCAGTTTTGAAAAACAGGATTGAAAAAGAGGGGATAATATGCTATGATGCCTGTGATTTTCTTGAAAGGCACATGATGCTCATGTGGCGGTGAAGCAATGATTAACAGATAATCAATTTCGGGATATGTAAACGGAGGTACCATGGGTGTATTATGCCCATAAACAGTTTGCGTAGACTGAATGAAGATTGTCTGTTATTTTGAGCGGATCTTAAGAAAGGTCCTGATGGCACTGTGTTCTTACCGCGGGCCACCATGTTCTTTCGACCAATTCTATGTGAACTAAGAAATCGCCTCGCTCTGGCAGACTCTTATCAGTCTATGCGTGTCAGAGAGAGGTGTTTTTTTGTTACAAATCAATGCACTTACGATAACGCACAGAAAAGACCTGAGAACAATCATCAGGGATTTTAGTATCGTCCTGAACCCAGGAGACAAGGCCGTACTTGTCGGCGAAGAGGGAAACGGGAAATCGACTTTGTTGAAATGGATCTATGATCCGGGCCTTATTGAAGATTACGCAGATGCGGAAGGGATAAGGGCCACACAGGGAGAGCTTCTTGGGTACCTGCCCCAGGAGCTTTCTGAGGAAGATAAGAACAAAACGGTGTATCAGTATTTTGCTGAGCTGCAGGCTTTTCAATCCGCAAATCCAGCGGATTTATACCGGATATCTTCAGAGCTGGGATTTCGGGATGAGCTGTTTTATTCTTCCCAGACCATGAGTAGTCTCTCTGGAGGGGAGCGCGTGAAACTCCAGATGGCAGGACTCCTTCTGGCGGCCCCGGATATTCTGCTTTTGGACGAACCATCAAATGATATCGATATCGAGACACTGGAGTGGCTTGAAAAACTGATCAATAAGTTCTCCGGCGGCGTGCTTTTTATTTCACATGACGAAACCCTCATCGAAAGGACAGCAAACCGCGTCATTCTGATAGAACAGCTGCGGCGGAAATCAGTTCCGAGGTTAACCGTTGCCAATATGCCCTTCAGAACGTTTATGGAGGAACGGGAAAAGAGTTTTTCAAAACAGGAGCAGATGGCATATAGTGAACGCCGTGAAGAAAAAAAGGCAATGGAACGATTCCGTCGCATCGAGCAGTCTGTGGAACATGATCAGCGGACCATTTCCAGACAGGATCCCCATGGAGGACGCCTCCTCAAGAAAAAGATGAAGGCTGTAAAATCCATGGAACGGCGTTATGAGCGGGAACATGATGAAATGACAGAGATTCCGGAAACAGAGTCTGCCATCACCATCCGCTTTGAGAAACAGAAGCCCATGCCTGCCGGGAAAACGGTTCTGGATCTGTCGCTTCCGTATCTTCAGTCACCAAACGGGAACATTCTTGCGAAAAACATCAGTCTGCAGATCAAAGGACCGGAAAAAGTCTGCATCATAGGTGCGAACGGTGTCGGAAAAACGACTTTGATCCGGAAGATTGCCGAAGAACTCTGCATCAGGGCAGATCTCGCTGCCTGTTATATGCCGCAGAATTACGAAGAAGAGTTACCCTTTGATCTGACACCGGTAGAGTATCTGGCCCCTTCCGGGATCAAGGATGAAGTAACCATGGTCCGAACTTTTCTGGGATCCATGAAGTATACTTCTGATGAAATGTTTCATCCGGTCAGGGAGCTGTCCGGCGGTCAGAAGGCAAAACTATTTCTTTTGAAAATGAGCCTGACGGAGGCAAATGTTCTGATTCTGGATGAGCCTACAAGGAATTTTTCGCCTTTGTCAGGACCGGAAGTACGAGGAATCCTGAGACAGTTTCCGGGAACCATCATCAGTGTTTCCCATGACCGAAAATATATTTCTGAGGTCTGCAATAAAATCTATACGATGACTGCAAGTGGATTGAAACTATCTGAGTAACCATTTTTTAAAAAATCCCCCTGTGTCAGGGGTTGCTTGTGACGCTGCGTCATGAGCTATTCTTGACGGGAAAGGAGGTGAACGCTATGTCAAAATACACGACGGGAGAGCTTGCGAAGCTCTGCGGCGTTACAGTCCGGACTGTTCAGTATTATGATACCAGAGGTATCCTGATTCCCAGTGAACTATCTGAAGGCGGGAGACGGCTCTATTCAGATGACGATCTGAAGCGCATGAAGGTCATCTGCTTTCTGAGGGAGCTGGATCTTCCCATTGATGCTATTTCACAAATCCTGAAGGAAGAACACCCTGAGAAAGTAATCTCCTTGCTGATCGAACAGCAGGAGAAGGTTCTTTCAGATGAGATCTCCGATAAACAGGGAAAGCTGGAAAAACTGCATGAACTAAAAAACGGATTGAAAAGCCAGGAGTCTTTCTCCCTCGAATCCATCGGTGACATAGCCGTTATCATGGAAGGCAAGAAGAAACTGAAGAAAATGCGCTGGATGATGATCCTGACCGGAATCCCGGTCGCGGCACTACAATGGGTTTCCATCATTTTCTGGATCGCCAGAGGCATCTGGTGGCCGTTTGTACTTTGGGTGCTGGTGGCTGTTCCCTGGGGAATACTTGTCAGCAGGTATTACTTAAGACATGTGAAATACATCTGCCCGGAATGCCACGAGGTATTCAAACCGACACTAAAGGAAGCTTTTTGGGCAAATCACACACCGACTACCCGAAAGCTGACCTGCACCGTATGCGGCCACAAGGGCTTTTGCGTGGAAGTCTGGGGAGGTGATGAGAAATGACGGAAATTGAGAGCATCGTCATTGGCAGAAGCAGCATCCCTTCTCTGGTCATTACGGTCATTCTGATGATTGCGATTCCCGTCGTTTTCTTTATCTGTTGGCGCAGGAGACATAAACAGCAGACAAATATCAGCTATCTGATTGCAGGTGCTCTTGGGTTCATCGTTTCTGCCCGCGTATTGGAGCTTGGTGTGCATTATCTCTGTATTATCGCGGACAACCCGGTTTCCAGGTTTATTAACGGGAGCACGGCGGCCTATGTGCTTTACGGAACCATTATGGCAGGCGTCTTTGAAGAATGCGGACGGCATATCGTTCTGAAATACGTGATGAAAAAGCATCGCATCCATGAAAACGCGGTTCTATACGGCATCGGCCACGGCGGGATCGAGATTCTGGCCGTCATTCTGCCTGCCATGATTACGTATCTTGTAGTTGCGGTCATGTTCTCCAATGGATCGGCCAGCGAAGCATTGAACGCACTGAAGATCACGGAGGATACAGCCGCCGCTGCGCTTCCGACCGTTCAGGCAGTTGCCTCGTTCGATTACGGAATGATGGCAATGAATGTCCTCGAGCGGTTGTTTGCGATGCTCCTGCATATCGGGTTGACGGTCATTGTATTTTACGGCGTGAAGAACGCAAAAAAGGGATTCCTGCCGCTGGCCATTTTTCTGCACATGTTGATGGATACTTTCCCTGCCCTGTATCAGAGAGGTGTGGTGCCGTTATGGTCGGTCGAGATCTGGGCAGCTTTGTGGACTGCGATCATCGTTTTCGTTGCAGTCAGACTATACAAAAACATGCAGGAGTAAGGGGCGATATGCAGAGTATTAGGGCAAGGGGGGGGGGTACCGGCTGATCCCGTTTATCTGGTGATGCATTTTTGATATCGATAAGAATCACAAGGGATCAGGAATGTCTTGCCTGGAATGTGGACAGAAGAAAGGCAAGACATTCAAACAGGACAGAGTAGAGTTGGAGATATGAAACGGGGAACCGACATGTGTCATCTGTCCTGTTTGCAGGAAGAATCCAAAGAAACCGGCGGTTTCGTGGCATAGGATTCCAAAGGGAACAGCGTTCCTTTTGGCACACGACTTTGCCGGCAAAGTCTAGTGTGTTATACCTTTATCCGAAAGACGGCAGCAAAACAGCAGCGTGTGCCCCTTTGATGCACATGCTGCTGTTTTGCGTTATGGCGTTAAAAAGGTCGCTTCCCAGGAGGAAGCGGACATTTGAACGGCACAAAAGGAATGGTGATGTGACAACAGTCACAGCGCCGATTCCGGATCGGACTGAGGATAGAGGTATACAAAAACCAAGCAATGGAATTACTGCCACCAATGGAGCTCTTCGCGGAAATTATGAAGAGCGGTTCGTTCGATGCTTTTTGCGCGGCTCTCGCTCAAGTGGAAATGCGCCGCGGTCTCTTCCCTGTCGTGGAGAAGATCGTCATCAAATCCGTAGCGGAAGCGGAGGTAAGTTTGCTCCCTGGCAGAGATCATATCCAGCGCATGATGAACTTCCTCGTTGGTCTCCTTTTCGATATAGATCTGCTCCGGTGTTTTCGTGTATTCCGAAAAAAGCTTGTCGTAGAAACTGCTCTCCTCGTTATCCTGGTCATTATGGGGTTCGACGTCAAGGCTCAACGTCTGACCTGTAGACGGAACAGTGGATGCGCATTTTCGGACATAGTCCATCATCGCGTTTTCGGAAACCCGGGATGCATAGGTCTGGAACAGATTCCCTTTTTCCGGACGGAAGGAATGAACAGCCCTTAAAAATCCAATCGAACCTTCCTGTAATAGATCGTCAGATTCGATCTGAAGTCCGGAGTACTGTGCTTCAAATCTTACAGCCAGTGCCTGCAGCGATGGCAGTAAATTGCGAATCAGCTCCTCCTCTGCTTCGGTACTTCCTTCCTGCGCCAGAATGCAGAGCTCCTCATTCGTCATGATCCGGTTCCTTGAGAGCATTCAGCAAATCCAGAAAACTGATGCCAAGAGATGAGAGCATTTCTTCCGGTATGCCCGCTTCCGAAATGGTCTTCATGACCGCGGCCGTCACCTCCTCGGCGGTCAGCTTGCTGAGATCAACTGCCTCCCCGTCTTTCGTCAGGTTTGCACGCAGGCGATTCAACACTTCAGCTGTTGCCTTCTGCTTTTCCTCGGCAGTCGATTCGGCATTCTTCTTGATATCGCGGGCGATCTGCATGAAAAGAGTTTGAATCGCAGTTGTGTCCGCCGCGACAGGAGGAGTACTAAGCAGCTGCAGTGCCTTTGCAGCTTCCCCGGCGGCTTCGGCATCTTCAGGGTGAAGTTTCGCTTGGCCGATAATAAAGGAACGGGAGAAATTCATCACCTGGTTCATTGCATTGATACCGGCGATCATGGTCTCGTCCTGATACCGTGCCAGCAAAAGCAGCAGCTGTGGAAAGCGGGGATGTTCGATCAGCTGGTTCAGAACAGAGGCATCGACCTTTCCGGTATACAGAAGCTTTGCTGTTTCCGCCGAGAGCCCCAGCTCTTCAATATCATAATTCTTCCGGTCCGGAATGTCCGTTTCCCCAAGAAGGAAGTCCGTCGATACGTCAAAATATTTGGCGATCCGGATGATGTAACCGTCTCCAAGATTCTTTGTGCTACCCTGGAGATACCGGCTGATGGCACTGTTCGAAAGACCGACCTTTTCGGCGAGTTCGGCCTGGGTGATCTTTCTGTTTTTGATAAGGTCCTGGATACGTTGCCGGGTGTCACCGGGGAGATAAGTGTCGGACATAGCAATCTCCTTCATCATAATTCGTCCATGTGAACGAAATCCCTGAACAGGATATGACGCACCGTGCTGGTGCTGAAATCAATATCGTCATTTGTGATAACGATCTTCTGGCAGGAATTGTCCAGCTTTGCAAAAGCTCCGAATTCTCTCTCATAAGCCTTTTCTTCTGCTACAGAGTAAGCGACCTGGATATAGTATTGCTTATTTCCCTTATTGGCCACGAAATCTATTTCCTGAGACCCGTCATGATACACCTGGAGGCTGTAGCCCATATAAAGGAGTTCGTTATAAACGACGTTCTCAAAATTGTGTGTGAGATCATATCTGCTGTTCATAACGCGGATGGAATTCAAAGCAACATCCTCATCGTAAACCTTGAGATAGTATTCCAATTCTCGTTTGGATTTGGCCGAATACTTCTTTACGGTCCCTATTGCATAGGCTTCCTCCAGATAGCCGATATACTTGATGATCGTTGTGATGGAGCAGGGCAGGCCGGCACCTTTCATATATTTCTCTACGGACCTGGCAGAAAGGATTCTGCCGTTTGACAGGAACACAAAGTTGGCCAGCCGTTTGAAGACCTCGGTTTTCCTGATCTTATAACGGTTAATGATATCGTTCAGAATAATCGTCTCGTTCAGCTCATTCAGATAGATCCGTTGTCCGCTCTCCCCGCTGTATTCGATTCGCTTAGGGAATCCACCCCAGATGATATAGTCGGTGAGAGAAACGTCTTTTCCCAGTTCTTTTCCATACTCGGCAAGTTCCCTGTACACAAACGGCCTGACCCTGAAAGGTACATATCTTCCCGAAAGCTCTTTCGTAAACTCCCTGGATAGAAGCTTGGAGTTTGAACCGCTTATAAAGACAGAGCAGTTTCTGATCCGGAGCGTACGGCACGCTCCAGCCCATCCCTCTACTCTCTGAACTTCATCCAGAAATACATAGCACAGCGATTCCTTGCGATGACTGTCAATATAATTTAGCAGTGTCATCTCATCTGGGATAGCATTCAGAACAGCTGTATCTTCGAAATCAAGGAAAATGATATTGTCTGACCGTTCCTTGATTTCTTCCATTATTTGCTTTAGAATTACGGATTTTCCGCATCGGCGAATGCCGGTAATGACCTTAATCAGATCCCCGTCATAAAATTCCCGGATGGGCTCCATATACTTTTCACGCTTAATCATTTTACGCGCCTCCTGGCAAATGGTCTTGTTCCTACTGGACATTTTAACGCATATCTCTCGCTTTGTCCACTACTAATGGACAATTTTCTTAAAACACGAAAAATTGTCCAGTAGGGCTCGGTGTCATAACTTCCATGCCACTATCATACGTATATACCTGTCCCATAATCCGGTCTCAATTGTGTTTTTGCAATTTTCTTCTCCGTCATCTCCTCCAAATCCCGAAAACGCCTTATTTTTCAGCTGACCGGCATTTTCTCCGTATAAGAAACCAGGATGAAAAATCCAAATAATCTTAAAGGAGGAACTGCCGACTATGAACCTATTTGACACTGTCAAAGCAAACGTCAGCGTGCCGGAAGCCGCCAGGGCATACGGGCTTACCGTGACCCGCCACAGCATGGCCCGATGTCCATTCCACAATGACCGTCACCCGAGCCTCAAGCTCAATCCGGACTTCTACTACTGCTTCGGATGCGGAGCGAAAGGCGATGTGATCGACCTGGTCGCAGAGTTGTTTAACCTCAGCCCTTACGAGGCGGCCAGGAAGATCGCGGAGGACTTCGGTATCGACCCGGATAAGCCGCCGGAAGCAGCCGCGCTTGCAAAACCCAGGCACCCGATGATCAGGGCGTTCCGTGATGACGAACGCTACTGTCAGCGGGTGCTTTGTGATTATCTGCACCTTCTGGAGGACTGGAAGGTGCAGTACTCACCCATATCGATGGACGAGGAGCCCGATGGCCGCTTTGTGGAAGCCTGCCAGATGTTTTCTTATATTGAATATCTGGCAGATCTTTTAACGGTCGGTAACCTCGAACAGAGGAAGGCTGTGGTAATGGAACTGATGAAGGACGGCAAGATCACCGGTCTCGAAGATCGTGTGGGAAGAGCCCGTGAGGAAGAAAGGAGGTCGGAGAATGCCGAGGAAATCAACATTGCCTCCTGACGCTCCGGTATGGGTCACCGAGGATCGCAGGATCGATGAGATGATGTTTTGTTGCTCGTTTCTGGAGGCCTTTCCCATGAAATGTGTCCATGGCAAGCTGTGTACCGTCGAGGGCCTTATCCCCGACGAGGCTGCCCTGAAACGCGAGATCTTCATGGAGATCTGCGATTGGGTCAAGACCGGGACTGCAAGGAAGGTCGAGGATCTTATGAAAGCGGTCAAGATGATGGCATTTGCCGACGAGATCCCGCTTCATCAGGACCGCATCCATGTGTCCAACGGCACCTGGTATCTGGACGGCCATTTCAGCGAAGAAAAGGAATACTGCCGGAACCGGCTGGACGTCTCCTACAATCCGGCAGCAGACACGGCGAACGTATGGCTGAAGTTCCTTTCGGAGCTCCTGGTGCCGGAGGACATCCCGACGCTGCAGGAGTACCTGGGGTACTGCCTGCTCCCTACGACCAGGGCCCAGAAGATGCTCCTGATGATCGGAAAAGGCGGCGAGGGCAAGTCGCGTGTGGGACTCGTCATGAAATCGATCCTCGGGATCAGCATGAACACCACCAGTATCCAGAAGGTTGAGACAAACAAGTTCGCGAGAGCGGATCTGGAGGACAGGCTCCTGATGGTGGATGACGACATGGATATGAGTGCGCTGAGTAAGACGAACTATATCAAATCCATCGTCACCTCCGAATGCCAGATGGACGTCGAACGCAAAGGCATCCAAAGTTATCAGAGCCTTCTGTATGTCCGCTTCCTCTGCTTTGGAAACGGTGCCCTCACCGCGCTTCACGACCGGTCTGACGGCTTTTTCCGGCGGCAGATCGTGATCACCACGAAGGACAAGCCCGAAGGTCGTGTCGATGACCCGTATCTGGTGGAAAAGATGATCGCGGAAAAGGAAGGTATCCTGCTCTGGTGCCTGGAAGGCTTAAAGCGCCTCATTGCCAATGACTATCGCTTCACCATCAGCGAACGGTCGAAGGAGAACATCGCCGCTATTGTAAAGGACGCCAACAACATCCTGGAGTTCCTGGCGTCTGAGGGGTATCTCACCTTTCATGAAGACAGCAAGGCGGCGACCAGCGACCTGTATGCGGCATACAAGGAATGGTGTGATGACAATGCGGAGAATGCTCTTTCCATGAAGAGCTTCGCCAACTTTCTTTCCCAGTATGCTGAAGTCTACCACCTGATTCCTGACAACAACATCTATCGCGGGAAGGGCAAACGCTGCCGGGGATACCGTGGCGTCGAGGTCATCGATCATAATAATCCCTTTCTTAAATAAAGTTGTCAAATCATGCGTACGTACGTACAAGCGTTCGGTGTCCATCCCGGGTGCCGGCTGTACGCATGTACGTACGAACGCAAAAATCACGAAGTCTTTTTCATTACAGAGTTTGAAGGAGGAGCAAACACAATGGCAGTACCGCAGTACGCGATCATGCGCTTTATGAAATACAAGGGGCCGGAGATCGGAAAGATTGAGGCCCATGATGAAAGAACCAAGGAATCTTACGCCAGCAACCCGGACATCGACCCGACCCGGACGCATCTGAATTATCACCTGGTCGAACCCCAGGGGCGGTACCGGGCGGAGGCAGAACGGCAGATCCGGGAGGCCGGATGCCGGACCAGGACCGACAGCGTCAGGCTGGTGGAGACGGTGATCACCGCCACCCCGGAGTTTTTCCAGGGAAAGAGCATGAAAGAGATGAAGGTCTTTTTCCAGGAGGCGCTGGAGTTCATCAAACAAAAACAGGATCCGGATACGATCATTTCAGCCGTGGTGCATATGGACGAGACAACGCCCCATATGCACCTTTCTTTTGTCCCGCTGACAGAGGACGGGAGGCTTTCGGCGAAAGAGATCGTGGGCAACAAAAAGAAGCTGACCAAATGGCAGGATGCCTACTGGGAGCATATGGTCCGGAAGTACCCGGAACTAGAGCGCGGACAAAGCGCCAGCGAGACCGGAAGAGACTATATCCCGCCCCGGGTCTTCAAAGAGATGACTCGGCTCAATAAACAGCGTGAGAAGCTGGAGAGCCTGCTCACGGAGGTCAATGCCTTCAATGCTAAGGCAAAGGCTGCTGAGATCGGGAAGGTGCTGGACAAATATATCCCGAGCGTCGAAAAGATGAGCACCCAGGTCAGAAAGTACAGCAAGGCTTTCAGCACGATGAAGGCTGAAAACACAGCTCTTGAGCTGCAAAATGAAACCTTATCCGCCGAACTGAAGGAATCTCAGCAGGAAAGCATCCTGAAGAAAATGACAGATCTGAAGCTGCAGCATGATTACGAGGAAGCCGTATCCCTTCTGGAGAGGATTCCGCCGGAGGTGCTGGCAGCCTATGCCGACAGAAGCTCACCGGACAAGCTCCATGAGTTGGAGCCGGGGAGGTGATGCCTTTGCTGAAAGACAATCGCTATAGGGATATGGAGTGTGTGATTCATTTCGGGGATAACAGGAAGCAGGTCATGCGTGAATTCCAGGATAAACGGCTGAAGCTTGCGGCGAGGTTTATCCAGAAGCAGGACATAGCCGCACTCCGTCAGATCGATCTTAAGGAGTATCTTAAGGCCAGCTGAAGATAGGCCTTCAGCGATGCCAATCAAGTCAACCAGAGGGATTTCTGAAAAACATCAGATTCCCTCTGGCTTTTTTTATTTTTCGTGGTATAATGCGTGTGTGTTAAAGAAAAACAAGGAGGTGATTCTTTGAAAAAGAATGATCATACAAAACAAGATGATCGTGCTGTTGTGATCTATGCCAGGAAATCAAAGATCACCCACAAAGGCGACTCCATTGCAAATCAGGAGGAGTACTGCCGCGAATATGCCAGACTGCATCTGAAACTCCCGGCTGACTATGAATTCAAGGTATATGAGGACGAAGGCAAGAGCGGCTTTTATGCCGACAGGCCGGATTTCCAGCGGATGATCCGCGATGTGGAACAGAACAAGATTCGTGCTATCGTCTGCTATAAGCTGGACCGTATCAGCCGCAAGATGTCGGATCTCACCACGATGATCGACTACCTGAACAAGCATAATGTTGCCCTGCTGATCAGTTCCAATAACCTGAACACCCAGGACAGCAATTCCAAGATGATGATCCAGATGCTCGGCATCATTGCGGAGTTTGAGCGCGACGTCATCAAGGAAAGGATCACCGACAACCTGATCGAGCTGGCAAAGGACGGCCGCTGGATGGGAGGGATTGCGCCGACAGGCTTTTCAGTTGACCGGTCCCAGCATGGCAGTGGCAGCAAGAAGAATGGGTATGCCTATCTCGTCACGATTCCGGAAGAAAAGGTACTGGTGCAGCATGTGTTTCAGGCGTTCCTTTCTACCAGAGGCTACAATGCGGCTGCCCGGAAGCTGAATGCAGAGGGATATCGGACAAAGACCGGTCTTCCCTTCAATACACAGTCGGTGCGGGATATCGTGACGAATCCGGTCTACTGCAGCGCCGATCAGGATGCCTTCCGTTATTTCATCGAGCATGACGGGGATATTTACGGCGAGGAAGCAGATTACGACGGTCTTCACGGGATATCGGTTTATAACCGTACCCGTGAGATGCGGGAAGAAAGTGACGACTCAACTTTCCTTCACCCGGAGTTTTCTAAGACGGTCCGGGAGAAAGACATCAGTGAATGGATCATTGCCATCGGCCGCCACGAAGGATTCATTGAAGGCAAGGATTGGGTGACAGCGCAGACTTTAAAGCTGGATATCGCTGACCGCTACAACAGGCCGCACCGGGCAACCAACGCGCTGCTGGCAGGCCTCATCTACTGCCCGCTTTGTCATCAGCGCCTGAACGTGGTTTCAGAAAGCGGACGGTATACACATGGGAAACCGCGGTTCAAATACGCCTGTCCGAATGCGGTCCGGAAAGGTTCCTGCGACTACCAGGCGGTTCACGGCGTGGAGTTTGATGAGTTTATCGTAGAGAAGCTTTCCTCCCTGTCAGACGAAGAGCAGAACTATTATCTCACCAATATCCAGCGGCAGATCGACCAGACCGTAAAAGGCGACAAGACACAGCAGGAGATCTCTTCGCTTCAGAAAGAGATCGACCGTCTGGACCGGGATATCAAGGCCCAGGTGAAAGCCTTGCGGACGGCTTCCGAAACCACAAGGCCCTACCTGGAAGCGGATGTCAATGAGATGACCGAGGAGATCTTCGCAAAGCGGAAGACGCTCTCGAGGCTGGAGATGGAGCTGGAGGACCAACAGGCTCATATCAGGGATTATGAAAAGATCAAGGAGACGCTGCTGTCCTTCCGGGAACTGGTGAAGGATGCAGAACCCACGGAGATCGTATCGCTGATCGGCAGCATTGTGGAGCGTGTCTATGTGACCCGAGACGGGAAAAATGAGGTCTGCCACATTTATATCAAGGGCTGCGTCACCGAAGACTATTCCGGCGAGGAAGACTATTTTTTCGGACGCAGCGGCACTCTTGAAACAGAATCAGAAGAGACTACAATGACCGCATTCTCCCAAGGTGGAGAAATGTGTGATTCTGAAGGGTGTCGCAAACGCGATCCATTCGGCGGCAGGACTGCAGCTTCGGGAAGAGTGTGCAGCAATCATGCGGGCACAGGGACAAGAAGAGCCCACCGGGCTCGCCAAGATCACAGAAGGCTATAATCTCCCAGCAAAGCATGTGCTGCATACCATAGGACCGATCATTTCAGGACCTCTCACAGAGGAAGATCGGGAGCTGCTTGCCTCCTGTTACCGCTCCTGCCTTGCGCTGGCAGAAGAGAAGGGGCTCAAAAGCATTGCTTTCTGCTGTATCTCCACAGGAGTGTTTCACTTTCCCAAGGAAGCAGCGGCAAGAATTGCTGTATCCACAGTTCGAGAATACTTGAAAACCGGTGCAATTGAGAAGGTCATATTCTGTATCCACGGAGATGAAAATCTGCAAGTTTATCATAAGCTTTTGTATTGAGCCGGAAAAACACCGGACCTGATCCTGAAACGGATCGGGTCCGGTGTTTTTGTGTGCGATCTTATTGTTTAGCCGATCGCTTCCGATTGTACGGACAATATGTCACAATTCCAGACTTAACTGATCCACTCGCCAGCTCTCCTGTTTTGCTTCATGAATCTTATCTCCCGGCAGGTGTCCGCCCAACAGGAAAGGAGAGGCAGGATCGTGGGCACGCAGATTGCGGCGCACCTGCTCAGCGTTTGTGTTGGCATAACAGTAACGGCAGAGATGGCCGCAGGTGTCATAAGCGCCGATGTCTGTCCCCAGCACACAGGCGCACTGTCCGCCCCGTTGGTTCTTTCGTTTCGGGACGTTCAGTTTCCTGTGAAGCGCTGTTTCAAAGGTGCTTACGGTCATGCAGCCATCACAGTTGACGCCGTATGGGGCAAGCTCCGTCCCCTCAGCACAGGCGCGGATTGTTATGCCGCAGCTTCTGCCGATCTCGGCAAAAGCCTTGCCGAGGGCAATGCGATCCTCTTTTCGAACTTCCCGCACTTCCGGGAAATTGCGCCTGACCTTTTGGTACAGGTCAATGAAGGAAATGACACAGTTCTCCGTATATCCGGAAAGAGTTTTTGCCATGTGTTCAAAAACTTCGACGTGCTTCTCCAGTGGATAACGGTCGGTGATCAGGACAGGATCATAACGCCAGCCCATGGAATCCACGCCAACGATTTCCGACAGGCGCATGAAGTCCTCCAGTACCTGTTCTTTGCCGGGCACATTCGGCTCCACATCCCGGCCATATGGCGTGATGGTCACAAACCAGTACTGGCCGTAATCCTTCAGAGCATCCATTTGCGACAGCATCGGGGCCGGGTT
The DNA here is from genome assembly GCA_017395085.1 of Oscillospiraceae bacterium. Taxonomy (GTDB): domain Bacteria; phylum Bacillota; class Clostridia; order Oscillospirales; family Oscillospiraceae; genus Limivicinus. The sequence goes on along the minus strand of JAFPWF010000010.1, from coordinate 153,090 downwards.
CTTGGTGCAAAAGGCAATCAGGTCAACAACATCCGGGTTGAGCCGGTAGCGTGTGACAGACAGAGGATCGTAAGGGTTGCGCACCAGCACATAGCCTTCCTTCAGCCGGTTGAGAAACCATTCGGAATAGAAGGCCGGAATGTCCGTACGCATACCGGTCTGGATGATCATGTTCCGGTCGCCTCCGTGCCTTTCAGTTTCGCGGAGATGTCCGTAATGCTCCGTGCCATATCCGCGTTGATGCCGATGGCCCGAACGCCGAGACTGGCGGGCACCATGGCCTTGCTGCGGCTGAGACGGACGAGCGTAATGTTTTCATGTTCCCTTGCCAGCTTTTCAAAAGGAAAACGGATGATGGTGGGAGTGTTAAAGCCCACGCCCAACTCCAGGAGCACCGTTTTTTCGTGGATGCATTCAGATAAAAACTGATTGAAACGATTCTCCGCAGCATGCCAGTCCCTGTCCTGTACAAAGTGGTCGTCCACCCGCAGATTCATTGCCATCGGACCTCCGCAGACCGGGCATTTTGGAACAAGCTCCTTGGGGATCTTCCCCTGTACTCGCTCTCGCTCCATCTGCCGAAAAAGCCCTACCGCGTCGTAGGTTTTTTGATGGCAGCCCCGCGCGCACTGGATCAGCCTGTAACTGCCCTGCGTGGCGAAGACCTGCTCAGGGGGTAGCCCTGCTTTTTCAAACTGATGGTCGGCATTTGTGCTGAGAAGAAAGATCTTCTTGCCTTTCAGAGCAGTCAGCAGCGTTTTATGCAAAGGTGTCACATCCAGATCTGCTCCTGCCAGCAAAGCCAGATGGCTCCACAGTCCCCACTTGCTCTCCTGATCGGGAAAGGGGTAAAACCCTGCAGAGTACATGTCCTGCATATATGGACCCTTACCGTAAAGCTGCTGGAACTCGGCGAAGTTGTCCTCAAAAAACTTGCCGCCGTATTCGGCTCCGGCAGCAGTGCTCATTCCGGCCCCGGCACCCAGCAGCACGAAGTCTGCTTCGCGGATTGCCTGAGCGGCCAGTTCAATTTGAACTTCATAGGGCACTTTCTGAAGAATGTAATCACCAGCGTGCTCATAGGTCAAAAAGCCTTCAAAGCTCGTACTCTTCTTGGCAGAACGGTTGTAAAGCATGTGACGGTCCTCCCTGGGGTGTTACTGAGTTCCAGTATAAGGGAAAGTGAAAGATGGTGCAAGTACGCACCTTTTTGTAACCTGCTCCACTTGAAAAGGATCTTGCATTTATCCGCATATTACAGTATGATTCGACTGCAGCATTCAAATAGATACTAATGGTGGTGTGACCGATGAGATCAAAAGAAAAAATTCTGCCGGAGTGTCCGGTCGCAATGACTGTTTCCCTGATCGGCAGCAAATGGAAACTGCTGATCATGCGCAATCTGCTTTCCCGGCCCTGGCGCTTTAACGAGCTGCAAAAGAGCATTGATGGCATCAGCCAGAAAGCGTTAACGGAGGCGTTGCGTTCCATGAAGGCTGACGGTATCGTAAACCGCAAGGTTTTTCCCGAAGTTCCGCCCCGGGTGGAGTATTCCCTGACGGAACTGGGTGAATCCATGCGCCTGATTTTCCAGTCGATGGAGAGCTGGGGGCTGGCATACCGGGAACAGAGGCAGGAATAAAACAGATAATCAAATACAACCGAAAGCTTTTTGTTGTAATCCATGTCGCCTGATGGTATAAATAAATTGTAATCAGTTGATCATTTCACAAGAATCATAAAGGAGAAAACCTCATGAGCGAAAACATCATCTACTGTTACTCTGGGGCAGGCCATTGCCTTGACATGGCAAAGACCATCGCCAAAAAACTTGGGGATACGGACATTGTCATGATGCGCAGCTATCCGATAAAGACGGATGCGCGGGAGGCCAAACGCGTCGGCTTTGTTTTCTCGTGCATGGCAGGCGGACTGCCCGGTGATATGGAGATGTACATCCGGGATATCCAGATCGCTCCGGATGCCTACAAGTTTGCTGTGGAACAGTATGCGGGCTATCTTGGCTGCGGGCTTCGCAAAATTGACGAAATCGTGCGCCTGGATTACTGGAACGGAGTTTCCAACCATTCCACGGCGATCTGGCTGATGCCTCACACCCTGACATTCCCACCCACAACGCCGGAGAAGGCGCAGCGTCGTGTTGACCGGAAAGCCGCCGAAGTCGCTGCTGCGGTCCTTGCCGGAAGAAGAAGCGAAAAGCGGCCGCCGAAAGAAGCGGCATTTGAGCTGATGAGCAAAGGCCTCGGAAAAACGCACGCCAAGCGCGTCAAAAAGTTCGCGGCCAGTGATGCCTGCATCGGCTGCGGCACCTGTGTGCAGGTCTGTCCCCGTAACAACATTCAGCTCGTCGGGAGCAAGCCAAGCTTCGGCACCAACTGCATCGGATGCCTGAGCTGCGTGCAGTACTGCCCGAAACAGGCGATCAACATCGGAAAAATCACAGAAAAACGCGAACGCTTCCCGAACCCGAAGGTAAAGGCTGCGGATCTGACGCAGAAGATCATTCACATCGACTGATTCAGGTTTTTTCTCTTTTTTGGATTTTTCTTATTTCCTGCATGCACTAAAACCAGACGACTGAAAACGGAAGAGCAAAGCATATGGCGATCACAAAAACGGATTTTATGCGGGGCATGCAGTGCCCGAAAATGCTGTGGCTGGATAAGCACAGGCCCGGGCTGAAGGTAATCCCCCCGGAAATCCAGGCAAGACTGGACGCCGGCAATGACTTTGGCGACCGCGCCATGGGCATGTTCGGCCCCTACGAGGAGATGACTGTATATCGCCCGGGAACGACAATTCCGGACAAGGCGGCCATGCTGCAGCGCACACGGGAACATCTGGAAGCGGGTACGCGGGTCATCTGCGAAGCGGCCTTCTGCAATTACAACAACTACTGCGCCGTGGATATCCTCCGGAAAACGGAAACGGGCTATGACTTTTATGAGGTGAAGAACGCCGGGGAAGTGCAGCCGCAGTTTATCAAGGATGCGGCGTTTCAGTATTACATCATATCCCGATGCAAACTGAAGATCGGCAGGATTTTTATCGTGATTCACGGTCCGGACGAGGATAACCCCTTTGTTCCCGTCGATGTAACAAAGGAAGCGAAAGGGTACTATAAATGGATCAATGACCATATCTGGGATCTGAACCGCATGCAGAAGCAGCCGGAAGAAATTGAGGTTCAGCCCGGAACACAGTGCTCTGATCCGTATGAGTGCTGGTATTACGGGTACTGCCATGGCGGGGATATGAACCGGGAGCAGATTGAGAGAATCCGTTATTATGAGGACCTGCTGCTGCGGCTGCAGCAGCTCGCCTCCAGGGCAGACGTGACAGAAAAAGAGTTTTCGGGAGCCGCGGAACTGGTTCAGGAACTGGAAAGCTATTACAACAGCACCGAGTGGAAACAGGACTATACCGCCGATGAGGAAGGGCTTCTTCCGAAAGACCTGAAGCGTGGAGTCCTCTCGGAGGACGGCATCTACAACGTGCTGGAACTGTACCGTGAACGGGTGGAAGAGTTCGTTTCAGAAAATGAGTGCAATGGCGTTTCGGAGAGTAACCATTTCACCGAAGAATAAGAAAAAGAGCACAGCAAAAACGGCTGACGGGATTCGAATCCATCCGCCTGATCAGATCAAAAACAGCGCATAGCCTTCGCAATCGAAGGCTGTGCGCTGTTTTGCGGGTCCCTGCTTTCAGGCCTGCGCCAGCAGCTGACGCGATTTGACCAGTGCGGCGGCGATAACCTGGTCCATATCGTAGTATTTGTATTCGCCGAGACGCCCGCCGAAGACGACTTTTTCCTCCCTGTCCGACAGGTCCTTATAAGCCCGGTACAGGGCGCCGTTCCGCTCATCGTTGACAGGGTAATAAGGCTCGTCCCCCGGCTTCCATTCGGCGGAGTACTCACGCGAGATGACGGTTTTCGGCAGGTCGTTCCCGTTTTCATCCTTCCCGAAGGTGAACCATTTGTGCTCAATGATGCGGGTCCACGGGGTTTCCCGGTCGGTGTAGTTGACGGCGGCATTGCCCTGAAAGTTCGACATATCCAGAAGTTCGGTTTCAAAACGGACGCTGCGGTACTGCAGCGTGCCGAGGCAGAACCCGTAGAAGGCGTCGATCGGCCCGGTGTAAAGAACCTTTTCCGCCAGCGCGTCCAGCGTTTCGCGGTTTTCCAGATAATCGCAGTTCAGGTGGACCTCAATGCCGTCCAGCATATTCTCCACCAGTCTGGTGTAGCCGCCGACAGGGATGCCCTGATACAGGGCGTTGAAGTAGTTGTTGTCGAAGGTCAGCCGAACCGGAAGCCGCCGGATGATAAAGGCGGGCAGCTCTTTGCAGTCGCGGCCCCACTGTTTTTCGGTATAGCCTTTGACCAGCTTCTCAAAGATGTCCCGGCCAACCAGTGAGATGGCCTGTTCTTCCAGATTTTTCGGCTCTCCGGTGATTTCCTTCCGCTGTTCGGCTATTTTTGCGGCAGCTTCCTCCGGCGTGACGACCCCCCACATTTTGTTGAAGGTGTACATGTTGAAGGGCAGACTGTAGAGTTCGCCCCTGTAGTTTGCCACCGGGGAGTTGGTAAAGCGGTTGAACACCGAAAAGCGGTTCACATAGTCCCAGACCTCTTTGCTGCTGGTGTGAAAGATGTGCGCGCCGTAGACGTGTACCTGGATGCCTTCGACCGGCTCCGTATAGACGTTGCCGCCGATGTTCGGACGTTTGTCGATCACAAGGACGCGTTTTCCGGCTGCCTTCGCCTCGTGCGCAAATACCGCACCGTAGAGGCCGGCGCCGACGATCAGATAATCATACTGGGCCATGGTTGTTCTCCCTTCATGGAAAAGCAGCGCTGAAAACGGCGCTACTTTTCGTTGTTTTTAAATTTTCCCCGAAAAACCGTCCGGAACAGGATCATCAGATCGAAGCCAAGACTCCAACGTTCAATGTATTCTATATCATAGCGGATCCGCTCGGGGATGGAAGTATCACCGCGCAGATCGTTCACCTGTGCCCAGCCTGTGATGCCCGGCCGCACAAGGTGCTTCAGCATATAGCGGGGAACCTCCTCTTTGAACTGATCCACATAATAAGGGATCTCCGGACGGGGCCCCACCATGCTCATGTCGCCTTTCAGCACATTCCAGAACTGAGGGAATTCATCGAGGGAATACTTGCGGATAAAAGTGCCGAAGGCCGTCTTGCGGCTGTCCTTCTGCGTGCTCCAGGCGGTATCCTGTGAGGGATTCACCCGCATGGAGCGGAATTTATACATCATAAACGGTTTTTTGTTGCGCCCGATGCGCTGCTGGGCAAAGATGATCGGCCCCGGAGAGGAAAGCTTCACGCCGATGGCGCAGAACAGCATCAGAGGAGAGAACAGCAGCAGGACCAGCGCCGAACAGACAATGTCGCCGGCTCGCTTCGCAAAAGCGTTTGCCAGATTGTCCAGAGGGATGCGCCGCATGTTCAGCAGCGGAATGCCGTCCAGGTCGTCAATCTGCGGGTTTGCAGACATGTATTCGGCATAAATGGGGATCGCCGAGAGCTTGCAGCCGGTTTTCTCGCATGCCGCGCAGATTTGCGGCGTGCGGTCAAATTCTCCGGACTCGACCGCCGAGATGACTTCATCCGGCTTTTTTGTTTCCAGCACGGATTCCAGCCTGTCAAAGCCACCCAGCCAAGGAATGTCCAGGTCGCACTCTTTTTCGGCAATGTAGCCCAGCGGGTGATAGCCCATACTGACTTCCGTCTCGATTTTTTTCAGGTAGCGCTTTGCCAGCGCACCGCTGCCGATTACCACCACGTGCTTCAGGTTGTAGCCTTTCCCGCGGAAGTGCCACATCAGTTGGATGAGCACCACGCGCTTCACACTGAGCAACACGAAGCTCAGGCCGAACCACAGGAAGATCATCTGACGGGAGTAGTCGTCCATGTGCTGCAGGGATAGATAGCTCAGCAGCAGCGCCAAGCCCAGCAGCAATGCACCCAGCATCTCGCTCAGCTTCCGCCGCAGCCGCGCGTGGCGGAAAGGCCGGTAAACGCCCGCAAGAAGAAAAATACCGATCTGCACAATGGTAAAAAAGAAGCCGATCGCCATGTAACGCTGCAGCGACATGTTCACACTTGCGTTCGGCAGGACCTGATAGCGCAGCCAGAAGGAGACGGGAATCATCAGGAAAATGATAAGCCCGTCACTGAGAATGTTCAGTCTGTTCAGCAGCTGCTGGTTTTCTTTAATCATGGTCCGGAATCGTCCTTACGGAAGAGATTTCTGTGCCGTGCAGCATCACGACTGCCGATCTTATTTATCTTATCATGAACCCATAAAAAGTTCAAGCTTTCTTGCATTCCTCCTGCTTTTTTGATATAGTGAAGGCATGAAAACGATCGTACTTGTTGCTGCCCATAAGGAATATCCGATGCCGGTTGACCCCCTGTACCTGCCGGTGCAGGCGGGGCGCGCTCTGCATGCACCTTTGCCCTACACCGGGGACGATACGGGCGAGAATATCAGCGGGAAAAATAAAAACTACTGCGAACTGACCTGCCTGTACTGGGCGTGGAGGAACCTGGACGCCGACGCTGTCGGCCTCTGCCACTACCGCCGTTATCTGGCGGGAAAAGGCTCCACAGGTGAAAAGCCCTTCGGTGAACTGACGACAGGCGACAAAGCCTTTGACCGGAGGGCCTCCCGTATTCTGACCGCACAGGAGGCAGAAGCGCTGCTGCGTAAGGCACCGGTCCTCCTGCCGAAGAAACGGAATTACTACATTGAGACGGGCTACAGCCAGTATGCCCACGCGCACCATGAGGAAGACCTGACCGCCACCCGGGCAATTCTGTCCGAGCGCTGCCCGGATTACGTCGAAGCCTTTGACCGGACTCTTGCCAGGACAAAGGGACACCGTTTTAACATGTTTATCATGCGGCACGACCTGTTGGACCGGTACTGCAGCTGGCTGTTTGACATCCTCTTTGAACTGGAAGCCCGGCTGGATATTTCCGGTTATTCCGATTACGACAAGCGGGTTTTCGGCTTTGTGGCAGAGCGTCTCCTGGACGTCTGGCTGGAAACGAATCACATTCAGTATCTGGAGCTCCCGGTCCTGCATCTGGAGTCACAGCACTGGCTGAAAAAGGGCACCGCATTCCTGAAACGCAAATTCCGCGGCCGGAACTGAGTTCCGAACCGCGGAATCTTTCTTTTTATTTATGGCTTCTCATATACGACCTGGGCTTCTTCGGTGTAGAAGAGGGAGAGATATTCTTCCAGCGTGATGCCGAGGGAGAAGATGTTCCCGGCGGGGCCTTCGCCCACATATCGGTAATGCCAGGGATGCCAGCTGTAACCGGTGATTTCATCGGCACCCTTCGGATAACGCTGAATAAATCCGTACTTCCAGGCGTTCTGCGAGAGCCAGCGGCCGGTCGGGGTCTCGGCCTGGCGGTCATCGGTGAGCGGGAAGTCTGTGTCCACAATGTCGAAAGCCAGCCCGAGTTCATGCTCACTCCTGCCGGGCTGTGCGATGATGGCGGAGACCGCGGTTTCCGCCTCTTCGGGGCTTCTGCCGGTATCCACGCGCTGCTGAACCGCCTCGTCGTAGAGCACCAGCTGGTCGTCAACGCTGCGGTAACCTGCGGTGACCTGTGGTTTGCAGCCCGCCGCACGGCAGTCCTGCAGCATGCGCCGGAGGGCATCCGCACAGGAGCGGTCGGCCTGTACGCCTTCGCCGGTGTCGGTGGAGCGGTAGGTATAGCCGGTCTCGGAAACGGGGTTCCACGGGTTTGTCAGGGTCAGCAGGCGCCGGTCCTCTGCCTGGCGGTGCCAGGTCTGGAAGCGAACCGCGGCAAAAACTGACAGCCCGGCCAGAACGACCAGTGCTGTTACCCAAAGCCAGGGAACGGATTTTCTGCTGCGAACAGGATCGGGCATATGCTGCCCCCTTTCCGGGCACAAAAGTCAGGAAAATAGAAACGACACAGGGCAGCGGCAAGCGACCCTGTGCCGAACTGTCTGCTGTGATTCTATCACAACAATATGACAAATGCATGAAGTAAAGAGGATTTTCAGGTATTATTAAGATTTGCCGTCGCTATTCTTCGTCATCGTAATCGTAGTCCCGGGCAACGCAGGTGGCGTAGATGCCGATAACCGTTGAGGCAAGGACAAGAAGGGAAGAACCCTGCCAGATGTAGCAGCGCACATACTGCGCTGTCCGCTGGACCCTGTACTCGCCGAAGAAGCCGATGCCGACCAGGCTTGCTATGAACACCAGAATGGCGAGAATATGATACCAACTCCAGCCGTTTGCCTTCACGGAACAGCGCATGTAGCGGATAAAGACCAGCAGGATCATAACGGCGGAGAACACCTGCGCAATGGAGATGAACGAGGCATACGGATTCAGCTTTTTGATCAGGAAGAAGTGCATCAGGGCCGAGTCATAGCGCGTGGAGTCGGCGATAATCTCGACAATGCCCACCAGGATCAGAAACATCCGCATCACGTTGCCCTGGTTGGGAAAGCCTTCCCAGAGCGGTTCAGACCGATGGCGGAAGAAGAACACGCAGAGAATTACCGTAATTACCAGCAGCGCCAGAAATTCCAGGAAAAAGGTCGCCAGACGGAATTCAACATTGCCGGCGGCATCGGTCCACGACACGGCGAATGGCAGGCGCTGATATGCGCTGTTCAGGATAACAATCCTGCCTCGGCAGTTCAGGTTAAATAGGGAACTCAGACGGATCAGCGCGAGGCAAAGCGCCAGACCCGGGGCGACGGCGTCCAGAAGTTCCCCGGCCGTCGGCGCAAGATGAAAGAGCCGGACAATGGCGGCTGCCAGAAAGACGCCCAGGATGATGCCCTGAATGCAGTAGCCGCCGGTGCTGTAATCGGTAATGGACTTCAGCAGCGACTCATACTGTTCAATGTGGCTGTACCAGTGGATGGTGCGGGAAAACAGAACGCTGAGAACCACCGCGATGGGGAAAAAGACCCAGACAGCGGTGTTATGCTGGTGGTCCATCGGATACAGGGCAAGGGTCAGGCAGAGTCCGGCCGCAATGCCCAGACAGATCACGATTGCACTCCAGTAAATGGTCAGGTTTCCGGTGAAGACAGCAATTTCGTTCATGGCGTTCCCTCCGATTCCGGAATTGCGGTGGCAAAGTAGATGATATCGCTGACTTCACGTTCACCGCCGAAGTCGATGTAGTTGTAGGGGGAACCGCGCCAGACGATTTCGCTGGTCTGGCCGCCGTCCAGGCAGTAGGCCTGCTGCAGCCCGCGCTGATACATGCGTTCACCGAACTGGTTGACGGTCCAGCGCGCAGCTTGTTCGGCAGAATGGTTCAGGGACATGTAAAAGTAGTGCAGGTGATCCTTCAGCCCGATGCCGGCACGGGAATATCCCTTGTCGATTTCACCGGCCGGATACCAGTCGCAGACCTGCAATTCACCGTTTTCGACCAGAATCGGCCCGAAAGCGATGGAAAAGAGGATGTTGTTTTCGGAGATGAAAGCCTTCATCTCCTCCGGGCTGGCCTCCTGCAGTCGGTGCCAGAACAGGAAGTCTCCTTCGTCGTTGATGAAGAGTGTGTCGGTGCAGTTGTACTTCTTATACTGACCGGTATAGGTGTCCTGGCCGAAGCGGCAGAGATCGCGGTCGTAGACCACGATGCCGAAATCACGGAAGGCGTAAAAGTCGGCGTTCATGGCGACCACCGAGTTGACGCTTGCGGCAATGGAAGTCGCAAACAGCTTGTTGGAAGAACCAAAGGTGTCGTCCACAAACTTGCGGCGGAACTGGCTGGCATCGGCAACTTTCACTTCGCAGCACGTGAGAGTCATGCCATCGACGAGTTCCTTCCACGTAATGACAAGAATCGTGTCGTCACAGTAATAATGGATATCCGTGTCGGTGTTGGTGCCGGTGTGGGTAAGGAAGTTCAGATCGGGGTTGAAGATGACGTCCTGCCCTTCCAGAAGCCCGGAATCCCTGGCCTGCTGAATGACGTCCATGACCTTTGAGGCTTCCGAGGGGCTGACCGTACCGAAACAGGCCTCGTTTGGCCGCGGGGCAACCGTCTCCCCTTCGGAAATGGAGTAATGCTTGGGGATGTAGGCGATGTCGCTGAGCGCATTGGCCCTCGCGTTGTTGAGCCCTGCATCCAGCCTTGTGACCAGGTTGGTGCTGGAGCTTGCCGCAGGGCGGTTTGTCTTGACCGGCGCGCCGGTGTCCGGATGCAGATTCTGCAGGGACCAGGCAAGGACCGCAAGAGAGATGACGGCAAAAACAAGACTCAGCGTCCCGAGACCCAGGCGGGCAAGGATGCTTTCCTTTTTCGCTTTCTTTTTCTTACGCGGTTTTTCTTCCGGCTCTTCTTCCGGTTTCACAGCGGCAGCGGGCCTCGGAGCCTTAAAAACCCGGGTCAACTGCTGCTCGTCTGCGGAGAGCACTTCATCCGCTTCGACAGCCTGCGGGACTGATTCTTCTTTAGGCAGTTCCGCTTCCGCTCCCTCTGATAAGGAATCCTCAGAATTCAGAGCGGCTTCCGCAGCGGCCTCTGCCGCGGCTTCCTCGGCAGCCTGCAGTCTTGCGGCCTCCGCATCAAGGCTGTGTTCCGAAAACTCGGCCAGAATATCTTCAAGATCGTATTCTCTTCTCAAACTGACTTTCCTCCCTTCAGCTCTGCCCGCCCACAAGGGCGTTCATCAGCGCACGGTCGGTAATGATTTTCCAGGAGCCGTCGATATACTGCAGGCGGATTTCAAGATTCGTGGTTTCGCACAGGGAATCCGCATCCGCAAGCGCCCGGTTCAGGGCTTCGGTATATACCGCATCAGTAAGACTGCTGCGGTAGCCGCCGGTTTCATCGTAGATTTCGGAGTTCGGTTTTTCCGCCAGCATTTCCTGCAGCACGGGATCCACGCGGGATGCGACGGCTACTTCGGTGCGCCGGATATTCAACGCACGCAGACGCACTTTCTGGGTGGCTTCGGTCCCGTTCACTGCACAGTCGCCGTCCAGAGACCAGGTGTAGCTCTTCTTCAGCGCATCATAGACGGCCTTTGCTTCCGGCGTTTCGGGCTCCTGTTCGAGCCCAAGGGTGGAATAGTCGCTCAGGCAGGAATACGCAAGGGGATAATTGCCGTAGCGGATGCTCTCAAAAAACTGCGTGACCGTATCCGCCGGATTACCTTCAGGCCAGTTGATGATGCTGCCGAACAGCCCCGCATACAGGCAGGCGAACACCGCCAGCGCGGAACATACCACAGCAAGGATCAGCCAGAACAGACGAATTCTTCCCTTCAACCTGTTTCCTCCTGTTTATTCATCCAGCTTCAGCACAGCAAGAAACGCTTCTGTGGGGATCTGCACAGTGCCGAGCTGGCGCATCTTCTTTTTGCCTTCCTTCTGCTTTTCCAGCAGCTTTTTCTTCCGCGTGATATCGCCGCCGTAGCACTTTGCCAGAACGTCCTTGCGCAGCGCCTTGACTGTTTCACGGGCAATGATCTTCCCGCCAATCGCGGCCTGGATAGGGACTTCAAAGAGCTGACGGGGGATATTCTCCTTGAGTTTCTCAGCGAGCTTCCTCGCACGGGGATAGGCCTTGTCGCGGTGGGCAATGAAACTCAGCGCATCAACCTGATCACCGTTCAGCAGCATGTCGACTTTAACGAGATCGCTGGGCTCGTAGGACGAGAACTCGTAGTCCAGCGATGCATAACCCTTCGTCCGCGCCTTCAGGGTATCAAAGAAATCGTAAATGATCTCATTCAGCGGCATCTCGTAATGCAGCTCCACCAGACGGGTATCGAGATACTGCATGTTCTTGTAAACGCCGCGGCGGTCCTGACAGAGAGGCATAATGTTGCCGACAAACTCGTTGGGCGTGATGATGGAGACCTTGACGTAGGGTTCATAGGCCTCGGCGATGGAAGCGGTTTCCGGATAGTTGTGGGGGTTGTCCACCATGACGACTGTGCCGTCTGTTTTCTCCACCCGATAGATGACGGAAGGCAGCGTGGTGACGAGCTCCAGGTTGAACTCGCGCTCCAGGCGCTCCTGGATGATCTCCATATGCAGCATCCCCAGGAAGCCGCAACGGAAACCGAAACCGAGCGCGACGGAGCTTTCCGGCTCATAGGAGAGGGAAGCGTCGTTCAGCTTGAGTTTTTCCAGAGCGTCCCGGAGGTCGGGATACTTGGAACCGTCTTCCGTATAGATGCCGCAGAAAACCATCGGCCTTGCCGGTCGGTAGCCGGGCAGCGCCTCGGCGGTGGGACGTGCGGCCTCGGTCACGGTGTCCCCCACGCGGGTATCGGCGACGTTTTTGATGCTGGCGGTGAAGTAGCCGACGTCGCCGGCACGGAGTTCCGCACAGGGCTCCAGCATCGTGGGGCGGAGATAGCCGGTTTCCAGCACCTTGTAGCGGGCGCCGGTCGACATCAGCAGGATTTCGGTGTCTTTGGCGATCCTGCCGTCCATCACGCGCAGGAAGACGATGACCCCGCGGTAATTATCATACTGGCTGTCAAAAATCAGCGCTTTGAGCGGCGCGTCCGGATCGCCGGAGGGGGAGGGGATGCCGCTGACAATGTCCTCCAGCACAGCGTCGATGTTGATGCCGGCTTTTGCGCTGATCTCCGGCGCATCCTGCGCTGGGATACCGATGATTTCCTCAATCTCGTTCTTGACCCGGTGCGGGTCGGCGGCGGGCAGGTCGATTTTGTTGATGACGGGGAGAATCTCCAGGTTGTTGTCCAACGCGAGGTAGGTGTTCGACAGGGTCTGCGCTTCCACACCCTGCGAAGCGTCAACGATCAGAATGGCGCCTTCGCAGGCGGCCAGCGAACGGCTGACTTCATAGTTGAAGTCCACGTGGCCCGGGGTGTCGATGAGGTTCAGGGTATAGTCCTGCCCGTCCTGCGCATGATACTGCAGACCGACAGCGCGGGCCTTGATGGTAATCCCGCGTTCCTTTTCCAGGTCCATATTGTCGAGAATCTGATCCTCCATCACGCGCGCTTCGACCGCGCCGCACTTTTCAATCAGCCGGTCGGAAAGGGTCGATTTTCCGTGGTCGATATGGGCGATAATGGAGAAATTCCGTACCCTGCTTTGTTCAGTCATGTCGTCTCCCGCTTCGGTTCAGATTGTGGTATTATACCGCAACAGGGGCCTTCTTGTAAACAGAAATGCGCAAATCCAAAGATTATTTCAGCAATTCCCCAACAGGCAGTCGATTGCACTTGAAAAACACTTCCGGGCGTGATAAATTATTAAAGTCAAGAATATAACACAACAGGAGGAAACAAGCATGTTTGAAAACCTGATTGAAATTCTGAAAGCAAATCCGCGGAAGATCGTCTTTACCGAAGGCCCGGATGCCCGCATCCTGGAAGCGGCTGCACGGCTGAAAAAAGGCGGATTCCTGACCCCGATTCTGGTAGGCAATGTGGAAGAAGTCAAGGCCGCCGCCGCAAAAGGCGGGTTTGATATCGAAGGCCTTGAAATTCTGAATCCCCTGACCTACGCTGGTATGGATGAGATGGTCGCCAAGATGGTCGAACTCCGCAAGGGCAAGATGACCGAGGAAGACTGCCGCAAGGCACTCAGCAAGGGCAACTACTTCGGCACTATGCTGGTCAAGATGGGAGTGGCCGACGCGCTGCTTGGCGGCGCGACCTACTCCACAGCCGATACCGTACGCCCGGCACTGCAGCTGGTCAAGACCAAGAAGGGCGCAAACCTGGTAAGCTCCTGCTTTATTCTGGTCCGCGGCGACGAGATGATCTGCATGGGCGACTGTGCCATCAACATCGACTATCAGGACAAAACCGACAAGGAAGGCAATGTGACACTTACCGCGGCAGCTCAGCTGGCTGAAGTTGCCGTTGAGACCGCAAAGACGGCTAAAGTCTTCGGCATCGAGCCGAAGGTTGCCATGCTGTCCTACTCCACCAAAGGTTCCGGCAAGGGTGCGAACGTCGACCTAGTGCGTGAAGCCACCGCCATTGCCAAGGAAAAGGCCCCCGAATTCGCCATCGACGGCGAAATGCAGTTTGACGCCGCGGTATCCCCGACCGTCGGCCAGCTGAAGTTCCCGGGCAGCCCGGTTGCAGGCTATGCCAACACCTTTATCTTCCCGGAGATCCAGTCCGGCAACATCGGGTATAAGATTGCCCAGCGCCTGGGCGGCTTTGCAGCTTACGGCCCGATTCTGCAGGGTCTGAACGCCCCCATCAACGACCTGTCCCGCGGCTGCGACGCCGAGGAAGTCTATCAAATGTCCATCATCACCGCAGCGCTTGCCTGAGCGCAGGGAAAGCATAAGAAATCAGAAAGGCTGTGCCGAAAACCGGCGCAGCCTTTTTCAGGAGAGAACAGCATGAGTGACCGGGAAATATACATGCAGGAAGCCCTGCGGCTGGCGGAAGAAGCGGCAGCCTGCGGCGACGTGCCGGTGGGTTGCGTAATCACGGATGCGGACGGCAGCATCATCGGCAGAGGCAGGAACCGGCGGGAAGAAAACCGAGACGCCACTGCCCATGCCGAGGTCGAGGCCATTCGCGAGGCATGTATTACGCGCGGCAGCTGGCGTTTGGATGACTGCACACTGTTTGTAACGCTGGAACCCTGCCCTATGTGCGCCGGCGCGATCATCAACGCGCGTATCCCCGAGCTGGTTTTCGGCGCGCGGGAAGAGAACAGCGGCTCCTGCGGCAGCGTCATTGACCTCTTTGCCGAAAAGTACGGGCACAGCCCGAAGGTGTATACCGGCGTCTGTGCAATGGAGAGCCGCCGGCTCCTGCGGGAGTTTTTTGAAGGGCGGCGGTAACCGCCACTGACGGTTGACGAAACCCGGAAATCTGTTATAATAGGCGGGCACTATATAATACGGGCGGGAGAAACCATGCAGGAGGCACAAATTCCCGCTTTTTGAAAGGACGAACCAACTTCATGAGCGATTGCAATCACGATTGCTCCAGCTGCAGCGCCAACTGTTCCGAGCGCAAGGCGGAGAGTTTTCAAAAGCCCCTGAACCCCTACTCCAGTGTCAAAAAAGTCATTGCTGTGGTCAGCGGGAAGGGCGGCGTCGGCAAGAGCCTGGTCACCAGCCTGATGGCTGCCGAGATGCAGCGCCGCGGGCACCGCTGTGCCGTACTGGATGCGGACATCACAGGCCCTTCGATTCCGAAATCCTTCGGCATCCACGAGCATGCCACCGGTACGGATGCGTACCTGATTCCGGTGAGCACCTATACCGGTCTGCAGATCATGTCCATCAACCTGATCCTTGAGAACGAGACCGAGCCGGTCGTCTGGCGCGGCCCGGTCATCGCCGGTGCGGTGACCCAGTTCTGGACGGACGTTCTTTGGAAGGACGTGGACTATATGTTCGTCGACATGCCTCCCGGAACGGGCGACGTGCCGCTGACGGTGTTCCAGTCACTGCCGGTGGACGGGATTATTATCGTGACAACCCCGCAGGATCTGGTCAGCATGATTGTTTCGAAGGCGGTCCGGATGGCCGAAATGATGAACGTGCCGGTCCTTGGCGTGGTGGAAAACATGAGCTACTACACCTGCCCGGACTGCGGCAAGCAGCACGAGATTTTCGGGGCCAGCAAAGTGCAGGATGTGGCAGCTGCGTTTGACATCCCCCACACGGCGCGTATCCCCATCGACCCGGTGATTACGACCATGGTGGATGCCGGCGAGATCGAACATGTAAACGCGGAGTTCCTGACCGAACTGGTTGACAACCTGGAAAAGGATCTGCCGCTGGAGGAGACCTGACATGAAAATAGCAGTAGCATATCAGGACGGAGAGATCTACGGCCACTTCGGGCACTGCCCGATGTTTGCCGTGTATGAATACGGCGACTATGTCAGCGACTGTAAAAAGACTCTGGTGGACACCTCAATGCTGTCGGGGCACCAGGCTATGGCAGCCAAGATGAAGGAACTGGATGTGGCGGCGGTCATGGCGGGGAACATGGGCGGCGAGGCAAAAGCCGAGCTCCTGAGCCTTGGCATTGTCCCCATTGCCGGCTACAGCGGCGATGCTGATACCGCAGCGGACCTGCTGGTCACCGGGCAGCTTCCGGTAAACGGGGCCGAAGGCGGCTGCGGCTGCAGCGGAAGCTGCGGAGGATGCGGCGGTTCCTGCGGCGACGAAGAAGGCGATTGCGGCTGCGGCAGTGACTGCGGCTGCGGCTGTCACTGAGAGCAGCAGAGAGTACTGAACAAACAAAGGGACCCGGCTGAACAACCGGGTCCCTTTGTTTCTCAAAGAAAGGCTTTCATGTTCTGTCTCCCAAAGCACCAGGTTTCCTCCATTTAGGAAAGCGGAACATTACCGTGCGTTGGATCGCGTCAGGAAGGTGGGAGGATCCTGCGTTTTCCCGGAGTCAGTGCCCTGTCTGTATCAGCGGCGGGAACGGCGGTGATCCGGAACTCTTCGCCGGGGAAAAACTCTTTCAGAATTCGTTCCAGTTCCAGCCGGGCTTCGCAGACGGTCAGCGCATGGACGGTGAAGCCGGCGGAGCCACGCGCAATCCGGTAGTCCGCCAGTTCCGGCAAGCGGAACATCGCGTCATCCAGACGTGAGAGCAGGCCTTCCTCGCCGCCTCGCTGCAGGCGGTCAATCCGGATCACTTCGCTTCCGCAGGGGCAGGGAGAGGGGAGAATGCGCGTATAGTCCCCGGTACGATAGCGGATGAGGGGCAGGGCCTCCATCCCGACGGTAGTGATGACGAGTTCGCCTGTCTCCCCGTGCGGAAGAACGTTTCCGGCTGGGTCAATAATTTCAGCGATGACGTCGGTTTCACGCAGATGCATTCCTTCATGCGCCGGGCAGGTGATAGCACCGGCCATGCCCATCTCGCGGGAACCGTAGTGGGGGAAAAGCCGGGAACCCAGTATGCTTTCACAGCCGCTTATGACCGAATCCGGGCAGGCGTCGCCGCTGACCAGCGCGCGGCGCAGGCTGCCCCTGCCGCAGACGCGCAGCAGCGACAGCAGCTGGACTGGCATGCCGACAAAAGTATCGGGCTGTTCCCGCACAAGAATATCCCGGTATTCCCCGTAGCTCAATCCGGGACCGAGTAGCAGCGGCCGCGCGCCAAGGCGGGTGACGGCTTCGGCAATGAGTTCCCCCAGCCCGAATGGGCCTGAGAACGGGAAGCCGATCAGTGTGACACTTCCCGGGAAAATCAGTTCACCCAGCCCTGCCGTGTAGAGACGGACGGTGCGCTCAAGGTCGCCCTCCGTGTAGAAGACGCGCTTGGCGGCACCAGTTGTGCCGCTGGTGGCGTCAGACAGCACGCGCTGCACCGCGCCCTGCGAGGTCATCAGCATTTCCCCGGCTCGATGCGCAAGGTCCTCGTCGGTGGTAAACGGCAGGGAGGCGAGGTCCCGAAGCGAGCCGAGATTGCCGGGAAGATTCCGATAAAAGCCGCCGCGTTCCCTTTCGCACGACAGAAGGCGGTTCAGCTTTGAGAGCTGGACCGCTTCCAAGTCCCTGCGGGTCAGGGTTTTCAGTTGTTCCTGTTCGGCAATATAAGTGTCGATGCGGCTGCGGTTCATGGTCGGGATCCGAGTCTCCTTCCGGGATAGTCAGACTGCAGGATATTACAGCAGCCCGCGGTTCTGCAGGATCTCCACACATTTTTCATAGGTAGCGGCAATGATCTGCGGGCAGTACTCCACACGCTTCGCGGCGTTTGTGCCGATAATATCCTCGCAGTTGATGCCGCCGTAATCGGCGGTGATCTCGTCCTGGAACCACTGCGAAAACTCAGCCAGAGCGCCCTTGTGCTCGGGACTCTCAGCCTCAAAGTCGCTGCCTTTCCCAGTGAAGTACGAGATCAGGCAGGCACCGCCCGTCAGGCAGCCGCAGTTGTTTTTGGAATAGCCGACGCCTCCGTCCAGGCCGCCCATGGCCTGCACCAGTTTGGGGTTTTCCTCACCGGTGAGTTCCAGGGTCAGGATGGCGAGAATCTGGCTGCAGAAATAGCCGTAACGGCTGAGCTCCAAAATGTGGTCAAACAGGTCCATTGGTTTCATCCTTTCTGCAAACAAGCGCCGAATAGGCGCATTTCTTTTGCGAAAACTCACAGCAGAGCGGATCACCCCGCCAGATTGCCTCAATGTAATACTCTTTCCAGACCGGCGTCATGTCCTCTTCCCAGAGCACTCGAAAACCGGCGGCCTCAGCCTGCGGACGAAGCGGCTTAAAGCAAACATCGGAGAGCAGCAGCAAACCGCCCGGCTTCAGCAGCCGGAAACTTTCGCAGAGAGCGCCTGGCACGTTGCCGGAAACAAAGAATGCGCACTGGCTGATCACGGCGTCGAAAGAACCATCCGAATATTCCGTACACAGGAGACTGCCTTCCCGGACTGCCAGAGAGCGCGGCGCGAGATCGATTCCCTCCGCCGCAAAGCCCAGCTCCCTCAGCAGCAGCACGGTTTCTCCGGCTCCGGCGCCTAGGTCAAGAATCCTCCCACCTGGAGAGAGGCCGGCGTCCACGGCAATCGCCAGCAGGTTCAGGGTGTGTTCCGTTCCTCCCGGATGCGAGGTCATTTATCCTCCAGAGCCTTTTCAACCGAGAGCACTTTGCCAAGCGCCAGTTCTTCCGGCACATAGACAAAGCCGCAAACCGGGCAGACCGGCAGCTCCACCGGAAAGCCATTATCGAGATACATAAACTTCGCTTTACCCTTGATGAGTTTCACGCCGCACTTGACGCACTGCAGCTTGCCCTCGGGGTCAATGGTATAATAATTCCGCTCCGCTGCCATCAGCCATCCCTCCTGACCACGTTCATCCGGTGACTGTACGCCCGGTGCACCAGGTAATGATCCGGCTCCGGCTGGGTGAACTTCACCCAGAAAGTGGCGTTCCCGACGCGCTTGCGGGCGATCATGAGCCCGGTTTCGTCGTCCAGAATCGCTTCGCCGGTTTCGCGGAAGTAGTTCAGGACGGCAATGACATCGTCGGTCAGAATCATTCGGCCGTCCATCAGCTGCCGGGCTTCATCGGTATATTCCAGCGTGTAATCCAGTTTCATCTCGGCGGTCTCCTCATGCCAGAGCTCCGAGAGGAGCTCTTTTTTCAGATTCAGGCGGTTATATCGCTTTTCACTGATGTCCGGCGGTGCCCCGGCATCGGTGCCGTAAACCAATTCCAGAATGTGGCGTGACTCACGTCCCTGCCGTGCAAAGCGGTCGCGGCAGGCCATGCAGTAAGAAAGAAAGGGCGCATCGGAACGCTCCAGCGCTTTCTGCGTGATTTCCGCAGCGACCTCGGGGTTTGCATAGGCGGTCAGCCCGCCGTAACCGCAGCAGGGCGCACGGTCGCCGGAGTACTCGGTTTCCACCAGGGTGACGCCGAGCTTCCTGGCCAGATCACGGATGGCTTCCTGCGTAGGGGCGTCCCCGCGGGCACCGCAGGCGTCATGCAGGGCGGCGGGGCGGTCCAGACCGTGCGCATCCTCCGGCAGGCCAATCTCTTCCAACACGTCCCAGATGCCGATGATCTCGCCGCCGACGGATTCGGCGAGTTCCTTTTTGCAGGTCGGGCATCCGGCGATGATGACCGGGTCCCCGAGCTTTGAAAACTCCTGCAGAAGGAATTCACGTGTGCCGGCCTGCATCTCGTATCGCCCGGCCCAGTCGCAGATGGCACCGCAGCAGCCCAGCATCAGCGCCACGCCTCCTTCCAGCCTCTCGCAGAGGTCCAGATAGGCCGCCTTTACCGTTTCGGGCGCAACGGCCACCGCCTGACAGCCGGGGAAGAACACGTATTTACACTTCTCCACGCCGGGCTGCGGCCTTGCGAGGAAGGCGTCGCCGTTGGAGAAGATCATATCCATCAGGGCAAACTCATGCGGAGCCAGCGGCATTTTGTCGGTCGAAACCATGTTCCGCCGCGCCGTCGCGCAGACATGGGCCATGTCGAAACCGTTCGGGCAGACCGCCGTGCACTGTCCGCAGAGCGTGCAGGCGTTCATCGGCTTATTCAGCTGGTGGTCGCCCATGATGATCTGCGTGTTGTTGAAGATTTCGCGGGACAGGAGCCCCGGATATTTTTTGTAATGCTTGAGGTAGGCGCAGCTCTTCATGCACTCGTCGCAGTGGCACTGGATGCAGCGGCCGGCTTCTTTGACAGCCTCCTCTTTGGTGTAGCCGCCGGTCTGCGCCGGAATCCGCGCCAGTTCCTTTGCCGCGGAAAGATCTGTGTAGAGGCGGCTTTCAAAAGGATCCTCCTGACCGCGCATGTTGCGCGGGTCGAGATTCTGTGCAAGGCGGTCCACCGTCAGGGCGGCCTTTTTCGCCTGAAAGGCGGCGTCCATCACTCCGGCGGAGCTGCCCGTAACCAGCTTCTCTTCCTCGCAGTATTGAAGTTCCGGTACAAAGGCAGCACTCGGGAGCAGACGTGCAAACACGGCTTCGGAAATACAGAGCACATCAAAGGCGACACGCTTCTCTGCCAGGAAGTCTGCGGTGATGCTGCAGGAAAAAACAAAAGAAATGTCTTTTCCCTTCAGGCGCTTCAGTTCCAATCCGAAGGCTTCCTGGTCCAGAAACTCCGTACCGCAGCGCAGAAAGTTCTCCAGGTCCGGCTGCTCACAGAACACCGTGATCGGGTAGGCCTTCTTTTCGAGCTCTCCCGCCAGAAACAGCGCAAACAGCCCAGAACCGAGTACTGCGACCGTCTTTTTCTTTTTGGTACGGAAGATCCCGCCGAGCCTTTGCGCCTGGCCGAAGCGCGCGACCGCCGCTTCCACCTCGCGGATGGCAAGGCCCTCACCGCACTCGCAAAGGCGGCACTTCTGTTCACAGGGCGCTTCACAGCCTGCGGATACAATCAGCGGGAAGGTTGCAGCTTTTTCATACAGCTGCAGCGCCTTTTTGAAGTCCCCCGCCGCCGCAGCTTTCAGCATTGCGCGGGTGTCGAGCTTCAGCGGGCAGGCGGCATTGCAGAAGGGCGCTTCCTCATAGACGCAGCGCGTCACCATATTCTCCATTTCTTCCTTGGAGATCTTGTTTACCTTGTAGACGTGGGTGGAACCACGTTCCTGAATCTGTGCCACAGGCATCCCTCCCGGACTCAAAGTGGGAATACGCAGTGATTGTGTTTACGGAACACAGAGAGGCCCCGAAGGGCCTCTCCATTATAGCATTGCTTCTGTGCTTTGAAAAGGGTTGTACTTAGAGTGCCTTCAGCGCGGCGAGCACCTTGTCCGGGGTAGCCGGGATGCGGGTGACGCGGGCGCCAGTGGCGTTGAAGATGGCATTGAGGACAGCCGGGTGAGGAGCATCCAGCGGGGCCTCGCCGCAGCCGGCGGCACCGTAAGGTCCGTTCGGACGGTAGGTCTCGTTGTAGACAACGTGGATGTCATCGGGGATGTCCTTGATGTACGGGATGCCGCACTTCAGCAGGCTGGTGTGCTTCGACAGATCCTCGAAGTCCTCAGTCAGCGCAAGGCCGATGCCCTGGGCAAGACCGCCGTAGAAGTTGCCATCTACGAGCAGCCTGTTCATGATGGTACCGACGTCGGCGACAGCGGTGAACTTCTCAACCTTGACCTTGCCGGTCTCGGTGTCGACGCAGACTTCGGGCAGGAAGATGGTGTACATGTAGGTGGCAAACGGCTCGCCCTGTGCGGTGTCCTGATCCACCGGGTGGTCGGCGCAGTAGGTGGTGACCCAGTTGCCTTCGACCTTCAGCTTCTTGCCGTCGGCGACCATTTCGTCATAGGTGCGCCATGTGCCATCGTCCTTCTTCATCTCGGCAAGCAGCGCCTCGGCAGCGAGACGGCAGGCGTTACCGGACATAACCTGAGAGCGGGAACCGCCGGCAGGACCGGAGTTCGGGGTGTACTTGGTGTCGTTCATGACAAGGCGGATGTCCTCGGGCTTGAAGCCTGCCTGACGCAGGGTCTCATGCGCGGAGACGAGAGCACCCATGTCAGCGCCCTGGCCGTGATCCTCCCAGGAGACATAGATGGTGACCGTGCCGTCCTTGTTCAGCTCTGCATAGGCGGAGGAGGCGTCCACACCGTCAAGGCCGCAGCCATAGACACCCAGGGACACGCCGACGCCGTATTTGTAGCGGCCGTCGGAGGCGGCGTTCTTCTCGGCAACTCTCTCCTTGGCAGCCAGATAGTACGGACGGGCCTTCTCGAACAGTGCCTCTTCGCAGTACACATCGGGTGCATAGCCGGTCGGGATGGTGGTGCCTTCGGACTCTTTGTAGCAGTTCATGGCGCGCATCTCGAACGGGTCGATGCCCATCTTGGCGGCCAGGCAGTCGATGGCGATTTCAGAGCCCATGAAGGACTGCGGAGAACCGTAAGCACGGAAGGCGGAGCCCCATGCATGGTTGGTGAACACGGTCTGGCTCTTGTTGCGGATGGAGGCGATGCCGTAGCCGGCGCCGGTGAACTGGCTGAGACGCATGGTCAGCAGGTCGCCGAACTCGGAGTACGGGCCGTGGTCAACATAGTTGTCGCCCCACAGAGCAAGCAGCTTGCCGTCCTTGTCGGCGGCCAGCTTGATGTGCATGAAGGCCGGGGAACGCTTGCCGGTGTAGGTGATGTTCTGGAACTGGGTGAAGTTCAGGGAAACGGGAACACCGAGGATCTTGGCGGCTGCGCCAATGAGCGCTTCGTTGGTCGGGGAGAACTTGTAGCCAAAGGTACCGCCCGCGTGGTTCTGGACGATGCGAAGATTCTCCATCGGAACGCCGATACCGGCAGCGATCATCGGCATATGCAGGTGGATACCGATGGACTTGGAGTGCACCGTGACCATGCCGTCCTCATCGATGTAGCCGTAGCCGTTGTCCGGCTCGAGGTGCAGGTGCGGCTGACGGGAGCAGTAGCTCTCAATCTCAACCTGCTGCGCATCGGGGATGCTGTCCCAATCGAAGTCCGGTCCCTTGATGCAGTTGGTCTCATAGAAGACGTTCGGGGTACCCGGGTGAATCTCAATGGCGTCGGGAGCCATAGCGTCGAGAGCGCTCATATAGGCGGGCAGCTCCTCGATGTCGACCTTGACTGCCTCGGCGGCGGCACGGGCATGTGCCTCGGTGTCGGCGGCGACGATGGCAATGGCATCACCGAACTGGAAGATCTTGTCGGAGCAGAGAACCGGACGCTCGAAACCATCGGTCTTGTTGTGCTTCGGCAGCATGACGAGGCCATTGATCTGGTTGGTGCCGCCGGCAGCAAGGATATCCTTGTAGGTGATGACCTTGACAACGCCGGGCATCTTCTCGGCTTCACTGGTATCGATGCTCTTGATGTTTGCGTGGGAAACCTTGGCCTGGGTCAGGGCAAGGCGCAGGCAGCCTGGCATCTTCAGGGCATCATCAGCACCGAAGTCCCACTGACCGGTGACTTTCTGTGCAGCGGAGGGACGGATGTACTTGGTTCCCTTGATGCTGTCGCCAGTGGCCTTGAAGATGAGGTCTTCCTTGCTGATCTCACCGCGCATCACGGCAGCGGCGGCCATGACGGCGTCAACCAGCGGCTTGTAGCCAGTGCAGCGGCACAGGTTGCGGGTCTTGTTGAACCAGTCGCGGACTTCTTCGCGGGTGGGGTTCGGATTCTCTTCGAGCAGAACCTTTGCGCTGATGATGAAGCCAGGGGTGCAGAAGCCGCACTGTGCGCATCCGAATGCCATCCAGGCAACCTGCAGGGGATGCATATCGCTGAGGGTGCCGACACCCTCGATGGTGGTGATCACGGCGTTGTCGGGAACCTTGCTCATCTTCACGATGCAGGCCTTGGTGACCTTGCCGTTCATGATGACGTTGCAAGCGCCGCAGTGGCCTTCGCCGCAACCGATTTTGCAGCCGGTGAGCAGCAGATGCTCACGCAACACGGTGGCGAGGGTCTCGTCCTTGCAGAGCACGAGGTTCCTGGTCACGCCGTTGATGACAAGTGTTTTTCTTACCATGTGTTTTCCTCCTTGAATTATATAATGGTTTATTTGATTACCCGTTCAGGGGGATGCGCAGATTAACAGACGGATCAGTGACTGTGGCCGCCGCAGGGATCGCTGTCGGCACCTTTACCGATCAGGTCTTTGGTCCGCTGGATGCCGCGGGGAGTCAGGAAAACCAGTTGGGAAACGCTGCCGTCCATATTCTCACCGCTGAGCTTCAGAAAGTTTGCGTTTTCATAGTAGTCAATGGGGAGCTCCCGGCGGTAGACGTTGCCGGTGTATGCATCCGTCACTTCCACCGTGACAGAGGTTGCCGTGATTTCAAACAGTTCTTCTTCCATGTCGTTACTCCGGATCCCATAATGATCTAATGCTATTTTATTCCTCCAAGGGTTCCAGTTCAAGTTGTATCCAAAAACGATTCGCAGAATCTCAAACCTGGTTTTTGTGAAAACTGCTTAAAAAACTTGGAGTGTTTTTGGTGATTTTATCAGTGTGAAACAGCTGGAAGGTTGTGATGGCACAGCGCAGGCAACCGGATGCAAATAGCACTTGAAAACAAGTCGGATGAAAGGGTATAATATTTTGACAGGAACAATGGCGGAAGAAGGTGAACGCATTTGACAACGGCAGCACTCATTACGGCGGCGGGCATGTCCTCGCGCATGGGGGACTTTAAGCCCATGCTGAATGTCGGATCTATCTCCATCGCCCAGCGCGTGGTGGCGACATTCCAGCAGGCCGGCGTGGATAAAATCGTCATGGTTACGGGATACAACGCCGTGATGCTGGAGCGGCACCTTGCCGGGAACGGAATCGTTTTTCTGCGCAATGAGGCCTATGAGACGACGCAGATGTTCGAGTCGGTCTGTATCGGCCTGCGCTACCTTAAGGATAAGTGCGACCGTGTGCTGTTCACGCCGGTGGATATCCCGCTGTTTACTGCCGACACGGTGCAGAAACTGCTGGAAAGCGATGCGCCGCTTGCGGGGCCTGTTTGTGGCGGGGAAGTCGGCCACCCGATGATGATCGCATCAAGCCTGTTTGACGCCATCCTTGCCGATCCGGGTGAGCGCGGCCTGCGGGGCGCGCTGGACCGCTGCGGCGAGGAAATGAGCTATGTTTCGGTGGAAGATCGGGGCGTTCTGCACGACGCCGACACGCCTGAAGACTACCGCGCTCTGCTGAAGTACCACAACGAGCAGCTGGTGCGCCCGGTGGTCAGCGTGGCGCTCGCGCGGGAAAAGGTGTTTTTCGACAGCCGCACCGCCATGCTGCTGCAGCTGGTGGACGAGACGCATTCGGTGCGTATGGCGTGCCAGCGGATGCAGATCTCCTATTCCAGCGGCTGGAACACCATCCGCACGCTGGAGTCGCAGCTGCACTATTCACTGGTCCAGCGCAGCCAGGGCGGCGCCGGCGGCGGCAAGAGCTTCCTGACCGAAAAGGGCCGAACGCTGCTGGAACGCTATGAAGCATACTCCGCCGCGGTGCGGGATGCTGCCGGCGAACTTTATGAAGACTACTTTAGGGAGATATTCGGATGAGGCGCGTATATCTGGTTCGCCACGGACACCCGGACATCCCTCTGGGAGAGCGCTGGTGTCTCGGCCGTACCGACCTGCCGCTTGCCGCCATCGGGCGGATGCAGGCGGCGCTGCTGCCCTTTGACCCGGAACTCACGGGAAAGCCGGTGTTCTCCAGCTATCTGATGCGGGCAATTGAAACGGCGCAGCCGCTCTGCCCGGAGCCCCGGATCATGCCCGGCCTGGAAGAGCAGGACTTGGGCGAGTGGGACGGCTTGCCGTTTTCCGAAATCATGGTCCGTTGGCCGGAACTCTACGCCGCGCGTGAGAAGAACCCGGATGTCTGGCCCGAGAGCGCCGAAACGCCGGAATCCGTCCGGCATCGTATGCACCGGGCGGTACTGTCCTGCCTGCAGGAATCGGAGGGCGACATCGTCATCGTCAGCCACAAGTCCGCCATTGACAGCATGACCGGCCAGCGCCCGAAGCTGCTGCACACCTCGGTTTCAGTCCTGGAATGGGACGGGGAAACGCTGACCCCTGCCGAAGTCGGCAGGGTGCCGCACCCGAAACTCACGGAAGAGGTCTGCCTCGCGCTGTTGCACGCGGCAGGAACTCTCGAGCATGTAATAGAACACTGCCGAGCGGTTGCCGGGATGGCACTGCAGTTGGCGGAAAGGGCAGAAGCGGCCGGAGTGCCGATTGACCGTAATCTGCTTTTTTCCGCAGGTATGCTGCATGATGTCGCACGTTCCGAACCGGATCACGCCGTTCTCGGAGCGGCATGGCTTCGCACCTTGGGTTACCCTGATACGGCGGAGGTAATCGCGCAGCACCACGATGTTGAAGGCGATGCGCTGAACGAAGCTGCGTTGCTGTTCCTTGCGGACAAGTATCTGCAGAGCGACCGAGAGGTCTCGCTGGAAGAACGTTTCGCTAAGAGCCGCTCGCGCTGTGAATCGGAGGAAGCCCTCCGCGCGCATGACCGGCGATTTGAAACCGCGAAACGGATCGAAAATATGCTGAACAGGAGCTGAATAACATGGCCAACCTCTATTCCGAAATCCTGGAAAACATTGCCCGGGTAAAACCCGTCACCGTAAAAACCGTGCTTCAGGGCCGGGAAGGTGACATTGCCACCGGAATGCGCCGTGCGCTGTTTGAGGGAGTCAACCCGGTAACCGATCCGAAAGGCAGGAGCTTTGCCCGTGTCACAACCGAATACGACGGTGAGACACTGAACATAAGCGAACCCGTCATGCCGAAGGAGCGCCTGCTTGTCCTTGGTGGCGGGCACATCGCCCTGCCGGTCTGCGAATTCGCCGCAAAATGCGGCTTTGAGGTCCACATCGTGGATGACCGGCCGGAGTTTGCCAACAAACGCCGCTTCCCTGATGCCGCCGCCGTCACCTGCGACAGCTTTGAAAACGGCATCCTCAAGTTCGGTGTGACACCGTTTGATTATGTGGTAGTCATCACCCGCGGCCATCGGCACGACGCCGACTGCCTGCGTGTGCTGCTGCCCGGAGAAGAACCCGCCTACCTCGGTATGATCGGCTCGCGCCGGCGAACCAAGGGCCTGCTTGAGATGCTGAAGGGAGAAGGCTTTGACACAGACCGTCTCGGCAAGATCTGTACGCCCATCGGGCTGGACATCGGCGCCATCACCCCTGCGGAGATCGCCGTTTCCATCCTGTCTGAAGTCATCGCCTACAAGCGAAAACCGGAACACGGCGCACCGGGGCGCTGCTGCGCCGACTCCGATCTGGAGCTTTCCACGCTCGAGTACCTGGCCGAAAACCACGACCCGAAAGCGGTTGTCACCGTGGTGGAAACCAAAGGCTCCACGCCGCGCGGAACCGGAGCCAAAATGGCGGTCAGCCCTCTCGGGAAGGTGACGGGCAGCATCGGCGGAGGTTGCAGCGAAGCGGCGGTTATCCAGGACGCCGTACGCATCATCGGAACAGGACGCTACAAGCTGGTGGACATCGACCTGACCGGCGAGGTGGCCGAATCCGACGGCATGGTCTGCGGCGGCACAATGCTGGTGCTGGTCGAGGACGGGACGGAACAGTAAAATAGAAAAAGACAAGGGGCTGCCGGACGGCAGCCCCTTTGTTGCTGTGTAATAGTATAATCAGTCAATGCCGACCATAACGGAGGTGGCTTTCACGACGGCATAGGCTTCCTTTCCGACTTCGAGGCCGAGCTCTTTGATGGCGTTCATTGAAATGGTGGCGCTCATGACGTTGCCTCCGCCGATGTCGATCTTCACGATGCCGTTGACGGCACCTTCCTGGATGTCAACGACCTTGCCTTTGAACTGATTTCTTGCACTGAGTTTCATGATAATTGTTCCTTTCTTTTTTAATGATTGGGCGGCCAGCCGTATCCGGGTGGGCACAGGCTGTGATGCCGTCTTGTCAGGCATCGTACAGCAGCAGGATGTTGACCGGAGAGATCCCAAGTTCAGTGGGAAACTGCTGCGGCTTTTTATCCTTGCTGATGCGCCACCAGACCGGCGGGCTGTCCGGGTTCTGCCCGGCATAACGGAATTGGATGATAACCTCAAAGGGTTCTTCCATTTCCTCCAGATAGGTGACCGGCCAGCGGTTCTGAGGTGCGGAGGGGTTATAATAATGCGCACGTACGCCGACGGCGCTCAGGCCGTCTTTCACTTCCTGAGCGGTCTGGAGACGGATGCCCCAGATTGGAATTTCCACTTCGTGTATGCCGGTTTTCCGTGCCGGAGCGATGTTCTTGCAGCCGGTAAGAATTGCGGCAGGGGTATTGCCGGGGTCAGCAAACAGATCTTTGGTATCTTTGATGCTGAGAAGCCTTCCTTTATCCATGACGGCGATACGGCTCGACATGTTGTAGGCTTCATCGCGGCTGTGGGTAACCATCAGCACCTCACGGCCGTACTCCTGCAGCATGTCGCGCAGCTCCACCTTCAGCGAGTCTCGCAGGTGTGCATCGAGAGCAGAAAAGGGCTCATCCAGCATCAGCATACGCGGCTCATTGACCAGAATGCGGGCCAGCGCGACGCGCTGCTGCTGTCCGCCAGACAGCTGCGAGGGCTTGCGCTCCTCCAATCCGTCCAGCTGCATCAGCTTCAGCATGTCCCGAAGGCGGCGTTCCTTTTCCGTACGGTTCTTTTCGCGGTTCAGGCCGCAGAAAATGTTCTGCCGTACCGTCATGTTGGGGAAGAGCGCGTAATTCTGGAAGAGATAGCCGACACGGCGGCTCTGCGGTGGGAGGTTGATGCGCTTTTCAGAATCGAAGAGCACCACACCGTCCAGCTCAATATGGCCGCGGTCGGGTTTTTCTATGCCGGCAATGCACTTGAGCGTCAGGCTCTTGCCGCAGCCGGAGGAGCCCAGCAGACAGGTAATACCATTTTCGGCTTCAAAAGCGGCATCCAGTACAAAGCCGCCGAAGTCACGGTGAATGTCGACGATGAGACTCATGTTTTCACCGCCTTCTTCTGTCGGGCTTCCAGCATGTTGACGGAAAGCAGCACTACCGTGCTGATGGCGAGGTTGATGAGCACCCAGAACATTGCACCCTTCTCATCGTTGGTACGCCAAAGCTGGTACACCGTAGTCGAAATGGTCGCCGTGCGTCCGGGTGTGTAGCCGATGAGCATGCTGGTTGCGCCGTACTCGCCCAGGGCGCGGGCAAAGGCCAGTACTGTTCCGGCCAGGATGCCCTGCCGGCAGGCGGGCATACGAATACGCCAGAAGATATAGGTGTTGGAGAGCCCCAGTGTCTGCCCGGAATAGGCGAGTGTTTGGTCGAAGCTCTCAAACGCGCCGCGGGCGGTACGGTACATCAGCGGGAAGGCGACTACCGTTGCAGCTAAAATGCCGCCGTACCAGGTCATGACAAATTTGATGCCGTACTTCAGCAGAAAGATGCCCAGAGGCCGCTTCACACCGAAAACCAGCAGCAGAAAGTAACCGCAGACCGTGGGCGGCAGTACCATCGGCAGCGTCAGGATAACGTCGAGAATGCCCTTGATTGTCCGGGGCAGCCTTGCCGCATAGTAGGCGAAGAAAATGCCGAGGAAGAACACCAGCACACAGCTGATCGCCGCAATGCGCAGGGAATTCCATAAGGGATACCAGTCGAACATGTGGATCACCAGTTTCGTTCAGTCTGTGAATGACCGCGCGTAAAACCCGCGCTTAAAAAACACGAATTGGAGGGCGGATTTCTCCGCTCTCCATATTTCGTCTATGGCAGATCAGGCAACGGGCGCGAAGCCGACGTTCTCAAACACGGCCATGGCTTCGGGCGTCTGCAGATAGTCCAGGAAAGCCTGGGCGGCTTTCGGATTCTTGCTGACATTCAGCACGGCAGCGGGATAAATAACCTGTCCGCACATTTCGGCGGTTGCGCTGTCAACAACCGTCAGGCCGGCGGAGAAGGCGTCGGTGCAATAGACAACACCGCAATCAACGGAGGCTTCCTTGACCTGAGTGGTGACTTCCTTGACGTTGGTGCCGTAGCTGATGAGGCCCTTGCCGGCAAGCTCTTCTTCGTCCAGACCGTAGAAGGCAAGAATCTTCTGGGTGTACTGGCCGACGGGAACGTCGCTGTTGCCCATGCACAGGAAAACGTCTCCGGCTTTCAGGGCTTCGGCCAGGGCGTCAAAGCTCTCGATGCCCTTGGGGTTGCCTTCGGGAACGACCAGGGTAACCTTGTTTTCCAGGAGGTTGATGCGGCTGCCTTCCAGTACAAAGTCCAGGCCGTCGGTGTTGACTTCCGGATTGGCCGTGATGTCCAACTGGTTCATCTGCTTCTGGCCAGCGGAGATGAACAGGTCGCAGTCGGCGCCTTCCTGAATCTGGGTTTTCAGGGTGCCGGAGGAGTCAAAGTTGTAGGTCAGGGTCACGCCGGGGTTTGCGGCTTCATACATGCCTTTGATCTCGGTCAGCGTCTCAGTCATGGAAGCGGCGGCGAAGACGATCAGTTCAACTTCTTCGACAGGTTCCTCAGCCGGGGCGGGCTCTTCCGCCGGAGCTTCTGGTGCGGCTGTGGCTGCGGGCGCAGCGGACTGGCCGCATGCTGCCAGCGCGAATACCATTGTCAGCGCAAGCAGCAGCGCAAGTACTTTTTTCATGGGTTTTCTCCTTCTTCCCGTATTTCAGGGAACTGTTTATTTATAGGAACGTGTATTTCAACGTTACTATACGCCGATAATGTCCGGTCCCCGCTGGGCGGGTTACGACGGCGAAAAGACGGATGGAACAGGATCTGCCCGGTTATTCAGTTTTAAAGCAGAGAATTATACGCCCTTGCCGAAACTGCAGTTCGGGAAGTGGCAGATCTTGCAGTTGAGGCAGAGGCCGCAGTGGCCGAGACCGGCCAGATGCTCCGCCGTGACGGGGGTGTCGGTGACGAGGAACGGCAGCACCAGGTCGAAGATGGTTCGCTTGGCGTACATTACGCAGCCGGGCAGGCCGCAGACCGGGCGGCCGTCACCGGTATAGGAAAGCAGGAACATAGCCCCCGGAAGCACCGGGGCACCGTAACTGACGATGTTTGCCCCGGTGTTCCTGATGGCGAGAGGCGTCTTGTCGTCGGGATCAACGCTCATGCCGCCGGTGCAGATGACCATCTCGCAGCCCTTCGTGAGCATATCGTTGATGGCGGCAGTAATCTTCTCATGGTCGTCGTTCAGAATCACATGCTCAGCCATCTCGCAGCCAAACTCCCGCATCTTTGCTTGAATGACGGGGGTAAAAGTATCCTCGATGCGGCCGTAGAAGACCTCATTTCCGGTGGTGACAAGGCCGTACTTCTTGGGCTTTACGGGTACCAGCTTCATAATGGGCATGTCTCCGGCTGCCGCCCTGGCGGCTTCCATACGATCCTTTTTGATGACCAGGGGAATGACGCGGGTACCGCAGAGCTTGTCGCCCTTCCTGACCATGAAGCCGGAGGCGCGCGTGGCAATCATCATATCGCCGAGGCTGTTCACCGCGCGCAGACGCTCGAGATCGACCAGAAACAGGCCGTCAATTTCGGCCGTCAACTCGATTTTGCCTTCCTTCGGTTCGGAGGCGAGCATATGCTCGTTCATGCAGATGTCGCGGAGAATATAGGCTGCGTCGTTTTCATGAAGCATGCTTTCATCGTTTTCCCAAATATAAACAGTATCCTTTCCGACGCTCAGCAGGACGGGGATGTCCTCGGGCTGAATTACATGGCCCTTGCGGAACACGGCGCCCTTGGTCACGCCGCGGATAATCTGGGTAATGTCGTGGCAGAGGACCTGCCCGACGGCTTCTTCAGTCTTCATGAGTTTCATCGAAATCACCTGCGAATTGTTTTTAAAAAATAGTCGTAAGCGCTGAAAGTAGTTTGATTGTAGCATACTTTTCAGCGTTTGAAAACAACAATTTCAAAATCTCAAATATTATTCAGTTGAAAGTCGAAACCCGCTTCCGGAAACGGCCTGACCGGCCGATTTGGAAGCGGGTATTATTTCATCCTGTTTTTTATTTTCGGGTGTTCAGGAGCACTATGGCCGATAGAATCAGCGCAATGCCCAGGCAGGAACTCAGCGTCATCGGTTCGGCGAAGACCAGTACCCCAATGAGCGTAGCGACCAGAGGCTCAACGGTGGCGATGATGCCCGCCCTGCTGGCCTCCACTGTCTTCAGCCCCTGCGTGTAGGAGAGATAGGGAATCACCGCGGTGACCAGAGCTGTCAGCAGGAATAAGAGCAGCAGCCCGACCGGGGAAGGGGCGGCCGCGATCTTTTCTAGCATGTCGGCGGGACGGCAGATGAACCACGAGCCGACTGCCGAAAGAACAAAGGCCCAGGTCGTCACCGTGAGGGGGCTGTAGCGCCTCAGCGCGATGGTACCGAGAATGCTGTACAGGCCATAACCGAAACCGGCGCCCAGGCCAAAGAGCAGACCTGCCGCGGTCAGCCCGCCGCCGGAAAAGCCGGAAACCAGCACACATCCGCCGAAAGCAAGCGCGAGCGCCAACATCTTGCGGGAGCTGAGTTTTTCGTGAAAGAACAGCACCGACATCAGCATAATCCAGATAGGCGAGGTGTACAGCAGAATGGCCGCAGTCGAGAGCGGCATCATGGTGATGGCCGTAAAGTAGCATACCGTGAAGAAGAGTACACTGGCAAATCCCAGACCGAGAAAGAGCGGAATATCCTGCCGGTGAATCCGAAACCCTTTCGGATCGCGCAGCAGCAAAAAACCGCAGAAAACCAGCGCGCCGAAGGTCAGGCGCGCTGATGTAATCTGCAGCGAACTGAATCCGCGGGCTGAAAGCGGGCGGACAAACAGCCCCATGCTCCCCCAGAACACCGCGGCCAGAATAATCAGCGCGGGGTCGAGCAGAGAAGCGTTTTTCTTCATGCGCCGACCTCAGCCGAGGGAGAAGGACTCGGACTTGCTTCGGCGGGATTTACGACAACGACTGATCCATCGCTTCCGGATCCGTCTTCACCAGGGGAAGCATCGTCTGTTCCGATGCCCTCATCGCCCGAGGGCTCCACTACCACGACCGTGTCAGTCGGTGCGGGGGTTGGAGTGGGTGTTGGTGTCGGCGTCGGAGTGGGTGTCGGGGTGGGTGTGGGCGCTGGAGTCGGTGTCGGGGTGGGTGTGGGCGCTGGAGTCGGTGTCGGGGCGGGGGTAGGAGCAGGCGTTGCAGTCGGTTCCGGATTCTCCACGGTGATGTCGGCAGAGTTGTCTGTCGGCATCGGGGATGGATCCGGAATGATTTCCGGAATGGGCGAAGCCGGCTCAGTGTTCTGCTGGGAAGCAACATGGCTGTAGCGGAGATCGTTAATCAGCCCGCCAATCTCCGAGCGGTAGTTCCAGGCCAGCAGTGCCGTCACCAAAAGCATCAGAACGACCAGTGCCGCGATGAGCCTGCCGGTATAACTGCCTGCTGCACTTTCGTACCGGGTTTCCGCCGAGACGCTGCCTGTGCCTTCCAGGTTTTCGTATGCGGGCAAAAGCGGTTCACCACGGCAGACCTTCATGCCCTTGGCACGGAAGATATGCGAGTAGAAGGCTTCCGGATCGTCGTAACGGCTCCGGTAGACCGCCAGCAACCGCCCGAGCCGCATGGCCAGGCCTTCCGGCAGCGAAACGTCCTCCAGATAAATGAGGAGCTGGGGCTTGTTCAGATCCCGTGCATAGTTCAGTTCATCCAGACAGTTGGCCGAGGCGAGGTATGCTTCGGAAATCAACGATACAAAGTATGACGAATGCTTGATGGCCCGGGCGATTTTTTCATCCCATTCGGTTGCGGGGATCACTCCCTCATCGTACCAGACGCGGAAACCCGCCTGCTTGAGACGCAGAATCAGTTCCGCAGCCTGCTCGGCGTCCTTGTGAGAATAGCTTAAAAACAGAAACGGCTCCTTCCCGCGATAGGGGGCAAGGCGTTTATCTTCATATAACATAACGATCAGACTCCTGATTCCATCCGCAGTGTCTGCGAAATTGCCGGTGCAGTATACGCCGGTCGGTCCGTCCCGTCAAGGCGGAACCGCAGGTGTTTACAGACCGTGCACAGATTGTTCATGCCGGGGCATTACTCCCAGTTCTCCAGTCGGTACTTGCGGCGGAAGTCCCTCTCTTCCGCCTGGAAGCGGACGGAAAGTTCATCACGTTCGGCAGGCGATGGCCAGTCCCCCGGTGAGGCGACCCCTGTAACCACACCCAGCAGCCGGACATTGTCGGCTTCAGTCTTCATCTGAAACGGCCGTTCCGGGTTCACCGAATAGAGACCCCCATCCTCGCCCATACGCTTGACGACCGCACCGTGAATGGTCGAGCAAACCACGTCGGTCCCGCTGCGGGCGGAGTTTGCAAATCGGAAGTAGAGATAGTCCCCCTCGTGGTAAACAGGCTCCATGCTGTCACCGCTGACGCGCACCACGGCGTCAGCCCTCTCATTGCGCGGATTCTTACGCAGGAAGACGGGCTCAGGCCGGGTGTCGACGAACTCGCTGCCCGGACCCGAGGCTGCAGTTCCCGGATAGTCGGCAAAGAGACGGAACACATTGCCCGGCGGGCTTCCTCTCCCCGGGGCTGGACCCGCGGCTGGAACCGTGCGTGTCTGACGGGCCTGCACCTCGGCGTTCAGCTGGGCTTCCAGGGCGATCTGTGCACGCCTGCGCCCGACAGGGCTGAGCTGCCGGTACAGCTGAAGAAAACGCAGCTCACCGGAGTCAAAAGGATACGGTTCCGATGGGGCCGGCCGGGGGAT
This sequence comes from Oscillospiraceae bacterium, assembly GCA_017395085.1. Taxonomy (GTDB): domain Bacteria; phylum Bacillota; class Clostridia; order Oscillospirales; family Oscillospiraceae; genus Limivicinus. Next base: position 118,310 of record JAFPWF010000010.1, on the reverse strand, counting down.
GGCACTTGCGGTACCGGCTTCGGACTTGCCGCGGAAAACCTCGCTTCCGCCGGAGAGCGTCAGATCTTCCGGCGACAGCCCAAGCACGTCGCAGAGCTTCAGCGCTGTTTTATAATCTGTGGCGCAGCGGCCGGCTTCCCAGTTCACTACCGTGTTGCGGCTGACCAGGAGCAAATCCGCCAGCGCCTGCTGCGAGAGACCCGCCTGCTTGCGTGCCGAACGGATCCGCGCGCCGACCGATGGGAAAGAGGTGAGATTGTCACGTGAATTCATCATTTCACCCGGTTTAACAAGGTTTATCCGGGAGGCCGGAACACACAAAATGACCCCCACAGAAACTTCCATCGGACAGAATAACACAAACGATGACAAATTGCAACAGGAGATGCATAGTTTATTAGGCAAAAACGCGAAAAATATTGCAAAACAATGTAAGAGCTGCATAATTAATTGTGCAAAACAAGGACAAAACGAAGTAATGCGCAGCAAAATCGGTTTCACTGACGGAATATCTCCAATATTCAGAGACAAGGACATCAATGTATTTCTGCGGAAATACGGTAGGGATTTTCAGAACATGTAATATCTCTGTTTAGCGTTTAGCCGCGATCATATGGCTTCCATATGATAAAACAGGTAATAGAACTAGACAAATAGATAGGCCCCTTTAGCGGGAAAGGGTTCCTGCCAAAGGGGCAATTGATTATCGCTTATTATTGTGTTTGGTTAACTGGGAGAATTAGTTGTCAGAATTGAAAACTTCCTCGTCGAGGAGGCCCATCTGTTTGGAAACTACTGTGGTTCCAACAAGATCGCCGACATTATTGGCAAGGGTGGCAAACGGATCGATGGTAGGCCAGATTGCAGCGAGAATCGGAATCAGAACGAGGCCTTCTTCACCGATCAGGGTAGAGATGATGATGGTGGACATGACGATGCCTGCACCTTTGACACCTGCAGCGCCGATAGAAAGGATCAGTGCCAGGAAGATGAATTGGAACAAGCTGGAAGCAGTGATCGGGAGCCCGAACAGGTAGCTAGCAAATACAGCAATGACAGAGAACTGAATGGCCGCGCCGTTCATATTGGCTGTGTTGCCGAGCGGGAGGGTGAATCCGTAGACTTTTTCAGGGCAGCCGAGCTTGTCCCTGGCAACGCTGATAGAAACGGGAAGCGTTGCAGCAGAGGATGTAGTGGTAAACGCAACGATCATCGGCTCGGTAATCTTCTTAAAGAATTTGGGCACGTTCAATTTGGCAACAAGCTTGAGCATCAACGGATACCAGATCAGACCATAGATCAGAATGACAATGTCGATGGTAAGAACAAAGACGATGACTTCCTTCATCATAGCCCCAGAAATGGTGGAAACCAGTTTCGCCATCAGCGCGCAGATACCGAAGGGGGAGAATGCAATGACATACTCAGTGATTTTGAGCATGACGTCATTACCTTGTGCAATGAGTTTTTTAATAGTACTGACCTTATCACCGAGGGCAAGCAGCGCTACACCAAGGAAGATGCAGAAAATGATGATCTGCAGCATGTTGGCGTTCGCCATCGCATCAATGATGTTGGTCGGGAACCAGGATACAACATTTTTGATAAAATTAAACTCTACCGCGCTGCCTGCTTCCGAAGTGAGGATATTAGCAAAATCGGTTGCATTCTGGCCGGGCTTGGTAATGAGGGCGGCTGCTGTACCGAAGACAGCGGCAACCAGCGAAGAAATCACGTAAAAGAGTATGATTCTCCCGCCTACTGAACGGAGCTGTTTTGCATCCTGCATCATGATGACGCCGTTGGTAATTGAAAAGAATACCAGAGGGACAATGAGCATCTTCAGCAGGTTCAGGAAAATGTCACCGAGCGGGGAAATGAAAGATGCTGCTTTCGGAGAGATAAAGCCGATCAGGAGACCAAGGGCAATACCGATAAGAATCTGAGTGCCGAGCTTGATTTTCTTCATTTGAAAATCCTCCTTTTCTCTTTTTTGAGGCACTGCTTGTGAAGAGAATAACATGCATAAAGGAGAATTTCCAATGAATTGTTTTTTTATAAAAAATACAGAATACGTATATTTAAAGGCTGCTATAGGTGGCCGTCTGCTGGTTCAATTCCAGCCCTTTTCCCGCACATAAGCGGCAACGGCGGATTCAAACTGCTTTGCTGCCTGTTTCAGATAGTCACTCATATTTTTGTGGGTAATGCAGTAAGCAATCCGTTCCGGCGGAGCAATGTCGTTTGACACGTGACTGACTATGATAGGCAGGTCTTGCTGAAGCTGCTCCGCTACTGATGCGGGGACGATTGTCCATGTCTTTTCGAGAGATAGAAGTCGACGTAATAGGGCATAGGTGTCAACGTAGACCGGGGAAATACCGCCATAATTGATCCACTGGCTGTGCCAGTTTTCAAAATTGATATTGCCCCGGAAATGAATTTCTGTCCGGTCGGCGAGTTCATCGGTATGGAGGTGGAGACTGTGTAGAGCAGTATTGCAATCTCGCTGCACGATGTACATTTTTTCTCGGGCAATCGGTCGAACATTAACATTTTTATAGTTCAGATTAAACAGGACAAAGCCAATATCTACCTGTCGCTGCTCAATCAGGCGATAGATAGTGGCAGAATGGTGAGTCTGAACATGTAGTTTAAGCTTGTTATCGGGATTGGCCAGTACGTCCCGGTAAATATTGGCTAGGACAGCTGTGTTGAAGGTGTCAACGCTGCTGACGGTAAGCAACGTGCTGCTTTCTTCCTGGCGGATGAGATTCATCTCCTGCCAGACAGAAATCCAGCGCTCTGCCACCAAGACAAATGCTTCACCCTTCTCAGTGAGTTCAATCTGCTTCATACCCTTCTTTCGACGGATCAGCTCGATGCCCACTTCTTCCTCTAGGTTCTGCAGACGCCGGCTGACGGTTGGCTGGGTGACAAAAAGACTCTCGGCGGTTTTGGTTATATTGCGTGTTTCAACCAGGGTTAAAAAGGTTTCAATATCGGTCAGGTTCATACACAACATCCTTTCGATTTAATCATGCGTTTTTCGTATATTATAGCAATATATTATTCATTTTACAAGATTGACTGTGCATGATAAAGTAATCACAAAGATGGCGCTTGGCGGATAATCAGCTTACTCCGTCGGCACTGAACATAATATAAAAGACTATACAGGAGGAACTATCAATGGGGAAAGTTTACGGCGAGTTGTTTTCGGATGAGTACCAGAAGAGTTTGATAGAGCAGTTCTGTTACGGCAACGAGGATCCCGACTATGGTCATCGGCTGTTTTTTGAAAACTCTGGCGGATCTCTGCGCCTGAGGAGAGCGGTCGAAGCAAAAGCTGCACTGGAAGCATTTCCCGACTGTCCGGAACGCAATCGCGGCAGAGGAATGGAAATTGGCCAGAAGTATGTAATGGGCGGCACCAAAGACATTCTGGAAACCGTATTCGGAGCAAAAAGCGGCGCACTGGTGACGGAACTCTCTGCATCTCAGTGCATGTTCCATGCGGTCGGCGCGATTCTGGAAGGGGTCAAGTGGGGCACTAATACCGTCACGACCCTGTTGGAGCATCCCTCAGCGCATGATGCGGTCGAGTATTATGCTGCGAAAACCGGCAGGGAGTTCCGTGAAGTTCCTGCAAACCCCGCGACTGGCGGCATTGAAGTGGAAGAAGTACTGAAGTATGTGGATAAGGACACCACGCTCGTCAGCGTGATGGCGGCCTCCAATATCTCCGGCAATATTATGGACATCAAAGAAATCACCCGCCGTGTGCGCGAGATCAACCCCGAAATCTATGTGGTCACCGATGCAGTCCAGCATGCACCGCATGCAGTCATCGACGTAGAAGACTGGGGTGTCGATGTCTGTAACTTTGCCCCTTATAAGTTCTTTGGCGTCAGAGGTTGCGGATATGCTTATGTTTCCGACAGGGTCGCCACGCTGCCGCATCCGAAACTCACAAAGAAAGATGCCAACGTCTGGGCCCTCGGCACTCCGACCCCGGGCAATTTTGCTGCCACCATGGCTGTCATCGACTATGTTTGCAAAATCGGTGCACACTTCCTTAACGAAACCGTCACGGACCGCCGTACGCTCTTTGTTGAAGGGATGACCCGTATCCATAACCAGGAACGCGGACTGCTCTTCCGGATGCTGGAAGGCACTGAAGAAGTTCCAGGTTTGCGGCACATTCCAGGTGTTGAAGTATATACCGATATTGAGGATCTGACGAAAAAGGATCTCATAGTCGCCATGGGAATCAAAGGAATGGAATTTGCAAGTATTTCTGAAGCGTATCTTGCAAGAGGCATTACTGTGTTTGAGCGCGTCCGTGCAAGCATTTACTCCAAGCGGATCGTGGATACACTTGGCATTCCCGGTGCCATTCGTGTCTCTCCCCTGCACTGCCACGGGAGGGAAGAAATTGATGAATATCTGAAAGTAACCGCTGAGATTGCGAAAGCAGCAGGCAACTGAGTATCAGAACAGATGTATGCTGTTACAGTTCACAGAAGAAACAGTTCCTTTTAATGGTATTGCCCCCATGTGATTTTTTGTTTTTGCTCATAATTGATTCAAGGCTTATGAATCCCGCGCATTCATTTCCCCTCATTTCTCTCCCTTTTCTCTTTATTTGCCATCTGTGCGGGAGATGGCAAAAGCCCCACCAGTTTGTCAATCAACTGCGGGGCATTTTTATTTGTATGCTTAAGAATTCTGAATTCACATCCTCTTCATTGTTTTTTCTTCGTGCCGGGAGTAGAATGACGCCATCCACAACACGGAGGAGGGCATTTAGATGCGTAAAATACTTTCCATGCTCCTGACCCTGCTGGTCGTTCTGTCGGTTCCGGTTTTCGCCTTTGCAGATTCCGAGATCACCGTCAACGGTACGGGTGAAGTCCTGATTCCCGCAGATACGGCCGTCGTTTCCCTCGGCGTCAGCGCGACCGACCGCGAAGTCCTGAAGGCACAGAAGCAGGCGAACCAGGCGATAGCCGACATCCGCGAGGCACTCATCAAAGCCGGCGTGAAAGAGGAAGACATCAACACCGACTACATCAACATCTACGCTATGTACGATTATTCCGAAGGCGCAGAAGTACTGAAGGGCTATAACGCGAACTCCACCCTGGCCATCCGTGTGACTGACATCGAGGCTGTCGGAGAAGTGATCGACATCGCCTTTGAAGCCGGTGCGAATACCCTGAACGGCATTACCTTCTCCGCTTCCGACACCACGGAAGCCGAAGCAAAGGCCATGAAGAAAGCCGTGGAAGACGCGAAGGACAAGGCCGAAGTGCTGGCCGAGGCTTCCGGGCTCGAGATCCGCGGCATCGAGGAGATCGTCGAAGGCGGTACCTACAGCTATGACCGAGGAATGATGAACAACTTTGCCAAGGCCACCGCCGAAGACGCTGCCGCCGGCACGGTGGTTCAGGCGGCAAAACTGTCTGTAACCTCAACCATCACCATCAAATTCAAGGCGGACTGATTCTTTCCGTCGTCAAAAAGGGACGGTTCTTTTCCTGATACGCTCAGGATCAAAGAACCGTCCCTTTTGTTTTATTTTGGCCATTTCAGCCGGTGGAGTTCCCCTGCAGTTTCCAAACCCGCGTAGTCGGTATGCCGCAGCGCCTCGTACAGGGCGACGGCAACCGCGTTCGACAGATTCAGCGAGCGCTCGCCGTTCACCATCGGAATGCGGACACAGAACTCCGGATGCCGGATCAGCAGTTCCTCCGGCAGACCGGCACTCTCCCTGCCGAACATCAGGAAGTCCCCGTCACGGTAGTCTCCATCGGCAATGGTCTTTCTGGCTTTGGTGGTCAGATACCAGATTCTGGCGCCCGGGTGCGCCGTACAGAAGGCGTCGAAGTTCTCATACTCGTGCACATTCAGGCGGGGCCAGTAGTCCAGGCCGGCGCGGCGCACGCTCTTTTCATCGGTCAGAAAGCCCAGAGGGCGGATCAGGTGCAGGCCGGCTCCTGCGCAGAGGCAGGTGCGCCCGATGGCACCGGTATTGCCGGGCTGCTCCGGTTCGTGCAGAATAACATCGATGCTCACAGGAGTTTTTCCGCCCACTCGGCTTCCCGGAATCCGGTCAGCACAAAACCGTCGCCGATCACCAACGGGCGCTTGACCAGCATACCGTCGGTGGCAAGTAAAGCAAGCTGCTCGTCCTCACTCATCCCGGGCAGTTTTCCCGAGAGACCCAGTTCGCGGTACGGAATGCCGCTGGTATTGAAGAAGCGCTTCAACGTCAGACCGCTCATGGCATAGTACCGCCGCAGCACAGCCTCGTCAGGGTGCTCGGTCTTGATGTCCAGAAGGGTATAAGAGATATTGTGTTCATCCAGCCATTTCAGGGCTTTCTGGCAGGTGCTGCACCTGCTGTAGCAGTAAACCGTAAGCATAGGATTGCCCCTTTCAAAAGATGTTTCCAATTTCACAGATTTTTCCGAATGCTGCCGGGAGACAGCGGATCAGATCCGAGGGTGTGACGCAGTATTCGCCGAGCTCACCACAGGCGAGATCGCCTGCAGCCCCATGGAGCCAGACGGCAATTCGGGCGGAGAACACAGGTTCAAAGCCCTGTGCCAGCAGCGCACAGAGAATACCGCAGAGCACATCGCCGGAACCTCCCTTCGCCAAGGCGGGATTACCGGTGGGATTCACGGTAATTTCGTGCCCGCGGCAGACCAGGGTCCCGTGCCCCTTCAGGATCAGGATTGCCTCCGGATACCGGGCAGCAAATTCAAGTGCCCCGGCAAGGCGCCCGGATGAGAGATCTCCGCCCAGACGGCTGAATTCACCTTCATGCGGCGTCAGGATCAGCGGTACACGGCAGGATGAAAGCAACTCCGGCCTCCGGCCGCAGATTGTGAGAGCGTCAGCGTCCAGAACCAAAGGGCATTCGGCATTTTGAAGTATGAACCCGACCGTGCCGGCGGCGCCTTCGCTGAGACCGAGCCCGGGCCCGACGGCGCAGGCATCCGCCCGTCGGAGAAGCGGGAGAATGTGCCTGAGCGCTGCTGCGGAAAATCCGCCGTCCTCAGACGCAGGAAGAGGCGTGACCACAGCGCCGTCACAGCGGGATGCGGCGATGGGATAGATGCTTTCGGGGACAGCAAGCTGCGTGAGTCCCGCACCGCTGCGCTCACAGGCATTTGCCGCCAGTACCGGCGCACCGGAAAAGCCCAAAGAGCCTGCGATAATCAGAGCGCGGCCGTAAGAACACTTATGGCTGCGTTTTTCACGCCGTGGAAGCAGAAAGTCCCGCTCCTCTGCGACGGAGAGGGAAACGGCTTCGTCTTCCGGCCCCGAAAAATCGGAAAACAACCGGGAATATTCTCCCGCGGAGATTCTTTTCATGTTTTTCTCCCCATGACGGACCGACAGAAAGCCTGCCGAAAGCTTTATATGATTTACTATATCCATTTCCGGGGATAAATCAAGAGGCCTTTTCCACGGAACGGACTATGATCCTTGCATCTATCCCTGTTCTGTGATACATTCAGAATAGAGAATGCCGTTTGCCTGCCCACAGGGGAGCGGAAATGAAAAAGACCTTTCATCAATTGAGACAGGAGGTTCCAACATGCTGGACTTTAGCAGAGTAAACGAGTGGATCCTGGCGGAAAGCAGCTTTGATCCGGATGCACAGGGCAAAGTAGAGGCAAATTTCTGCCTGGGAAACGGCTATCTCGGCCTCCGCTCGGCAACGGAGGAAAACTACCTGGGGCAGACACGCGATCTGCTGGTTGCGGGAACCTTTGACTGCTTCTCGCCTGAAGAAGTGACGGAGCTTCCCAACGCAGCCGATGTAACCAACATCGAACTGACCCTGAACGGCGAACGCTTTGACCTGACTTCAGGCCGAATCCTGAACTACAGCCGCGAACTGAACCTGAAAACAGGCTTGCTTACCCGTACGGTGAAATGGGAATCGCCGAAGGGCGCGGGATACTGCCTGCGCTTTGAACGCTTCGTATCTCTGAAGCGCCTTCACAGCATCGGCATGCGGATTACGGTCGTTCCGGAGGCGGACACGGCGATCAGCTTCCGTTCCGGCATCGACGGCCGGATGACCAGCGACGGTTCACAGCATTTTACGGAAGGCGATACCCGTTTTTATGACAAAAAATATCTGCAGTATTCGCCCAAAACTGTCCAGTCCGGGATTCCCTTTGTTCACAGTGCCGTGCACCGCTTCTGGCTGGACGGGACGGAAACCGTTCCGCAGAGCGACATCAACATCGTACGCCGGAGGATGTACTCCAATTATACGCTTGCCGCCGAAGCCGGACAGAGCGTCGTCATGGAAAAGCTCTCGAATGTCTTCACCGGAAGGGACCGGGAACTGGCCGGCATGACGCTCCCGCAGATGCAGGAATACGCGCTGAAGGCGCTGCGCGAGGATGAAGACGCCGGCTTTCAGGTGTTGGCGGCGGAGTCCGCTGCCTGCTGGCAGGAAAAGGTCTGGGACCGGGTGCCGATCGTCATTGAAGGCCCTGATTTTGACCAGTTTGCCATCCGCTTCGCACAGTACCACATGCAGCTGATGGTGCCTGCCCACGACAACCGCATGAACATCGGTGCGAAAGGCCTGTCCGGCGAGGGCTATAAGGGGCATACCTTCTGGGACACGGAAATCTTCCTGCTGCCGTATTTCATTTTCACCATGCCCGAAATTGCCCGCAGCCTGGAGGAGTACCGCTATCTCTCACTGCCCGGCGCACATGCCAAGGCAAAGCACAACGGGTATGATGGTGCTCAGTTCCCCTGGGAGTCAGCCTGGCTGGACGACGGAGAGGTGACCCCGGAGTATTTTGGAACAGATATCCTGACCGGGCTGCCCATCAAGGTCTGGAGCGGCCTCATTGAAATCCACATCACTGCCGACGTGGCCTTTGGTGCGTGGCAGTATTACATGTGCACCGGCGATCAGGACTTTATGGACCGCTTCGGGTACGAGCTGATCCTGGACTGCGCGAAGTTCTGGAACAGCCGCCTGGAGCCGGGTGCGGATGGAATGCTGCACATCAACAACGTGGTCGGACCGGATGAGTTCAAGGAGCATGTCGACGACAACGCGTTCACCAACTATATGGCCCGGTGGACGATGTGCAGGGCTGTCGAGTACGCAAAACTCCTGAAATCGGAAAAACCCGCACTGTATGCTGCACTGGACGCCAAACTTGGCCTGGAGGAACTGGTGCCGGAGTGGAAAGAGTGCATCGAAAAGATCTTCCTGACCAAGCCGAACCAGAACGGGGTGCTGCCGCAGGATGCGAGTTACCTGACGCTCAGGGAGGTCGACCTGAGCAAGTATAAACAGCAAAAGCATGTCGGCGGCATCTACAAGGACTATAACCAGGAACAGATCAACAAGATCCAGGTCTCCAAGCAGGCCGACGTCATGGTGCTGTTCTATCTGCTGGAGGAGCAGTTCAGCGAGGCGGTCAAGAAGGCAAGCTGGAGCTACTACGAGCCCCGAACTCTGCACGATTCCAGTCTGTCTCTCTCCACGCATTCTGTCCTGGCCTGCGATATCGGTGATGTCGAACTCGGGTACCAGATGTTCCAGAAAGCATGCGGGATTGACCTGAGCAACGAGAACCCGCACTCTTCGGACGCAGGAATTCATGCGGCCTCCTGCGGCGGTCTCTGGCAGTGCGTGGTCTACGGCTTTGGCGGAGTGCGCATGCTCGGCGGAAAACTCCGCATCAGCCCGAAGCTGCCGGAGGCCTGGAGTGCACTGCGCTACACCATCCTCTGGCAGGGACAGAAGCTGAGCGTTATCGCAAAGCACGGAGCGCTTGAAATCCGCAATGAGACCAACACCGTGCCCGTCACGCTGGAGGTGCACGGAAAAGAGTATTCCTTTATCAACAACCTGACCGTATCATTTTAATATTATAACGAATGCCGTGAGCTACGGCAGAAAGAATCACAAAACAGAAAAGAGAAGCCCGGGCGGCGGTACCGCGGTCCGGGCTTCTCTTTTTGGTGGGAGAAGTTGGATTTGAACCAACGCAGGCTTGTGCCAACGAATTTACAGTCCGCCCCTTTTGGCCGGGCTCAGGCATTCTCCCGTGATGGTTGCTCCTGCGGGAATTGAACCTGCATTAACGGCTTATCAGGCCGCTGTCCTTCCATTGGACGAAGGAGCAGTATGGTGCGTCTTGAGGGGGTCGAACCCACGGCCTTCGGAGTAAGAATCCGCTGCTCTTCCAACTAAGCTAAAGACGCATATGGCGCGTTCTACAGGATTTGAACCTGTGACCTTCGGAGTAACAATCCGCCGCTCTACCGGCTAAGCTAAGAACGCGTATGGTACGCTCTGCGGGGTTTGAACCCGCGACCTGCGGTTTAAAAGACCGCTGCTCTGCCAACTGAGCTAAGAACGTATATGGCGTGAGGAATTCTGGTCGGGGTGGTTGGACTTGCACCAACGTAGCCCGAAGGCGGCGGATTTACAGTCCGCTGCAATTGCTGCTATGCGACACCCCGAAATAAAATTAAAAATGTAAAAAACTGGCGGAGTGAGAGCGGCTCGAACGCTCAGGCGCATTTCTGCGCCGCCTCCTTAGCAGGGAGGTTCCTTACCGGTTAGGATATCACTCCGTATTGATGGCGCCGGACGGAGGTGTCGATCCCCACGGCATTGCTGCCGCCCGCGGCTTTCAGGACCGGTGTCAGCACCGGCTGACGTCATCCGGCAGATGGTGATCCCTGCGGGACTTGAACCCGCGATCTCCTGATAGACGGTCAGGCGCGTTAACCAACTGCACTACGGGGCTGTATGGTGGCACGGGTCTGTGGATTCGAACCACAATGGACGGTTTTGGAGACCGTAATACTGCCGATTGTATGAGGCCCGTATTTGGCTCCGGATCATGGATTTGAACCACGACCTCCTGAGTCAGAGTCAGGCGTGCTGCCGTTACACCAATTCGGAAAATGGTGATCCCTGCGGGATTCGAACCCGGCATTGCCGCATTGAAAATGCGGTGACCTTACCTGTTAGTCGAAGGGACCACGCCGACCCGATCCTTTGGGCCGGTTTTATGCTTTTTTATGCAGGGATCCGAAACTGTCTGCTGTCCTGAAAAACAAGAATGTCGTCGATCTTTACCCCGAGAACGGCGGCGAGAACCGCAAGGTTGTCAACCGTCGGCATCGCCGTTCCGCGCTGCCACTTGTAGATGGCCTGGGGAGTGCTGAAGCCGAAAATGTCCTGGATATCCCTGACTGTCAAACCCGCGCGGATCCGCATACGGGTGATGTTGATTCCGGTTGCGGTCATGTCAATGACCGGTACTCGAACCATGTTTAACCTCTCCTTTTTCTGGCCACACAGGCCGTTTGATCAAACAATGAATCTTCAAAAGAATACAAAATAGCCGCCTGCCTCATACAAGACAAGCGGCCTGTGGATATTCTGAACTGCCTGTTACGGCTGTCGCTTCACAGTTTGATACCTGGTCTTATATGGGCATACCAAAGGACTGTGCTGCTCGTAGTTGGAGCTCCACAGTGTACGATCCTGATATTCTGATTTAAAGAGAGTGGTGAAGTGCAAGAGGATCATTTCTTTTCCTTTCCGGGCATTGCCCTGATTACTGATTTTACTATAACACGTTGTTTTCCGGATGTAAATAAACCGGTGGTATAACTGGCGCGCTCTCCAGGATTCGAACCCGGAACCGACGGAGTAGAAATCCGATGCTCTGTTCGGTTGAGCTAAGAACGCAAATCGGGTAAGGTTTCCCGTCATGCTGAGAATACCATGACGGGAAGCCTTTTTCATGGTAAAAAAGTTGCGAACTCTGTTTGTTTTTCAAAATCCCAGGGCTGCCCGGTCAATCGGTTGCCTTGAAGTTGTATACCGGAAGAATGTGTTCGATGATCTCGGCGGTAGGGCCGATCTCGGAGACAATCTCATTCAGGGGCTTGTAGGCCATAGGAGACTCGTCCAGCGTGTCCTTCACGACACAGCTTGACCAGATCCCTTCCATCTCGGCGGCATATTCATCCATCGAGAGTTCCGCGAGCGCCTGCTTGCGGCTCATGAGCCGACCGGCCCCATGGGGGGCGGAACAGTTCCATTCCTCGTTGCCGCGACCCAGGCAGATCAGGCTGCCGTCGCGCATGTTAATGGGAATCAGCAGCTTTTCGCCGGCTTCGGCGGAAACGGAGCCCTTGCGGAGGATCATCTTTTCCGTGTCGATGTAGTTGTGGATGGTCGTGAACTCCTCGACCTTCGTCAGGCCCAGGCCGCGCAGGATCACATCCGTCATGGCTTTGCGGTTGAGCACGGCGAAGCGTTGGGTGATGCGCATGTCATGGATGTAGTCGTCGAACAGCTTGCCTTCCACATAGGCTAGCTCCTTGGGGATGCTGATGGGGTGCTCGCGGCGCAGTCTCCTGACAGCAGTCTCAATCTCCTGGAAGCGTCCCGCAGCGCGGTACTCTGCAATCAGTTCGTCGATCTGATGACGCGCTCCGCCCCACATGGCAAAGCGGCCCTGTTCCTGGTAGAAGTCACAGACCTGCTTGCCCAGATGGCGGCTGCCGGAGTGAACAACCAGGTACAGGTCACCGCTTTCCCCGCGATCCACTTCAATGAAGTGGTTGCCTCCACCGAGCGTACCGATGCTGCGGCAGGCACGGTCCAGGTTCACATACGGAGCGCAGCGAAGCTGGCCGAGGTCGATCTGTTCACTCAGTTCATGCGACACGCTGCGGATTTCCATTCCGCAGGGGATCTCCCGGCGGATCAGAGCGTCCAGCGCGGCAAAATCAAGTTCGCGTTCGGCCAGCCGGACGGTTTCCATCCCACAGCCGATATCCACGCCCACCATGCCGGGTACGATCTTGTCGGTGACGGTCATGGTTGTGCCGATGGTGCAGCCCTTACCGGCATGGACGTCGGGCATGATGCGGATCTTGCTGGAGGCGAAGGCCGCCTGGTCGCATACCGCCCGTATCTGCGCAGCCGCAGCTTCTTCCAGATCGGGGGTGTAACAGATGGCAGTGTTAAATAATCCCTTGATTTCAATCATTGTAAGTCAATCCTTTCGGAAATGGGGAGGGCGGTGACAAAAACCGCTCTCCCCGTGCAAAACAGCGCAAGGCAAGACCCGAGTCCGATATAGGGCGTGATCAACACTTCTGTTGTCTGTTATGCCCTGATCGGCGCATAGCGCTCGGTGTCAATGACGCTGAGCATGAAGGTAAACGGGTCCAGACTGCCTTCCATCACCATGGAAAAGATACGGGGGCTGCAGCCGGAGACCAGCGCGACGCCCTGCTCGTTCATGGTGACGGGCTGCTGCTGGTTGCGGCTGGATACATTCCAGAATACCACATTCGGAAGCCGATAGCCAGCCTGCCGGAACAGCTTTGCGGCGTATTCAAAGTTCGTGAGGGAAGCGCCGGCCGCACAGGAATCAAACTCCATGTCGGAGATGATGTAGAGCGTGGAGGGCAGATCCTTCTGTGGAACGCGGTTTCTGACCGCAGCGTTCAGCACCAGCTCAAACACCTTCTGGATGTTCGTATTGGCGCACTCGTTGAAAGTCTCACAGTAGCGGGCCTTGTCCACGATGTCCCTGCCCTTGATCTCCACGAGACGCGGGTTCATGGAGAAGGTGATGAAATAGTTGCGGAATGCGCCGCGGTTGTGCTCGGCGAAGTAGATCGCCAGAGACTGCGCGACAGCCGCCGGCATGGGCTTGCCGCCCCAGTACATGGAGCCGGAGCCGTCCGCCACGACAAGCGCGTTCTCATCCTGCGTGTAGTCCGCGAGAGCACGCCAGGTTGCGTCCAGGGAAAGGCGCTCTGCATCATCGCAGTGATAGGCCTTCTCGATGATCTCGTAAGGGTACAAAGCACCGGTGTTGAGCTTTACCTCACCCGTGCTAACACGCTGCATGAAAGCGCCGTAACGCTCGGCGTCGTTGCGCAGGAAGGCCTTGCGGTACTTAAACATCGCCTTAGAAGGCTGCTTGGAGTAATCAAACGTGTAGTCCCTTTCGCGGAGGTTGTTCTCCAGAATGCGGATCTGTGCTCGAAGCTTGGTCAGGGTCTTGCGGTAATCCCGGTCGGAAAGGCCGAAAGCATTTGCAATCTGCTTTGCCGCACGGATGGTCTCATCATTGGATGCGTTGACAGAGGGCAGCCACTTGCCGAGAAGGGAGACGTCGCCGTCTGAGCTGAGTGCAGCAAGGTCGGCGTCGAACTGCTGCTTGAGCAGAGCGAGTGCCTCGGCGCGGCAGGGAGTGTCCAGCAGGACGAGAACGTCGTCCCAGCGGCCGTACTCCGCGACATAGGGCAGGTTGCGGACAACGGACTCCGGCTTGCTGACTGCGAGCCAGCGGAGCAGGATGCGGAACACACGACGCTCGCCGAGACCGCCGCGGACGTCACGGCCGTAGAAGAGGATCTTCATCGCCAGATCAGGATCCTCCGCATAGGCACGGAGAAAACGCGCGGTGATCTCCTGCTCACTTTCACGGCGCAACGCACCGATGGTCGCGAAAAGATCGAGGCAGTCCCTGCCGGTGCTGCGGTAGGTGACGGAGCCGTTTTCGGTATAGGTCTTGTTTGCTTCTCTCTTCAGGAATTCCAGCATGGGAAATACCTCCTTTACAAAATTTAGTATGCTGAATAAAACAAGGTGCAGACCTGCGCAGGGCAGGGTGGGGTTTCTAAGCCCCGGATCATTGGAAAGAATGAAGAACTATTTGCTGTATGCACCTTTCGGTTTTCAAGGCACCGTTGAAACGGGATTCGAACCCAAATGCGTATTTTCAGTACGCTGCTTAACCACAAAGCTTGCTTCTTTGTTGCTGTTGGTACCTTTCCCAAAGCACGCGTTTTTCCAGTACAATTAAGAGTTGTATGAATATGGATTGCTGTTCGTGCTTTTCACAAGCATAAAATATCACTCCGGAATGATGTTTTCATGGAAAAAAAGCTGCGAACTCTCCGTTTTCAAAGAAATTCGCAGCTTTTTGTTATACTTGCAGTTTAATTATGTGTCAGTGCGGCCTGTCTGGCAAGGCGTTCGCGGATCTGGGAGACGATACTCTCAGGCACAGTTACTTTCAGCACCGGGCCGAAGGAGAGGATGCGGATCAGAATTTCCGTCTCATCTCCCTGCCGGTACTTCAGCGTAATGCGGTAGCGCCGGTCGCCGATCCGTTCGGTCTCTTTCTCGAGATCAGAAAAGTGAAGCATAACGCGTTCCAGGGCGTTCCGGGCGTCGTACAATTCCATGACCAGTGTTTCCTCCCGCTCATGCGGAAGCACGTATTCGTCCTCGTCCCAGGAACCGAGCAGTTCCACCGAGTCCATGCGGGAGAGATTGACTGTCAGCGGCCTGCCCTTGAATCCCGTGATCAGGCGGAATTTGTCGTCCTTGGAAGAATACTCCATCCTGTACGGGATGCAGAAATAGTTCTGCCGGGTACCGCGGTGACCGTGAAACTGAATGCGCAACTTGCGCTTTTCGTGCATTGCCTGAAGGATCGTGCGGAAATGTTCGACATACTGCGGATCGGAAAAGTCATCTCCGTCGGAATACCGGTCAAAGTAGACGAACTTTTCCGGTGTGAAGAGCGGCTCCACATTCTCCAGGCCGTCCTCGGAAGGGCTGAACAGTTGAATGCGCGGGTCGAGCAGCAGCGCTTTCATCCACTGCTTTTCCAGCGTTGTAAGCGGAAGGTACGGACTGTGCTGCAGGGGAGTACTGAAGCCTTCCGTCAGCAGGGGCCAGCTCCCGTCCTTCAGCTTTGCAGGGATTGTAACCAGACTCTCGCCGAAGGCGTTCTCCAGCACGGTGCGGGTCAGCTTCTGTTCCGTCAGCCCGCCCTCGACAGCTTTGGCGAGGATGGCGGCAACGGCCTTGAAGTAGCTGCCGTAGATCTCGGAGAAGATCATACCTCCTCACCTCCTCCGTAGATTTCATTCATCCGCTGCATGTCGTCATAAAAACGTGAAACAGCGAAATGGTTATCGCTCTCAAAGGAAATGATGCGCCCGATGAAACTGCGGACCCAGGTCAGCATTTCGCCGGCGTCGTACACATCCGCGACAAAACGATAAGTATGCTCATCGACGGTTTCGATCCGACCATGGCGTTTTTCCCGTTCCAGACGATCCAGAATGTATCCCTCACCGTCTTCAACACGAAGGGTAAGTTCCACGTGGTCGATGCTGTAGTCGCTTCCGGTTGAAACACCCCAGAGGTTCTCATCGAACTTTCCGATGAAACTTTCATATTTCTCATGCTGTTTTTCCACTGGGCCCGCTTTGATGGAGCGGATGGTATCGAGGCGGAAAATCATCGGCCGATGGAATCTGTAATGATAGGCCAGCAAGTATTCCCGCCCGGTTTGCGTGCTGATGTAAAAACGCAGGGGATAAACCCTGTGCTCGACCTCGGCGTCTCTGCGGACGTTGAAGTTGGTGATATCGACGCATCGCTTTTCCTTCATGGCACAGAGCGCTTCATAAAGGATCTGCGTGTCCAGCGTGTGCAGCAGATAGTGGTGCTTGTACCTGAAGTGTTCCGGTGCCTCGTCTCGCCGGTCAAGCAGATAAGAGCCGACCACGCCGAGCGGCGCCTCTTCGGAGAAAAAGGCAGCCGCGTCCTCCCAGGCGGAGAGGTCGACCCCGTCTTCCGCAAGACGGTAATACAGCAGACGGCCGTGCTTCTCGTCCTGCAGAACACCGAATTCCGCATACTCCTTCAGCTTTTTCCGCACGGTGGATTCGTCTATTTCAAAGGGGATGTCCGTGTGGGAGAGGAGTTCCGCCACACCGTCGGCAATCTCGCCCACGCTGCGCGCAGTTCCGCCGGCAAGGAGGTCCAAAATGCAGAAATGCAGCACGATGTCCTTGTCGGTGAAGCTCTTCGCCTTCCAGGCATTGTGCAGGGGATTGAAGGTCACGCTGCGGTTATCCACGGAGATGAAGACGTTTTTGCCTTCGGACGTGCGCCGGAAGGCCATGTAGCCGCCCAGCCAGCTCTCGATACGGCGGCGCTCGTCGTCGTAGCTGCGCGCGCTCTTTTTCGTATACTCTTCGCGGCTCTTGAAGCCGTAAACATAGAACTCGCGCATATAGCTGCGGATCTTTTCAAAACTCTTGATCAGTTCGCTGTAGGCCATGTCTTCACCTCCTTCCTGGTTTGGCAGGCGTGCCGGTCAGAACGCTTTTCTGTATCATACCCCGGCTTCGGAGGCATGTCAAATAATAAGCGCCCTGATTGCTCAGGGCGCCGCGAATCATGTTTTGAATTTATCCTTCGATCAGGATGGTCTTCTTCTCGGGCAGCTTGATGGTTTCCTCTTTCGGGAATTCCAGTCTCAGGACGCCATCCTCAAATTTGGCCGTCACATTCTCTTCAGTGACATGATCACCGACATAGAAGCTTCTGGTCATCGAACCGGAATACCGCTCCTGATGAACGATCTTGCCTTTTTTGTCCTTCTCTTCCTCTTCAAGCCCTTTGCTGGCTGTGATGGTAAGGTAGCCGTTCTGCAGCTGCAGATCCAGCTGGTCCTTCTTAAAGCCCGGAAGGTCAACCGCCAACTCATAGTGGTCGCCGTGATCCTTCAGGTCGGTCTTCATCACGCGGGCCGCGTGTTTGCCGTAGAGCTTCTGATCCACACCGGATTCAAAGCCTCTGAACGGAAAGTCGAACCAGTCATCAAACAAACTCTCTCCAAAAATACTCGGTAACATCATTCATGCCTCCTTTTGCATTCATACCTTTTGTTACCTGAGCAAGGGGAAGGAGGTCATTCATTCGATCTCTATTTCCTTTGTTCGAGCATATTATAGCACTGTTTTTAGCACTGTCAAGGAGAGAGTGCTAATTTCTGTGAACAAACCATGAACAAGAATTGCATGATTTTGTGAATTCGAAAGACTTGGGTTTTTTGATCCGGAGGGTGGAGAAGGCAGAAAAGGAATTGCCAATTACCCCGGCAGGCGGTATAATTCCGCCATCGAAGAAACTCCAAAACACTTTTTTAAGAGGGAGAACCCATGTCTGAAAGAAAGATAATCAAGTTTCTTGGCATTGTTCTCGCGCTGGCGATGCTGCTCAGCGCGTGTTCCCTGCCGGGAAAAGCGAAGCCAGCGCCTGCTGCGAATCCTCCAGCTGTCACTGAAACGGATACCAAGGCGGAAACAGCAGAGAAAACTGCTGATACCGAAGCATCGGAAGAAGCTGCGGAAGCGACGGGAGAAGATGTAAGTGAAACGGCAGGGGAGCCTGCAGAGGAAACTACCAGTGCGGAAGCAGTCCCTTCGGTGGAGGCTAGCGTCGCCCAAATCAAGGACTCCGGCAACATCATCCTCGCTATCGGGCCGGATGCGATGCGGGGGCTGGGGTACGAGCCTGCGGACGTCATCCTGGTGAAGATCGGAACTGCCGAACTGGAGATGCCGATCGGAACAAACTATTCGGACGTAGATACCGGGGAGCCGGTCTGCCTTTTTAAGACCAGTTCCAGCGGAGTTGACCAGGTTGTGCTGGCGGTCAATATCGGGAATATGGCTTCGCTGATGGGCATTGCCGGCGAGCCGATTGACTCTCTGACGGTTTCGGTTTCCATGGCGGAGAAGCAGGGCTACGCGGCAGGATACGCGATACACCAGCTCGGCGCCCAGAGAAGCAAAGACCGCGCCGATTACCCGGACCTGAGCGACGCCGAGTATGCTAATTTCCGCGCGGTGGAAACAACGGGCTTCGGCATGGGTACGCTGTACCGTTCCTCATCGCTGGTGGACCCTGCGCTGAACCGGAACAGGGAAGCGGACGCGGCCATGCAGCTGGCGCTGGTACGCACGGTGATAAACCTGGCGAACAGCGAAGAAACCATGAAAGGCTTTGCCGACTATAATCTGACGTATTATTCGCAGTGCAGCGTCCTGGCCCTGAACATGGGGATGGATTTCTTTACGGCAGAGTTCGAAACAAAGCTTGCCAACGGTTTCCGCTGGCTGGCCGCCCACGAAGGACCCTATCTGATCCACTGCAAGGAGGGGAAGGACCGCACCGGGTTCATCGCTGCGGTGCTGGAGTGCCTGATGGGCGCGGACGCCGATGAGATTGTGGCAGATTATATGCTGACCTACCGCAACTTTTACGGGATCGGTCCGGACTCCCCGCAGTATGCGGAGATCTCAGCCGGCAACATTGAAGCCAGTTTGTCCAAAGCCTTCGGCGTCGGATCCATCCGGGATGAAAACGCAGATCTGCAGGCGTGCGCAGAAGCCTATCTGGAACGCATCGGAATGACGCGGGACGAGATCACCTTGCTGAGGGAAAAACTGGCCGAAGACTATGCCAGCCTGAATGCCGCCGCCTGAGAACAACCACAGAAAAACGCCCGGGATTGTCCCGGGCGTTTTTGCAAGTATTCGTGTTTATCAGTGGGAGGATCAGACGCTTTCAAAATCTTTGACAATCTTCGCATCGGGAGCAGGGGTAATGAGGGAGACGACGACGATGAAGATGCAGGAAACGATGAAGGCGGGCAGCAGTTCATAAATGTTCCATGCGCCGCCGAGAGGGCGCACCAGATACTTCCAGAGGAAGATCGTCGCACCGCCGGCGATCATGCCTGCGATCGCGCCATACTTGTTGCAGCGCTTCCAGAACAGGGCGAGGAGCATCAGCGGGCCGAATGCAGCGCCGAAGCCCGCCCAGGCGAAGGACACGATGCCGAAGACGGAACTGTTTGGGTCACGCGCGAAGAAGACGGCGATGACAGCGATAACCAGCACTGCGACGCGGGCGATGGCGATCTCCTTCTTGTGGCTGAGTTCCTTGTGGAACACGCCCTTGATAATGTTGTGGGACACGCCGGATGCTGCCGCGAGGAGCTGGGCGTCGGAGGTGGACATGGTCGATGACAGGATACCCGCGAGTACAACGCCGGCCAGGAGAGCGGGCAGCACGCCGTAGGTGCTCATCAGTGCAGAAATGCGGACCAGGATGGCCTCTGCTGCGGAGTTGCTCTCGAAGGGGGCAATCACACCCTTGCTGCTCATGGCAAAACCAACCAGACCGATGATGATGGCGACGCTCATGGAAATGACCACCCAGATCGAACCGATACGGCGGGAGATTTTCAGCTTTTCGGCGTCTTTAATCGCCATGAAGTGGTTCAGAATGTGGGGCATGCCAAAGTAGCCGAGACCCCAGGCCATTGTGGAAACGATGGAGATGAAACCGTACTTGCCGGGGGTGCTGCTCTGAATCGTGGTGTTCGCGAACAGGCTCAGGTAGCCGGGAACGGACCTGGCATTCTCGACCACGGCGCCCCAGCCGCCCGCGGAGCGGATGCCGAACACAAGGATTACAAAGAGAGCGATGGTCATGACGATGGACTGGATCAGGCTGGTGATCGAGGCCGCGAGGAAGCCACCCATCGCGCAGTAGCCGACGATGACAGCCGCGGAGATCATCATGGCGGCCATGTAGCTCATGTTGGGAAAGAGATTTGTGAAGAGCTTGCCGCATGCAGCAAAGCCCGAGGCGGTGTACGGCACAAAGAAGATGATGACGACGAGCGCCGCAATGCCCTCGATCAGGCCGCTGCTGTCGCCAAAGCGGTGGGAAAAGAAGTCCGGAATCGTGATTGCGCCGAGCTTCTGGGAGTAACCGCGCAGCCGTTTCGCCACGATCAGCCAGTTCAGGTAGGTGCCGAGGGCCAGACCGATGACGGTCCAGCTAGCATCTGCCAGGCCGCAGAAGTATGCCAGACCTGGTACGCCCATCAGCAGCCAGCTCGACATGTCGGAAGCCTCGGTGCTCATGGCGATGACGATGGGGCCGAGCCTTCTGCCGCCGAGATAGAAGTCGCTGGAGGTCTTGTTGCGCCTGGAATAGGCAAAGCCGATCGCCAGCATGCCGATGAGATACACAACAATCGCGGTCAGAATCAATCCGGTGGAAGTGGTCATGGTAAAAAATCCTTTCAAAACGTGGGATGAAAGGATTATACGGCAACCGGGACAATCTTCAAGGGTGTTTTTTGATGAAATCACTTGATTATTCCCCAATCCGGCTTATAATAGAAACAATTATAATAATACTTATGATTTCATGAAATATTTTCATTTAAGGAGGTTGAAGGATGGCGCTGGACAGATATGCGACGCTCATGACCGTGGTGGAGACAGGCAGTCTCACCAGGGCGGCGGAGCAGCTCGGCTGCACGCAGTCTGCTGTCAGCCACTGCCTTGACACGCTTGAGAGCGAACTCGGTTTTACAATTCTCCGCCGCAGCCGTGCCGGCGTTATGCTCACCGACGAGGGCGAGCGCCTGCTGCCCGCGGTGCGCAGCTTTCTGGGCGCGGCAGAACAGCTCCGGCAGACGGCGTCTTCCATCCGCGGACTGGAGTCGGGCACGGTGCGCATCGGTGCCTTCACTTCCGTTGCCGTCCACTGGCTTCCCCCGATCCTCAAAGAGTTCCAGCGCGACTACCCGCGCGTGGATTTTCGTCTTCTCAACGGCGACTATCACGACGTGGAGCAGTGGCTGGCGAACGGGAGTGTGGATGTTGGCTTTGTGGCGCTGCCGTCCCCGGTGAACTGCGAGTTCATCCCCCTGATGGAGGACAGGCTGCTCGCCATCCTTCCGCTTCACAGCCGCTTTGAACACTACCCGAAGTTCCCCCTTGTCGAATGCGAAACCGAGCCTTTTATCAGCCTGCTCAAAAGCTCCGACCACGATGCGAGAAGGGCCCTGGAAGCCGCTGGCGTCAATCCAAACGTGCGCTTTTACACCAAGGACGACTACGCCGTCATCGCCATGGTGGAGCAGGGCCTCGGGATGAGCATCATGCCGGAGCTGCTGCTGAAGGGGCGGCAGTATGACCTGCAGATCCTGCCGCTGGTTCCCGAGGCCAAACGGACGATCGGCCTCGGGATTGCCGCCGGGAGAAAAGCAGGGCCAGCCACCCGGCGCTTTGCCGACTATGTGGTAAGATACGTGAGATCCCAGAACAGAAACACGGAAACACGCCCGGAGGACATTCGCTATGTTTGAGGAGTATGTCTACAAACCGGGGCAATCGCAGCAGTGGAAGCGGCCGGAATGAAGCGTACCGACATTAACTCGTAGCGGCAGGCGTCCAGAACGGCTGAAATCCCCTTGAAGAATCCAAAAAGATGAAACGCCTGCAGGAAAACCCTGCAGGCGTGTTTTGTTCTTTGCTGGATATTGAGAGCTGCTTCCGTGGGTGTAGTATCAGCACGGTCGGCTTTTACAGCCAACTGACCCCGCCGGTCCGGATGTCGTATACGGCGCCGGAGATTACCGCGCTGCCGACTTCCGGATGGTCTGTAAACTCCCTGCGGAGTCTCTGCACCGCATGCTCTACATTGAGGCAGGAGGCTATATATGGATCACGCTCCTTGCCGACCGCTTCCAGAATGTCGTCCGTAATGTATTTGATGAATCCGTCCCCGCCGCCGTGAAGGGCGGCCGAAACAGCGCCGCAGCCCGTGTGCCCGAGCACGATGATCTGGCGGCAGTCCAGGTGGCCGGCGGCATATTCAATGCTCCCCAGCTGATGCCTGTCCAGCACGTTTCCCGCGACCCGGATCACGAACAGATCGCCGAGGCCGGCGTCAAAGATCTGCTCCGGGATGACCCGGGAGTCGGAACAGCAGACGACAATCGCATACGGGTGCTGGCCATTCTCGGCAGTATCCAGTCTGCGGTTTTCATCGGAGTTCCTCCGGTACCTCTCATTGCCTTCCACCAGTAGTTCGAGGATTTCCTTCTGCATGCCGGAACCAGTACCCATGTTTTCCACCCTTTCTGCCGCTGCGGATTATTCTTGAGTGCTCTCTGCCCATTATCATTCTTACTGTAACACAGTTTCGGAGACCATGCAAGAATGGCCTTTCCGGTTTCTGCGGATTATGATATAATGCCGTAGGCAGGAGCAACCTAGGAGACTGCCTGCCCCTGACGGAAATGAAAGAAAGGTGAGGAGACAAGGATGAAATCATCCCTGCAGAACATTCTGGACACCCGCGGCATCATGGTGATCGACGGCTCGATGTCCACGGCGCTGGAGAACATGGGCCTGGATCTCAACCACCGGCTCTGGACGGCAAGAGCGCTTGCCGAAAACCCTGAACAGGTCAAGCAGGTTCATATCAATTATTTCCGCGCCGGCGCAGACTGCGGGATCACATGCAGCTACCAGGCTTCCATTCCCGGCCTGACGGGCTGTGGTTATACGGAGGCAGAGGCCGAAGTCCTGATCCGCCGTTCGGTCGAGCTGTTCCTGGAGGCGCGCGACGAGTGGTGGGAGAAGGAAGGACGCGACGCCGGCAGGGTCTGGCCGCTCTGCCTTGCGGGGATGGGTCCCTACGGAGCCTATCTCGCAGACGGATCGGAATACACGGGCGCTTATCAGGTCAGCGATGAGGAACTGTTTGAGTTCCACGCCCGCAGGGCGCGGCTGCTTTGGGAAGCCGGTGCCGACATTCTGCTGTTTGAAACCCAGCCTTCCCTGCACGAAACCCTGCTCGAGGCCAGGATCGCCGAAGAAATGAGCGCCGATTACTGGGTCAGCTTTTCCTGCCGGGACGGGGAGCACAACGGAAAGGGAGAGCCGGTCACGGAATGTGCTTCGACCCTGTCACAGGGGCATCCGCATCTGAAGATGATCGGCGTGAACTGTACGAAGCCGGAATACATCGAATCGCTGATTTACAAGTTCAGAAGTGCGACAGAGCTTCCCATTGCGGTCTATCCCAACAGCGGTGAAGTGTATGATCCCGTCACCAAAACCTGGACGCATTCCGGCGGAAATCTGGAGTTCGGCGACTATGCGCTGCGCTATATGGCAGCCGGGGCGAGCGCCGTTGGCGGCTGCTGCACCACAACCGAAAAACATGTACGTCAGGTCGTTGAAGCACGGGAAAAATATCTTGCGATGAACCGGCCGCCCCTTGTGCCGAGGAAGGAAGCATGAAGGAATACTACAGTATCGGCGAGACTGCGAAGCTGCTTGGCGTATCGACCCAGACGCTGCGGTATTACGACCGTGAGGGCATTCTCCGGCCGGAAACCATCAACGAAGAGACGGGTTACCGCTACTATTCCTACATGCAGTTTCACAAAATCGACCGCATCAAGTACCTGCAGAGCTTCGGCCTCTCGCTTGAGGAAATTGGCGCCATCATTCAGGACGGAACCATCAGACTGCTGATGCCTGCGCTTTCCGCCCGGAAAGAAGCCCTTCTTGAGCACATCAACCAGACGGTCGAGCAGATCAAGGATATCGACTGGTACATCAACTATTTCACCTACACCGGCCTGAGCGATGACAGTTCTGCGTTTTACCGCATCCACTTGCCGGAGCGCTATGTGCTGGAAGTGCCCTGCGACCCGGAAGAGCCGCTCAGCGACATGGAGATCCGCCTGGCCGAAAAGAAGGGGAGATTGCCTTACAGCGAGCTGCCCTACCGCCGCCAGTATGGTTACCGCATCCGCATGGAAGACCTGCTCCGGAAGAAGTTCCGGCCGAGCAGCTATTTTATTTTCACAAAATCCCGCCCGGATCATGTCTGCCGGGATATTCAGGTGATTCCGGAGGGTGATTTTGTCTGCTTCCGTACGCCCATCCTGAAGGAATGCTGGGACGCGGACGGCCTCAGGGCTTATTTCACCGGTCTGCCGCACCGGGATACGATTCTTGCTCTGGAATTCGAGGACAACCTGGTGGACTGGTCCGACGCCGTGTACGAAGTGCAGATCATGATCTGAACAGCGGAAGACCTTATTGCAGGTATAAGGTTTTACCGGCGAAAACCGCGGGTTCTCCGTATTTTCAGCGCCGCTCCGGAGCTTTTTCCGGAGCGGCGCCGTTTCTCTTTTGTGGAAATGCCTAAATATCATTGGTAAAATTTGTGAAAACTACCGATTGTTATTTTCTTGACATTATCCCCGCTATATCTTTTAGAATGACAGCAGAAAGTTTAAAACGGCGGAAGCCGGAAGAACAAAAGGAGAGAATCATGAGCTACAGACTTGACACCGAGGTGCTCTATCAGGGAACGACCCCGCAGGGCATCATCCGGAACCCAGAAACCCCGGCGATCTACCCGGCAAGCGCATATATTCTCGACGATATGGACGACTATGTGTTCGCGGACAAGGGTGGCAGGTACTATTACAACCGTTCGGCCAACCCAAACCGGGACGAACTCGGCGCCGCGGTTTCCTTCCTGGAGAAGGGCGAGAAGACCCTGATCTGCTCCTCCGGCATGGCTGCCATCTCCACGGTGCTGCTCTCCCTGCTGAAGAACGGGGACCACATCGTAATGAACAAAGCTATCTACGGCGAAACCGTCGAACTCGCCGAGTGGGTTCTCCCGGGATTCGGAATCGACGTCACCTTTACGGATTTCACCAAACCGGAAGAGGTGAAAAAGGCCGTTAGAAAGAACACGAAAATGTTCTACACCGAGATTATCGCCAACCCCCTGACCCTGGTCACCGATCTGGACGCCATCGCGGCAATCGCCCGGGAGCACGGTATCCTCACCGTGGTGGACAGCACCTTTACCACGCCTTTTGTCTACCGTCCGCTGGAGCACGGCGCCGACATCGTCCTGCACAGCATGACCAAATACTTCGGGGGGCACAGCGACCTCACAGGCGGCTGCGTGACGGCCTCTGCGGAACTGATCGACAGGATCAACCCCATCTACCTTCTGCTGGGCTGCTGCCTGGACCCCGTGAGCGCCTGGATGACTCTGCGTTCCGTGAAGACCATGAGCATGCGCGTCCGAGCCCAGAACCAGAACGCCATTCAGATCGCAGAAGCCCTTGCAAAGGATCCGCACGTAAAGGCGGTCTACCACCCGAGCCTGCCGGACCACCCCCAGCATGAGCTGGCTTCCAGAGTCTTCGACACCGACTACGGCTACGGCGCCATGCTGAGCTTCCGTCTGGTGGACGACCATGAAAAGGTTGCCAAATTCATGAAGAACCTGAAGCTCATCTGCTATCTGGGCACCCTCGGCGGCATCCGCACGACCTTCACCCATCCAAGGACGGCCTTCGTCAACAACTTCTCCGCTGAAGATCTCGACCGCATGGGTCTGGCAGAAGGTCTTGTCCGTATCTCCGTCGGCGCTGAGGACAGCCGCGATCTGATTGCCGACCTGCTGCAGGCGCTGGCCGCCATGGATTCCTGAAAACCAAAGCGAAACCCATTACAATAAACTGAAGGAGAAAGAGAAATGAGCAAAAAGATCAACTGGAAATCGGTCTTCACCGTCATGGGCGCGATCCTTGCCTTCAATATCGGCACCGGATTCGCCACCGGTCAGGAAGTCATGCAGTACTTCTCGGTCTTCGGCTGGTGGTCCATCGGGGCCGGCCTCGCCTTCGCGGCAGCCATGGCAATCGGCATCTACTGCTTTGCCTATGCATCTGAGCGTTTCGGCCTCACCAACGGCGAACAGGTCCTCAAGTATTACCTGGGCAACGTGCTCGGCACGATCATCAACTACTTTTACATCTTTTATCTCTATATGTGCGTCATCGTCATGTACTCCGGCGCAGCCTCCGCCCTCAACGAGCAGTATGGCGCTCCGCTGTGGGTCGGCGCAGCGATCATCGCGGGCATCTGCTGCATCACCAGCCTGGCAGGCCTGAAGAACATCGTCAACATCATCAGCAAAATCGGCCCGGTCCTGATCCTCATTGCACTGGGCATATCCCTGATTGCGGTCGTCAAGGGCGCCGCCAGCGGCGAACTGAGCGAAGGCGCAAAGCTTGTAGCCTCCGGTGAGATCGAGCATATGAAGGCTTCCGACAGCTGGCTCATCGCAGGCATCATCCTGGCCACCAGCACCATCCTGTGGTATCCGAACTTCGCCGTGGAGCTCAAACAAGAGCACAGCATGAAGAACCTGATGATCGGCCAGAGCATCGGCAATCTTCTGGTCGGCGCGGCCGAGGTCGTCATGGGCCTCGCGATGGTTGCGAACATTACCAAGGTCGCGGAACTGGACGTCCCCTTCCTGTATGTCGCCAGCCAGACTTTCAAGGGCTTTGGCTCCATTTATGCCATCATGATCTTCGCAGCCCTTTACACCACGACCTGCCCGCTGCTCTGGTCTTCGATCAGCCCCTTCGCAAAAGACGGCACGCCCAAGTACAAGATCCTCGTCGTGGCCGGCACGGTCATCGGCTTCATCGTTGCGATGCTGGTTCCATACGACGTCATCATGAACTACGTATGGGTCATCTCCGGCTGGGTTGGCTTGGGCGTTACGGTCATCATGGTTGCCCGCGTGATCTACAACCGCTTCAAATACGGCAAGAACTACGGCCTGCCTGCCGCAGAGTAAGGAAAGCTGCGCAGAAAATGAAACGCAAGCAAAATGCCCGGGAGTCATCCCGGGCATTTTGCAGATCGTTTTTTACTCCTTCGGAGGGAACTGCGCCTCAATGGCACGGCAGAACTCCGGCTGCTCCTTCCGCAGGCGAACGATGCGGCCTTCGCGGTTTACAAAGACGTGTTCCGAACGTGCTTCGCAGACGAGTTCGCCGTTTTGGTTCCGCATTTCGTAACCGATGGTCAGGAGCGCGCCGGTGAAGCCTTCCGGCCGGACGAGAATACTGATTTCGTTTCCGAAGGAACATGGATGCTTATACACGCAGGACACCGAGCGCACAGGAGATAAAATGCCATCGCTTTCCATCTTCGCATAGGGAAAGCCGAGTTGGTCCATGAAGTCGATCCTGGCTTCCTCCATCCAGTGAATATAGTTGGCGTGATGGGTGATGCCCATCATGTCGGTTTCGTAGTACTGCACCTTGTGCGTATAAGCGTTCATGCTGGGGCGATCCTTTCTTTTGTTACCCTAGGGTCAGGGACCCGTTGTCTCCCACGATCAGCGGGATGCCGATCCCGCCGGACGTCCTCACGGGGGCAAACACGGCTTCGCTGTCGCAATAGTGCAGAAACTCCTTCAGAACGGGCAGTTCTCCGATGTCCCGGAAGTCATAGGCGGTGCCCTGCGCATCCAGGGCGGCAAGGCAGGCCATGGTATCCGGACAATCTTTGGAACCGTAAATAATCATATACAGCAACTCCTTTCAGAACTCCGTGGCGGGGTGACTCTCGAACGGCTTCAATATAACATACATTCCGCGGTTCCACAATCCGGGAAACTGTCTCCGCTTATTACAGCTTTGAGCAGATCAGGTCGCCCAGACGCTTCATGCCGATTTCGATCTTTTCCGGGGTCACATTGCCGTAGCTGAGGCGCATGCAGTTTTTCCCTTCCTCCGTGCCGCCGACATAGAAACCGGCGCCGGCAATGAATGCAACCTTGTAACCGACCGCTTCCTTCAGCAGCTCGGTCGTGTCGATGCCGCCGGGCAGTTCGACCCAGGTGAACAGACCGCCGTCAGGGAAGACCCATCTTGTACCCTCCGGCATGGTCTTTTCCAGTGCGGCCATCATGGCGTCCCGGCGCTCACGATGAATGGAGCAGAGTTTCTTCAGATGCTCATCGTAGTATCCACGGGCAAAGAACTCGGCACAGAGGATCTGCGGCAGCATGGAAGTGTGCGAATTGGTGGCAGATTTTGCATCGATCAGCTTTTCTATGATTCGGTGATCGGCGTAGACATAGCCCAGACGGCTTCCGGGAGAAAAGATCTTGGAGAAGCTGTTGGCCAGCACGGTGCGGCCCGTTTTGTCGTAAGCCTTGATGGGCTTCAGCTCCTCTCCGCTGTAACGGAGGTCGCGGTAAGGGTCATCTTCCAGGATGATTACGTCGTATTTGCTGCCGAGTTCGGCAAGCTTCTCCCGCCGTTCGGCGGGCAGGGTTTTCCCGGTGGGATTCTGGAAGGTCGGGATCACATAAACCATCTTGGGATGGTATTCCAGGATTTTGTTTTCCACATCCTCAGGGTCGATGCCAAGGTCGTCCGTCCTGCAGCCGATGCACTTTGCCTGGAACATTTCAAAGATTTCCACGCAATGGACAAAAGTCGGCGATTCGCAGAGGATGACGTCGCCGGGGTTGATGAAAACCTGGCACAGCAGGTTCATGGTTTCCAGGCCGCCGTTGACGATGAGGATGTCATCAGGATCTGCAGGAACCCCCTTCGGGGCCAGTAGCTTCCCGGCGACGATCTCCCGCAGCTGCCGGATGCCCTGAACCGGCCCGTACTGAAGGGCTTCCACCCCACGGGTGTCGCGGCGAAGCACGTCGGCCGCGATCTCCCGGATTTGCTCGACCGGGAGCGCATCGGAAGCCGGAGCGCCGCCTCCGAACGAGATGGTCTCCGGGTCGTTCATGGCACCGAAGAGGCTTCTGATGATGGCGGCAGAGCCGGCCATATATTCCATTCGGTTTGCAAATGCAGGCATGATGGTCTCCTTTCTTTTTCCCTTCAATCCAAAACCAGTATAACACAGATCTCCGGTTCCCGCAATGCAGATGCCGCTCCATGTGCCCGCTTGCAAGCCTCGCGGTTCTGTGATACATTCTGAACCATGACAGGAAACGGAGAGATGAAAAGATGATGTTTCGGCACACGGACCGGCCGGGCTTCTGGCTGGGGATGATTGACTTCTGCACGGCGGGACTGTTTTTCCTGTTTTATATGCCATTCGGCGGATTGCAGGCTGAGTTGGACGAGATCCTCGGCCGCAGGACACGGCGGTACTGGATAGCCTATCTGCTTGGAATCCCAACGCTGTTCATCTATACGCTGGTCTGGATGGCGAACATCGCCGAGGAGCTGAAGGGGAAAGCAATCGAACTCGGCGTAGAAGGGCCGTACACCTCGTGGAGGCACATGTTCTGGTGGAGCATGCTCGGCTGCCCTTGCTGCGGCCCGATGATCGCCACACAGCGATTCTTCCGCACGCTGAATCTGGTGGAGAAAGAACTGAACCGCCGACAGCGCCTCGCCCCATAAATGCCCGGCGGGGCGATTTTACTGTCAGCTGACGGGAGTGATAAAAAAGATTCACAAGGGCAGCAATCTGTGTTAAACTGTCTAAACACTGCACGCAAAGGAGGGGAACCGGATTGGAAGCAAGACTGACGGAAATCAGCCGGCAGGAGACGCTCAGGTATCTCGGCTATCCGGGTGGTCCGCTCCCGGATGGGATTCCGGAACAGCTCGAAACCGTCGAGCGGGAACTTTTCCGCTGCGCGGTGCCGCGGGTCATCTGGCGGCTTTTTGACCGCGATGCCGACGGTTCACTCACCGGCACCGGGTTTACACCGGCAGGGGCGGACATCCGCAAATTCCTGAAGGACTGCGACGGAGTGATCCTGATGGCGGCTACCCTGGGGATGGAAACGGAAAACCTGCTGCGCCGGACTCAGGCGAAGGACATGGCACAGGCGCTGATTATGGACGCGGCTGCCAGCGCCGCCGTTGAAAACGTGTGTGACAACCTCTGCGCCGACCTGGCGGACACATTCGCACCGCGCTGCCTGACAGACCGCTTCAGCCCGGGCTACGGGGACCTGCCCTTAAGCCAGCAGCGGGATCTGTTCCGGCTGCTGGACATCACCCGGCGGATCGGCGTCAGCCTGTCGGAGAGCGGCCTGATGGTGCCGCAGAAGAGCGTGACGGCGCTGATCGGAGTTTCCGACCGCCCGCAGCCAAAACGGAGCTGCAGTTGCGAAACCTGTACGATGTCTGCCGACTGTACCTATCGGAAGGATGGGAAAAACTGTGGAAAACCGTGAACTGATTATCCTGGACGGCGGGATGGGAACCATGCTGCAGGCGGCGGGGCTGCCTGTCGGGCAGATCCCGGAACTGTGGAACTGCACGCAGCCGGAAAAAGTCGCCAAGATCCAGAGAAAATATGTCGAAGCCGGAAGCCGGGTCCTCTACACCAACACCTTCGGCGTCAACCGATTCAAGGCTGCCGGCTGCGGCTGCAGCGTGGCGGAACTGGTGGAGGGCGGCGTGCGCTGTGCCCGTATGGCAGGCGGCGACAGGGACGTAAAGGTTGCCCTGGACATCGGCCCTCTCGGGCAGCTGCTGGAACCCCTTGGCACGCTGCGCTTTGAAGATGCGTATGAAGCCTTCCGCGAAATCCTGGTCAGCGGCGAACAGGCCGGCGCGGACTTCGTGATCATCGAAACCATGAGCGACCTGTATGAGGTCAAGGCGGCTGTTCTTGCCGCCAAGGAGAACACACATCTCCCCGTCTGGGTGACCATGACCTTTGAAGCCTCTGGCCGGACCTTCCTCGGAACCACAGTGCCGGCCATGGGTCTGACACTCAGCGGCCTCGGCGTGGACGCCATGGGTTTTAACTGCAGCCTCGGCCCGGAAAAACTGCTGCCGCTGATCGAGGAACTCAGCCACTGGACAGACCGGCCCCTGATCCTCAAGCCCAATGCCGGACTGCCCGACCCCGCCACAGGAGAGTATCATATGACGGCAGGGGAATTTGCCCGGGAACTGGTGCCTGCACTGGACCTTGGCGTGAATATCTTCGGCGGCTGCTGCGGCACCACGCCGGAATTTATCCGCGCCCTTTCCGGCACGCTGAAAGGGATGCCGGCCGCACGCAGAGCTCCGGATCGGGCGGGCGTCTGCTCGGCCTCAAACACGGCTTGCTTTGACGGCGTGCGCGTGATCGGCGAGCGCATCAATCCAACCGGGAAAAAGCGCTTCCAGCAGGCGCTGCGGGAAGAGGACATCGACTATATTGTAGCTCGTGGAATCGAGCAGCAGGACGCCGGAGCCGAGATCC
Source organism: Oscillospiraceae bacterium (assembly GCA_017395085.1). Taxonomy (GTDB): domain Bacteria; phylum Bacillota; class Clostridia; order Oscillospirales; family Oscillospiraceae; genus Limivicinus. The sequence continues at coordinate 86,480 of JAFPWF010000010.1, read as the reverse complement.
TTGATGTCAATGTCGGGCTGCCGGGCATTGACGAGCCGGCCATGATGCGCCGGGTAGTCAAGGCTCTGCAGGCGGTGGTGGACCTGCCCCTGCAGATCGATTCCTCGGATCCCGCCGCCATTGAAGCGGGGCTGAGGGCCGTGAACGGCAAGGCCATTGTGAACTCTGTAAATGGGAAGCCCGAAGTGCTGGCGGCCGTGCTGCCTCTCTGCAAAAAGTACGGCGCGGCAGTCGTGGGTTTGTGCATGGATTCAGACGGCATCCCTCAGGACTGGATAGGCCGCTGCCGCATTGCCGAACGGATTCTGGATGCGGCGCTCTCTTACGGGATCCCCCGGGAAGACGTACTCATCGACTGTCTGACGCTCACGGTATCCGCACAGCAGGAACAGGCAGAGGAGACGCTGCGCGCGGTGCGCTATGTAACCGAGGAGCTGGGGCTGCACACGGTGCTGGGCGTAAGCAACATCTCCTTCGGACTTCCTGCGCGCGAACAGATTACCGTCAGCTTCCTGACCCGGGCAATGCATGCAGGCCTGGACCTGCCCATCATAAACCCAAACCAGACTGCGGTGATGGACGCCGTCGCGTCTTACCGCGTGCTCTCCGGGCAGGACAGGGACGCCGAAGCCTATATTCGCCGTTTCGCATCCGCCCCCGTGCAGGAGCGCACTGCGGCCTCCTCCGGAGGGCAGATGAGCATTGCGGATGCGATCATGCGCGGGCTGCGGCAGGAAACCAAGACGCTCGCCACGCAGGCTTTGGAGCAGATGAGCGAGATGGAAGTCGTGGACCGGCTGCTGATTCCGGCGCTGGATGCAGTCGGCGAGCGCTACGAGAGGCAGGAAATTTTTCTGCCGCAGCTCATCAACGCCGCAAACGCCGCCTGCGAGGGCTTTGAACTGGTAAAGCAGCGCATCGCGCAGCGGGGCGGAACGGGCGTCTCGAGAGGGAAAATCGTCCTTGCCACTGTGCACGGGGACATTCATGACATCGGCAAGAACATCGTGCGTGTGGTGCTGGAAAACTACGGCTACACCGTTATTGACCTCGGCCGGGATGTGCCGGCGAAAGAGGTTGTGGACGCGGTGATCCGGGAGAACGTCAGTCTTGTGGGCCTTTCCGCCCTGATGACCACCACCGTGGCCAGCATGGCCGAAACCATCGCCGCCATCCGGGCGAGCGGGCACGACTGCAAAATCATGGTGGGCGGCGCGGTGCTGACGCCGGATTACGCCGCGCAGATCGGCGCGGACTACTATGCCAAAGACGCGAAACAGAGCGCGGATATCGCAAAGCGGGTGCTGGGATGAAAGATATACGGGATTATCTGAAGATACAGCCGCTGTTGTTTGACGGCGGCATGGGAACCTATTACGCCTCGCGGAACCGGACCAGCCACCGGGACTGCGAATGGGCGAACCTGAGCGCGCCGGAAGAAATCGCGGCGATTCACCGCGCTTATCTGGACGCCGGCTGCCGCGCCATCAAAACCAATACCTACGGAGCCAACCGTCTCCGCTTCTCGGAAAGCGACTGCGCCGCCATGATCCGCGAAGGCTGGCAGATCGCCAGCCGAGCCGCGGGCGACGCCTATGTCTTCGCCGACATCGGGCCCATCGACGCCGAGGATGACACCGACATCCTGGCGGAGTATCTGTTCGTGACGGATCAGTTTCTGCAGCAGGGGGCCAGACATTTTCTGTTTGAAACCCTTGGAACCGGCCAGTACCTCTCCGAGATCGCATCCGTCATCCGCACCGAGGCGCCGGAAGCCTTTATCCTGGTTTCCTTTGCGGCAAGCCCCGACGGCTTCAGTCGCGACGGGCGGCTGATCCGGGATCTTCTGAACGCGGCGGCCGCCGACCCGAACATCGACGCCGTCGGGCTTAACTGCGTCTCCGGCGGCAGGCAGATGGTGGAGCTGATGCGGAAGATCGGGCCGGTCGAAGGCCTGTTCTCCGCCATGCCCAACGCGGGCTATCCGACGGTGCGCGGCAACCGTACCTTCTACGAAGGCGATCCCGGCTACTTCTCCGACCAGATGGAGCAGCTGCGGGCACAGGGAGTACGCATTCTGGGAGGCTGCTGCGGCACCACGCCCGAACATATGCGCGAAGTTGCCAAAAAGCTGCGCATGCCCACGGCTGCCCGCATTGAGTACCGACCGGAGGCGGCAGCGGAACGAAGGGCGCGGCCCGAAGCCGACGACCCGTTCTGGACCGCCCTCTGCGACCCGGACCGGAAGCCGTTTGCCGTGGAACTCGATCCGCCGGAAAACGCCGATGTGGCGAAATTCATGAAAGGCGCCCGCGATCTGCAGGAAAACGGGGTAGACCTCATCACTGTGGCGGACTGCCCCGTGGCGCGGGCGAGAATCGACAGCAGCCTCATGGCCTGCAAGATACGCCGGGAGCTCAGCATGGATGCGATGCCTCACATGACCTGCCGGGACAGAAACCTGAACGCCACGCAGGCGCTGCTGCTGGGGCTCTGCGCCGAGGGCGTTAACAAGGTGCTGGTGGTCACCGGCGACCCGATTCCCGCTGCCAACCGCGACGAGGTCAAGAGTGTCTACAACTTCAATTCCCGCAAGCTGATTAACTATGTGGACGGCCTGAACCGTACTGTTCTGCCCAACCCCTTCCGCATCTTTGCGGCCCTCAATGTGAATGTCCGGAACTTCGGCGTGCAGATGGACATCGCAAAGCGAAAAGAGCAGAACGGCGCGCTGGCCTTTCTGACCCAGCCGATCCTCTCATCGGAAGGGTTGGAGAACCTGAAGATTGCGCGGGAGAAACTGCAGGGCAGAATCCTGGGGGGTATCATGCCTGTCGTCAGCGAGCGCAACGCCCGCTTTATGAACAGCGAAATCGCCGGGATCACCGTGGATGAGAAGATCATCGAACTCTACCGGGGTGCCGACCGCGAAAAGGGAGAAAGCCTGGCCGTGGAGATCTCCACGGAAATCGCCGGACAAATGGCTCCGTACGTTGATGGCTTTTACATTATCACGCCCTTCGGCCGTACAGGCCTCGTCGGCCGAATCATGGAAAGCATCCGTCAGGCCGGCCTGGCGTAATCACGAAAGAGAATGAGCCTGGAACAGGAGAAGAAAACGCATGATCAGAAAACTGAGCTTTTCGGAGTCGCACAGCATCCTGCAGTCCGGGGAACGTGTCGCGCTGCTGGACGTAAGGGAAGAACCGGAGTACATCACGGGGCACGTGGCCGGCGCTGAGCTGCTGCCGGTTGATGAGATCACTGCCGAAACGGCTGCGGAACTCATCCCTTCGTATGATACCCCTGTGTTGGTGTACTGCCGCAGCGGGATGAGAAGTGCCAGAGCGGCACGCCTGTTGGAAAAGCTGGGATACCGGGACATCCGCAACATGGGCGGACTTGCCGGCTGGCCGTACGGACTGGAATAAGGAAGAAAGCAGCATGAAAAGCCACAAAAAGCTTGACCCGCAATCCTGGCCGCGCAGCTGATCCACGAGCCCTTTCTCCAGGGAGAACTTGCCGCCTAGAAACAGAAGCTGAATAATCATCCGCCGGCTTTTCAAAAAGCCGGCGAAGTCCTGTCTAGAAGGAAGACGGAAACTGAAAAGGATATGAATGATCATAACCCAAAGAAAATTGAGATCCGAGGAGCGAGAGTCCACAATCTGAAGAATATTGATGTGGATGTGCCGCTGAATCAGATTGTAGGGATCGCGGGGGTCTCCGGTTCCGGCAAGTCGTCCCTTGCACTCGGCGTGCTTTACGCCGAAGGCTCCCGGCGATATCTGGAATCCCTTTCCACCTACACAAGGCGGCGTATGACGCAGGCGGCAAAGGCCGACGTGGATGAGGTACTCTATGTTCCCGCTTCCCTTGCGCTGCACCAGCGTCCGGCGATTCCGGGCATCCGCTCAACGTTCGGCACCGGGACAGAACTGCTGAACAGCCTGCGCTTGATGTTCTCGCGCCTGGGCAGCCACAGGTGCCCGAACGGCCACTATCTGCCGCCCTCCATGAACGTTGCGCTGGAACAAGAACTGGTCTGCCCGGAATGCGGAGAGCACTTCTACGGTCCCGGTGCTGAGGAACTCGCCTTCAACAGCCAGGGGGCCTGCCCTCGCTGCGACGGGACCGGGATCATCCATGTCGTCGATGAATCGACGCTCGTCCCCGATGAGTCGCTGACGATCGACGAAGGCGCCGTTCTGCCGTGGCAGACCCTGATGTGGTCTCTGATGAAGGACATCGCCAGGGAACTCGGGGTTCGGACGGACGTGCCCTTCCGCGAGCTGACCGAAAAGGAGCGTGAAATCGTCTTTCACGGTCCGGCGGTCAAGCAGCACGTCATCTACCAGAATCAGACCAACGGCGCCGCCGGCGAGATGGACTTCACCTATTTCAACGCGACCTTTACCGTGGAAAATGCCCTGTCAAAGGTGAAGGATGAGACCGGTATGAAGCGGGTGGAGAAATTCCTGCGGCTTTCGGTCTGCCCGGACTGCGGCGGAACGAGGTTTTCGGAGAAGGCACGTGCGCCGAAGCTTATGGGGATTTCCCTGGCAGAAGCCTGCACTATGACGCTTGCCGAATCCGTCGACTGGGTCGCCCGTGTGCCGGATGCCGTGCCGGATGAGATGAAGCCCATGGCAAAAAGCATCTGCGAGTCTTTTCACACTGCTGCGAAACGGCTCATGGATCTGGGGCTTTCCTACCTGACCCTGGACAGGGCGGCGTCCACGCTCTCCACCGGCGAGCGGCAGAGGATGCAGCTGGCAAGAGCCGTGCGCAACCGGACGACAGGCGTGCTATACGTACTGGACGAGCCATCCATCGGGCTGCACCCGGCCAACATCGCGGGCCTGAACGCTGTCATGCACGATCTGATCGCGGACGGCAATTCCGTTCTCCTGGTAGATCATGATACACAGATTCTGGGCGAGTCCGACTGGCTGATAGAGCTCGGGCCGAATGCTGGTGCGGACGGCGGCAGAGTGATTGCCGAGGGGACCGTCGGGCAGATCAAAGCGAATCCCGCCTCCAAAATAGGCCCATTTCTTGCAGGCCGGCAGGAGATCAAACGGCACAGCAAAGCAGCCGCCCTGTTTGATGACGGCTGCATCCGGATGAAAACTTCTCCGATCCATACCGTCAAGGCTTTGGATGTCTGTATACCCCGTGGAAGGCTGACGGTGGTGACCGGCGTATCCGGATCGGGCAAAACCACCATGGTGCTGGAAAGCCTGGTGCCAGGCCTCTCTGCAGCCGCGTCCGGCGCAAGGCTGCCGGAGCACGTTGTCCAAATCAACGCGGAAGGCATTCGGCATGTGAAACTCATTGATGCGTCCCCCATCGGAATCAACGTACGCTCCACTGTCGCCACTTATGCGAATGTCCATGATGAACTGCGGAAGATTTACGCCCGCAGCCTGGATGCAAAGAAACGAGGGCTCAAGGCGGGAGATTTTTCCTACAACACCGGGAAGTTGCGCTGCCCGGTCTGTGACGGAACAGGATCGATCAGCCTCGACGTTCAGTTCCTTCCGGACGTCGACATTCCCTGCCCGGAATGCAGAGGCTCGCGATATGCAAAAGAAGCCTATGGGATCCGTCACAGCAATAAAACCGGAGAGAGCCTGTCCCTGCCGGAACTGATGGACCGGGACGTCAACACGGCCATCGAGTTTTGCCGGGACATGAGAAACGTGGCTCCCAGACTGCAGGTTCTTCAGAACCTGGGCCTTGGGTACCTGACACTCGGGGAAGAGACCCCAAGTCTCTCGGGCGGAGAAGCACAGCGGCTGAAGCTGGCCAGCGAAATGGGCAGGGGCCAGGAGGATTCCGTTTTCGTGTTCGATGAGCCGACAATCGGACTCCACCCGCTGGACGTGGAAACGCTGCTCGGCGTCTTTCAGGCGCTCATTGACAGCGGCGCAACCGTTATCGTCATCGAGCACGACCTCGACGTCATCCGTAACGCCGATTACATCATTGACTTGGGCCCTGGCGGAGGAGATGCCGGCGGCAGGATTGTCGCCTGCGGCGCGCCTGAGGAAATCAAAGCCTGCAGGGAAAGCGTAACGGGAAGGTATCTTTGAGTAGATACAATTTTCTCCCGGTTGTACCGACAGGGGCCAAGGCCGGGCTGGCGTAGCGATCGGCCAGATCCTGGTGAAACGCACACTTCAGCACGGTGATTTTCACTTTCCTCATGGTAATCTCCTGTATTCTTCGTAATCCAGCAGGAAGGTTTCCGCCAAGTCGCCGGGGTTCACAAGGGACAGGGCGTCCTCAACGGGTACCCACTCCCAGCTGTCCACCTCCAGGCCCGGGGAGGCCTCGCTCTCCGCAACAACCGCGCAGTAGTTCAGCATCAGAGTCTCGGAGGGCGGATAATAATGGCTGCCAAGATAGCGCACATCCCGTACCGTCATCCCAAGCTCCTCGCGTACTTCCCGGATGACGGCGTGTTCAGCTGTTTCCCCTTTGTCGACATACCCGGCAACAAGAACACGCTTCGTCTCCCCGTACTGCCGGATCAGGATCATATGCGTCCGTGCAGGGCTGAGAAGCACAACGGCGATCGCAGTGCTGTAGATCGGAAAGCGAAAGGTCCCGCAGCCATCACAGTATGGCGCCGGTGGGGCGTCCTGCTGTTCTCTTAAATGCAGTTTCCGTCCGCATTCAGGACAGTAGCGAATTTCCATGGTGTTCTCCTCGCGGTATGAGATCGTTTTCCATCCGAATCGAAGTGTATCCAAGTCAATTCTTTTTGTCAACGGTATTCCGGACCGGGCCGGTTACTCAGTCTGCCGATGCATCATCCAGGTTCCATTTGCCGTGCCGATCCCGCCGGGGCCGGGCGTTTCAATTATCATTGACACTCGGTGCTATAATAAAAACAGAATGGAAACTGAGAGAATTGAAAGCCGGGGAGCAGAAATGCGGGAGTTAGATTTGGACACGCTGATGTTTTTTGAAGGACATCTGGACGCATTGGATCTGTATCGGTCATTTGAGGAGTTGCTGTACGACTCGTTCCACAATGTGAACAAGCGGGTGCAGAAGACGCAGATCACATTTTTCAACCGGCACGTGTTTGCCTGTATCTCTTTCGCCAGGGTAAAACGAAAGGCGGAGATGCCAAAAGACTATCTTGTTTTGACGCTCGGCCTCCCGGTACCTTTGGATTCGGAACGTGTCGCGGTGAAGACAGAGCCCTATCCCGGCCGGTGGACGCACCATATCGTCATCAGCAGGCCGGACGAACTGGACGAGGAGCTGCTCTCCTGGATCAGGGAATCCTATGATTACGCGGATATGAAATAAAGAGCAGAAACAATCGAAGAAAGCAAAACAAGGTCCGGACAATAAAAAGCAGAGAAACGCATTTCGGTTTCTCTGCTGTGTTATTTCTCAGTATACGTGGTTCAGCTGTTTTGCCAGAGCCGTGCCGGCTTCCACTGCCTCGTGAATCAGCGCGCCATATTCTTCCGGATTCCTGCCTTCGAAAAGGAGCTTTGCCCGGAAGATGTCCTCCATCAGCTGTGGTGTCTCCGCCAGGATGCCGACATCCGCATACTCATATTCCAGCGCAGACATGGCAAGCGTCGAGATCCATGCTTCCCGTGTTCCGCCTGCTTCCGGACAGAAATGCAGATAGAGCCGATAGTGCGCATCGTGGTAACGCTTGCGGAGACTGGGCACATTGATGACGTCGGCATACAGCGCCGCAACCGGGGGATCGTTCAGAATCCGGTAAAGAAATGCGCATTCTACCGTAAAATAACCCTTCAGGCCGGTCAGTTCCGGCCGGTTGGTCAGCACGTCGTCCAGAAAGGCATTCAGGATGCCATCATGCTCCAGCATCAGCAGGTCTTCTTTGTGGGGATAGTGGTAAGTCAGATTTCCCACAGAGATGCCGCAGCGGTCTGCAATCTGCCGCATCGTGACCTTCTGATACCCGTTGGAGTTAAAAAGCTCCCTGCTCGCTTCCGCTATGATTTGTTTGATGTTCTCAACCATACTGTCATTATAGGTGGCCGCAGCGAAAGATTCAATCTGTTTTCCGGCGAAAGAAGCAAAAAAACCTTGCAAAGAATTAGGATGCGTACTAAAATGAGGATCCCACAATGAAAACAGATTCAGGAGGCTGCCATGTCTTATCTGATTGCCACATCTTCCACTTCGGATCTTCCCAGAACCTGGTTTGATGAGCACAACATTCCCTTCATCTCATACGGCTATACGGTAAACGACCAGCCGAGAACCGACGACTGCCGGGAGGAAAGCCGCGCCGCCATTTATGCCGGCATGCGGAAAGGGGACGTCCTCACAACTTCGATGATCAACGAGTACCTGTATTACGATTTCTTCAAGGGCCTGATGGCCAGGGGAGAGAATGTCATCTTCCTGGACATGTCGGTAAAGATGTCCGTTTCCTTTGAAAACTGCCGGAAAGCAGCTGAAAACATCCGCGCGGAATTCCCGGACCAAAGGCTGTATGTCATGGACACGCGCTGCATCTCGGGCGGGCTTGGTCTGCTGGTGATGTATATGGTTGCCCTGCAGGAAAGCGGCGCCGACTTTGATACCGTGGTCCGCTGGGGCGAGGAAAACAAGCTGAAGATCGCCCACCGCTTTACCGTGGACGACCTGAACTACCTTAAGCGCGGCGGCCGCGTATCCAACGCCTCGGCGCTGGTGGGATCCGTGCTCAGCATCAAGCCGGTGCTGTATGTCCCCAATGAGGGAACCCTTGACGTGGCCCGCAAGGTGCGCGGACGCAAAGCCGCGCTGAAGTCGATCCTGAGCGCAGTTCTGCACGACCTGAGCCTGGTGAATACGAAAGGGCGCAGCATGCTGATCCTGCATGCAGACTGCCTTGCCGACGCACAGTACATTCGCGACCACGTACTGGAAGCCTATCCCGGCATGGGAGAGATCAGCATATCGTCCCTGGGAGTGGTGATCGGCGCGCATACCGGTCCTGGACTACTGGCTGTTTTTTATCTCTGCAGCGCGAGGACGCCAGAGTAACCCAATCCTTTCATGCATGCTGAACCCGCAAAAAAGACAGAGGCACTTTGCCTCTGTCTTTTTTGCTGTGCCATGTCTCCCGGAATATAACTACGGATTATGTCTGGAACTTGTTTTGTGCAGGGCACTGTGGTAGTATAAACATGTGTTACAGCCACCAACATCCGGGAAGGAGAAAATCCATGAAGAAGTTTCTGTCAGTATTCCTTGCTGCGCTCATGCTGCTCTCGCTGTGCGCATGCGGGACGCAGAAAGCGGAAAAAACGATGAGGACTTTCTGCGACGGAATGAAGGAATATGACTTTGAGAAGATGCAGGCCTGCCTGGTCCCGTCGGCTGGAAGCATCCAGGCCCAAATAGGCGAAATGGAAGGCGGGGAAGAAGCCGCGGCACTGCTCTACGCCAAAATGAAGGAATGGGCGGCAAAAATGACCTATGAGATCGTAAGCGTCAACGAGGAAGGCGACCATGCAACCGCCACAGTGAAGTATTACTACGTGGACGCCAGCCCAATTCTGCAGGACGTTCTCGGGGAGTATCTCGGGCAGGCCTTTGCCTCGGCGTTCAGCGGTATTTCGGAAGACGATCTCCGTGCTATGGCCGAGCAGATCCTGAACGACAAAATGGAAACGGCCCAAACCGGAAGCGCACAGATGAGTGTCACATATGACCTGGTCAAATCCGGCAAGGAATGGAAGATCACCGAAGTACCGAAAGACTCCCTGCAGGTGCTGACGGCGAATTTCGTGAAGTCGATTACCGATCTCGCATCGGTCTTCGGGAAAACCGGCTGAGCAAAACCAATCAATCCAGCCCCATGAGCAGAGAATAAAACCCCTGAGGAGGAAACGGATATGTCACGCAGCACAGTGGACCAGATTGCCGAAGCATTCGATCGGCACGGTGTCAAATACCGCATCGTTGAGACGGACACGCTGTACCTGATTGAAGCGGGTGTCAACATCCAGGGCGGCCCGGCCGTACGCTTCCACGTTTTTTCACAGGATGAGGAGCACAACGACGTACAGATGCGGGTTACCGGGATGATGTGCAAGGTCGAAAAGGAAAAGCGCGCGGCGATTCTGGAAGCGTGCAACCGCATCAACAGCGAGATGCGCTTCCTGAAGTTCTACCTCGATGCAGACGGCGACGTCATCGCACAGAGCGACCTGCCAACGGCCATCGCCGAGGACTGTGTCGGCGAGTGTGCCTTTGAACTCTTCGTCCGGGGTATGCAGATCCTGGACAAGTGCTACCACTACATCCCAGAGGCCTATTATGCGGCGCCGTCCTCCGGCAAAGGCGAACTGCTGAAGGAAGTGCTGAAGCAACTGCAGAACCACCCGGTGACCCTGCCGGACGACAGCGGGAAGCAGTAATCTTAGTCCGTATAATGGGCGGGAGTAAATAATCATAATCAAAAAGCGCGGGCGCAGTCTGCTGGAAGCTCCCGCTGCAAAGGAGGAAACAGTATGGCATTTAAGAGACTGCTGATCGAGTTCGGACAGGGCGTGGACATGCACGGGGGTGACCAGAACAACGCCGTCCTGAAGGCGGTAAAGGATGCCGTGCACCACTGCTGCATGGCGGGGCTGTTTGAAGTGTTCGACATCAAGAATCTGAAAGCGGAAGCTAAGATCCATGCGGACATCTATGTTCCACACCCGGAGCAGGCGGACGTTGCGGTCGTGACGGATTTCCTTCGCGACTGGACTGTGGACGCCGAAGTACACCAGGGCGGGGCAAACCCGAGAGGAATCGCACTCTTTGAGAAGCCGGAGACCGAAATCACCATTGCTATCGTTGTGCTTACAGTTTACGTGGATGCCTGACGGAAGCAAGTAAGAGGATGAAGATCAGAAACATCGGCGAAGACCGGGAAACCCTGAAGCACGGCACGACCTGTGAGGTGCTGGGCGTGGAGAAAGGGTGGTTCCGCATCAGGACCGGGGAAGAAAAGAGTGAACTGGTCCCGCCGGAACAGTGCGAGACGCTCATGCGCGACTGGAAGTTCGACGCGGATGAGATTTTCCACGACTGAGGCGTGAATGGTCAAGCAATAAATGAATTGCAGCAGCCCCGGAAAGGGACTGCTGCTTTTGGTTGAGGAGTTCGGAAAACGATATGATATTATGAGATCATCTCGAACTGGAAGTTCTCAAACTTCAGTTTGCTCCCCTCGTCAATATCCAGCGGGAGCAGAGCGCGCGCGAAGAAAACCGGTTCTGCCGAGGAGCCGATCTCTGTGAGCCAGGCATAATCGCCGTCAATGCTGCTGACAATAAAATACTTTGTTTCCATGGTTCATTTGTCCTTTCCGCAGGATGATTCCAATGTAATTCCATGATAACACCTGAAAACTGCAAGGTCAATGAACCGACCGCAAAAACTATCAGCCGGAAGCAATGCGGGGGTCCCGGTGTAATATCCGGCAGGAATTATTTCGACTATCAGTCGAAAAAGCCTTGACAACTCGGTTGTGTTGCTGCCTACGCCTTAGCGGGCCTTGCCGCCGACGGCCTGGGAGCTCTGACCGGAAAAGGCGTGGGAATAGGCTCAGCGCTGGCGATTTTCATCTCGGGAATCATGCTTTGCATCTCGGATCTGACGCGTTTCCGGAATCGGAGATCAGAAAACAGGAACAGACTTAAACGGCATCCCAGCATTTTCAGGGATGCTTTTGTTTTCTTGCTTCCTGTTTTCCGCTGTGGTAAAATCAGGGCAGGAAGTATACAAAAAACGAGGCAGGCGGAACCGGCGATGGCGCCTGCGGGCTGACAATACCGTTGTTTTCCATATGAGGCAGAAAACCACACTGAAAATATCAAGGAGGAAGCATTATGTCTAAGTTCAAATTTACCGTAGGCCCCTGGAACGTCCATACCGGCGCCGATTCCTACGGTCCTGAGACCCGGAAGGCAATCGACCTGGAGACCAAGTTCGCCAGGTTTGCCGAGCTTGGCTTTTCCGCGGTGCAGTTCCATGACGACGACGCCGTGCCCAATATGAACAACCTGACCGAAGAAGAGATCAAGGCCGAGGCGCGCAAAGTCAAGGCCATGCTCGATAAGTACGGCCTGGCTGCCGAGTTTGTGGCGCCCCGGCTGTGGATGGATCCTCACACGACGGACGGCGGCTTCACCAGCACCAGCGAGAAGGACCGGGAGTTTGCCATGTGGCGTGCCTACCGCTCCATCGACATTGCTCGCGAACTGGGCTGCGACCTGATCGTGCTGTGGCTGGCCCGTGAAGGCACCCTCTGTGCCGAGAGCAAGAGCCCGGTCACCGCCACCAGGCAGCTGGTCGAAGCCATCAACAACATGCTGCGTTACGACGACCGCATCCGCGTTTGTATCGAGCCGAAACCAAACGAGCCCATTGACCGCTCGTTCTGCGGCACCGTCGGCCACGTGATGGGCGTGTCGGCCGCCACGATTGACCCTAAGCGCGTCGGCGCCAACCTGGAGAGCGCCCACGCTGTCCTGGCCGGGCTCGACCCTGCCAACGAGATCGGCTTCGCGCTCGCCTTCGACAAGCTGTTCACCGTCCACCTGAACGACCAGAACGGCATCCGCTACGACCAGGACAAGAGTTTCGGCGTGGAGAACCTGCGCCAGGCATTCAACCAGATCAAGGTGCTGTGGGAGAACCGTTACTGGGAGAAGGGCTATGTGGGGCTGGACGTCAAGGCCATGCGCACGACCTCGGACGAGGACAGCTATGAGCATTTGAAAAACAGCCTTGAGATCTTTAAGGCACTGGAAGAGAAAGTTGCGCGTTACGACTACGACTATGCAAACAAACTGATAGCCGAGCGCAAATTTGAGCAGCTGGAGATGTACACTCTGAACCTGATTATGGGGCTTAAGTGAGCGAAACATGACAAACGGGGCATGCCTGCGCCGGGCGGCCCCGTTTCCTACAGGAGGCAGCGATGAGCAAAATCATTTCCGCAGGTCATATCTGCATTGATATCACGCCGGTTTTTCCCGCCCGGCGCACGTACGATGTGCTGGGGGAACTGCTGGAGCCGGGAAAGCTCATCCTCATGGAGGGGGCCGACGTTCACACGGGAGGCAGCGTTGCCAACACAGGCCTCGCCTTCAAGCTGCTGGGGAACAACGTGCGGCTGCTGGGGAAAATCGGGGATGACGCCTTCGGGGGGATGATCCAGAGAATTCTAGCCGGTTACGGCGCCGGCGGCCTGATTGTGGACCGGGGCGGGAAAACCTCGTACTCAGTGGTGCTTGCCGTTCCCGGGATTGACCGGATATTCCTGCATGACCCGGGGGCTAACGACACCTTCGTCAGCGCCGACATTCCAGACAGCGCCTTCGCCGGCGCGGAACTGTTCCACTTCGGCTATCCGCCGCTGATGAAGAAGATGATCGAACAGGACGGGGCGGAACTGACGGAGCTTTTCCGGCGGGCAAAACAGCACGGGCTGGCCACCAGCCTCGACCTGGCCGCCATTGACCCGGACTCCTACGCCGGGCATGTCGACTGGGGAGCGATCCTCAGCGGCGTGCTGCCCTATGTAGACTTTTTTGTGCCCAGCTTTGAGGAGCTCTGCTTTATGCTGGACCGGGAGAGATATGAGCGCCTGACACAGCGTGGCGGGGACATTACGGAAGGATTGGATGCGGAGAGAGAAGCCCTCCCTCTTGCCGGACAGCTGATGGCCATGGGCTGCCGGGTCGCACTCATTAAATGCGGCACCGGCGGCATGGTCTACCGGACAGCAGACCGTGCGAGCTTTGAAAAGGCAGGGCTGCACCTGGATTGCGGCGCCTGGGCGGATCAGACAGGGATCCAGCGCTGCTTCCGGGCGGACGTTGTACGTTCCGGCACCGGCGCAGGCGACACCAGCATTGCGGCTTTTCTGACAGCCGTGCTGGATGGCAAAACGCCCGCGGAATGTGCGGCCCTGGCGGCGGCGGAAGGCGCCTGCTGTGTGACGGCATATGACGCGCTGAGCGGCCTGCGCCTGCTCCCGGAGCTGGAAACACGCATCCGCGGCGGTTGGAAAACCATATGAAAAGAAGAGGAAGATAGAATGCTTGTCAACATGAATGAGATCCTTCTGCCGGCGCAGAAGGGAAAGTACGGCGTCGGATTCTTCAACGCCGTGAACGTGGAAATGGCGCGGGCAGTGATCGAGACTGCCGAGGAACTGTGCGCCCCGGTCATGGTGGGGATAGCGGAGGTTCAGCTGCCCGCCGCACCGCTGGAGCGAGAGGCCGAATTTCTCATCCCGATGGCGGAAAAAGCATCCGTCCCGGTGTGCGTCCATTACGACCACGGCCTGAGTTTTGAAAAGTGCATGGAGGCGCTGCGGTTGGGCTTTACTTCAGTTATGTACGATTGCTCCACCGCGGACTATGAAACCAATGCCGCCAAAGTCGCAGAAATGGTGCGCATCTGCCACAGCATGGGCGTGACCGTGGAAGGAGAGCTTGGCCACGTAGGCGACAACGAGGGCGCCGGAAAGCTCCTGAAGCCCAGCGATTATTACACGGACCCCGCTGTGGCGGCGGATTATGTGCGCCGTACCGGGATCGATTCCCTGGCGGTGGCGGTGGGCAATGCCCACGGAGACTATAAGTTCCCGCCGAAGCTGGATTTTGAGCGGATTGAGACCATCGCGAAAATCACCGGGCTTCCGCTGGTGCTTCACGGCGGCAGCGGTCTCGCGGATGAGGACTTCCGGACCGCAGTGGAAAAGGGCGTCTGCAAAATCAACATCTTCACCGACCTTGACAAAGCCGGAAAGTATGGAGCCGAAAAAGGCCTGCAGGACGGCGTTAAGTCCTTGCTGTGCCTGATCCCCTATGAGATCGAGGCAATGAAGCAGGTTGTGAGAACAAAACTGGAACTCTTCGGAAGCTGCGGCAAAGCCTGATGCAAGGGCTTCCGGAACTATTCACCGGAGATGTGACAGGGGAAAGGGGAAAAAACATGGACATGAACGAACTCGGATACTTTCTTTACATGGACGCGATGGAAAAGAAACAGAAAGAGGAATCCTCGCTGAATCCCTTCGCTGCCGATGACGACGAAGAGAACGACGAGGAGGACAACAGGCAGACCGACTGGTAATGCAGAGCCCTGAAAAAACGCAAAGGAGCAATCATTATGAGTGAAAACAACGCCCCACGTCCTTCGGACGCAAACGCCATCACCCGGCAGTATCTGGACTCCATCCTGATTGAGGAGCGGCTGATTGATGCGCAGACCGCTTCGCTGGAAACTGAGAT
Organism: Oscillospiraceae bacterium; assembly: GCA_017395085.1. Classification (GTDB taxonomy): domain Bacteria; phylum Bacillota; class Clostridia; order Oscillospirales; family Oscillospiraceae; genus Limivicinus. The sequence continues at coordinate 71,184 of JAFPWF010000010.1, read as the reverse complement.
CTTCGGGACTAAGTTCTGCACCCCGATCATGATGCCGGCATTCTCCCACTTGTACCGCTACCAGAAAGAACGCAATGCCATGATGGACTATACTCTGGCCGCAAAGGAACTGGGGATGCTGAACTGGGTCGGCATGGGAGAAAACGATGTGATCGGCGAGATCCTGGACACGGGGATCCAAACGGTCCGGGTGATCAAGCCCTATGCGGACCGGGATAAGATCTTTGACCAGATCGCCTTTTCCGAGGAGCACGGCGCATTTGCCCTCGGGCTGGATATTGACCACATCTTCGGAAACAACGGGGAGTACGATGTTGTATTCGGTGAATTGATGACGCGGCAGACCGTGGACGACCTGCGCGCATATGTGAACGCCACAAAACTGCCGTTTGTCATCAAGGGCGTGCTCAGCGTCACCGACGCGCTGAAGAGCGTGGAATGCGGAGCGCGGGGTATACTGGTCAGCCACCACCACGGCAGGATGCCTTTTGCCATCCCGCCACTGATGATCCTGCCGGCAATCTGCGAAGCGGTCAGAGATGTGGAAGGCTTTGAGGTGTTTGTCGACAGCGGCATCGCTTCCGGGGCAGACGTATTCAAATCGCTGGCACTCGGCGCGAAAGCGGTCGGCGTGGGGCGCGCCATGATGCCTGCACTCCTCACGGATGGAACCGAGGGCGTGGTGAGCTGTGTGACGGGCATGAACCAGGAGCTGAAAACGCTGATGGGCTATACCGGCTGCGCAAGTCTGTCGGAAATCAGGCCCGAGTTGCTGTGGAAGGACGGAAAGCCAATGGCGGCCAAGTAGGGGCTGTGTCCTGGCGACTGGAAGCGGGAGACAAAACGAAAACGCCGTGGGGTCACTGAACCCTGCGGCGTTTTCTCTTTTTGCGGAAGACGATCAGCTTGCTGATGATGTAGTTGGCGACGACGATAATGAGGCCGACGATGATCTTGGAGATCCAGAAGTTCATGTGCAGCAAGTTTACCGTCACGGCCATCAGGATGATTTCCAGGATCCAGGTGAAGATCCTGGAGCTGAAAAATTCAATACATTCTTTCAGAATATGCTTGTTTTTGCTTTTGAAAACCCATTTTCTGAGCGCCGGATACGCAAACGCGTTGGCGGCGGCCCAGGCCACAGTGTTGATGACCGCATTCTGCCAGACGATCTGTTCATCCAGCCAGAACTGCAGGAGGTAGGCAGCTACCCAGTTGATGAGCGTTGCCACCCCGCCCAACAGGATATACACGATCACTTCGCGGTATTTTTTCAGGAAGGTCTTCAGTTTTTTGCTCATTTGTTCCAGTCTTTCATGATTCCAGATTCGAAATCCCGTCAAAAGGGACAGCATGATCTTATCATATGCGTTTTGAAAAAACAATTGTGTCCCTGCTTTTAACTGTGATACAATTAAAAACAAGGAGGGATGGACATGGGCACATTAGATGAACTGATCCATTACTGTAAAAAGGAACACCCGGCCGGATCTATGGTCCTCGTCGGAGAGAGCGGCTGCGGAAAAACCTATCTGATAGAAACGGAACTAAGAGAAGCACTGAAAAATACCCACTTCATTATCCGGGTGTCGCTGTTCGGTATTAACAGCATCGCTGCGCTGCACGACGCGATCAAAAAACAGTGGCTATATTCACTGACACCGCTTCTCTCCAAACTGAGCAGCCATCCGGATCAGATAGAAAAAAGGCACAGTTTTGTCAAAGCCCTCAATTCCATCCTGATGACGATTTATCCTCAGGCCGGCAATTTCAGCAGTGCGATGCTGAATTCACTGGATTATATTGTGGCCACACCGGTCGTGGAGGACCACATTACCAAAAAGGAAAAAAGAGTCGTCCTGGTGTTCGACGATGTGGACCGCACCAGGCTGAACCGGACGGAGCTGCTGGGCTGCATCAACGATTACTGTGAAAACCAGCGGTTCAACACGATCCTCATCGCAAACAGGGAATACTTTATGAATCCGGATCAGGAGATGGAAGACTTCATTCGGGCCGCGAAAGAGAAGACCGTTGCCTACACCGTTCTCAACCGACCGGATTTCGGGAAAATTGTTCATGCTGTGCTGGAAGGGCTAAACTGGAGGACCGAAGAGTACACTGAATTCCTGAAGGAACATGAGCAGGCAATTCTTGAACTGTTTGCTTCAGAACCGGAATCGTTCAGTATCCATGAGACTGACAGGGCGCTCATCAAAAACCACAGTATTCGCAGCCTGATCACGTCTCTGGAAAGTTTTTACCGCATTTTCTATCACATGGGTAGAGCCAGGATCAAAGACATTGACCCGTATTTCTGCTCGTTTCTTGCATTTTATCTTGCAGAGAAAAGCGGAGTCTGCAGAGACGGAAAGACTACCTACACATTTTCCGATGATGAAGTTAGAGAGCTTTATCCGCTGTTTTCTCCCGGCTGCCTGTTTGACAGCGTCCGGGAGTGGATCTGCTTCGGCGACTGGGATAAGAAGCAGTTCATGGAAGAACTGTCCCGCATCAGCACCGTCGACCTGGAGGAGCTGATGAAGGAGGAAGAGGGAGAAAAGGAAGAAAAGAAAGAAGCGGAACCGGACTGAAACCCGGGATTCCGGCAGAAGGAAGAGAGACAACGAGATGGATGACAGGGAACGCAGAAAAAAAGAACGCAGAAACAAGGTGCTTGCCTTGCTGCCGCCCGTGGTCGGAACGCTTTTTATCCTGCTGGCGATCGCCGGCGGGACTTTGGTCGCACGGCATATCGACAAGCCAACAGCCACGCCGGAGCCCACATCCAAAGTCACTGTGATTCCGGCGCGCACGCCGGGGCCGGCTGTCCGGCCGGAAATCAGTTCCATGCGCCTCACCGTTTACGGTGAAGCGCTTGGGCCCGACGGATTTACCGCCTATGTAGGCGACAAGATCACGCTGACGTTGGAAATCACGCCGCAGTTCATCAACCCGCCGGTGATCTGGTACTATTCGGATCCGAGTTCTGTGAACCTTAAGCCCGGAGATGACAGACTGACCTGTGTCTTCACCGCGCTGAAACCGACCGGGAAGAACGAATTGAGCGTGAAGTGCTACGACACCGAAATCGTGATCCCGGTGTATCTGTGGGAGAGGTAAGCGCGAAGCCTGTATGGCGTCGAGATACCATATAAACCCAAAAGCAGCAGCCCGACAGGGCTGCTGCTTTTGCCAGGTGCGCACGGAGAAGCAGAGCTGCCCCGAACAGGACTTCTCGGACTTGCACATGCAGAAACCATTCGTAACAGATGTTACCGGCATTACATTCTAATCATACAATATGTAGTGCTTTTTTGTTGAAATAACCGCAAAATGTTGTTGATTTGAAATCGCAAAACATGCTATATTATGGTCAGAAAAACTTGCAGAAAGGATGGTCCGCATCATGAAAAAAGTTGTTTCATTTCTCATTCTTCTCACCCTGATGATTGTGGTTCTCATGCAGCCGGCGGTTGAAGCTCCGGCAGCGCCGTCACATCCCATTCCCGTGTGGTCCATCCTTTGCTACCTGACAGTGGTCATACTGTTCGCTTTCATTGCGGCTCGGATGATCCGGGGAAAGAAGGTAAAAGCAAAACCGAAACTGGCATAATTATATCGAGTATGACGGCCTTTATCTGTACGGTGTACTTTGGCATCTCTGCGGCGCCGATCGGCTTCCTGCAGACAGCGGTCGACTGCGAGATCCTGTGGAACCCGGCAAAGTCAGGTTCGAAAACCCTATAATGCGACAAAGAATAAGGGAGAGAGCAGATTGTATCGATCTGCTCTCTCCCATTTGCTCTAATTATATGACTGAGATTTCTTCCAGAAACAGGCGCAGCCGCTCAGGGAATTCCGTACCGAGATCCAAGCCTGTATCTCCCAGCTTTACCAGCTTGTTGCTGCCGTGAAAGTCGCTGCCCGCCGTGACAAGCAGGTCGTATTTTTCCGCATAGTCCAGCATGTCGCGGACCATACGCTCCGGAAAACCGGAGTAAAAAGCCTCCATGCCCCGGAGCCCGAAGTCCTTTAGGCGGCGGAGCCGCCGCTCCATCTCTTCACCCAGAATCAGTTGGTCTCCGTTCCCGTAGCTCGGGTGTGCCAGCACGGGAATCCCGCCGCCTTTGAGAATGGCGGCAATCGCCTCTTCCGGGCTGATATACCCGAACTGCACGCGCAGCTTGTTGAGGTACTCCTTCATCGCCTCGTCTCTGGATCTTGCATAGCCGTACTTTGCCATCAGGTTCGCGATGTGCGGCTTTCCCGGGTTGTCCTGCGCCATCAGGTTCTGAATCTCCTCCTCCGGGAAAGAAAACCCGAATTTCGATTTCAGGAGTTCCAACCGGGCGCGCACCTTGTTCATCCGGATGCTGTGCCCTTTCTCCACCAGGCCGTTTATCGACTTGGCATTGGGGTCGTAGCCGTATCCGAGAATGTGATACTGCCCTTCATCATCCCGGCAGGAAAATTCCGCTCCCGTAACAAAGTGCGGATCGTCCTCCTTCAGGATTTTCCGGAGAACCAGACAGCCCTTGATCGCGTCATGGTCCGTCAGGGCAAAAAGCCTGATGCAGGCTTTCTTTACCAGGGCGAGGATCTCTTCCGGGGTATCAGTCCCGTCCGAAACCGTCGAATGGATATGAAGGTCTATTTTTTTCAAATTGTTCACTATGTTTCCCTCGTGCTTGCCTGAGAATTGCCAGGACAGCTGCCAGATGATACGACAGATTCGGTATCCGTTCCCGCTTCAGGGTTTGCCGACGTATTTCGCGCCCCCGAGACCCAGAATAAGCCGTGCGAGCTTATCAAAGAAGAACAGAAAGATTCCGTACAACGTCCCTTTGCCGAAAGCTTTCGCAAGTTTCATGCTCTGCCGCCAATGGATAATCAGAATCCACAGCACTGCTACGCCGGCAGCGGCCATAAAGACAGGGTTGTCTTCCATGCCGAACCCGCATACGGCGGCGACTGCAGCGAGCAGTGCGAGAAGAAAGATTTTTCCGCCCTTCCAGCAGATGTCGAATTCATCATAGGCGTTCAGAATCGGAATAAGACTGTGCCAGGCGGGCTTCCCTGCCTTACGGAACAGAAGCCACCGTGCAAGAATCATAAGGATAGCCCAGAGGGTCCCGCTGGTTATGGTAATCGTTTGCTGGTTCATGAGTGGTTCCTCTTTTCAATTCATGGGATGACTAATCATACCACACGTTTTTTTAGGAAACAAGCGAAACCGTGTGAAGCCGAGATCTGTTTCACCTTGTCTTTTTCCTGCTCGGCTGATATACTTAATCTGTTACCCTGGCGGGCCAATCAAAAAGAACCGGAGACTAAAAGAGGAAACGGCATATGAAGCTTAAAAGAATTTTGATGAGTGCGCTCGGCGTCGTCATCTGCGGAATCAGCGTTGGCATGTTCAAGCACGCAGCGCTGGGCGTCGACCCATTCCAGTCACTGATGAGCGGACTGGACGCCGTGATCCCGATCCGCTTCGGAACGCTGTATGTGATCGCCAATCTGATCCTGCTAAGCTTCGCCCTGCTGTTCGACCGGCATAAAATCGGCCTGGCGACCCTCATTAACCTGTTCCTGCTGGGTTATATTGCCGAATTCTCACAGGGTTGCTGCAGGGCGGTTTTCCCGACAATGGGGCTGTGCGGCAGACTTGTGCTGCTGGCGGTTGCAATTGTTATCATGTGCCTGGCCTCGGCCTTTTACTTCACGGCGGATCTGGGCGTCTCCACTTACGATGCCGTATCTCTGATCTGGTCGGAGAGGCAGAGCTGCATCCCCTTCCGATACTGCAGAATCATCTGCGATTCGGTCTGCGTCGCCGCCGGCGCGCTGCTTTGCACGGCGGGGAATGTGAAGGTGGCGGGCGTCGTCGGGATCGGTACGATTGTCACGGCGTTTTTCATGGGACCGCTGATCGAGTTCTTCAATCAGAAGGTCGCGATTCCGTTCCTGAACCGATAAGCAATGGGAGCAACCTTTTAGAAAACATCTGCGTACGGATCCGATGTAGATTCCGGTAATCTTTTGTGGTATAGTATCACCCGCAACACCCTCAAGGAGATTTCTACCTATGAAAAAAACAATTGCACTGATGATTATTCTGGCGCTCTGCTTCAGCCTGTGTGCGTGCGGAAAAGACGCCGCCGAACAGGTTCCCACAGGCACGGGGACAGTTGCAGATCCGGCGGATCTCGAGCCGGTCAGCTTCACGGTCCCTTCCGAATACCTGGATGAAAAAAGAACCCAGGCGGACTATGATGCGGAAGCCGCGGAATATGGGTTTGCGTCCGCCACGCTTAACGCGGACAGGAGCGTCAGCTATGTAATGACGAAAGGGCAGCACAGGGAGATGCTGGCAAGGCTTGCAGAGGAAATCGACAAGGCGCTTTCCAACATGACCGCTTCGGGTGAATACCCGAACTTTGTCTCCATCACACATAACGAAGGCTTTACGGAGTTCAAGGTTGTGTCAAGAGCTTCGCAGCTGAATGAAAATGAGCTGTCCGCATCATGGGCGATCACCCACTTCTCCGAGCTGTACGCCGCCTTCGCCGGCGGGTCGGAAGGAAACTGCCATATCGACTATGTCAACGAGAAGGACGGCGAGGTTTTCGGTGTCGGAGACTCCTCCGAGATGGAAGCCGCTCTGGCCGGCCTGGTCGGTGCAGCGGGATGACGGAGTGACTGAAACAGGGGAGAAAATAAGAAGCGGATGGAAAACACGAAACTGAACCGCATCAATGAGCTCGCAGCACTTGCCAAACAGCGTGAGCTGACTGCAGAGGAACTGGCGGAGCGGGACACGCTCCGCAGAGAATACATTGCCGAGTGGCGCCGGGGTGCCGAGCAGGTGCTGGAGAACACCTGGATCGTAACCCCAGACGGCAAGAAGACAAAGCTGCGGAAGCGCGGAGAGCCGAGTAGAGAAAAGGGAAATAAAAAAGAATGAGTATGTTTCGCACGGTGGATATGCGGGAGGGCGATCCGGTCAGCCAGATTGTCCGCTTTGCGATCCCCATGCTGCTGGGCAACGTTGCGCAGCAGCTTTACAACACAGTGGACAGTATCATTGTCGGCCGTTTTGTCGGAGATAACGCACTGGCGGCGGTTGGCAGCGCAGGGCCCATCCTGAACCTGATGATCGTGCTGTTCATCGGCATTTCGGTAGGTGCCAGCATCATGGTGTCGCAGTTCTTCGGCGCGCAGAAGCGGGAAGACCTCGCCAAAGCCGTCGGCGCCTGCATCACCGTGACTGGCGCGGCATCGGTACTGATCATGATCGTCGGGCCGCTGATTGCGGGCCCGCTGCTGCGCCTGCTGAACACGCCGGAGAGCATCATCGGCTGGTGTGAGGAGTACCTGACCATTATCTTCCTTGGCGTCCTGGGCGGAGGTTACTATAACATCCTCAGCGGCGTCATGCGCGGCCTGGGTGATTCCGCATCTGCCCTCCGCTTTCTGCTGGTATCGACGGTGGTGAACACAGTGCTGGACTACGTGTTTGTGGCCAAGTTCGGTATGGGAGTTCCCGGCGTTGCCTGGGCGACGGTCATTGCACAGCTGGTTTCGGCAATCCTTGCGCTGTATAAGGTTATGCGACTGAAAGATGTGTTTGAGCTGAAGCTGCACCACCTTCTGCCGGGACGCAGATACTTCGGAACGCTGATCCGTCTGGGTCTGCCGTCCGGCGTGACGCAGGCGATATTTTCCATGTCGATGATCGTGGTCCAGTCCCTGACCAACAGCTTCGGAGAGATGTTCATCGCCGCCAATGTCATCGTCATGCGTATCGACGGCTTTGTGATGATGCCGGCGTTCTCACTTGGCACTGCCATGACCACCTTTGCGGGGCAGAACATCGGCGCCGGCCTGATGGACCGGGTAGTAAAAGGCGCGCGGAACGGAACACTGGCTGCCATGGGCATCTCGGCGGTGATTACGGCACTGATCCTGCTCTTTGGACGCGGGCTGATGGGAGTGTTCACCACCACACAGGAGCTCATTGACCTGAGCTTCCGGATGATGAAAATTCTGGCACCCGGCTACATCGCCATGGAAGTGACGCAGTGTCTGTCCGGCATCATGCGCGGGGCGGGGGACACCGTGACGCCGATGTGGATCTCGATATTCAATACGATTCTGGTACGTGTGCCGCTGGCCTACGGACTGGTGGCCCTCAGCAAGACGCCGGAACTACCGCAGGGCAACTGTGCCATGATGTACGTTTCGCTGCTGATTACCTGGATCATCGGGGCGGCGCTGACATATATTTTGTACCGGACCGGGCGTTGGAAACGGAAAGCGGCCGTGGTGCTGGAAGCGACGGAAAACTGAAGAGTAAGAAAACGCGCAAAGGCTTGACTTTGCGCGTTTTGCTGCTTATGATTACGCCTGAAACTACACGGAAGGAAGCAGCGCCATGAGAATCGGAAGCAGGGAAAAGTCCACAGCGCGCGACATGACCCGGGGCCCGATTCTGCAGCAGTTGGTTTTCTTTGCGTTGCCGCTGATGCTCGGGAACGTCTTCCAGATGCTGTACAACACGGTGGACAGCATCATTGTGGGAAACTTTGTTTCCAAGCAGGCACTCGCGGCGATCGGTTCAACCACTGTCATCGTGAATATGCTGGTCTTCTTTTTTGCCGGATTCGCCGTCGGTGCGGGAGTTGTCATCGGGCAGAACTTCGGCGCCAAAAACCTGGACCGCCTGCATGATGCCGTCCACACGACCATGGCCGCCACCTTTGTACTGAGTCTCCTGCTTACGGCAATGGGGGTCGCAACTGTGCGGCCGATGCTGGTGCTTATGCGCACACCGGAGGACGTATTTGCCGACGCGGCTCTGTATCTGCGCATCTATATCGGCGGTATCTCGGGCCTGCTTATTTACAACATGGGAAGCGGTATCCTGCGCGCGGTGGGGGATTCGACGCGGCCGCTGTATTTTCTGATCCTGACGAGCGTACTGAACATCGCACTGGATCTGTTCTTTGTGCTCGTGCTGAATATGGGCATTGCCGGCGCCGCCATTGCGACGATTCTGTCGCAGTTTGTATCGGCGATTCTGACACTTCTGCTGCTGACGCGGACGAAGGACATTTACCGTCTGGAGTGGAAGGAACTGCGCATCGACTGGCCGATCCTGAAGAAGATCTTCGCCGTCGGCATGCCGGCTGCGCTGCAGTCGGTAATCACATCGTTCTCAAATATCTTCGTGCAGGGTTACATCAACGTCTTCGGCTCGGATGTGATGGCGGGTTGGGCAAGCTACAACAAGCTGGACCACTTCATTCTACTGCCGATGCAGAGCATGGCGATGGCGTCCACCACATTTGTCAGCCAGAACACCGGGGCGGGAGATGAGCAGCGCAGTCACCGGGGGACGATTACGGCCATCCTCATGACCTGTTCGGTTACAGGGGCCATTGCAGCTGTTCTGGCGATCTGGGCGCCGGGCGCAGTGCGTCTATTCTCGCCGGATGCGGAAGTGATCCGTTGGGGTGCGATGTTCATCCGTGTGAACGTGTTTTTCCTGCTGTTCAACTGCATTAACCACGTGCTGGCAGGAGCGCTGCGCGGGCGCGGGGATTCACGCGGGCCGATGATCATCATGCTGTCGACCTTCGTGGTGCTGCGGCAGATTTACCTGTATGTGGTGACACACTTTGTGGCAAATACGCCGGCGCTGGTCGGTTTCGGGTATCCGGTTGGCTGGATGAGCTGCTGCTTTATTGAAGTGATATACGCCCGGATCCGGCTGCGCCGCCACACGGATAAAATGCTGGCGGAGAAGCTGGATTGAACCAAGGAAACAATATAGTTAATTTCGCCCGGGATGTAGTTCCCGGTGCTGTCTTAAAAAAAGTTGTGCGGTCTGTAGAGCTGTGATACAATTAAACTCATAGCAGCCCTGCCGAAGATCAAAGCGACTGCAGACAGGGTGCTTCATACATATGAAAGAAGGAAAAACAGAATGAATAAAAGGCTCGGTATCCTGCTGGTCTTGGTGCTGGTGATGGGGCTTCTCGCCTTTGTTGCGGTGATACATCAGAAAGACAGTGTATATAGTGAAGCAGATTCTTCATCCTCCGTGGTGACGGACGTCGGTTTTATCGAAGACTACTATCCTGAACTGAACAGCAACTACGGCGGATATCCGGTGCCTACCCCGGACGGAAGTCTGCGTCTCGCCGGCCTCACCAGAAACCCGGATTCATCCGGCATGCTCGTTGTAAAGACAGATTTCCACTATGACAGTGAAGGAAAGCTGGCCGGTGCAAACCGTTATTTTGATGCGGAAGCTTCGTACAAATACAGCAAACTGTTTTTCGGCATTGATGAAGCGATTTGCCGTGTTGAGGCGGACGATCAGGGCAGAATATCGAAGGTGACATTCGAGCCGGGTACTGAGAGTGAATGGTTCACGGAATTCACTTATCCGGTCGACGGAGCCATGCAAAGCGCATTTCACCGGAAGACCGTGAACAGCGACGGTTCGGTATATGAAAACGATTATACGGCTGTTGATTTCGATGCGCGTAACGAGATCTGGAAATCACAGAGCGAACTGAGCCCGGATTCCGAGTTTCAATATGATGAAGACGGCCTGGTCATCAAAGCTACGCTGGCGGAGCGGAGTGATTTAGACGGAAAACCGATGACCAAAGTATATTTCTATCAGTATATCACCGACAACAACGGTTTTCTGGAATACGTATTCGGCCCGGGAAGAATCGCGTTTAACAAGCATGGTTATTTGGCAGAATATCCATTGGTGCCGGCCGGCGACTGCTACTATGAATACAGATACGCTCCTGCGGTGTAAAACCCGGGAAGTCATAACAAAAAAGAAAGAAGGTATCAACAATGGATTTTGAGAAAGCGAAAGAAGCCATTGCAGGTTTTGCTGCTCAGGCGGAAGAACTGGTCAAGAATCCTGCAAAACTGGAGGAACTGTTGAGACAGCTGGAAGAGAAAATCAAGGAGGTGCCCGTGGCAGGCAACGCGCTTTCCAGAGTACCGCTGATGATCTCGATGATCCGGAGTTATCTCACCAAAGAGTATACAGCAATTTCACCGAAGGTCATCGTCTCTCTGGTCGCGGCGATCCTCTATCTGCTGGCGGGCAAGGACATCATCCCGGACAAGGTCCCTGTTGTGGGTTATGCGGATGATCTGGCTGTATTCGCCGCCGCGTTCCTGGTGAACGAACCGGAGCTGAGCGCTTACTCAAAGTGGCGCGAGGAGCAGGCTGTCAGCATTTGATACACCGAATTAGCTACCATAAAAAATGCTTTCCTCAAGCCCCGCAGGTTTGCGGGGCTTTTTCATCTCGAAAAAAGTACTGAGCAGCGACTATCGAGATACAAAGAGCCTGCCGGGAAAACCAGCAGGCTCTTAGATTGGATTATATTTAATGGTCGATCAGACAGAGGAGCGTGCCGCAGACGCCGAAAGCCCAGTGAACGATCCATACGCCAAAGATGTTCCCCTGCTTTTCATAGAGAATGCCTTCAAGTCCGGCGAGGATGGCAGCGCCGCACATGAAAAGGAAACCGAGGTGAATGTGGAGTGCTGCGAAGATCAGCGAGGAGAGAAAGATGGCCAAAAGACCGGGGTGCTTCACAACAGTGATGCGCTTGAGGTTCCCCTGAATGACACTGCGCGCAAGGAACTCCTGAATGCCGGCGGTGAAGACATAGATGATCTGACGGAGACCGAAACGGCTTATGTCAAAGAAGGGCGCGTCCGGCTCGAAGCAGTTCGGATCGATCAGGCGAGCGATCATCTTGATCACAAACAGCAAGGCCACGGCGCCGACCGCGACAAGCAGACCTGTCCGGATCATCTCTCTCGGTTTTTCGGTCATGATGCCGAGGTCGTGCCAGGTCAGGCTGGTGTAGCTGAAAATGAACAGCAGCATGATGATGCCGAGCAGTTCCACCCCGTGGGTCATGACATCGGCGGGCCAGGGACGCTTCATGAACTCCCAGAGCGCGTAGAACAGAATCCAGATGCAGAAGCCGAAGAGGAAGGTGGAGAAGGTTCTGGAAGAATCGCGAAGCCTCTGCCGTGTCACCTCAACTTCGGTATCATCGGCAAAGGTGACGACCAGCTGCGAATCGTCCTCATTCACGCCGGGGAGGAAAGAGGACGACATCTGCAGTACGTACTTCTTCCCGGACGGAGACTGGTAGGAGACTCTGTCCATGTTCGTGCTTTTCTTCTGGTACAGTGCATCCAGAATGGCATCATGAAAGGCATCGTTGTAGGCGTCGTCGGAATATAGGGAGAAGTGTGTTTCATCCTGCCGTCTGCCCGACTCAATTTCAAGGATCTCGGAGGCCGACTGGTTGACGTAGATGATGTTTTCCTTGATGTCCAGCACCAGGACGGCGGAGCTCATATCCTTTAGAGCGCGATCGGAGAATCTTTCCGGTTGTGGATTGCTCATCCGGGGCACCTCGTTTCAGGCTATAGTACAGAAAAGAATTTGCGTTTCATTTTCCGGGATGATTATAACAGAAAACTTATATCCTGGAAAGCAAAAAACACAGCCGGGTTCCCGGCTGTGTTTGGATATCGGATTATTCGGTGTAGTAATAGGTTTCCTTCGGGTTGGGGCCGTACAAATTCTCGCCGGGCATGCTGTCCCTGGCAAGCCAGACAAGGAGCATGATCCAGCCGATGAGAGGGAGAAGGATCCAGAAATAATTCAGGCCTGACTTGCCGATGTCATGCAGGCGGCGCCAGATGACTGCGAGGTTCGGAATGAAGATTGCGATGGAAAACAGGGAACTGAGAATGGTAAAAATGTTTCTTCCGTTTTCGGGATTCCCTCCAAGGATAGACAGAACACCGGTGACAATGCTGGTAAACAACACGAAATACCAGTACTCGCTTCGGCGGGCCCGCCCGGAAAAGTTTGCATAGTTGTTGAGCACGGTAATGATGGCTTCTTTAAAACCCATCGAATAATCCCCCTTGTTCGTTATTTGTTGCGAAGGCTGAATGAAATGCACCGTTGGAGGTATCATAACATGGAATATGCCATTTGAAAAGGGAAAAGCGTTGCTCACTTGCGAAGCCTGCCCCTGCGGATGATCCCAAGGATCACAAAGGCGATGCCGGCGATTACCGCGACGGAGAAGATCAGCGTGTTCAGCGTGAGCCTGCCCTGCGAGGCGATCATGTTCAGCATGTTGAAGAAAAGCGCGAAATCTGCCGCCAGGACGATGAGCAGGCGATTAGCGTTACCGATGAGTTTCCTGAGCGGGCCGCCGCGGAGCAGGAAAGGCAAAAAAACGACACTCAGTCCGAAGAGCACCGCACTGGATGCGACCCAGAACCAGTCACCGTGGGAATAAAGGCAGGTCACACCCAGAAGGAGCAGAAGACTTGCCGTAAATGCACAGAAAGTCCAGAACAGCTTGTCCTCCGGAACCAGCAGCGGCACCGCGACCAGCGAGGCCAGCACCAGACACCCGCACACCGGAATGGCAACCCAGCTCACCGACCGTCCGGCCAGAAGAACCAGGGCGGCGACAATCAGAACCGGGAGCGTGATTGCCCCGGAGACCGCCGAGCCGACCACGGCGGCGCGGCGCTTGAACTGCCGGACGCTGTAGTCCAGGACGGATTCCCGTTCCCCGGCCAGCGACTCCTCAATCTCCGTGTCCAGCAGCATACCGACCATATTGCGGCAGTCGGGGCATTCTTCCAAGTGGTCCTCCACCATCTCGCGGCTTCGCTCGCTGCAGGCCTTGTCCGCATACAGCGGCAGCAGGTCGCGGATCACGTCACAGTCATATTTCATTTCACATCCATCCTTTCCTGAAGCTTAAGCCTCGCCCGGTGATATGTGACACGGGCCCAGTTTTCGGTTTTGGAGAAGATCATGCCGATCTCGTGAAAGCTCAGCTCACCAAAGACGCGCAATTCGAACACTTCACGGTATGGCTCTTCCAGCTGGTGCAGGGCCATATGGATCCGGAAGGAACTGTCCCGGTCCACGGCAGCCTGTTCGGGGCCGGAACCCAGATCGGTCATTTCCTCGGGCATTGCTTCGGTGCGTTTGCCCCGGCGCTTCTCATCCAGCCAGTAGTTTTTCGCAATGGCGCAGAGCCAGGTCACTTCATCCGACTCACCGCGGAACTCGCTCTGCTTTGAAAACGCCCGGAAGAAGGTTTCCTGCGTAATCTCTTCCGCCTGGCTGCGTTCGCCCGCCAGGGTCATCGCATAGGAGAAAACCCGCATATAGCAGGTTTCATACAGCTTTTCGATCTTCTCCTGTGTCACATGTTCACCTCCTTTTTTCGAGACTCACGGGTTAGACGCTCAAGAACAGGTTTTGTTACAAGGCTTTTGAAATATTTTTGCGGTTTATGAGAAGCGGAAAGAGAAGCCAGAGGAAAACTGGGAGATCCGGTCGCCGAGGGCGGCCTTGAGGACGCCGAAGGCATGCTCGCCCGTACAGTGGCCGGTAAAGATGTGTTTAATGCCGGTATCCAGTAGCTCCGTGCAAAGGTCATCCAGTTCTTCATCCGTCATTTTGTAGAGGTGCAGACCGCCCACATAAGCCCAGACATCACAGCGGCCGAGCATGGCCTGAATGTCTGCGAGAATGTTGGTCAGGCCGGTGTGGGAACAGCTGTTGAAAACGAGCAGGCCGTTTTCCGTTTCAACGACCAGACTCTGCTCGTGCGAGAAGTCGTCCGGGAGGCACTGCCCACCGCGGACGGAGTACAGGGCATTGCGCAGAGAGATGGAAGAGTAGTCTGCCGCCCGGTGCGGGAGCAGCCAGACACCTTCCGCGAGCGCGTACACGCCGCTTACATACCGGATACGGGATTCGTATTCCTGCAGGGTTCCCCTGCGGATACCGTTATATTTCAGGACGCCGTCCTTGATGCCATAGCAGTTTTCACAGCTGCCGGCGCGCACGAAGAAAGGCGCAGTCCGGTTGCGAGTGAAGAACTCCGCCAGGCCGTCCGCGTGGTCGTAGTGCGCATGGGAAAGTACGCCGGCTCCGACGCACGCAAGGTCGATGCCCAGGAGTTCCGCGTTTCGCGCGAAAGCCGGTCCTGCACCAGTGTCCAGAAGGAGCTTCCTGCCGTCGAGCGTGAGGAGAATGCTGAGTCCCCATTCGGCGGCCAGCAGTTCCGCGGCAATGTTATCAATGAGGACGGTCATATCTGCGTGACGAACCATGGCGTTTCCTCCAAAGCGGGATCGCTCAGTTTAAAAGACCCATCAGGGTCCGTTCAAAATCGGAATCAATGAGAGCATGCTGTTCCCAGGAATGCTGGAAACCGCTGATTACAGCAGGGCCTCCAGTTCCTTCCTGACGAGTTTCAGGTCGCTGCAGGTAAGGAGCGGAATCAGACTGTTGATTTCTTCGATGCTTCTGTCCCACCACCGGAATCGGAGCAGCAGGTCGATAAGCCCGTCATCGAAGCGCTTACGGAGCGGCTTCGCCGGGTTGCCGGCGACGATCGTATAGGGGGCAACATCGCTGCCAACGACACTGTAGGCACCGATGATGGCTCCGTCTCCAATATGGACGCCGGGGAGGATGACAGCGTTCTGGCCGATCCAGACGTCGCTGCCGATTACGGTATCTCCTTTGAGCGGCAGGTCGGCTGGTACGGGCGGCGTCATGTCCCAGCCTTCAAGCGTGTAGAAGGGAAAGGTGGAAACCGCGTTCATCTGGTGGTTCGCCCCGTTCATGACAAACTCAACGCCCGCGGCGATCTGGCAGAATTTGCCGATGATGAGCCGGTCACCATTCCATAAGTAATGGTGCGTCACATGGCTCTCAAACTCCGAGTCGGCAATGTAGGTGAAATCCCCGACAATGATGTTTGAATTCTTCAGGGTCGGTTTTACGTAGATTTCCCGATCGTATCCCGCAATGGGATGAACGGTGTTCGGGTCGGGATTCTTTCCGTTTTTCATCTTTTTCACGATCCTCTCTTCACGGCTGCAGCGACGTCGGAAAACCGGCATCGCCGATGCCCATCCGACGGCACAGCTCCTTCATCATTATAGCACCCGGCAGATGTTCTGCAAACAGCGAATTGAGGACATGGGAGCGGGGGAAGTCCTGACCCGGGGATAAAAAAAAGAAGCAGGGAAACCCTGCTTCGCGTTATGCGGTATCGGCGATTATTTGCCGTATACGGTGGTAACGGTGCCATCCTTCTTTTCGACTTCGACCGTGCAGTCAAAGCCGATGGTCGTGATGGCTGCAATGATCAGCGCCCAGGGGGCTGCAGCCGCGCCGATGAAGGTGCCGACGACGCCGACGGTCATCGGGATGTTCAGGATGACGTGTTCATCCTTGCGGACGCGGACTCTGGTAACGTTGCCTTCCTTGACCAGTTCCTTGATTTTTTCGACGACTTCCTTCGCCTTGTCTTCCAGTTCGTTTTTGTTGAAACTCATGGGATACATCCTTTCTGCCTGTCCGGCCGTTTAATCTGCCCGCATGATAGTCCCGAAATGTTTAGAGAATATGGTAATTGGATTAACGTTATATGAACAATTGCTTCTGAGCCGGCCGATTCTTTCGGACGCCTCAGGCAGCTTTTTCGGCAAGGACCGCACGCAGCAACTGCGCGTTTGCCTCGCCTTCGATCTTTGCTTCCCCACTGCAGTTATACAGCAGCAGCTGTGACCCGTCTGCTGCAAGCGCATCCAGGAACATCTGCGCCGTTTCAGCCCCCTGTGAAGCAGCCGCCACGTCGGCCGGCACGTCCTCCGTCTGCTGCAGTGCTCCGCTTCTCAGCTCAAAGCAGTCCAGATACGTTTCATCCACGAGATCGCTGCGATCCCAACGAACGAGCTGCAGACTGTTGCCTGCCGGAAAGGCGGCAACCGCTGCTTCTCTGCCGGCGGTTGCAAAATAGAGGTCGCAGTTACCGGCGAGCACAGCCTGCCCGTTTTGAACCGTGTAGAGATAAAGCGTCGGGGAATACCAGCCGTAGAGGGGAGTTCCGTCCCAACTGCCGTTCTCCCGGGGACTCGTTTTGAGCAGCAGGCACAGTTCCGGCATCCCGTCGCCATTCCAGTCACGCACGAAGCCGCCCTGCAGGTACTCACCTCCGGAAGCCTCCGCCTCATCATAGCCCAGATGGGAGGAGAGATCGTCCACAATCCCAAGATAAACCGCTGCGACTCCTGGCGCCAGGCCGGAAAAATCACTTTCAATCTGACCGTAATTCAGACTGACTTCCTCTGCAGCGGTTTCCTCCGCAGCGGCTTCATCTGAGACAGATTTCCCGCATGCCGTCAGATAGATGCAGAGGATGAGCAAATAAATACAGTATTTGACAGTTCTCACATGACAACCTCCCTGCTGAGCCGATACCGGTTCACCGCTCTGATTATACCATCCGCGTCTCTGACTGCAAATGAAGAATTCTAAAGTTTCCCACATATATTCCCAGCAGGGATTAGTTTTCGTACTTCTCAATCAAGGTTTCCAGAACATAGTCCGACTTGAGCTGCCCCAGCCTTTTAAAGTGCGCCTGCTGACCGTGTTCCTGTAAGGCATCGGCATCCCTCCACTTTTCAACCAGCAGAAGTTCGTTGCTGCCGTCCGCGGGGTAGTAATAGTCATACTTGATGTTTCCCGCTTCCGCGCGGCTGGCGACGTCGATCCCTTCGGTCATGATCGTTTCCAGAAACTCGTCCCTCATATCCGGTTTGCATTTGTACGTGACGTTGAGTACAATCATTGTTTTTCTCCTTTCTTAATCTCTCTGAATTTTTCCTTCGGCCTGTGCTTTCTGAACCAGCGCCGCGAAATCCCCATAATGCCAGCCCTGCGTAGGCTTCTCACAGTTTATGTCATGGAAGAAGCAGCAGGAAATCTCTTTCTGCTCATTTTCCAAGTGTTTCTTGATGATTATAACAGCCTTTTTTGCTATTGAAAAGGACATTCGGAGATCCTCTTCAAAGGAAAATAAAAAAGAACCGGCTTCCCGGTTCTTTCTCAGTGCACATTCTGCATTACTGGTGTTTTGTATCATCCGGGCCTTTGCCGAAACTGATGCCGTCAATGGTGTTTCGCAAAGCACTTCCCAGTGTGCCGACAAGGTCGCCGGTGGCCAGACCGGAAGCGAGCTTGCCGGCGAGAGCAAGGCCGTCAGCCAGAGATTTCGGTTCACTTGGCTTGAAGTGAATTCTCCCGCCGGTGACGTTTTCCTGTTCTTCTTCCGTCAGAAGTTTCATGTCTTCCAATACAATGCACTCCCTTCGTGGGTTTGTGTATTATCCTTTATCTCTATCGTATCACATAAGCTCACGCCGCACAAGAGAAAACAGGTTCACAATCGCACGGAAACAATAAAGCAGAGCAGGGTGAACCTGCTCTGCCGATGAAGCTGGGTAATTAATATGGAATCGTTCAGACAGACCGGTCAAACACGGTTCAGAAGATCCCACAGGATGATTTCTCTTGCACAGTTCGGGCAGTTTAGTCTCTGCTGGCGCGGCGAAAACTGATATTTGCAATAAGGGCATTTGTATTTGCTGTAGTCTTTATTGCTTCCGCCGGATACATGAGCGATGCGATCGTCACGAAGGTTCTTCTTTTCCATGTTTTACTCCTTTCTTAGAATCCCGGCTTTCCTGCCGGGGACACAGTTATCAGACTCCCTTCTGTATGGGTAATGTACTACAAAAATTTGAATAAATCCTGAACAAAATCGTATTTTCTCAAAAATTTTTAATCACTTTTCGAATACTATCATGATAAAAGCGAAAGAAATGTCTGCTTACGGTGGGGCTTGGCTTCCGACTCTGCAGAATTTAGAGTGCTGGAATAATGAGAATCATCAATACTGCTCCTGATTACATAGGAAGCAGCTGAAAAGGCACTTAAAATACCGCATTTTCCCGTTCTTTTTTCATGGATCCTCCTTTTTTCTGTTTGCAAACGCAGAGATCAGCATGGCGGATGTTCCCAGAATCAGATAAATCGCCGAATAAAGGAGAAACGCCGGCTCGCGAAACTCAAATAATATCCGTTTTAAAGCTGCGAGCAAGATTGTAAAACCCGTATCCGATAGCCGCACCGGCAGTATTGAGGATCAGGTCATCGATATCGCTTACACTTCCCGGAAGCAGTAATTGAATCATCTCAATGGCAAACGACACCCCTGCAGCGGCGAGCACTGCTTTCCAGAAGCCATGAATGTGCCGATACAGAATTGGCAGAATGATGCCCGTAGGGATGAACATGCCTGCATTCCCGAGGATATTGATGGCAGCTTCCCGCTTGCTGTCATAATCGAAGAGTTTTGCAAACGGGATCAAGTTGATCCGGACCGGCTGAATGCTGCGCGTGTTGATGATCAACGGCTGCACCTGACCGTTGACCGTAAAAAACGGATAAATGACAAAACGAAGCAGAACGGCAAGATTGACATACATCAAAAGAAGTGCAGCTTCTCTTTTCCAGACGATCTTCTTCTGCCGTATCCATATAATTCCCCTGCAGAGGAGCCACAGCGCTGTAAAGACCAACTCCCCGGTCAACAATGATATTCCGATCATATTCCGCCTCTCAGAATCCTGTTGTTTTCAGAGCTTGTTTTCAGAGATGGTCTCCTTCCCCGGGTAGTTCACGATCCACACTCCAATACATACCAGCAGCATGGCAAGCAGGCAACGCGGGATGCTCAACGCTTTGTACTCATCCAAAAGCACCGCCGACAGCAGTACGCCGAATACCGGGTTCAGGAATGAGAACACCATGATCCTGGAAACCGGGTGCCGCTGCAGGAGCAGGGACCAAAGCATGTAGGCAATTGCAGACAAAAAGCCGAGATAGATCATGATCACCCATGCCGCTGCATCAACGGCATTTAGCCTCCCGCCGCCGATTAGCCCTGCAACCGTCATCAGCAGGCCACCGAGGATAAACTGCCAGCCGCTCAGTACGATGGGATCCTCCCGCAGGGAATAGCGCTTGATCAGCACCGAAGCGCAGCCGTAAGCGGCGGCGGAAAACACCAGGAAGCCTTCGCCGACCAACCGAACCCCGCCTCCGAACTGTCCGCTCAGGCTCACCACGACAACCCCCGCAAAGCCGATCAGACAGCCGAGCAGCTTCTTTGCAGTCAGCTTTTCCTGCCGGAATAAGAGCGCGGCGATCAGCAGGGCGAAAAAAGTGCTGGTGGGCGCGATGATAGAGGCCTTGTAACCCGGTGCCCGGGAAAGACCGATGTAATAGAACGCATATTGGATGACGGTTTGCACCGTTGCCAGCACCGGGATCATTCCTCCGGAACTCCGTTTCGGAAGCAGGATCCGGCGACGCAGGAGACTGCCGAGCAGGACTGTCAGCACGCCCGCAAGCGTAAAGCGCACCCCTGCAAAGAGAATCTGCTCCATTACATCCCCGCCGGCAATGGCAAACGCGCGGTACCCGAGCTTGATGAAAGCCGGGGCGCTGCCCCAGAGCAGGTTGGCCGCGATGGCCGCGATCAGGATCCCTGTCGCAGAGGAAAGGAAATCGGTTTTTTCTGTGGTGGCCTTCATCGTGTTACTCCGCCGTTTCTCCAACTCACGGCAGCAGCCTTCCGGATCCGTCAGATCAAAGGTATGGCAGATAATGGGTTCTTTTTCGGGCCCCGGTACAGCACGTGCAGTCCGGCTGCCGTTGTCAGGTTTCATAAACTCAACTCCATACGGATGCCTGCCGTTTTCACATGACCGAATACCGTGGCTGCACTTACTCCTTTCCGGTCAATACCTGGAAGAACTTCTTCATCAGCGGGACGTAGGTGACGGCAAAGACACCCAGGGAACCGAGAAAGACACTCTTTTTATACTTTGGTTTAATCTGCATCCCGATCATCATTCCCAATGAAATCAGGCAGAATTTCAGCACTGCGATAATCTTCCAGTCGCTGGTTTCTACATAATGGTTTGCCGCTGCAAACAGTTTTTTCATGAGCGCATCTCCTTGTTTGACTTCCGGAACGCCGGGTTTAATCCCTGGCCCTTTTGGCGGAAAGGATCTCACCGCTGAAGGCTTCGATCCGATATTCATACTCGTAAACGCCCTGCTCAAAGTCAACTTCGTAGTGCTCGGAGCTGTGGTTCCGCTCCAGTTCGACGTCGATATCCCGGACCTGCTTCTGCGTCAGCCCGGCGTCATCCAGCGCAATCTTCAGGGCCGCTTCCTCTCCGATTCTCATGCCACTGTTCCGGCCTTCTGATCCGGGCTGTTTGTCGGTTTCGCCTCTTTTTCCCTGAAGCCCCAGCGCTCTCTCTACTTCAATGGCATACTGGATTTCGTCCTCATGAAAGACCCTGGCGCTTCGGCAATAAGAGAAAGGCTTCCCGTCCAGTTTCACATCGCCGCACAGGACGACCGCCGTCAGCCGGTAACAGTATTCAAACGCCCTGTCCGCGAACTTCGAGCCGGGAGCACAGAAGAGTGTTCTCAGATCTTCGCTGTAGCTGAAGGCAGACCCCTTGATGACGGAAGATGGTTCCACAAAGAGACGCTCCAGATTCTCGCAGTAGGAAAAACAGTCCCCTTCAAGGACGGCGCCCTCCGGGATGAATACAGTTTTTGGGAGTTCGGCATATTCAAAGGCACGAACCCCGATTGCGACGCCGGCAGGCAGATTAAGAGCTTCCGTGATCTTGCAGTACTCAAACGCCCTGCCGCTCACATCGACTCCCTCCGGGATAGTCAGGCTGGACATTTCATAATAGGCAAACGCTTCACTGCCGATAACAGTGACCCGTTCTCCGCCCAGTTCTGAAGGGATCATAACATCTGCTTCCTGACCGTTGTAGTCCACTATCTCGACGGTTCCGTCTGTGTAAACCTTGTAAGAATAATCCCCGTATTCCTGAACCGGAGTGAGATCCGGTACATACTCCTGCGCGGACGCCTGCGCGCGCCCGGCTAATCCCGGCAGAGCGATCAATACGGCCAAAAAAATGAATAAGAAACGGGAGCAAAGAGCAATTATTTTCTTCATGGTGTGTCCTCCTGTCGATCATAATCTTTTCGGGTTTAAACCCAGCTGTCGGCATACATTGCGCAGGGACTCCCGGCTGTAGCCTTTTGTTTTGGCAAGGGAGAGATATTTTTTCGCACCTTCCAGGTCTCCCAGTTTCCCGAGGCAGTTGCCGTAGTTTCCGTAAGAAACGGCGATGTCATTGCCAGAGACTCGCATCGGGTTGGCCTCTATACCGGCAAGCGCTTTTTCATACAGGGGTTTTGCTGCGGCATACTGACCCTGCGTAAAGTAAACGTTCCCAATGTTGCAGTATACAGTGGGATTATCCGGATCCAGCGCTTCCGCTTTATGAAAGTATTCCATTGCCTGTTCAGCAAAGCCAAGCCGCCAATAGGCCCTTCCCAGTTTCAGCAGCAGGGTACTGTTTTCGGGGGCGAGGTCCAGACCTTTGAGCAGAACCCGGAGTTCCGAGGAAATCTGGTCTCTGCTCTCATATTTGGCAGCTTCCTCAAACAGGGCCATCAGCTCGGCCGTGACGTCTTCCTCACTTGCAGCAACGTCCTGCCCGTTTGTGAAGAACCTGCTTCCGCAGTATTCGCAGAGGTACTCTCCCTTCCGAACTATCCGGATGCTCCTGCTACCGCAGGATGCGCAGACAGCGGGAGCCGCGCCTTCTTCAAACCACGTTCCTGCTGACGTGATTGCATCATGCGGTGCTTGTGCCCCGCAGGCAGGGCAGAACGCAGCTTCATCCGGCAGTCTGCTGCCGCACCGTTTACAGAGCATAAACCGATTCCTCCCTGCTTTCTGATTCGCCCGGTTTTTCTGATTATACCAAAAATCAGAAGCACTGTATAGCCTTTTGAAAGGGAGTTCCCTCGGTGGAAAGAACACCTCTCCAGCAAAAAACTGAAGGGGGTGCTCAAGACTTTTGCCGCGGGTTTCTTTTCTGGCTCAGTGTCTTTGCGGGTCAGCCAGAAGAAAAGCTGATCATGAAAACAAAGATCGCAACGCTGGACATTTCCCCGATATGCTGTTACTATGGAAACGGTAAAACAATCCCAAAAAGGAGAGTGTAAAATGATTTACGATTATACAATCATCACCGGCAAGGGAGAACAGCTTAACCTGGCCGACTACAGGGGCAAGGTCATCCTGGTGGTCAACACGGCCACGGGCTGCGGCTTCACGCCTCAGTATGCCCCCATTGAACAGCTGTACCGCGATTACCACGACAAAGGCCTGGAGATCCTGGACATTCCCTGCAACCAGTTCGGCGGGCAGGCTCCCGGCTCTGACGAGGAGATCCATGAGTTCTGCACCATGCACTTCAACACCACCTTCCCGCAGATGAAGAAAGCGGAAGTGAACGGTGAGAACGAGCTGCCGCTCTACACCTATCTGAAGTCCCAGAAGGGCTTTGAAGGGTTCGGTGAGCACCAGTACAAGGCGCTTCTGGAAAAGATGTTCTCCGAAGCCGATCCAGACTGGGCCAAAAAGCCGGATATCAAGTGGAACTTCACCAAGTTCGTCATTGACCGGGATGGCAACGTGGTCGCACGCTTCGAGCCGACCGCCGACATGGCGGAAGTGGAAGCCTGCATCAAAGCGCTGCTGTAATCGCTTCTATATTCTGTCAAGAAAATCCCCCTGCCGGGTCTTCCTGATCCGGCAGGGGATTTTTCCGTTTTGCTGTCCGGAACCTTTCCTGTTATGCACCGCGGCCGGCGATGAACTGCGCGATCCTGTCCGGGTGGAAGTAGATTTCGTCGCCTTCGTTCCCGACAAAGGGGATATCCACCTCTACAGCCGACTCGTCCGACGTAAAGATGCCGCCCTCCATGGTCCCCAGCTGCTTGGCGCCGGAGATGGCGCCCACATGCCCGTAGGCATCGATATAATAGGCCACGACACAGTCACCACCACCCGGCTTTTCACCGATAACCTTGGCAAGCTTCTGCTGCTGAGCAAAGTACGGGAAGGCGTTGGCGCAGGAGTAAGAGCTGCCGTTGGTCAGCACATAGAATTTGTACTGCCCGCCGTAGCCGTCCTGATCGTCAAAGCGGCCGTCCAGGTTGGTGTCCACATGGTAGTTCTCAACACGATAGTTCTGATTCAGCAGATCCCGGTAGCTGATCCTGACTTCACCGTCCTTGCTCAGGAAGCCGAGCGTCGAAACCAGCGCAGCGGCCGATCCGCCGCCGTTGTTGGACAGGTCGATCACCACATTTTTCACATTCCCGTTTGCCTTGATCTTTTCAAATGCATAGTAGAACAGCCCGAAGGAGCTGGTGTCCAGGTCGCTCTTCGTGGGCAGCTTCGTGTAGAAGCTCTCGGACCGCGTCAGGTCTTCTTTAAAGCCTTCAAAATAGATTACGCAGGTATCGCCGATGATATCCACCTTGCTTCCGGAACCGAAGTTCAGAGGCTTCAGGATCTGCATACGGATCATGTCGGTGAGCATTTTCATCACATTCGGTCCAATGTCAGGGCTGCTGGTGTCAGTGTTGTTGATCTTTTCCAGCAGAACATCTTTGGGAACCATCTTCAACAGCGCATAGAGAATCGGAGAAAGATCCTTGCCCAGTTCCGCCAGAGAATCATAGCCAATCTTCTCCAGGAACTCGTGAATCATCTCGGCCTTCTCAATGGCCCCTTCCGAGTCGATGATCGACGGGGAGAGAATCTCTGCGTCATGCCCGCTGTCAAACATCCCACCGAAGAGCTTTTTCAGCACCTCGACGTCGTCTTTCGGGTCCGTCGAGAGAAGCGCATCCTTCATGCCGTTTTCTTCAAGATAGCTGTTGAAGTCCGTGATCCCTTTTTCCTCCTTGTGCCCGTAGGTCAGGTCGAGGAGGATGCACATGCCGGCATAGTTGTACTTCGCGTATGCTTCGCTGAGCTCCGCACGGCTTGCAAAGCTCCCGCTGTACCACATGTTCGCATAGGGATTGGGCGCGTCTGCATTCGACGATGTGCCGTAGATGCTGTCTACGGAATTTACAATGTCATAATAATCATCTCCGTTGTAGGCAAAAAACGCCCTCATGGCAGGCGCCGCAAAGACGCTCTGGGCCACGCCGAAAGGGATTAGAATGTCATCTTCAACACGGAGCATTTCCACCCCGTAATCCACGAGTTTCACCTCGTATCCCAAGGCCAGCGTCTGGGTGGACTCATTCTTATCGGAAGGCCTCAGGGCAATGAACTCGGTCTTCTCCACGATGCCGTCGGCAAGCGCGCCCGCCGCGTGCGGCCCGAGGAATGCGCACATGTCGTCCACGCTGACCATCTGGTTCACAGGGTCCACGCGTAGACTCACATCATTGCGGGTCACCAGCAGCACGTCCCCGTCCCAGGCAAAGTCCAACGCGGGGTCGTAGGTCTCCACAAACAGCAGGTTGAGGTACTCTTTCAGCGATACGTAAGGCACGTCCTCCTGCTCCTTGAACTCCCAGGTGCTGAGCGTGTACACGCTGTCCAGGGTACCCTGGTATACGCGGGCCTGCTTAGCCTCTTTCAGCGTCATCCCGCCGTATTCCGGCGTTTCCGCTTTTGCCGCGGGAACGGCGATGAACTGGAAGCACAGTGCCAGCAGAACGACGATGGCGGCCAACCTGACACCGCGGGATGCGGTTCCTCCGTTTCTTGTTTTCATCTGGGTTCCTCCTTGTTTTGCTCCGGTTTCCCTTCCTGAGCAGGATTATAGCAGAAAGCACTACTGTCAGCAAGGCAAAAACACAGCCCGTGTTTTTCAAACGGGGTAAAACAGAGTATATTGTTTTTGCCTGTGTTTCGTGATAGAATCAGGACATCAAAGCCGCTCCCGGCGGAGCGGCGCACATCGGGACAAGCCGGGAGGAGAAAACATGGGTCTTATCAAAAAAGTTGTAATCGGCAAAGCGCTTGCCGACCTAGTGAAGAAAGAAAAACAGAAGAAGGAGAAGAAAAAAATGGAAGAGAAGAAAGGGAAAAAAGAAGGCCGGAAAAAATGGAAGAAAGGCCTGACCGTCTGCCTCTCTTTCCTCGCGGGAGCCGGCCTGGCAGGATGGGTCGTGTATAAGCACAAAGATGTGATCGCCGCGGTGCTGGAAGGCAGCAAACTCCCGAAGGGCACAAAGATGTCGACCCGCATCGGCGTAAAGTTTGCCCGGACCGCAGTCACGACAGTGCAGGACTTCTGCACCGCAGTCCTGAACAAGGTCAAAGGCCTGTTCCAAGCCAAAGCAGCATAAACAAAAGGGGGATCGAACGATCCCCCTTTATTAATTGCCATAGTTGCTGTATTTCTGCTTTATGCTTCCGCATTCTTGAGAGTCCCGGTGTTTTCAATCCGGAGGTCAATCAGAGCCAGGTTGCATTCGTTGATGATCCTCAGTTTGTTCCAGTTGGAAAGTTCCGTGTTGGCTTCCGCGCTTTTCCTGATCTCACCGATCCCGTCCGCATCCCCGTTTACAAAGCGCCGGTCAATCTCCTTCAGCTCGCAGACCACGGCTTCCTCCTGCTTGGAGGCTTCGCTGGTCTCCTCCCTGAAAATGGTGTCGGGGCGGTCGCCGTAGTAGCTGCGGTAGCGGTCGATCTTGTCCTCATCCAGAAGGTAGTTCCGGACTTCTCTGCCGAACATCTCTTTCCTGTCCTTCAGGGTTTCCCTGTCCCGCTGCATCTCCCGCTTCGTCGCGCGGATTTTGGATTTCAGGAAGGACGTCCCCTTGATGAATACCGTGTAGTCCTCAAATACCGAGGGGTCTTCGAAATAGAGATAGAGCCAGATCCCGTCAATAATAAACCTCTTTTCCCTGTGCTGCCCGGCATAATCCATGGCGAAATTGACGAAGTCTACAAACACCCGGTCTTCGTATTCCTCTTTGGGGATGCTGTTTCTCTCCTCCAAACCGATATAGTATTTCGCTCCCTCAGAGGAGAAGAAGCTGCAGATCATATCGGAATAGTCCTTCAGCTCCTCCATGGTAAAGTGATCCTTCGTAAGCAGCAGGTCGTCAAGCTCAATATGGTCGATGTCGTCTCCCTCGAGGGTTCTTGCCATCACGGATTTCCCGCTTCCCGAATGGCCGAGAAGAAAGCAGATGTTGGTATCACCTGAATTGAAGCTTTCTTCCCTGTAGTAAAGATCCGGTTCGGAAACCACGTATTTATCGCTTGGAAGCTGCCAGTCTTCCAGAAAGTCATTGTCCGGCTTCAGTTCGTCTTTTAACAGGACATACATTTCGGGTACATTATGCCCAAGGAATTCGTTGGAATAATAGTTGGAGAAGCGTTTCTGTTTTCTCGGCAGGGCTTTATATCGGAAGTAAACTC
This sequence comes from Oscillospiraceae bacterium, assembly GCA_017395085.1. Classification (GTDB taxonomy): domain Bacteria; phylum Bacillota; class Clostridia; order Oscillospirales; family Oscillospiraceae; genus Limivicinus. The sequence continues at coordinate 43,858 of JAFPWF010000010.1, read as the reverse complement.
TGTTGAGTTCTTTTTGTGTGGTGATCCGATCGGTTACGATGGCAAGTGACTGGTCACTGACTGCCTGTTCCAGATTGGTGTATTTTTCCATGGTGTTTCCCCTTTCCATCCGTCTTTGAGTATGTCCGGCGATAGTATAGCACAGGAATGATTGCCGGAACAATGCAAGACGCCGGTGTTTTCACATTCGGTTCAGTGTGCTGTTTTCTCCGGAGCCGTATTATGCGGCCTGTTCTCTGCCCGCAACAAATCCCGGTACGCTTCTGCGTCTTTCATGTCGGCGAGGGAACTGCCCCACCAGAGTCCGTCCGACGCCAGGTCGCTCATCATCTGAAGACCCCAGGCATTGCAGGTCTTCATGACCCGGATACTCGTGAGAATCTGCAGCGGGACCCGGGCGATCACGGCGGTATTTCCTTTAATATTCAGCCACGCCACAGTGACCTCTCCGCTTGCCGGGTCGTAATCCCTTGCGATAAACACCTGTTTCAGCGGGGGAGCCGATGCAGGCCGGAGGCTTTCCGACCTTCTGGGGATATCCTCTCTGAGGTTCCCGGCGACGCACCATCGCCAGCTTCTGCTGTTCTTCATAAGGTTTCTCCTGTTGTCCGGCGTTTTATTTGCTGCCTTTGTTTTTCCCAAATATCAGAACGAGGATCACGGAGAACAATAAAAGATATTCCATGGCTGTTTAAATAAGGATTCCTTCCAGGTGGTCGACTTCGTGCTGGATGATCTGCGCGGTCCAGCCTGTAAACGTGCGGCGCTGACGCTTCCATTCAACGTCGGTGTATTCCAGGGTAATTGCCTCATAGCGGGTGGTTTTCCGGACGCCGGTCAACGACAGGCAGCCTTCCTCCGCCTCATAGGGGCCATCCTTCTTTGTGATCACGGGGTTGAACATCACAACGCTTATCAGCCCCATGCTCACGATGATGGCCCGCTTCTTCACACCGATCATATTCGCCGCCATGCCGACGCAACGCTCGCGGTTGGCGGCAAGCGTGTCCTGCAGGTCCTTTGCCAGGGAGAGATCAGCCTTTACGGCGGGCACGGATTTCTGCCCGAGGAACAGGACGTCTTTTACGATCGGCTTGATCATCTGTGGTTCCTCCCAAACAAATGCGCCTCGGCGAGCGGTCCTCACGGGGGATGGTTCTTCTCTTTTATATCACAGAATATGACAAAGGAACAGAACGTTTTGAAAAAATTGTCATGAGAGAATTTTTCCTGTATAATAGGATCTGGAGTCGGGGAAATGTGTAAGAATGATTCGCGGATTGCCGGATGGAGCGGGAAAAGATATGGAACTCAACAAAACAGGGCAGAGTCTTCTGCTGAACTGCCTGATGGAAATGGGAGATCTGATGCTGGACGCCGGCGCGGAAATCAACCGCGTGGAGGAAACACTGACGCGAATGGGGGCGGCATACGGCGCCTTCAGGACCGATGTGTTTGTCATCACCTCGGTCATCTGCATGACCATGGAATTTCCGGGCTGTGAGCCGGTCACTGAAATGCGGCGCATCCACTCGGACGGGCAGCAGGATTATTACCGCCTGGACAAGCTGAACGGCATCAGCCGCAGCTGCTGCGCTACGCCGGTTTCCCCTGCGGAGCTGAAGGAGCAACTCAATTCCGTTGCATCGGGGCATAAGCCTCTCTGGCGACGGCTGAGCGGCAGCGTGCTGGCGGCAGCGGCCTTCGCTGTGTTCTTTGGCGGCACACCTCTCGACGGACTGATCGCAGGCCTCTTCGCCCTTGGGATCTGCGTTCTCAAGGACCGCCTCGGCGAAACACAGATCAACACCATCGCCATGGACCTCATCGTGGCGCTGCTGGTCGGGCTAGGCGTCGGGGGAGTGACGCACTTGTTTCCGGTGCTGCATATGGATGCGATCCTGATCGGGGACATTATGCTGCTGATTCCGGGGCTCGCACTGACCAATGCCATCCGCAACATTCTGGTGGGCGACACGATCTCCGGAGTTGTCCGCCTGACGGAGACGCTGCTCTGGGCTGCCGCTCTTGCCGGCGGCATTATGGTGGCGCTGACCGTCCTGAACTACCTGCACTGAGGGAGGAAGAACATAATGACAGTTTTTGTTCAACTGCTGACGGCCTTTCTCGGTGCGCTCGGCTTTGCGGTTCTCTTCGGGGTGCTCCGCCGCTGCCTCTGGGTCGCTGCGGTTGGCGGCATGCTGACCTGGGGCGTGTACCTTGCCGTGGACGCCTGGCTCCATGTCGAATTCCTTTCTTGCCTGGCGGCCGCGGCTTTCGCGGTCACGATTTCGGAACTGCTGGCCAGAAAACTCAAACTCCCGGCCACCATGTTCATTACGCCCGCCATCATTCCTCTCGTGCCCGGCGGCACGCTGTACTACGCCATGAGCTTTGCCGTGCACGGGGATCTGGAGCAGGCCCGCAGCTACGGGCTGCGCACCCTGCTGGCCGCCCTGGCTATTGCCGGCGGCATCAGCCTTGTCACCGTTCTGCGCGAGCTGCGTGCCAGGCGGTAAAGCAGTTTTCTGCGGCGCTTGCATGCCAGCCTCCGAAGTGGTAAATTGATTTTGTAAGATTCCTATCCCGGTACCGGTACCCCTGTTCATATGGGGGAGTGGTATTTTCCGTATCTGGAAAGGGCGCTTTCCGTCCTGGAGGGTACTGCCGAAGGCTGATAATACGGAACACAGCATAACAGCGCAGAGGCCGGACGATGGTTCGGCCTCTGCGCTGTTGCAGCCTTTTTGTTTATCCCGCCTTCCGGTCCGCTCCGGCAACCAGGACGCTGCCCACCAGAGCATAGATGTTGCCCAGGCTTTCGGGGTAATCTCGGATGTACTCCGGGTGCTGCGCCGGCATAATCTCGCTGGTCAGCAGGACCATCATGATCAGCAGCTGCTGCCGCGCTTCAAAGCCGTGCTGCTGCCGATACAGGTTCAGCGCCAAGCGGTACTCCGAGATCAGGTGCTGGGTCAGCTGCGCGTGGTCCGCAGTGGTCTTCAGCGCAGTCGGGGCAGGGATGTCCAGGGCCTCAAAAGGCCGGTCCTTGAGCAGTTTGTGGGTTTTCATCATCAGTTCTCCTGTCACTCTTCATCTGCCATGCTGTCGTAGTAGTCTTCCTCCGAGGCGAACAGGACGTACTTTCCGTTCACCAGGCCGCGGAACCCGTTTGTTGTGTAGTAACCTCGCATATTCAAAACCTCCCGGCGGCTTGCTGTTTTTCGTTTCTGTTTGTATGGTAGCAGAAATGCTGTCCCAAAATCTTCCCCGGGTTGCTTTCCCTTTTCAGAACGCGAATCTGCTGTGCCTGCGGAGATGTAAACCTGTTTATTCAGCTCAGGTTGACAAATTGGCTTGCGGGTGTTACGATCGCGGTATCCGTAAGCTTGGAGGTGCCTATGAACCGTTCATTCTCTGCGCATGACCTGGCAGCTATCGCCATGAGCGTGGCGCTGATAGCTGTGTGTTCGTGGATTTCCGTACCGACGACCATCCCCTTTACCATGCAGACCTTTGCCGTCTGCCTGGTTGCGGCTGTATTCGGCCTGAGGCACGGGGTGTGGGCGGTGCTGTGCTACATTCTGCTGGGAGCGGTGGGGGCGCCGGTATTTGCAGGTTTCAGCGGCGGCTTCGGCGTGCTGCTGGGGACTACGGGCGGCTATATCCTGGGCTTCGTCTTCACGGCGCTGATCGTCGGCTTCGCATCCGAAAAGCTGGGCCGCCGTATCCCGGTGCTGGCTGCCGCCATGACGGCAGGCGTCCTGGTATGCTACGCATTTGGGACGGCATGGTTCATGTTCGTCTATGCCCGGCAGACCGGCCCCATCGGCCTAGGCACAGCGCTGGGCTGGTGCGTGTTCCCGTACCTGCTGCCCGATGCGGTGAAGGTCGCCCTGGCGAGCGCATTGACCGGGAGACTGTATCCCGTTTTAAACCGGGAGGCGAGAAACGCATGACCAGAGAAGAACTGCTCTCCTTTTTCTGGCAGAACGCCGATTCCTATATCTCAGGCGAGGAGCTTGCCGGCCGCCTTCAGGTGAGCCGTGCGGCGGTGTGGAAGGCCGTCGGGCAGCTGCGTGCGGAGGGCTACACCATTGAGTCGGTGCCCGGACGGGGCTATCGCCTGCTCTCGGCCAGCGACGTGCTGAGCGAGGAAGGCATCCGCCGGCACCTGCAGCATCAGGAGCTGAGCCTGCAGGTTGTCCGGACCATCACCTCGACCAACACCGTGCTCAAGACACTCGCCGCCGAAGGCGCGCCCTCCGGGCTTGCGCTCATTGCCGGCGAGCAGACCGCCGGGCGTGGCCGCATGGGGCGGAGCTTCTTTTCCCCGGCCGGTACCGGCCTGTACCTGAGCCTGATGCTGCGTCCGGCTATGCGCGCTGAGGAAGCCGTGCGCCTGACCGCCTGCGCCGCGGTAGCTGCGGCCGAGACGATCGAGGAGCTCTCAGGCCGGGAAACGCGCATCAAGTGGGTCAACGATATCCTGGTGGACGGGCGGAAGGTCTGCGGCATTCTGACCGAAGCCAGCGTGGACTGCGAAAACGGGATGATGAACTATGTAATCATCGGTCTGGGCGTGAATCTCCGCAACCCGGAGGGCGGATTCCCGGAGGAACTGCAGAGCATTGCCGGCACGGCCTTTGAGGCGGAACAAATCCCGGAGCTGCGCTGCCGTCTGGCGGCCGGCATCCTGGACCGGCTTGCCGCGTATGCCGTGAAGCCCTCCGACCCGGCTGTGTTCGAAGCCTATCGGTGCCGCTCGCTGGTGCTGGGAAAGGCGATTACCGTCCTGTCGGCCGGGAAAGACCCTGTGCCCGCCGAGGTGCTGGACCTGATGGAGGATTACTCTCTGCTTGTCCGATATGCCGACGGCAGCACGGGCCGGCTCAATTCCGGCGAGGTGAGCGTGCGGAGTTCCGAACGCGGATAGAGCTGTTTACCGCGCTTCCTTCTATTCCCGCCCTTGCGTGCCCCGGAAAACTGTGCTACATTGAGTGCAGCCCGGTATCAGGCAGAAACACAGTGCCCTCAGGAGAGGTGGAGACCGATGAGCATCAAAATCGAGAACGTAGAAGTCTTCGGCTGGGAAGCGGCAATCCGCGGCGCGAGGAACCTTATGAACAGCTGGAAGGAATCCGACAGCCGGTTTTTTGATTTTGGCAGCAGCGAAGGGGCTGCGGAGTACAAGCATTTCCACACCCTCGGAAAAGAACAGGTCAAGCTCCCCATGGCTGAGGGCGAGAGGCTCGGCAGCGTCCGAGACCTGATCGGCCAGGAGGATTACATGCTGCTGATGAACATGTCCAAGGGCGGCTCTGAAGAGTCCAAGTGGAGAAGGATGATCCACGTACAGCTGGATATCACGGCGCCCCTGTACTGGTGGAAGGAGTTTGACACCTACAAGGTCGGAACGGTCTCCAATTCCTGCAGCACCATGCGGTCGATCCACGAGAAGGAGTTCGCACCGGAGGACTTTTCCAGCGAGCACCTGCTCTCAGACCCCGGCTGCCTGGCCGGCTTTGCAGGCGGAGACCGTTCTCCTGCGGAGGTCCTGCAGCTGACCATCGATATGCTGAACACCACGCGGAGCGCCTTTCTGAAAACCAATGATAAACAGTACTGGTGGCAGATGATCCAGCTGCTGCCGAGTTCCTATAACCAGCGCCGGACGATCGACCTGAATTACGAAGTGCTGCGCAGCCAGTACCGCGAGCGTAAGAACCACAAGCTCGACGAATGGCGGCAGTACTGCGATTTCATCCGGGGTTTGCCGTACAGCGAGTTTATCACCCTGAGAGACACGGTTTGATGTTGTAATTTCCGCACTTTGTGTTATACTGTCTATATACTGTTACAGGAGGTATCACCATGGCATACAAGCTTACTCTGTGGACAACGGACGAGCAGGTCATCGTATTGGACGAAGTGTTTGAGACCCGTGAGGACGCCGACAACCGCCTGGAAGGAATTATGTCCGAGGGCGCTGAATACAACGGCAAAGAGATTGCGTTCGGGAAATCGGAAAGAATCTGAATTGCATAAATGCGGAACAGGGAATACTTCCCTGGCTTCCCATAAAAAAACAGGCTCTCTGATGAGAGCCTGTTTTTTTATAGTGCTGTGCGGAAAAGGTTTTTAATCCCAGTCCTTCTTGAACTTGAGGACTTTTCCGGTTACGGCGTCGATGTCATACTCATACTCGAAACCGTCCTTGTAGAACTCGATCTCGTAAATGCGTCTGCCGCGCTCAAAGTCCATTTCGATCCTCTTGACGAAATCGAGGTCGCCTTTTGCCAGCTTGGCATGTGACAGGGCACTTGCCAAGGCTTCTTCCTGGGTCAGAACACCGCCTGCAACATCTTCCAGCACATCATCATTCAGTTTATTGACGTCTGCCATGTTTTATTCTCCTTTCCGGGTTTCCCGCTTTCCGGGTACTGCCGTTATCATAGCACAGGGAAAGCGGTCACACAAGAGAAAAACAGTTCACCTGCCGCCGTTTTCTTCAGGACTCCCTCTGCGACGGGGCACCTTTTGTGGTGGATTCGTGTTCTTGCGCTTTCGGGGTTTCTGTGTTACTCTGAATCTAGCTTCAGGAGCTATGAAAGGGGAAAACAATGAAAGTTTTACTGGTAAACGGAAGCAGCCACACCCACGGTACCACCGCCCGGGCGCTGGATGAGATGATCGGCGTGTTTCAGGCTGCCGGAGTGGAAACCGAAGTGATACAGCTCGGCGGCTCGCCCATTGCCGACTGCCTTCAGTGCGGCAAATGCGCCGAACTCGGCAGATGCGTCATCGACGGCGACGGCGTGAACGCCTTCGTAGAAAAAGCGAAAGAAGCGGACGGCTTCGTGTTCGCCACGCCGACCTATTACGCACATCCGAGCGGAAGGATTTTCTCCTTCCTGGACCGCGTGTTCTTCAGCAACAGCGACGTGTTCATGTTCAAACCGGGCGCTGCAGTCGCGGTCGCCCGCCGCGCGGGGACCACGGCGGCGCTGGATGCGCTGAACAAGTACTTCGGCATTTCCCAGATGCCCGTTGCCGGATCGACCTACTGGAATATGGTCCATGGCCGCATCGCCGTGGACGCCGAGGAGGATCTGGAGGGCTTGCAGACCATGCGCAACCTCGCGAGGAACATGATCTGGATGATGCGCTGCTTCGAACTGGGGCAGATAAACGGTATCCCGTACCCGGAGACCGAGTGGGACGCTAAAACGAACTTTGTGAGATAAGGCAGACAAACGAAAAGAGGAGCTGTGTAAGCTCCTCTTTTTGTTGCATTTGTTACGGGCACACGGCAAAGCCCTGTCCCCAGAGGCAGCCGCCGCAGGTGGGCGAGAGAGAGCCGATGCAGTCGGCCTTGTTTTCTTCCAGCAGCTCGCAGCCGCCACAGAACAGGCAGGGTGCATACTTGAATTCGTGTACGCGCTGACGGAAGGTCCGGTATTCTTCGGAATTCCAGATTTCGCCGAGGCTCTGTTCGAAGACATTTCCAAAGGAATAATGCCGAACCCGGCGTTTGTGATCGCCCAGGTAGGTGTCCGACGTGTGGAGAAGCCCCATGCAGGGCGAGACATCGCCGTCCCAGCGGATAAAGCAGTGTCCTTCTTCGATGAAGCGGCACCAATCGGTGCGTCGGGTGACGGGCTTTCCTTTCCAGGAGAACAGCTCAGCCTCCTGCAGGCTCTCTTCGTCCGGGAAAAGCAGATCCTTATAGCGTGTTGAAAATTTGAACATAGGGATCTCCGTTCCCATGTCAAAGCCCTCAAAACGCCAGGTATAGCCGATCTTGTCGGTAACAGCTTTGATGGCGGCCACGTCGCACATGGGCCAGAGCGCCTGTTCAATATCCTCCGCGCGGTTGGGAATGATATGGCTCAGGTTCAGATCATCGGCCAGAAAGTGCTCTGCAAACTCCCGGATGCGGCGGAGACTCGCGATATTGTCTCGCATGACGACGGCCGTCATACCTAGCCGGACGTCTGTTCCGTGCCTAAGTTCGTTGAAGGCCTCCAGATTCCCCAGTACCAGGTCAAAGTCGCTGCCGACCTGGATCTTTCCGTAATTCTCGTACAACTCGTCGATGGAGACCCAGATCCGCGAGACACCCGCCGCCAGAAGTTCCCGGGCTTTTTCCCGGGTCAGCAGAGTGCCGTTCGTGACAAGCTCTACATGCTTTCCACGCGCCGATGCAAGCGAAGCCATCTCTGCCAGGGCAGGGTGAACCAAAGGTTCCCCCATGCCGCCGAAAAAGATTGTTTCCGCAACGGACAGAACGGGATCGTCCATCACGCGCGCAAAGACCGCCGGGTCGAGATCGCCGAAGCGCTCGCCGACCCAGCTGTGCCGAAAGCACATTTTGCACCGTAGATTGCAGCGGGAGGAAACCTCCACATAGAGTTTTTGAATCGCCTCTTCCATGTCGCCCTCAAACCCGTGTTGGTCAGATCAGAATATGCTCTCCATCTCCATGTCCAGAAGATCCGCCATATAGAGACGCCCACTCTCCAGCGGCCGCCCGGTCAAAATTCTGGTGCAGAGCGCCATTTGCAAAGCGGCGCAGAAAGGCGGCGTGAAGGAAAGAGAACTCTTGCTGCTGAGCCTGGCGCCCTCCGGGTAGATCCTGTCGATGAGATCGTCACCCGGCAGGATGACAGCCGCCTGTGCGCTCCAGCCGCAGATCGCTCCGTGGATCAGCGGAATATTCTCCTTTGCGCACGCGCGGGCGAGGATGCGACGCCCACCGATGTTATCCAGCGCGTCCAGCACGACGTCACAGCCGCGGATCAGCTCTGCGGCGTTCTCTTCCGTCACGAATTCCGGAATCGGAACAAAGCGGACGTCGGGATTCACCAGCGCTGCGCGTGCGGCCGCAGCTTCCGCCTTGGGCTGGCCCAGAGAAGAAGGAGAGGAGAGCAACTGCCGGTTCATGTTCGAGGCTTCAAAAGTATCGCCGTCGGCGGCGCGGATCGTCCCCACGCCGAGACGCAGCAGCATCTCAATCAGATACCCCCCAAGGCCGCCGCAGCCCGCCACGAACACCGTCTTCGTGTGCAGAAGGGTGCACTCCTTTTCCGTCAGCGCGCCGAGATTTCTGATATATCTCTCTTCCATGTCTCAGCCTCCCCCCACTGGCGGGAAGAGCGAAATGATATCGCCATCTTTCACGTTATCAGCGGGTGTGGAATGAAAACCGTTGATGAGCAGTATGGCAACCTCCTCTGCGGGGATTCCAAAATGGTAGAGAAGGTCGCCCGCGGTGGAAGCTTCTTCAGCGGGGACCTGGGTGATCTTTCCCCGGCCCTCGCGCAGCGTGGAAAAAAAGCGTACTTCGATCATAAAAACACATCCCTGAGAAAAGAATGAGATAAAGTTTGAGGGGGAGGCGGAAAGCCTCCCCCTCAGGGTTATTGTACTTACTTGCCGACGCACTCGTCAAGACCAAGCTTCTTGAGGGTCTCGTCGGTGGGGAAGGCGTTGACCCAGCCGCGGGCGGCGTAGTACTGCGGCAGGGTGATGTCGAGCTTGCTGACCATGCCCTTGGAGGGGCCGTTGGAGATGGGCTCGGTGAGCAGGCGTTTGGGCAGACGGTCGTCTTCGGGCTTCATGCCGGCGGCCTTGTTGAACATACGCTCAATGTTGAAGATACGGTCACCGACCTCAAGCAGCTCCTCGGGCGTGTAGTTCGTGCCGGTGGCGGCATTGAGCAGGCTTGCGTACTCGGGAGCGCCAAGGGCGAAGGAGGTGAACAGGCAGGTACCCATGGAGTCTATGGCGGCGGTCAGATCCTGGAAGGTCTTGGCCCAACCGGCCTTCTCATCGGTGACGGTGCGATCCAACTGTGCGGGAATGCCGAGGACCTCGGGTGCGATCATATAGCCGCGCACATGGGCTGCGCCACAGTTAGCGGTGGCGTAGTTGATGCCGATGCCCTGAATGGCACGGGCGTCATAAGCGGGAATCTCCTGCTTCTTGACGCTCATGGAGAACTCGGGGTGGCCGTAGTGCTCGCAGAGGCGGGCAGAACCGGAAGCCATGAGATGATCCAGCTCAGTCTTGGGATCGCCCATGCGCTTGGTCCACTCAATCAGGGCCTCCTTGCTGCCCCACTCCAGCGGTACGCCGGCGCAATCCTCTTCCTTGATGAAGCCACGCTGATAAAGTTCCATGGCGGCGGCGATGGTGCAGGGCACGCCGATGGCGTCCAGGCCATACTCGTTGCATAGACGGTTGGCCTCGTCGATAGTGTACAGATCATCGTTGCCGCAGTCGCTGCCATAGGCCCACAGCGGTTCATACTCGGGGCCACCGACAACTTTGTCGTCATGCTTGATGATACGGCCGCAGGCGATGGGGCAGTGGAAACAGGCACCGGGTTTGACCAGGTACTTCTCAGCCAGGGTCTCGCCGGAGAACTGGTCGGCAGTGGGACAGTAACTCTCCTGCCAGTTCTTGGTGGGCAGAGCGCCGATACCGTTGATGACGTTGACCAGGGAGGCGGTGCCGAGGGCGCGCAGACCCGCGCCGGTGAGGGGATTGTCAGTCATGATCTTGAGGCAGGCCTTGTTGGCTTCCTTCAGCGCTTCCACATCGGCGATCACGTCCAGCTGCTTGCGGGTGGCCTTGACGACGATGGCCTTGAGCTTCTTGCTGCCCATGACAGCGCCGGTGCCGGAACGGCCGGCAGCGCGATCCTTGTCGTTCATGACGGCGGCCAGCAGGACCTGCTTTTCACCGGCGGGGCCGATGTTCAGGACGGAGCAGTCAGCGCCGTGCTTGGCCTTCAGCTTGTCGTCCATCTCTTCGCTCAGAACGTGGAGGTACTCTCTGGCGTCCAAGATCTCGATCTTGTCGTCCACGATGTTCAGGTAACACCAGTCTGGGGCCTGACCTTCGACGATCAGCGCATCCCAGCCGGCGAACTTGAGCTTGGCGCCCCAGATACCGCCGGAGTTGGCGCAGGCGATCATGCCGGTCAGCGGGGACTTGGTCACGACCATGTAACGGCCGGAAGAGGGGGAGTTGGAACCGGTCATGGGACCGGTGATGTAAATGAGCTTGTTATCCGGGGACAGAGGATCTACGGTCGCCACACCCTCATCATAGAGGATCTTGGTACCGAGGCCACGACCGCCGATGAACTTTTTGGCAAGTTCGAGATCCAGGGGTTCGGCCTTGATCTCGCCGGTGGTCAGGTTAATTCTGGCGATTTTTTCATAGTAAGCGTCGCTCATGGAAATACCTCCTGTGTGGTGTTGGATTGGGGTTAAAACGGAATATGCTTTTCCACTGTCTACATTATAGCCGACAGGCGGCGCAAAGGGTGAAAACGCCATGCTTTTCCGTGCGAACTGATACCAAAAAGAATGTATCGCGGTGGAAAACAAATAGAGGTTTGTACGAAACAGCATGAAATGAGATGAAACATGACATAAGTAGCCTTTGCCGGAGTCTTGTTAAGCAGTTATGGAATCGTTATAATACAAAAAGACAAAAAGAGAAAGAAAAGCAGCAGGAAGTGATCATCCCATGTCACAAAACAAAAGTCTTTCCACTCAGGAGGTCGCCCAGATCCTTCACGTGAGCAAATCCACAATCTATGAACTGATCCGCCGGGGGGAAATCAATTCCTATAGAATCGGCCGGAAGGTGCGTTTTACGCAGGATGACGTGGATGCCTATATCGCACGCTCCCGTCACGAACAGAGCGTGCAGCCGGTCAAACGGGTGGAGCTGAAGAGCGAGCTTCTGCACCCAAAACAGGAGGAAGAAGGAGCATTCGTTCTATCCGGACAGGATGTGGTGTTGGATATCCTTGCAAGCTTCCTCCACCAGCAGGATGTCTCCTCCCAGCGGGTCTATCTGAACAGCTTCGAGGGCCTGCTCGCGCTCTACGAGGGACGAGTGGAGGCCGCGGCCTGCCACCTGTATGACGCGGAAGAGAGGAGTTTCAATGTGCCCTTTGTGAAGAAGCTTCTGCCCGGCGTGCCGGCAGTTCTCATTAACATTTCCTACCGGACCCAGGGCTTCTATGTGGCCGCGGGCAATCCCAAGGAAATCCGCGGTTGGAGGGATCTGGCACGGCGTGACATTTCCGTGCTCAACCGCCGCCCCGGTTCCAGCGCAAGGGTTCTGCTGGACGGACAGCTGCATCGCATGGGCCTCGACAAGCGCATGGTCGCCGGGTATGAGCGGGAGATGAAATCACATTTGACTATGGCCGCGGCCATTGCGGCCGGCGAGGCGGATCTCGCCATCGGGACGGAGCGCATTTCCCGCCAGATCGAAGGCCTTGATTTTATTCCGCTGCTGCAGGAGCGTTTCGACCTGGCCGTACGCCGGGAACTTCTGGACACGGACGAGGGCGAAACCCTGTTGGAGATCCTGCGTTCCGAGCCTTTCAAAAAGGAGATCCAACCCTTCTCCGGCAATGATTACCACGATCTGGGGAAGATCGTGGCGGAGGTATGAGCCATGCTGGAAGTGAAAACGCCGGAGGAGGTCCTCCGGCTGATTGAAAAAGTCTTTTATCCCGCCGACCGCAGCGAAACGGTATCCCTTGCCGAGGCTCTTGGCCGTGTGCTGGCCGAAGATGTCAGCGCGGAGGAATATGTCCCGGATTTTGACCGCTCCACAGTGGACGGCTACGCCCTGCACGCGAAGGACACTTTCGGCTGCTCGGACGCCATCCCGGCGATCCTGAATCTCGCGGGGGAGGTCAAAATGGGCGAAGGTGCGGCGGTTCGTGTTCCGCGGGATGCCTGCGCCTATGTACCCACCGGCGGTGCGATCCCGGAGGGCTGTGACTGCGCGGTGATGATCGAATACACCGAAGACTACGGAGACGGAACCATCGGCATCCTGAAGCCGGGTGTGCCGGGTATGAACCTTATTTTCCGCGGCGACGACGTATTCCCCGGCAAGACAGTACTCTGCGCCAGCCGTGTGCTGGCCCCGCAGGATATCGGAGCGCTTGCCGCCATCGGCAAAACGCAGGTATCGGTCCGCCCGCGGCTGCGCGTGGGCGTGATTTCCACCGGCTACGAACTTGTGCCCGTAGACCGGAAGCCCGGCCCCGGGCAGGTGCGGGACGTCAACAGCCCGATGCTTACGGCGCTGCTGAAGGAGTTCGGCGCGGAACCGGTGGACTTCGGCATCGTTGTGGATGATGAGAAGCTCCTGCGTGAGAAGACGCTGGATGCGGCAGAAAACTGCGACGCGGTGATCCTCTCGGGCGGCAGCAGCGCGGGTGTCAAGGATGCTGCCTGCAGGATCATCGGCGAGCTGGGAGAACTTCTTCTGCACGGTATCGCCATCAAGCCCGGCAAGCCGACCATCCTCGGCAGGGCTGGTAACAAGCCGCTGATCGGTCTGCCTGGCCATCCGGTTGCTGCATTCTTTGTGGCGAAGCTCTTCGTCCTGCCGCTGCTGGCAAGACTGGAAGGAAGGACGCTGCGGTCCTGGCCGGTGCGCGCAGAGCTTTCGGAAAGCCTCAACGCAAACCACGGCCGCATGCAAATGAACGCCTGCCGCCTGGCAGAGGAGGACGGGAAGCTGACGGCAGTGCCGATCCGCTCCAAATCCGGACTCATAACCCAGCTTGCCGGAGCGGACGGCTACCTCATGATCGACCGGGACTGCGAGGGCCTGCCGAAAAACTCAGAAGTTGAAATCTACTGGCAGTAAGGAGATCGAACAATGGCTTTTACCTACCTGACTAACGTGCCTCTTGAGCAGGCGAAAAAAGATTATCTCCGGGTGCTCGCAGAACAGGGCTTCTCTGCCCGGACCGAGCGCATCCGTGTGCAGGACGCCTTCGGCCGCATCACGGCAAAAGCAGTCTACGCACACATCAACGCGCCCCATTACGCCTGCAGCGCTATGGACGGTATCGCATTATTTGCAAAGGACAGCTTCGGTGCCACTGAAACCACGCCCGTCACCCTGCGGGAGGGGCAGTTTACGGTTGTCGATACCGGCGACCCCATCCCGGAAGGCTGCGATGCAGTTATCATGGTGGAGGAGATCGTCCGGAACGAGGACGGTTCCGTCACCATCCACGCTCCCGCCGCGCCTTGGCAGCACATCCGCCAGATCGGCGAGGATGTCTGCGCCGGGGAGATGATTCTGCCGGGACTGATGGAGATCACACCCGCCGCTATCGGCGCCATGATCGCCGGCGGTGTTCTGGAAGTGGAGGTTCTGGCAAAGCCCGTGGTGGGCATCATCCCCACGGGGGATGAGATCGTTCCTCCCTGTTCGGACCCTAAACCGGGCGACATTATGGAGTTTAACTCTTCCATCTTTTCCGCCATGCTCTCCTCCTGGGGCGCGGAGGCCAGAACCTATCCAATCGTTCCCGACAGGTATGACGAGATCCGGGGAATGCTCGAAAAAGCCGTCTCGGAATGCGACCTGGTGATCCTGAATGCCGGTTCCTCCGCCGGGCGGGACGATTATTCCGCCACTGCCGTCCGCGAGGTCGGCGAGGTGCTTTATCACGGTATTGCCATCAAACCCGGCAAACCCGCCATCCTCGGGTATCAAGGAGCAGTGCCGATTCTGGGCGTACCCGGCTATCCGGTTTCCGGCATCATCGTCATCGACGAGCTGCTGCGTCCTCTGGTCGATCTCTGGTACCGGCGGGAACCGGACAGCGGCAGCCGTACCAGGGCGACACTCACACGGCCGGTTGTTTCCGGGCTCAAATATCAGGAATACGTACGCGTGCGTATGGGTTATGTAGGCGACCGGCTGATGGCGTCCCCACTGCCGCGCGGCAGCGGTGTGGTATCCTCCTTTATGAAGGCCGACGGCATGGTCGAGGTCCCCCAGGGTACCGAGGGCTATAACGCCGGCGAAGAAATCCGCGTCCGCCTTCTGACCGGAAAGCAGCGCCTGAAAAACACCCTGGTAATCATCGGCAGCCATGACCCGCTGCTGGACGAACTGGCCGACCTGATTCACCGGGAGGACCGCCGTTACTTTCTCTCCTCCGCCCACGTGGGCTCCATGGGCGGCATTATGGCAGTCCGCCGGGGCGAGGCGCACGCGGCCGGCATCCACCTGCTGGACACGGAGACCGGAGAATACAACCGCGCGTATATCCGCAAGTATTTTCCCCACGGGGGGGTCTATCTCATCCGTTGCGTAGGCCGTCAGCAGGGACTGATGCTGCAGAAGGGCAATCCCCTCGGCATCAGATCCTTCGCGGACATCGCCCGGGACGGCGTGCGCTATGTAAACCGACAGAAAGGCTCCGGAACCCGCGTGCTGATGGACTATCTCTGCAAAAAGCACGGGGTGGATCCGGAGCGGATTTACGGCTATGAGCGCGAGGAGCTGACCCATAACTCCGTGGCCGTGCAGATCGCGGGCGATTCCGCCGACGCCGGCATGGGCATCTATTCCACAGCGAAGCTCTATGATCTGGACTTCCTTCCCATCTGTGTGGAGGAATATGATCTGCTGATTCCCGAAAAGGGCTGGAACAGCAGGATGGTCCGGCAGCTGATCAGCACGCTGAAGAGCGAAGAATTCAAAACCCGGATCGAAGCCATGGGCGGCTACATGCTTGACCGGCCGGGAGAAATTATAGACGTGTTCTGACATGGAACGCTTCGATGTCGCGGTCATCGGCGCAGGGCTTCTCGGCTGCTTTGCAGCCCGTGAGCTGAGCCGCCGGAAACTGGATATCGTTCTGCTTGAGGCACGGGAGGATGTCTGCACCGGAATCTCCCGTGCCAATACTGCTGTCATCTATCCGGGCTGTGATCACAAACCCGGAACGCTGAAGGCGGAGATGACCGTCCGCGCAAACGCCGGTTTTGACCGCCTCTGCGAGGAACTGAATGTGCCTTTATCCCGCTGCGGTTCACTGATGCTGAGCTTTGGGCCGCGGGCCGACGCGGTGCTGCGGGAAAAGCTCCGGCAGGGGCAGGAGAACGGCGTACCCGGCCTGCGCCTGCTGTCGGCGAATGAGGCGTACCGCATGGAGCCGGCACTCGCACCGGGGCTCTCTTCCGCACTGTTTTCCCCCACCGCAGGCACGGTCAATCCCTGGCAGCTCGGTATCGCCGCATGTGAGAACGCTGTGCGCAACGGCGCGCAGCTTCGGCGGAACACCCGTGTTTTGGCCATGCGCACGGAAGACGGAAGTTATCGGATCGAAACGGACCGGGGCGTGCTTACAGCCCGGGCGGTCGTCAACTGTGCCGGGCTAGCAGCAGACCGGGTGCAGGAGCTGCTGTTTCCGCCTTCCGTCCGCATCGTTCCCACAGCGGGTGATTACGTGGTGCTGGATCAGAACTGCGCGGGCAGACCCGCACACATTCTGGAATATGAACCGGAGAAGAGGGGAAAGGGGCTGACAGCGGTTCCCACGGTGAAGGGAAATCTTTTGCTTGGGACGACAGAACGGGAGAACACCCTTGCCTATGCCGCAGCGGAATGCGGACTTGACCGGGTGAAGGCACTCGCTGTGCGCATCCTTCCTGGCCTTGATTTTTCCGAAGTGATCCGTTCCTTTGCAGCCGTGCGGCCCAATCCGCGGAGCCCGGACGGAAGCAGCATCCAGAGTTTCTGCATCGAGCATCCCGCAGAGCGTTTCTGGAGCCTGATCGGGATCAAAACGCCGGGTCTGACCTGCGCGCGTGAACTGGGCTCCTATATTTCCGATCGGCTTGCAACGGAACTGGATGCGGAGCAAAATCCACTGTTTACCCCCGAACGCCGCGGCATCCCAAAACCGCATTCGTTGCCCTATGAAGAAAGGAAAGCGCTTGTGGGGCGGGATCCCGATTATGGCGAAATTGTCTGCTTCTGTGAGGATGTAACCCGGGCAGAAGTACTGGAAGCGATCCGCCGTGGTGCGGTCACAGTTGACGGCGTCAAGCGCCGTGTCGGCACGGGTATGGGCTGCTGCCAGGGCGCACGCTGCGAGCAGAAGATCACGGCCATGCTGGCGGAAGCGCTCGGCGTCCCGGAGAGCGCCGTCTGTAAGGACGGGCCGGGCAGCGAGATTGTGAGGGCGGAACATGAGAGGCTGTAAGCTGCTGATTGTCGGGGCGGGAGCCGCGGGGATTTCCGCCGCAGCCGCTGCCTGGGATGCCGGCTGCAGAGACATCCTGCTGGTCGACCGGGGTATCCGTCCCGGCGGCATCCTTCCGCAATGCCTGCATGAGGGCTTCGGCATGGCTGACTTCGGGAGAGAACTGACCGGACCGGAATACACAGCGCTGCTTCTTACCCGGCTCGGGAGGACCGGCGCTGCCCTTCAGCCGGAAACCGAGCTGCTGTCCGTCTCGAAGGATCGGATTGCCGTTCTCTCGCGAAGAGGATCTCTGGAGCAACTGCATTTTGAGCATATGATTCTGGCCACAGGCTGCCGGGAAAAAAGCATCGGCGCACTTTGCATTGCCGGGACGCGCCCTGCCGGGATCTTTACTGCCGGTCAGGCGCAGGAAAGAATCAATCTGCGGAACCAGGATCTGGGCGATGAAATCGTAATCCTCGGGAGCGGCGATCTTGGACTCATCATGGCACGGCGCTTTACCCTGGAAGGCAAGCATGTGATTGCCGTTCTGGAGCAGGAGGCTCAGGCCGGCGGCATGGCAAGAAATGTCCGCCGCTGTATCAAAGCATATTCCATTCCGCTGCGCTGCCGCACGACGGTAAGGGAAATACACGGGGAGGGACGCGTCTGCGGCGTGACTGTTGAGCATCTTGACAGCGGCGCGAGGGAAACCATTTCCTGTGACACCCTTGTCACGGCTCTTGGTCTGATTCCGGACCGGGAGGCAGCTCGGGGACTCGAGGGTTCGGAATGGCTCAGCCTTGCCGGTAACTGCAGCAGGGTGCACGATATCGTGGATTCTGCAGCCGCGGAAGCGACGCGGATCGGCACCCTGATCGGGAGACAGCTCTCCGTGTGATTTCGTATTGTTTCATCCTGTTTCGCGCGGGCTTTTCGGCTTTCCTTGCACGGCGGCAAAAGCAGGGGTAGAATGCCCGCGTTTGAAAAAACTCTCAGAAAGGAGAGAACAATATGAAACTCAGCGCGAGAAATCAGCTGAAGGGCACTGTCGTGGAGATTCAGGACGGCGCAGTCAACGGCATTGTCAAGATCGATGTCGGCGGCGGCAATGTTATCAGTTCCGTTATCACCATGTCTTCCATTCACGAGCTCGGTCTCGAAGTCGGCTGCAAGGCGTATGCGGTCATCAAGGCCAGCAACGTCATGGTCGGCGTAGACGACTGACCCCGTAACAAAAAACAGCCTGTGCAGGATGACTTCGCGTCACGCCGCACAGGCTGTTTTTTTGCTATCCGCCCGCGGAAATAAACTGCAGGACAAAGCGCCGTTGAATTTCCCCCGCATCCTCCTCCGGACCGCAAAATTCCACTCTTGTCTGCGGAAAGCGGAAGCGACCTATCTGCCGGGGCGGCAGGGGAGTCAGGCATATCTCGCACCGGCCGCAGGCAAAGCAATTCTCCTCCTTTTGCCGGACGTCGTTCTGCCCGAGGAAGAAAGCCCGGATCCGTTCATCGGAAACACTCCAGATTTCGCTGAATTGCAAGTTCATCACCCCAAGTCTGTGCTTATCATAATCGAAAACGGAGATTTTGCAAAGAGAAAAGTTCTTCATGCGTTTTCGTATCATTTCGTCCTGTTTGGCACAAGGTGCTTCTTGAGAGGATTGAAAAAGCGAAACCACAATGGTAGAATGCCGCCGTCGAATTTCGCTTTTGAAAAAGCGGTGGACGAGCCTCTTTCCGGAAACGCAATCGGCGCGGTTTTGCTGCGCCCGCAGGTTTCGGAGGGAGGTATTTTTTGCTTGGAGGAAAGAAAATGAAAAAGACCGTATCCCTACTGCTTGCGCTTGTGATGATTTTCGCTCTCTGCGCCTGCGGACAGGCCGCGGCCCCTGTAGCCACGGAAGCCCCCGCACCTGCGGAAGCCCCGGCTGAAGAGCCCGCGCCTGCCGAGGAACCCGCCGCCGAAGCGGATGCGCTGGTCGTTGACACCTGCATCCTTAAGGAAGCGGACGACGCCATGATCAACAACTACAGCCTGCTGGCCGTGAATCCCGAGGCACCCTGGGTCGATGCAGACGGAAACCCGGTCAGCGATGTGACCATCAACACCGTCGGCGCTGCTGCACTCATCAACTGGCTCCTATCCGAGGAAGGCCAGGACTTGGCTGCCAACTACGGCTTTGACCAGTACGGAGAGTACCTGTTCTATCTCAAGGATGGCCGCCCCGTCTCCACTGCGGAAATCCCTGCAGCCACTGAAGAAACCAGGATCATCCGCCTCTCCACCACCACCTCCGTCAACGACTCCGGCCTGCTGGGCTATCTGTTGCCCATCTTTGAAGAGAAGTACGGCTATGAGGTCGAAGTTTACTCCGCCGGCACCGGCAAGTCCATCGCAAACGCCAAGATGGGCAATGCCGACCTGATTCTGGTCCACTCCAAGAAGCAGGAAGAGGCGTTTATCGAGGAAGGTTTCTCCTGCGTGCTGGACGGCATGGACACCGAACGCCTGAACTGGATGTACAACTACTTTGTGCTCTGCGGACCTTCTGCTGATCCTGCAGGCGTGAAGGATGCCGCTGACGTCAAGGCGGCCTTCCAGGCCATTGCCGACGGCAAGTTCCCGTTCATCTCCCGCGGCGACGGTTCCGGCACCCATACTAAGGAACTGAGCCTCTGGCCGGAAGACCTGGGCATCACCGCTGAGGCGGAGAGCTTCAAGGACTATACCGACTGGTACATTTCCGCGAACACCGGCATGGGTGCGTGCCTCGTCATGGCTGAAGAGATGGGCGCTTATATCCTCACTGACAAGGCGACCTTCCTGACCTTTGTTGCCAACGATGGCGTGATGGGTTGATTCCTGAAGGATTCTGAAGTAAAATGATAGCCGCGGAGCTTGTCTCCGCGGCTATTCTCAAAAGGATTGTTTGTTATGGGATCCTCCATTCAAAAAGCGATCGAGCTGATCCTCTCGGCCGATCCGGAACTTCTGAATATTCTCGCGACCACCGCCAGAGTGTGCCTGACAAGTTCCATTCTCGCGCTGGTGATCGGAGTACCTCTCGGGATCCTGTTCGGGGCTGAGCGCTTCCCGGGGCGTAGGGTGCTGCTGGTGCTAAACCGCACGCTGATCGGTATGCCGCCGGTGGTATGCGGGCTGCTGTTTTATATGCTGTTCTCCGGGGTCGGACCCTTCCGGCATCTGCATCTGCTCTTTACCGTGAAGCTGATGATCCTTGCACAGGTCGTGCTCATCACACCGATCATCATCGGCATCATGGAGACCTTTGTGGCGGACACCGCGCCCGCACTGCGTGAAACTGCCAGGGGGCTGGGCTTCGGCCGGATAAAGGAGTACCGACTGCTCATCAACGAATGCCTGTACTCAATTTTCTCTGCTTACCTACTGAGTTTTGCCCGTGCCATTGCCGAGGTGGGCGCAGTCGCCATGGTCGGCGGCGCTATCGCGTGGAAGACCAATGTTATGACCACGGCAATCATGATGTACACCAACCGCGGCAGCTTCACGCTCGGCATCGCGCTCGGACTCATTCTGCTGACACTGTCGCTGCTGGTCAACGTTGTGTTAAGCCTGATGCAGGGGAGGCTGAGCCGATGAAAACGACAGCCTTTACCAAGACCTACAACCGGCGTGTTGTGCTCTACCTGCCGGAACTGGAACTTCCGAAGGGCAAAATCACCGCCGTCATCGGCCCAAACGGCAGCGGCAAATCCACTTTCGCAAAGATCCTCGCCGGAATCGAGCGCTCGGATGAGAAAAAACCGATTCTTTCCGGCGTCAAGGTCGGCTATCTGCCGCAGAAGAGTTTCCCCTTTCGCATGAGTACGGAAAAGAACATCCTGCAGAACGGAAACGACCCCGCACGTGCACGAGAGCTCATGCACGCGCTGGGGATTGAGGCGCTGGCCGGGCAGAGTGCGAAAAAGCTGTCCGGCGGTGAAACCGCCCGCATGGCTCTCTGCCGCATCCTGATGAGCCGCTATGACCTGCTCATTCTTGACGAGCCGACTACGGCCATGGATATGGAATCCACGCTTGCGGCGGAGAAACTCATCCGGAATATCTGCAGAGAACAGGATTGCGCACTTGTGCTCATCACACACAGCATTTCCCAGGCAAAGCGGATCTCAGACCGGGTTCTGGTCCTGCAGCGGGGCGAGCTGATCGAGCAGGGAGACGTGCAGAAGGTGCTGCTTACCCCCAGGTCGGAGGAAACCCGCCGCTTCCTGGACTTTTACGGATTGTAAAACAAAAAAGGGCTGAAGCAGACTGCGCCGGATAGCCGGCGCCGGCGACGGAGCTGAAGCAGAATGAAAATGAAACTGGCAAAAGAATATCTTCGGCGTTTCGCCGTCATGTGCCTGGGGCTGGTGGTGTACGGCCTCGGGAACGCGTTCGGCGTCCTGGCGGGCTCCGCCGGCACCAATGCTTGGGGCACGCTGAACATCGGTGTCTCCAAACTCTTGGGCTTCAGCTACGGCACTGCCAGTCTCGTCATCGGCCTGGCCATCATCGTCATTGACCTGATCGGCAGCGGCAAGATCGGTTTTGGCTCGATCCTGAATATCTTCATCATCTCGGTCATTTCGGATACGTGGATCCGCCTGATCCGTTTCCTTCCGCCACCGGGCAACATGCTGGCCGGCGTCGGCTATTCCCTGATTGCCCAGGTGATTATTGCCTTTGCCACCGTCCTTTACATGAGTCCCGCGCTCGGCGCCGGCCCGCGCGACACGCTCATGATCCTCGTCGGGAAGAAGCTCCCGAATATCCCCATCGGCGTCGTTAAGTTCGGCATCGAAGTGTTTGCCCTGGCGGCCGGCGTCCTGCTGGGTGCCCCCTTCGGGCTCGGCACGGTACTCTCCATGGCGCTGCAGGCCAGCTTCTTCCAGTTCGCATGCAGGATCTGCTGCTTCGAGCCCCGCAGGGTGAAACATGAGGACGTCCTCGACACCATCAGAAGGATCCGCGGCAGCTAGCACTTTCCAGAACTCTGCTGAGGCCAGAAAAGGAGATCAACATGTCAGTATTATTGATTCCGTGCGCGATTTTGCTAGCGCTCGTGTTCGGCGTGCTATTCGGCAGGGGCTTCATCCCCTGGCTGGTGAAACACGGTTTTGTGCAGCCTCTGAAAAAAGAGGTTATGAACAAGGTTTATTCCGGGAAAACCGATGACGACGCGAAATAATCCTGAAGGTATGCCGCAAGAAGAAAAAAGTATTGCCGAAAATCGGGATCCGTCGTTTTCCTGATGTGGGCACGCCCCCAGCTACTGCTGAATCGAACCCGGGTTGCGCGGCCACGACCGGAAAGCGCCCAGCAAAACGGTGAATCCTGAATCGCAGCCGTTCCCCACGGAACGGCTGCGGTTTTTCCTGTATTGTGTTTTCCCGTTCTTGCACATCCCGGGAAACTGTGTTAAATTGTAAGTTAATGGATAAAAAACCGGAACCCGGATACGCCGAACCGTTTTATGTGAAACGGAAAACCGGAGGAGAGGACTCCATGCCCAACAGCCTGAACCAAAACAGAACAGGGTCGCGATGCGGCAGACTGCTTATATTCCTGCTGTTGGCCGTACTGTGCCTTTCGCAATGCATCATTACCGGAAGCAGCGCGGCGGGGGACGAAGTGTTCAACTCTTCCGGCAACCAGAACAAGAAACTCTCCATCGATCCGATCAAGAAAACGGAAGGCTTTTCCGCGGTGCTGTACAACAACAGAAACGGACTGCCCACTTCCGAAGCCAACACCATTGCGCAGACTTCCGACGGCTTTATCTGGATCGGCAGCTATGCCGGCCTGATCCGTTTCGACGGCAACAACTTTGAGCGTATCAGTTCCACCGACGGAATTGCGAACGTGCGCTGCCTGTATGTTGACAGCCGGGATCGGCTGTGGATCGGCACCAACGATTCCGGTGTGTTCCTCATGGAAAAGGGGAGCCAACAGAAGTGGGACAAGACGGACGGGCTGCGCTCCGTCAGTATCCGCGCCATATGCGAAGACGAGAACGGGCTTGTTTATGTAGGATGCGCTGCAGGCGGGGTCGCCAGAGTTGACGCCAAGATGAAGCTCACTCTGCTGGAAGATGAACGGATCGCCGGGCAGACGATCTGGGAGCTCCGACGCGGCGCCGACGGCCTGATTTACGGCCTTAGCCAGGAAGGGGACCTGTTCACCCTGAAAAACGGCGCAGTAGACACTTTTCTCAGCCAGGATGAATGCCGTATCAAAGGCATCCACAGCATCCTACCGGATCCGGCGCGTCCCGACCGGCTGTATGTCGGGACGGATAATTCAGAAGTTTACTACGGCAACCTGCAGACCAACTTCGGCACCCTGGGCAAAAAAGACATTTCGCCCCTGTATATGGCGACGACCATGGAGTCCATCAACGGACAGATCTGGATATGCGCCGAAAACGGGATCGGGCGGCTGGACTCCGAAGGTTTCCATACCCTGAAGAACGTGCCGATGGTCAGTGCTATTGAGCATGTGATGACTGACTATGAGGGGAACCTCTGGTTTGTGTCCTCGCGTCAGGGCATCATGAAGATTGTGCCAAACCAGTTCTCGAACCTTTCCGAACGGTATAGCCTGCCGGTGACCGTCGTCAACACCACCTGCCTCTACGGAAGACAGCTGTTTATTGGGACAGATACCGGGCTGATTGTCATCGACGGGGACAGACGCGCGGAAAGCGTCCCGCTGACGAAGGCCGTGACTGCTTCCGGAGCGGAGTTGGATGCCAAAGATCTGATGGAACTCCTGGAAGGGGTGCGCTTACGCTCCATTGTCCAGGACCGTGAGGGCCGGCTCTGGATATCCGCCTGGCGCAAATATCTGCTGTGCTATGATCAAGGAGAGGTGACAACCTATACCCAGGAAGACGGCCTGTTCTCCAACGCCGTCCGCGCAATCAGTGTCTGTGAGGACGGGTCGATCCTTGTTTCCGGCACCGGCGGGGTAAGCGTCATTCAGAACGATCGTGTGACAGCCTGTTACGGAAGGGAAGACGGACTCGTCAACGAAGATATCCTGAGCGTGACGGAAGGCTTCCGTCATGAACTGGTTCTCGGTTCGGACGGCGACGGCATCTACGTGATTAACGACGGCAAAATCATGCGAATCGGGACAGAAGACGGGCTGAAGTCCGAAATCATCCTGCGCGTCCGGAAAAGCCGCACGCAGAACTGCTACTGGGTCGTAACCGGAAACTCCCTTGCCTTCATGACGCCGGACTTCAAGGTGACTACGCTGAAGGAGTTTCCCTATCCCAACAATTATGATGTGTACGAAACCAGTTCCGGGGATCTCTGGGTTCTTTCCAGCGCAGGGATCTATGTCGTTTCAGCCGCTGAACTGATTGCAGGCTATCCGATTGACCCGGTGTTCTATGGGATGCAGAGCGGCCTGCCCTATGCCCCCACGGTCAACGCCCACAGTGAGTTGACCGCAGAAGGAGAGCTTTATATTGCCGGCACCGAAGGCGTGGTCAAGGTCAACATTGAAAAGCCGTTTCAGGATCTCAGCGATATGAAGATCGCCCTTCCTTTTATCGAAGCCGACGGCAGGCGCTATTATGCGGACGAATCCGGCGGATTTACCCTGCCGGGAGGCGCAAATAAGATCACGATTTATCCCTATGTGTTCAATTATTCGCTCATTGATCCGCAGGTTTCCTACCGTCTGGACGGCTTTGACCCGGAAGACGAAACAGTTATCCGCAGCAAGCTACAGCCAGTGGATTATACAAACCTGAAAATCGGTGCGTACCGGTTCGTCATGACGGTCAAGGACCCCACCGGGCGCAGCATCCATACCATGTCCTTTCCGATTATTAAGGGAAGAGAGCTCTCGGGCGGCACTGTCGGGACCCTGATCATGATCACGTCGTCCCTGGTCCTGATGGGAGGACTTCTACTTTACACCTCCCTGTACCGGAAACGCGGGCTGCTGGAAGACAGGCTGTTCTTCTATCTGATTCTGTCCAATGTGGCACTGGCAATCGGTGAAGCGCTGTCTTATCTGTTGGAGTTAAGCACGCTTCCCCTTGTGAAAGAAATGATGTATTTCGGAAACACGGTGTACTACGCCGGATTGGCAGGTTTCCCCTATCTCTTCCTGATCTATATCGACTGTGTAACCAATCCCGGCGGCAGGGCAAGTCTGCGAATAAGAAAGCTGATCTATCTGATTCCCTGCGCGTTGCTGTTCCTGGGCCTGATTATCAACCTGTGGACAGGCTGGCTCTTCTCGATCGACGAAGTGAACACATTCCACCCCGGTCCGCACCGGTATGGCTTCATCCCGGCGCTTCCGCTTTGGCTCTATTTTGCTTTTTCGCTGATTAAAGTGCTCCGTGTCAACAAAGGACTGGCAGCACTCGGTGCTGTGCTGCTTGCAACCCGGCTGGGTTTGGGGTATGTATTTCCGGGGATTTCCTCCACGGCGTTTCTTTACGCTTTGATTTTGATGTGTATCCATCTCTATATGATGGAGCGCCCGCTGAGTGAGGAGGCGTCGTGATGGGTATCCATGAATCAGCAATGATATCCTGCTTTACGGACGCTTCGGCGCTTCTGGTAACGGTTCTGCTGCTTCTTCTGTCGGAACGCTTTCACAACAGGAAAAATGTATCGCTGCGTATTTTCTACCTGCTCAGCCTGTGCCTCATGGCGACTTGTGTGATGAGCTTCGTCTGCCATGCCATGCTCAGGCAGACAGCCCCGTGGTGCCATGTCCTGGCAATCGCCTGCAGGACGCTGTGGGAGCTGCTGGCGATGGCGATTATTCTGTTGTGGATCGCTTATGTTGAAACCAAGCTCTACGGCGAGAAGAAACAGTTTTCTCCTGCACAGAAACTGGTACTTCTGCCGTTTGCCGTGTTCGCTGTGCTCCTGATAGTCAATCTGTTCACAGGGATCCTCTTCCGTTACACGGCGGACAATCAGTGCGAAACCAAATGGCCCTACAACCTGCTCCTTCTGACGGAAGTAATCTACTTCCTGTCGCCGCTGATCCGGGTAAAAGACTTTGACAGAAATGCATCAAAAGCACGGTTCCTCCGAGTATTGCCGATGCTGCTGCCGGTAGGGCTGGGAGTCAGCGTACAGTTTTTCCTGCCTTTTCAGACGGATGCTCTCGGTTTTGCCATCGGTGCCGCACTGCTGTACTTTTCCATGGCGGACGAACTCCGCTATCTGGATGAGGAGTCCGGGCTGTATAACGACAATTTCCTGCCCTACTCTTTTGACCGCGCTGTGGCGGGGAAGAACGATACCCGCAGTGCGCTGGTCCTGAAAGCGGATGGAAATCTTCCGGCCTGCTTTGAGATTTTGCGTGATACGCTGCACCGGGATCACGACGTAGTCCGGCTGGAAGAGAAAAAGTTCGTGATGTTTTCCGAAACAGACAGCCGGTCCGAGCTGCAGCTGCTGTCCACCCATGTGGAAGAAGCAGTGGCGAAGCACAACGCGGATCATCCCGGGGAGCCGGTCCGCATGACGGTGCGAAGCCGAATCCGCACAGGTGACGAGGACGCATTTGCATTTCTCCGCTCGGTGGTGGAGGATCAGGACGCCGGAGATCCCGTGCGGGGCGTGGTTTCCATGATCTCGGAACTGGACCGCCTGGATGAAGAACTCAAGCTGGCTGCTGATATTCAGCTCAACATGCTGGAGAGCAACTTCCCGCCCTTCCCGGACCGGAAGGAATTTGACCTGTTTGCATCCATGACGCCCGCGAAAGAGGTGGGAGGGGACTTCTATGACTTCTTCCTCGTTGACGAGGACCACCTGGCTCTGGTGATCGCCGACGTGTCCGGCAAGGGCATCCCCGCCGCACTGTTCATGATGGTTTCCAAGACCCTTATCAAGAACCAGCTGATGAGCGGCTGTGATCCGGCGGCAGCTTTGGAGCATGTGAATCATCAGCTGTTCGAACGCAACTCTTCCATGATGTTTGTCACAGTATGGCTGGCTGTTCTGGAGATTTCCACGGGCAGGGGACTTGCCTGCAACGCAGGACATGAAAACCCCGGCATCCGCCGTGCGGAAGGGGACTTTGAACTGCTCAAGTACAAGCACGGCATCGTGGTCGGTGTCAGGAAGGACGCGAAGTTTGAGAACCGCGAGCTCGAACTCCGCCCCGGAGACAGCGTATTTGTGTATACCGACGGCGTGCCGGAGGCGGCCAACGCCGCCAACGAACTCTTCGGTGAGCAGCGCCTGCTGGAGAGCCTGAACCGGGATGCGGGCGCCGAACCTGAAGCGCTGATCCGCAGGATGCATGACGAGGTGGACGCATTTGCGGCCGGAGCGCCGCAGTTTGACGATATCACCATGCTCTGCCTGAAGTATTACGGGGAGCAGAAGAAAGAGAAAGTTCCCAAAAAGAATGCTTCTTAAGAGACCAAAAACAGAACAGGCAGAAAAAGCCTGCCGGACAGCATGTCCGGCAGGCTTTTTCGGATGGCGAGGCGGTATCATCGGAATCCCGGCTCTCTGTCTTTACAGCAGCGGTGCCACAAGCTTTGCAAGTGTCCCGAGGAGCTTCGTGGACGTCTTTTCGTTACGGATCGTCTCGGCAGTGACTTCCCGGCACTTTTTAAGCGTCTGCTGGAAGTCCGCTTCAATGTCCGGGATACAGCTTGTCCTGTACAGATAGGTGGCGCACTCAAAGTGATGATACAGGCTGCGATAGTCCAGGTTGATCGTGCCGACTACGGCTTTGGCGTCGTCACTGACAAACACCTTGGCGTGCACGAAGCCCGGCGTGTATTCATAGATCTTTACGCCGGCTTCCGTCAGCGAGCGGTAATGAGTCTTGGCAAGCGCGTAGGGGATGGCTTTGTCGGGAATGCCCGGGAGGATCAGCTTCACGTCGACACCGCGCTGAGCGGCGAAGCGCAGGGCGGTTTCCAGTTCACCGTCCAGAATCAGGTAGGGCGTCATGATGTGGACGTAGTCGATCGCCCGGTTCAGAATGTCCATATACACCTGTTCCCCGACTTTATATCCATCCAGAGGGCTGTCACCATAGGGCATGACGAAACCGTCGTTCTGCCGGGCGCTCTCCTGGTCCGTCAGGAAACTCCGGTAGTCCGGGTTCTCCTCGCGGGTATACCACATCTGCAGAAACAGCAGGGTGAAGCTTTTCACTGCATCGCCCTTCAGCATGACGGCCGTATCCTTCCAGTGGCCAAAGCGCTCCACGCGATTGATGTATTCATCCGCCAGGTTGACGCCGCCGTTAAAGGCGACTTTGCCGTCGATTACCAGGATCTTGCGGTGATCCCGGTAATTGTAGTGTGAGGACAGCACGGGGATGATCGGGGAGAACGGTCTTGCTTTGATGCCCTGGGCTTCCAGGAGCTTCCAATAATCGACGGGCAAGGTGGACATCTCGTTCATGCCGTCATACAGCACCCGAATGTCAACACCTTCCTTCGCCTTGCGGATCAGGATCTCCAGGATTCTGCCCCACATGTAGCCTTCTTCAATAATGAAGTACTCCATGAAGATGAATTTCTGCGCCTTTTCCAGTTCTTCCAGCATCGCCTGGAACTTGTCTTCCCCGATCGGGAAATATGTCACCCGGGTGTTGCCGTACAGTGGGAAGCAACCGGTCAGGCTGAGATAGGTGCTCAAGTCGTCTGAGCCGGAGATATCGTACTTCAGTTCATCGAGCACATCCGGCGGCTGCGGGATCAGGTTTTTGCTGGCGTCAATCTGCCGGCGGATCATGTCGCACTCCAGCCGGTGCCCGACATTCGTCTGCGTGAACAGCAGAAAACCGGTACCAACAAGCGGAAATACAGAGATGAGCAGCATCCAGGTCAGCTTGGCGGATGAATCCATGCTGCAATTAAAGAGATAGATGACCATCACCAGCGCGAACAGGCGAAGGATGATGATGAGATGAGGCAGCTTTTCAGTGAAATAAAGGTAAGCGGCCACCAGCAGTCCGATCTCAATCACAAACAGCAGTAAAATCAGGAAGAATCTGCTGAATACAAGACGCAGGAGCCCCTTCTTCGGGGGCTTTGCAAGTCGGACGGTTATTTCTTCTTTTTCCATGACAGGCTGCTCCTTTCCGCAATGGTTCGGACCGTTGTTTTCAGGTCTGCAGGCTTCACCTTGCTGCCCCGGATGAAGTCCTCGACCGCAGCAGCTTTGTCCGCCGCCGACACGATGATGCCTTCCAGAGAGCCAGGGGCTTTGCTCCCAGCGGTCGGCCACATGTGATGCTCTATGATATCCCGGGTTTTATCCGGGAGAATGTCCACCAGCTTCCGGGCAACCTCTAAGGAATCCACCGGATGATGCCGATAGCATTCCCGCTCAGATTCGTACTTTTCATCCCGGCCGAGGATGCCGAGGTCATGGCAAAGCGAACCCGTGACTACCGCCGGTATATCCGTACGGATGTGAAGCCTGTCCAGCGCATAGCAGATGGCAAGACTCTTTTCGGCAACGCGCTGAGTATGCTCACCCACGGTGGACCGGGTATGATGCGTCTGGCAGAAGGCCTCCCGCATCTCATCAGAATTCAGAATTTCGCTTCCGTATGCTTCCAGATCGTTCCGGATCTTTTCTTTCTTTTTCTCCCGAAGTTCCATGATACGGGCTTTGCCGGCAGATACAATCTTCATTTTTGCCTCTTTCTTTGCCCAGTAGCAATGGTTACCACGGTCAGAAGTTGATGTCGGTCAGCTTCAGCTTGCGGATGCGGCGGAGAGCGAGGCCGTTTGTAAGCAGCGAGAAGGCAAAAGTGATCAGCGCCGCGAAGAGGAAGGATTCAAACCTCGGCTCGCGGATCATCTGGATATACGGCGTTTCGGTCACGCGCAGGATCCGGGCGCCCATCAGACCGCCCAGTACCAGACCGAGCGCCGTGCCGAGAACCGTCGTCACAACAAGGTCCAGCGCCAGGTAGCGGATGCATTCCGAGGAAGTGAAGCCGTTGATGCGCATGATTGTGAGTTCCCCGGTCTTACGCTGTATGTAGGTCATGGTAAAGTTCGCCACGATGAAGCAGGCCATCACGCCCGCTATGAAGAGCATAAGATAGACGACAAAGTTGAGAGACGAGGTAAACTGCCCGATCATGACCCGCTCGGCGGCGGCGTCGGAAACACGTGTCAGGCCCTGCACGCCTTCCAGCTTCTTCTGCAGCTCGGAGAGGGGTATCCCGCCGGTCTTTACATAGAAGCAGTTCGGTTCCGGAGCAACTTTGAAAGACTCTTTGTAGCCCTGAGGAGACAGGAAAAAGAGCTGGCCATAGTAGTTCTCGAACACGCCGGCAACCGGTAGTTTGCAGAGGTTCATCCCGGAATCATAGGCCGGTACCGTCCCGCCGACGTCGATGCGGTAGTATTCATGAAAGCGCCTGGGGACCAGTGCGCCGCTGTCCGGAACATCAAGCATATTTCCGCTGTCAATGTCCTTCAGGGCAAAGTAACCGTCCAGTGTTCCATTCTCCGCAGCGACCAGCGTCATGGAGCTGAGTGAATCGCCGGCCTGGAAAACGCCAGATTCCCTGTGGACGGAGATGTGTTCAAGGTTGTTCTGATTCAGAATGGTTTCTATTTCTGCCGCTGCGTCCGCATTCTCCTTCCCGTCATAGTAAACCTCGGCGTCATAGGTCATGATTCCGCCGAACTGCCGGTCGGGAACGCCCATGATGCCGTAACGGAGCGCAAAACCGACCACCATCAGCACGCAGCCTCCGGCAATGCTGATGATTGTGACCAGCACACGGTTCCGGTCACTCAGCATGTTCCGGAGAATCAGGCGGAAGTACAGGCTCTTCTCCGAGGACGAGCCGGAACTCTTTTTACTGTTTGAGGCAGGCGTCGCGCCCTGCATAAGGGCAAGCGCGGTCCTGCGCAGCAGCTGGGTGCAGCCCAGATAAACGGCGACCAGCGAGACGATGAAAGCGCCCGCGACCACCAGGGCGGTCTGGAGAGGAAGGAAGCAGTTAGACCCTCTCCCGTAGTTCAAATGCGCCTCATAGGAACTCAGAACCGCACGCTGCATCGGCAGCCAGGCCAGCACCACGCCGAGCCCGACGCCCAACAGCACCGCACTGCACGCGAAAAGCAGGTACTTGTTGAAGATTTCACGGTTGAACAAACCGAGCGCCTTGTTCACGCCGATCTGCCTGCGCTGTTGCTCGACCATGCGCGAGATGGTGGCGTAGATCACCAACGCGCCGACAACCAGGAAGATCGACGAGAAGGACATGCTGAGCGACGCCAGCTTTTCGGAGTTGGCGGATCCATAGACAAAGCCCGGATTGGAGTTGTTGTCGAGCACAATCCAGCGGCAGTCGCCGATTGCATCCAGCTGCTTTTTTGCTTCGTCCAGCCGCTTCTGCGCGGCTTCCAGTTCCGCTTTCCTTTCTTCCAGCTGCTGCCTGGCCTCGTAAAGCTCCTTCAGCCGGGCTTCGGCTGAAGCGAGCTCTTTCATGCCCTTTTCATAGGTGAGCAGCCCGTCCAGGTACTCCTCACCCAAATAGTAGTAATTGGCCCATCCCAGTTCGTAAGCGGCAAGGCCATCTTTATACAGCTGCAGTTTTTCCCGGTATTCCGCTTCGCTGGCACTATAGCCGCTGTGATCTTTCAGCCATTGGATGGCAACATCGGGGTCCCATTTCAGAAATACATCTGCGGGCGGCATCTCATCGGGCAGTTTGGATACGTCAATGCCGAACTGTTCGGCAAGTTCTTTGAACTTCGCAATGTCCGCCGCGGTGGGAACCTTGCCGGTATCCACCATAATCTGATAGAAGGTATGAATCGCATCCAGCCCGAAATCCAGCCAGTATTTAACCTCATCCAGCAGTTCCTTGCCGGCTTCCAGCTTCTGCTGCGCCGCATTCAGCTGCGCGAGGCCCGCATCAAGTTCGGCGGGTGCCACGCCGAGCTTTTGCGCCAGCTCCTCGAGCTTCGCTCTTGCCTCGTCCATGCGGGCGACGTTATCGGCTGCCGCGGCCTCGGCTTCCGCGATCTGCTCCTCCGCCTGGCGGAGTTGTTCCCGTGCTTCGTCAATTTGCCGCTGACCGTCGAGGATGGACTCCTCCAGGCGGCTGCGAACTTCGGCGGTCCTGCCGGGCGCGCGCTCATTCCCGAGATCTTCCAGTGCGTCGGTCACGGGTTTTACGCTGCTCTTGTATTCTTCACTGTAGCGGTCTTCCAGTGCGCCATCGACGCGGATGCGTGCTTTCATAAAGGCGCCGCCAAGCCCCTCGCGGTTGAAGCAGCCCTCTGTCACATAGATATACGGCGTCACCGGAACCATATAGCTGAAGTGATCCGGGGTATGGAAGACACCCGTAATCACAAAGTCATGCTGCAATAGCGGATCAGTTTCCAGAATGGTGCCGCAGTCGATGTGAAATCTCTGGCCGACTGTAAGCCCGCAGTCGTCCGCCAGCTTTTTCTCAATGGCGCATTCTTCTGCCGTTTCGGGCAGCCGACCTTCCAGCATCACAGGCATCGCAATGCGCTCCGGCACGCTGACAACCGAGACGACGGTGTTGCTGTCTCCGGTATGCAGGCTGGTATCGACCAGCCAGACCGGTTCGGCTTCCCTGACGCCCGGAACGGACCGGATCGCCTCCAGGTCTTCCTCGGTCATCAGCATGGTGGAAACAGCTTCTGTATCCCAGAGCTCCTGAGAATTGAAAAAGTTTACCGCATCTTTTTTCAGTGCCGCGGCAGAATAGGTGATGCCGAGATAGGCCACTGAAGCCAGCAGACCGATCACGACGATCGAAAGGAAAGCAACAAGTTCTTTCCGGATGTTGCGGCGCGCGTCCAATAATTGTGTTTTCTTCATCTGATACCCATCATACTTTTATTTTTGAAAAATTGTTTTCGGTCTTTTATTCAATGCTGCAGAATGAAGTACTAACATATTATTATATCAGATTATTTTCCTGTTGAAAACAGGAAATCATACTTTTGAAGAAACCAAGCTGAGTCGTGACACAGCACTTTTGAGAATTGACAGGGGATTCAAACATGGTATAATTATCTAATTATACAGAGTGCATTCAGCTGTGCAGAGAATGCATAAAGGCCGGACGCTCAGAAGCAGGAGGATCGAATGAAGAACAAGCGCTATATCGACGTCGTATGGGAGCTGTTTGAGGAGCTTCTGGAAGAAAACAACCTGGAAACCGCACTGGCACGCAGCCTGGAAATCCTGGTCCGGGCGCTTCATAGCGAGGAGGGCGTCATCTGGCTCCTCGACCGGAATGCGAACGAACTGGTTCCAATGTTTCACACAGGGCGGCTTGACCTGTCTAATTTCCGGGCGGGGCTCGGCGAGGACCTGGAAAGCTTTGTGACCAAAAGCGGTGAATCCGTTCTTCTCACGGATGTGGCAGGCGACAAGCGCTTTGCCGGAACCCTTCTGGATCAGTACGGGTTTGCGGTTAGGAGCATGCTCTGTGTTCCGCTGAACGACTTGGAACAGAACGTCGGCTGTATGCAGCTGATCAACAGCCGGAATGAATCCGGCTTTTCAGAGGACGACCTGACCCTGTGCAAACGGCTTGCCGCTTTGGCAGCATTGACCATTCAGGAGAAAGGCCTGACTGTCGGTGCCGGGGACAAGAAGGAGATTCTGATCCGGCTGCGCGGGGTGACAAAGGAATTTCAGAACGGCGAAATGATCTCGCGTGTGCTGAAGGGGATCGACCTGGATATATACAAGGGAGAGTTCCTTGTTATTCTCGGCGAGTCGGGCTGCGGCAAATCCACCATGGTGAATATCATCGCCGGGATGGATAACCTGACCGACGGCACCCTGGAGGTGGAGGGGAAGGACTTCTCCCACCCGACGGACAAGGAACTGACTGCCTACCGGCGGGAATACCTCGGCTTCGTGTTCCAGAGCTATAATTTGATGCCCAACCTGACGGCGACAGAGAACGTACAGTTCATTGCCGACATTGCGCAGGAGCCTATGACCGCGGCGGATGCGATTGAAAAGGTCGGCCTTTCCGGGCATGCAAACAATTATCCGTCCGCACTTTCCGGAGGCCAGCAGCAGCGCGTTTCCATCGCGCGTGCGATTGTCAAGAACCCCAAGATCATTTTTGCTGACGAGCCGACCGCGGCCCTGGATTACCAAACCAGCATCGAGGTTCTGTCGGTGTTTGAAGAGATCGTGAAAAACCGCGGCACCACCGTGGTGATGATCACCCACAACCCGGAGATTGCAAAGATGGCCAACCGCGTCATCAAGCTGAAGAACGGCGTGGTCTCCAGTGTGAAGATCAACCTGGAGCCGCTTCACGCTTCCGAGCTTGTCTGGTAAGCGGAGCCTCACGAAACATGACGGAGAAAATCGTTATGAAAAAACTGGTTTCATTGCTGCTGATTATCCTGCTGCTCGCATCCGTTCCGTGCACCGTGCTTGCCGACAACCAGGATGCGGCCTCATCACTGACTGCTGCCGAGCGCGGGCTCGCGGCGCTTCAGGCGACCGGGAAGGCGGACAGGATCCAGCTGCCGAAAGAGGAGAGCTATCTCCGCGAATGGAAGACGCTGTATGCGAGGAAAGCGTTCAAGGCGCCCTGTCTGGCGGTGGAGCCGATCCCGAAATACCCGAGCATGCTCCCGAGCCTGCATTATCTGTATGAGGGCGTCGAAGTAACCGCTGTTGCGGAAGAAAACGACATGTCCTGCATCATTTACCGCAGCAACAACAACAAGCAGTATGTGGGCTGGATCCGGAGCATCCGCCTGCTGGAAGAATTCCCGGGGGAGCAGTACACCGTCGGGGAGAAACCCGCCGGGGAGCTCAGTTTCCGCGACGACATCACACTGACCTGGTCGCAGGCGGGAATACCCTGGCTGACAACCTTCCAGAGCTATTCCATCCTGTCAGAGGAAGTGAAAAACTGCAGCGGGTTTACCTTTGAGTATCAGCTAATCGCGGAAAATACACCGTACTGGGACAACATTCTCGGGCCGCGGAAGATCTATGTCCGATCCGACGGAAAGTGGATCGAAGTCGGGGAATTTCCGTATCCGGAGTTCGGCGCGGCCAAGGTTCAGGTCTGGCTGAAGGAACCTATGGACTTTGATGCGATCGGTTCCATCGCGCAGTGCAAAAACTCCGAGATCTTCACATTCCGGCAGACGGCGACCGATTTCGCGTTTCGGGATTCATAAGACAAAACAACGGGCAAAACAAATACAGGGAGGCTGAAAAGCCTCCCTGTTTCCATAGCGGGTATTCCTTGTCGGATTGCAACAGTTATTTCCCTTCCTGCTCCGGAGAATGGGCGATATCCCGGTACCAGATCCAGGCAAGCTTCAGGTTCAGCGTGTAGAACAGCCATGAAAGCAGGTATCCGCCGCCGTAGACCACGATAACGGCAAGCAGAATAAACCAGAACGGCTGATTCCGCACATCCAGGAAGGAATAGGGGATTTTGTTTTCCGGGATTATATATGTGAGGATCAGTGTCAGAATGAAAACCGCGTACACAGTGATGATCAGCAGACCATACAGAAGCTTGCGCTTGGGCAGTTTGCCGATGGGGCTGTCGTAAAACAGGAACGTTGCAATGGTCAGAAGCGGAATGATCACGTGCATGTGGATCATATCGAAGCGGCTGATAACCGGGTTATCGGTGAAGAAGGGGAGAAAACCGATCAGCACAATCAGCAGAACCATCATCTCCGTGACTGCTGAAGAGAGCCGCCAGTAATACAGGATGCTGGAGGTGACTTCACTGCCGATTCTGATTTCATAAAGGATCTGGAAAACAAGGGCGGCGCTGGTAACCGAAGTCAGGACCGTCGCACAGACCGTCATCTCACGGAAACAGGTCAGGAAACCGCCCTCATACCGGACCTTGTAGGCCGTCGAGGCGATGCCGAAAACCACAATGACAAGGCAGAGCATCAGGTTGCTCAGTTTTCGGAACAGATTGCGGCGCCTCATGCGCACCGAAATCTGATCCAGGGAAGCGGGGGTCTACCGCCATTTCATCATCTCCTTTCTGCATTACAGCAGCATTTCAATTCAAACCGGAGCAAAAGTCCGGAACGGAAAATCTTAACGGGAGCCCTTCTCTCTGAGAAAAGAATTGATATGGGTCAGATAATCCGGCGCTTCGTCGTAAACACCGTGTCCGTATCCTTCATAGATGTAGTACTCGCAGTTCAGCGCTTCGATCAGGTCGGCAGATGCCTGGGCGCCCAGCACACAGTCTTCCCCTGCACCGATCACAAAAACCGGGCAGGTGATATTTTGCACCTCGTTTCGGATATCGAAGCTTTTGATTGCTTTTAGGGAAATCAGAAAATTTCGGTAATCCAGGTCAGTTGTTCCCTCACCGGAGGCGATGATCACATCCTTGTACTGCGCAAAAAATGAAGGAGTGTAGACGCTTTCTCCGAATGCGGCCATCAGCGCGGCTGCGTTTTTCTGTTCCGCAAGGGCTTCCCAGTTTGCAAAAACGGCAGGATCGCTGTATGCGGTATTCATCGCCGTGGAACACAGAATCAGCGACGACACCCTTTCCGGCGTCTTGACGGCGATTGTCTGCGCGACCATCCCGCCCATCGACACGCCCATCAGATGAACCTGCCTGAGACCCAGCCGGTCGAAGGCGGACAGAGTGTCTTCCGCCATTCCCGCGATCGTATAGCCTTCCGGTTCCTCCCGGATATGATCGAACAGATAGACGTCGTAGTTCTCCGCCAGGAGAGCATACGCCTGCACGATTGCTTCCGAGGAACCCATGACGCTTTTCAGGGAGACACCCGGCAAAATGACAAACTTTTCGCCTACTTCTTTGCCGAAGCGAAGACAATCCATTTCCCTGCAGCCGAGCGCAACTGCGTTTACAAGCATTTCTGTGGATACTCCTTCTGTCATCTGCTGTTGCGGGATCAGTATACCATTCTGCCTTAGGGAGCGTCAACGAAAAAGACACCGTCAGCCAATGCCAAGCGCGGGGTTTCTCTTTACAGTTCCCGGGCGTTCGGCTATAATAAAACCGGAAGGCCGCGTTCGGACGCGCTCCTCCCGCACAGAATTGATACAGTAACAGAGGTATGACTTCATGAAGGGATCTTTTTCCAGAAAACTGCTCTGCCTGCTTCTTTTGCTTGTTCTTACGGCCGCACTGTCCGGCTGCGGCAAAACGGCTTCCGCTCCGGAAAAGGCGGCTGCGGTTCCGGGATTTTTCCTGACCGCTGAATATGACCGTCTGTACTTTGCCCCGGTCGACGGTTCAGTCCCGCGCCTGCTGGTCGACAACAGCACGGTATGCACCGTGCGTACGGACGACTGGCTGTACGCCGCTTTTGAGGACGGAAGCGTCCGGCGGCTGAGTCTTGACGGCAATCAGATTGAGGAACTGGTTCCGGAAGGAGTTCATGTGTACCGGAATCTGGTCCCTTATGACGGCGGCTTCGTCGGGATCTATTTTTCCATGCGTGACGGCGCCGGCTACGACCTGTACCGGGACGGATCGCAGACGCCCACACCGCTCTTTTCAGATGACCCGATGCTTTCCTCATACGCCGCGGGAAGCTACCTGTATTGCTCCCGCTACGGCGGGGACAGCGGCGACCGACTCGTTGCCTATGATCCGGAAAACCTGGAGCCGGTCTGGGAAATTCCGATCGATTCTGTACCGGACATGAGACGTGACGAGAGCGGCATCCTGTGTTTTGTACCGAACAGCGGAAAGCTTTACCGCCTCGATGAGGAGGCCCGGGCATTAAGCCCGGTCAAGCTCCCGCTGACGGAGACCGATTGTGAGCTCATCGTCAGCCATGGGGGAACCTGTCTGGTGCAGGGGAACTATTCGGACGATTTCCGGTACTGGCTGGTGAATCAGGACGGACGGCGCCTGATGAGCGACAGCCTGCCCGAGTATTTCTCTGTGAGCGATGTGCTCGGCAGCAAGGCCCTGCTGCACTCCCGCAGTGGCGGGGAAAGTGCCGCGGGCGAAAACACCTGGTTTACACAGGATCTCTTTTACGTTCTGGATCTGGAAAGCGGCGAGGTCAGCGAGTTCCAGGTTCATGGGCAGTATGGGGCACTCTTTGCCGGCGGAGACTTCCCGACCATGGATTCCTCCACGGCACGAAAGCCGGTCACATCGGAAATCTACGCCTTCTTCTGTGAGAGTACCGGCGCCGGCGGGACCGTGCCGCTCTGCTCCACCACCCACGGCGCATGGCTGAACATTGCGGACGGCGGAGCGGACCTTGCGCTGCTTGCAGCCCCGACGCAGGAGGAACAGGATTATCTGGATGAACGCGGAGTGAAGGTGGAGATGAAGCTCTACGGCGGCGACGGCCTGGTCTTCATCGGCAACCGTGCATGCGGGGTGGAGAACCTGAGCCTCGATCAGGTCTGCGACATTTACCGCGGAAAGATCACGAACTGGGCCCAGCTCGGCGGTGCGGACCATGCGATCCGCGTCCTGTACCGCGACGACCAGTCCGGCAGCCAGCGCCTGTTTGAACGGATGCTGTGGAAGGATGAATCCGTGCCGGATTTTGAACATCTCGGCTTCGACCGCCTGGACGACATGAGCTCCATTGTGTCGGAATGCCTGTACGACCCATATGCCATCGGTTACAGCATTATGACCTATCTGAATGATGTATTCAGCAAAGAAGAACTGCTAGCCTTCTCTTTGGAGGGCTACGCCGCTACGCCGGAGAATGTCGCTGCCCGGAATTATCCGCTCGGCACACAGGGTTATGTGGTTATCCGCAGCGACGAGCCGGAGAACAGCCCCGCACGGCGGCTCTTTGATTGGTTTGGCTCACCTCTCAGCGATGTGATCCTCACCCGTAACGGCGTCACGCCGCTGCACGGGGACTGAGTTCCGGAGCAAAGAATCATGCGGAACTTTTGAAAAACGGAGGGACGGCAAACCTTGAAACTCTATATTATCCGCCATGGTGAGACAGATCTGAATGCGAAAAGTGTCATGCAGGGCTGGGTGGATCCGCCGATCAACCGGAGCGGACGGGAACTCGCGGCCCTGACCGGACAGGCCATGAGAGACATCCGCTTTGACCGCTGTATTTCCAGCCCGCTGAGCAGGGCGAGAGAGACGGCGGAAATCGTTCTGCGGGAAAGCGGAAACGAAATCCCCATTACAACGGACGACAGGATCCGCGAGATGTCCTGCGGGGATATCGAGGAGAAGAGCATCACCGAAATGGGAGATGCGGCCAGGCTCTTTTTTGTGGATCCGTTCCGGTTTCCGGGCTTTCCGAACGGCGAGACAATCCAGGACCTCTGCAGCAGGACGCAGGAGTTTTTCCGGGAACTGACTGCAGCCGATGACGGAAAAACTTATCTGATCAGCACGCACGGCTGTGCGATGAGAGCAATGCTGAATTACCTGTTCGATAATCCGTCCGATTACTGGCGCGGCCACGCACCGTACAACTGCGCAGTATGCATTGTCGAAGCAGACGGCGGGACACCAAGGGTCACGGAACTGGATAAGGTCTATTATGATCAGAG
Source organism: Oscillospiraceae bacterium (assembly GCA_017395085.1). Taxonomy (GTDB): domain Bacteria; phylum Bacillota; class Clostridia; order Oscillospirales; family Oscillospiraceae; genus Limivicinus. Next base: position 4,246 of record JAFPWF010000010.1, on the reverse strand, counting down.
CCTCATCGTGGACCATTACAAGATCAGCTGAATCAAACAGGGGAGCTTTCTGCTCCCTTGTTTCTTTTGCCCTGCCTTCGCCTTTCGGATTATTGTTGCACAGAGGGATAAACTGATGTATGATAAATTATCATAGAAATCTGATAATCATAACCGTGAGGTGAACATGATGAAGAAGATACTCTGTCTGTTTATTTGCCTGGTTCTGTGCGTGAGCACACTGGGCGTCTTCGGCAGCGCGACGGCCGACGCAGCTGTGACGGTGATCCCGTCGCAGTACAATGTTCCGCGCATCACCAAAAACCCGACTGACGAGTGGGTGTACGAGTTCGGCAGGTGCCAGTTTGTTTCAAGGTATGAGAATGCCATCCTGGCCGAGTGGCATTTTGTGAGTCCGGATGGACGTGACATCAGCTATCTCCAGGCGCAGCAGGAGTTCCCGTCCCTGCGGATTATCATGGGCAACACCAAGGACATGACCCTCGACAACATCCCGTACGCGCTGAATGGCTGGCGGGTCTACTGCCGCTTCAGCAATTCTTACGGTTCTGCCGACACCGGCATGGCGCGCATCACGGTTTCGCCCAGCGGAGGCGGGAGCTATCCCAGGCCAACCGGTAATGCCATGATCGTCTACTACATCAACGGCGTGACGGAACGGGTTTCATCCTACAGCGACGGTAGTTGGAGAACCTCGGGCGGGGTAGTTTACTATATGGGGACCGACGGCGTACTGCGCTCCGGAGGCAATCCGGATCTGTACACCTACAATCCCGGAGGCATCAGTCCTCAGCCGGCGTGGAACGCCATGACCGTCTACAGCGTTTACGGCGCTCCGCTGCAGGTCTATCCCAACAGCGACGGCACATGGAGAACCGCAGACGGTACCGTCTACTATATGGGGACCGATGGCGTTCTGCGTTCCAGAGGACAGCAGGATCTGTATCCCTACAACCCGATTTACAATCCTTCAACTCCTTCTTATACTCCGCCTTACACTCCGTCTTCGGAACAGCGGGATTATTCCGGTGAGTGGAGATTTGCCTACACTGCGAGCGGCGCACGCGTTGTCGTGAACAACCGCGGAGACGGCGTATGGCGGTCTGAGACAGGCATCCTTTACTATGAGGGCAACGACGGCGTTCTGCGTGCGAGAGGCGCGGACGACCTGTACTTCCGCTGAGCGGAACGGCGTATGAACGCAGCAGAAGAAAACAGAAACGAAAACAGCGGGCACGGCTTCGGCCGCGCCCGCTTTTTATAGAAACCGGGAGTTCTCCCGGGAAGGAGGCTGAGCAATTGCGGCTCAGCCCCGGTGACGAGATTATAACAGCTGCGTTTGGAGAATGCAAGGAAGAAGGATGAGATTATCCGACCTTCCGTATCTGCATTTCAGTTAGAGCACGGCCGGCGACTTCCGCAGCATCTCCGCTAGCCACGATTCCTCTGCCTGTTTTCCCAACTACTGCATGGTTTCCTCTGATCGATCGTAAAAGTGTCTGCAGCACATGACATGTCTCTCCTGCTCAAGGGTCTTTTGATCAAACACGTATGATCTGCTGTCATCATAGCACGGGAGCTGATGCGAAACAATCCTTTCATACGCGAGGCGCCGCACCGACCGCGTACTTCGGAATACTCTGTTAGGCAGCCAAAGGGTGGTATTCATAATTCTGAATATCCAGGTATAGCAAAGACTCATAATTCCATAGGATTGTGTCAGAACAGGTCAAATCATCCGAAAATTCAACAGATTATTCCCTTTTGTCGATAATCGTAAAGCGTTATAATGCCAAACCTAATATTTTTACCACTAAATAACGCCATTATCACACAACAGAATATGTTTTGTTCTGCATTGACAAGGTGTATAATACTCCAAAATAAGGGAGGAATCAGGACGGCGCGCATACAGAACGGAGCATAAGCATGAATATTTACGAATTGAATATCAAATCCGTTCTGGATATTCCAGAATGGGAAAAACTGCAGGATCAGTTTGCAAGGCTGACCGGCACGGCGATGATCACCATTGATTATAAGGGGAACCCGGTATCCAGAGTCAGCGGATGTACCGACTTCTGTACCGCGATCCTAAACAATCCCACAACGCGGAAGCGGTGTTTTAAGTGTAATGCACTTGCAGGGCTGGAGGCTGTTAAGCAGAACAAACCTTTTATCTTTCTGTGTCACAGCGGATTGATGGACGCAGCAGTGCCGGTAGTGGTGGGTGAGCGCTACCTCGGTGCGGTGATTTTCGGTCAGGTGCGCATTCCACAAAGTGATACTGATGCGAAGCTGGAGCACCTGATCAATGACATCAGTTCTCTGCAGCCTGAAGACAGAACGGAGCAGGAGAACCTGACTGATCTTTACAAGCGCCTTCCCGAAGTCGAGCATCGGCGCATCATTGAAATCGCGGATATGCTGGATTCCGCGGTAAAATATGTCACCAACCGGGTTCTGAAGATCCGTTCGGATTCGCTGGTTTACGGACACAGAACCGATCCAACTCCACTACCGCCCGTGCTTGAGAGTGAAGGCGAGCTTGCCAATGAGCGCTTCAGGGAGATTTCCGGGTTCCAGGCTCCTCCGCGCAGCACGGACTACGCCGGCACAATATCGAATGTTCCTGTGAGCAGTCCTGTTTACCCGGCGATCGCCTATATCGATCGCAACCGGCATGAGCGGATCAGTATGCAGGACATGGCAAAACTCTGCCACATGAGCACCAGCTACTTCAGCAAGCTGTTCCTGAAAGAAACCGGAGAAAACTACACGGATTACTTCAACCGCAAAAAAATTGACTGGGCAAAGGACGCGCTGAGCAATACGGATGAAAACATCAATTTGATCTCCCTGAATTTCGGTTTCCAGGATACCAGTTATTTTGTCAAGGTCTTCAAACGCTATGAAGGGATCACACCTTCCCAGTACAGGAACAGCAAACGTATGAAATAAAACGCGGTCACAGACCGCGTTTTTTGCGCACGGACAGTCTCAGAGAAAGCGGCAGTTGAAACCCAGATCAATTCGTAAAAGGACATAAAAACACCACATAAAAATACCCATAATCGGCATTTCTCTTTCATGACATCCTACAGCCGCTGTTATACAATAAGTCTAGCCGTTCCGGAAACGGAACAGCTGGGTCTTCGCAGTATTCCTCTCCGGCACCGCAGCCTCTTTCCGGGGCTGCGGTGTTTTTTTACCGCACCCGGGGTTTTTCTGATCCGGATATGCCCAATCTGATTGCAGATGTAAGGATTCTGTGGTATCATAAGACATCAATTAATTACTGAACACAAAAAAGAGGAGAAGACCGAATGAAGTACATTATGGCACTGGACCAGGGGACGACGAGTTCCCGCTGCATTCTGTTTGACCACGCCGGCAACATCTGCGCCGTTGCCAACAAGGAGTTCCGGCAGATTTTCCCAAAGCCGGGCTGGGTAGAGCATGATGCCAACGAGATCTGGGAAGTTACCCAGGAAGTTGCCCGCGCGGCCATGCACAAGTTCTCGGTTACCGCGCAGGATATTGCCGCCATCGGCATCACCAACCAGCGCGAGACCACGGTAGTCTGGGATAAAGAAACGGGCGAACCGATAGCACATGCGATCGTCTGGCAGTGCCGGAGAACTTCGGATATCATCGACAGGCTGGTTGCAGACGGTCACGGCGATGAAATCCGCGAGAAGACCGGCCTGGTGCCGGACGCCTACTTCTCCGGCTCGAAGATCAAGTGGCTGCTGGACAACGTGCCTGGCGCGCGGAAGCGGGCACAGGCGGGCAGGCTCCTGTTCGGCACCATCGACACCTGGCTGATCTGGAAGCTGACCGGCGGACGCGTCCATGTGACGGACTACACCAACGCCAGCCGTACGATGATCTTCAACATCCATTCGCTGCAGTGGGATGAGGACCTGCTGAAACTGCTGAACATCCCGGCATCCATGCTGCCGGAGGTGAAGCCCAGCTCCTGCGTGTACGGGAAGACGGACGTGGAGATGTTCGGCGGTGAGATCCCTATCGCCGGCGCCGCGGGCGACCAGCAGTGCGCGCTCTTCGGGCAGTGCTGCTTCGAGCCGGGCACCATGAAGAACACATACGGCACGGGCTGCTTCCTGCTGATGAACACCGGAAGTGAGCCGGTCGCCAGTAAAAACGGCCTGGTTACCACCATCGCTGCTTCCACGGGCGACCAGGTGCAGTACGCGCTGGAGGGCAGCATCTTTGTGGCGGG
>JAFPWF010000054.1 GCA_017395085.1 Oscillospiraceae bacterium | reverse complement strand
CTACATCATACTTTGCAGTCATAAGCACATCGAGTGCAGACTGTGCATCTGTAAATACCTTTTCATCGCTGTTAATAACAGCACATAATATGTTGTTTTGTTCAACTGTTTGGATGGTCATTTGTCTTACCTCGTCAAATCTCGATTTGTCAGCGTGATTATACCATCTGTTCCGCTTGTTGAAAAGAAAGAATCATGTTTTCTTTACCGACCACCGTCACCGTCTCCGGCAGGGAGTACTCCGTCCGTACGGACTTCCGGGTGATCCTGGAGATCTTTTTGATGCTCTCCGATCCGGCTCTGTCCGACGCCGACAAGACAGAAGCCCTGCTGCGGATGTTCTATGAGGAACGGCCCGCGGATGTCCCCGCAGCGCTGCATGCCTTCCGGGACTTTGCGGACCCCGGTTCTCCGGCGCGGAAGCCTTCCGGCCCCGCTCTCGTCAACTGGTCGCACGACTTCCCGCTGCTGGTCGGGCCGGTGAACCACGTGCTGGGCGCCGAGTGCCGCAGCATGCCGTACCTGCACTGGCACACCTTCCTCGCGGCGTATATGGAAATCTCGCCGGACAGCGTCTTTTCCCAGACGCTCCGCATCCGCGAGAAGCTCCGCAGCGGCAAAAAACTCGAGAAGTGGGAGAGGGAGTTTTTCCGGCGGAACCCCGATCTGGTCAACCCGCCCGTTGAGCTGTCCGACGCCGAAAAGGAAATCCTGTCCAAATGGACATAAAAACAGAGCAGCACTTACTGCTCTGTTTGGATTGGTTCAGAATCACTAATAGGATGAAAATACTTGTAAAACTCAAATTCATCTGTAGTCCAAATCTGTTTCCCATCTTGATAAATTACCCAACCATCGAGACAAGGCACACATTCATAGAATGCGCCAAAAACAAATGGTGAGTTTTCCGGTGGGTTAAAACATCTGAATTTCTTCATATTATATCACCTTATTTTTCTTCTGGTTCAGATTATACCATTACATCAATCTGGTGAAAAGCCCATGCCATCTATCAATTTTGAAACCGAAGCCGCAAATTACGAGGCTTCCGCCATTGCTCTCCGTTCCCTGACGCAGGAGTACCAGAAGCTGAACCGGGTCATCGTGCAGACCGAAAAGCAGCTGCTCAAATTCGACGAGATCAACCGTCTGGTTGCTTATGCGGACAAGCCCGCCTCCGCCGGCAGGGCGTCCTCCGGAAAGGCTTCGTCTTCCAAGTCCAACTCAAAGACCACTACGCCCAAGACTTCAACCGGCACCGGCTCCGGGGAGAAGAAGCCCTACGTGCCCTCCGATCGGGACACTTCCGCCTCGCTGCCGCTGCACCTCGCCATCAAGGACATCTTCTTCGAGTGGGGCGACCTCAACTGGGAGGTCATCCTCATGAAGCTCATCGCCGGGGTGAACGCCATCGGCCTCGGGGCTATCGGGCTGGTCGCAGCGGGGCCCGCGGGCCTCGCCCTCGGCGTTGCGGCGGGGCTGCTCTTCAGCATCCTCGCGGATGCGACCATCTTCAACTTTGACGGCAAGGTCCAGCCGGAGGAACTGCGCAAGGCCCTGTACGCCATCCTGCCTGTTGCGGCTGCGGGGGTCGGCCTCATCGCAGGGGGCCCTGCAGGGGCGCTCATCGGGCTTGCGGTCGGCACCTTTCTGAGCCTGAAGCTCATCGGCCTCGACTGGAGCGACGCCGAGCGCCAGCTCACTCAGTTCTTCACCGACCTGCACGACTTCTTCGACCTGCGCTTCCAGAGCGTATCCCGCTTTTTCCATGAGAGCATCGACGGCCTGAAGACCTGGTGGTCGAACCTGAGCTTCCGGGGCTTCCACCTGAGCCTGCCGCACCTG
>JAFPWF010000053.1 GCA_017395085.1 Oscillospiraceae bacterium | reverse complement strand
CCTCCTCTGCAAACTGAAATCTGTACTGATCTTCTTAGTTCCGGAATCTGTCTCCCGTGTTCAGATAGATGAGCCCTATGATCAAGGAAGCTGCAAACAATGCCTGCCCGATCCAAATCAGCGACTTGACGTTTAATACCTGACTCAACGCCGATACAAGAAAACATCCTGCAAGGACAAACATGAATACGGACATTGCTTTCAAAAGCTTCTTCTCATCGGTTTTAGCTTTTTCTTTACGGGAGGCCGTATTGTATCCGGCAATCAGATTTGCACCTTTGCCCGAGGCAAAAATGATTCCCAGAACAACAAACAAAGCAGAGATAACAAGAAAAACTGCAAGTAACATATTATTACCTCCACAGATCCCGAGTTGGCGTAATGATTATATCATTCCCTGCCATAAATGAAAATCCCGAATTGAAAAGGTGTCTCCATGAAAAACCTGAGTTTCTCCGACGGCCTTGAGGAATACTCTCTCAACGACCGCGTCACCGTCCGCTTCAACCCAACCGACGCAAGCTTCCTGGAGCGGCTTGCCGAGCTCTTCTCCAGGCTTGACGCCCTGCAGGAGGAGGTCTCCGCCCTGCAGGACTCCACCCCGGAAGAGGAGGTCTTCCCGCTGGCCAAGAGCCTGGACTCCCGCATGCGGGCCCTGCTGGACGGCTTCTTCGGCACCCCGGTGTGCGAACTGCTCTTCGGTTCCATGAACCTCTTCGCCTCGGCAGGGGGACTCCCCGTGTGGGCAAACCTGCTCCTCGCCCTGACCGAGGAGGTCGAGTCCGCCATGCAGGGCGAGCTCAGCGCCCGCGAGGCGAGAATCGCCAAGTACACCGCGAAGTATAAAAAATAGCAGAGGAGGAAAACTCCTCCTCTGCAAACTGGAAATTAACTTCCATATGCTGTATTGAAATCTGCTCCGCCATTGAGCCTATCAAGCAATTCCAATAAACCTTGCTGCCCATGTGATATCATCCATACATCAAGTTCATGCTTAGCGTTCAGGTAACGAAAACGCCTGTCTTCGGCTTCCCACGCATAAAACTCTGACGGTGTGTCCATATCCTCAAGGGCAACCGCATTTTTCCCGTTGTCGGTCTGAGTGATCCATTGCGCTTCGCTGTATTTCTCCCGATAGTCATTCTGCAGAGCAATCCCTTCATCGAACCAAGTCGGAATTCTTCTTTTTGCTTCGGCGGAAAGGCGCGTGTGCAGTTCCGCATGAGTGATCTCGTGTGCCAGAATGTCGAGTTCGAGATACTCGTCAGAAATACAGATATAGTACGTTTCGGAGGGAAAATAAAGGATGACAGTGCCGTGATCTTCGCCAAGCTTCCGCGTCAGCTTATCGTCGTCACAGATGATGAAGATCGTCTCATACTGAAAGCGCACGTCCCCGAAAAATGTCCTGACACGATCCTTGGCCTGTTCGATCATCTCAAGAAGCTCTTTCCGATCCCCTGCATAATTTCGGTTGATATAGACGTGAGAAGCGATTTCCGTAAATGCAGATCGGTACGGAACGGTCGTCAGATAGCCGGACTGGGTAAACTGAAACACAGCCGCAACAACCGCTGCGAGTATGAGCAATATTGTGATAACCAGTAAGACTCTCTTTTTCTTTGCTCTCATATCTTCATACCCCGCTAAACCGAATCTACATCAGCAAGGTATTGATTACAGCCATATCGTCATTCTGCTTTCGGATTTCCTTTAATTCCTCTTCCGTGAATTGCTTTTTCAGTTTTCCCCCGCACACAGGGCATTTCTTTTCTGACAGGTCACATTTTCTCCCGCAGTCTTTGCAGATCTTAACCATAACCATTTACCTCCCGGGGTTTATCCGCCAATCAACGAAACCAGAAACCGGATTCCGAATGCGACTGCAGCAGAAGCGGCCAAAGCAATCAGGAAAAGGAATGGCTTCGGCAAGCTGCTTTCCCTGTCTCCACGCTTGAATTTATACAGCAATCCTGAAGCATGGATGAAAACCATCACCACCGATACATATACAAATACCTGGCAGTAAAGAAAAACGGCTTCAGTCAGCTGGCTGGAAGAACGGATACCCAATAGTTCGAGAATCATCAGCACCGCCAGCGCACAGACACCCAGCAGGCTTTCCGTCTTGATGTTTTTTAGAATCGTTGTTTTTTCCGATTCTGCATAGTCAGACATTCTACTGGCGACTTCTTTTGCTTCTTCATTCATTTTCTCGCTTTTCCTTTCTCCGTCGATCAATTCCGGAATACTGACGCCGTATAGTTCGGCAATTTCCAGCAGAAGACCAATGTCGGGCATATTCGTTCCTGTCTCCCAACGGGAAACCGTCCGATTGGAAACGCCTAACTGTTCCGCTGCTTGCTCCTGTGTCAAATTCTTTTCCTTCCTGAGTGTTTTCAGGAACGCGCCGATCTTAATCTGATCCACCGGGTTTTCCTCCTTTCGCAGTCAGTTTAACGCCAGTCTAATCATTTGGACACGACACAAAGCGAGAAAATGCCGCATCCAATCGATTAGACATCATTGTCTGGTTCAACAAACTCCGATTTATCGGTCTGATTATACCATCTGCTCCACATATTGAAAAGAAAGAATCATGTTTTCACTTCCAACCACCGTCACCGTCTCCGGCACCGAGTACCCCGTCCGCACGGACTTCCGGGTGATCCTGGAGATCTTCGTGATGCTCTCCGATCCGGCTCTGTCCGACACCGACAAGACAGAAGCCTTGCTCCGCATGTTCTACGAGGAGCGGCCTGCGGACATCCCCGCGGCCCTGCAGGCCTTCCGGGACTTTGCGGATCCCGGTTCTCCGTCGCGGAAGGCTTCCGCTCCCGCTCTCGTCAACTGGTCCCGCGACTTCCCGCTGCTGGTCGGGCCGGTGAACCACGTGCTGGGCGCCGAGTGCCGCAGCATGCCCTATCTGCACTGGCACACCTTCCTCGCCGCGTATATGGAAATCAGCCCGGACAGCGTCTTCTCCCAGACGCTCCGCATCCGCGAGAAGCTCCGCAGCGGAAAAAAGCTGGAGAAGTGGGAGAAGGAGTTTTTCCGGCGCAACCCCGATCTGGTGAATCCGCCCGTTGAACTGACGGACGCCGAAAAGGAAATCCTCAAAGAATGGGCATAAAAAACAGAGCTGGTAATCCGGCCCTGCAGACTGTAAGTTATTGTTCCGTCGGCAGTTTGTGCCAGACCAGTTTTTCCGAAGACGAAACCGTTCCGCAGAAATCATCTTCAAAAAAAGAGTAATGCACAGCACCGAGTTTTTTATATAAGTCCGCTGCGTGGTTGTTTCCCCGCACGATGCATACGCTCATTTTATGAAACCCTGCCTGTTCTGCAATCTGTGCTCCTGCATGGATCAGGACGGTTCCGATTCCTTTTCCTCTGGCTTTTTCCGCAACCTGGAGTGACTCGAGATACCAGGTCTGTTTTAAATCAGGATCAGGCATAAAGGCTGCAAAGCCAAGGAATGAATCGTCCTGACAGGCAACGAGGATTTTGCTGTCTGCGGAGTTCAGCTGCTGTTCCCATTTTTCTAAAGCATAGCTGACTGTGAGCGCATCCAGATAGTCATCGGAGAGAAGCCCTTGATAAGTACTCCTGTGGTTGCTGACATACAGCTCTGCTATGTTTGCCAGATCCTCCGATACAGCGGCTCTGATAACCATGACGATACTCCCTTAGAAATCCCGATTTCTTGATCGGATTATATCATCATTACTGTCTGGTGAAAAGCCCATGCCATCTATTACTTTTGAAACCGAAGCCGCAAATTACGAAGCTTCCGCCATTGCTCTCCGTTCGCTGACCAGGGAGTACACCAGACTCAACCGGGTCATCGTGCAGACCGAGAAGCAGCTTTTGAAGTTCGACGAGATCAACCGCCTCGTCGCCTACGCCGACAAACCCGCCTCCGCCGGCAGGGCGTCCGCTGGAAAGGCTTCATCTTCCAAGTCCACTTCAAAGACTACCACACCCAAGACCTCCTCCGGTTCCGGCACCGGCACCGGGGAGAAAAAGCCCTATATGCCTTCAGCACGGGATACCTCCGCCTCACTGCCGCTGCACCTCGCGATCAGGGACATCTTCTTTGAGTGGGGTGACCTCAACTGGGAGGTCATCCTCATGAAGCTCATTGCCGGGGTGAACGCCATCGGCCTCGGGGCTATCGGGCTGGTCGCCGCGGGGCCCGCGGGCCTCGCCCTCGGCGTTGCGGCGGGGCTCCTCTTCAGCATCCTTGCGGATGCGACCATCTTCAACTTTGACGGCAAGGTCCAGCCGGAGGAGCTGCGCAAGGCCCTGTATGCCATCCTCCCGGTTGCGGGAGCAGGGGTCGGCCTTATTGCGGGCGGCCCTGCAGGGGCGCTCATCGGGCTTGCGGTCGGCACCTTTTTGAGCCTGAAGCTCATCGGCCTCGACTGGAGCGACGCCGAACGGCAGCTTACCCAGTTCTTCACCGACCTGCACGACTTCTTCGACCTGCGCTTCCAGAGCGTATCCCGCTTTTTCCATGAGAGCATCGACGGCCTGAAGACCTGGTGGTCGAACCTGAGCTTCCGGGGCTTCCACCTGAGCCTGCCGCACCTG
>JAFPWF010000052.1 GCA_017395085.1 Oscillospiraceae bacterium | reverse complement strand
GAAGACCTTACGCGAGTCAACGTTCGCCTGCTCGCAAAGTCCTTTCATTTCCCGCCAGATGTTCGTCCGGCTGATCGGTTTGCCGGTCCGCGTCACAAAGATACTGCCTGATACGATTCCCTGCTTCGCAGCATAGCGGAGTAGCTTTTTTTGCAGTTCTTTCACCAGAAAAACGGAGCGCGTCTTACCTTTGCATGATACGACTGCCTCGCCTGCTTGTGCTGCCTCCACCGTGATGAACGGCAGCTCGCTCACACGAATGCCCGTACCGCAGATCGTCTGCAGGATCAGATTCAGCCGCTCGTTGCCGTTCTGCTGCGCAGTCTTCACCAGCCGAAGGTATTCCGCTTTCGTCAGTTCCTTCTCCTCCGGGCAGAAGATCTGTTTCTGCGTTTTCAATGCCTTTACGCGGCAATCCAGCCAACCCAGACAGTCAAACAGACTGTTGATCGACGCAAGCATCGAATTGACGCTGCGCACGGCATAGCCGGCATCCAATAGGTGCTGCTTGAACGCAATCGCCGTTTCCTTGTTTACTTTTGAACCGGCTGCAAAGCGCATAAATACCCGCACATCGCGGGCATATTTTTCAACCGTCTGCGCGCTCTTTTCCTCCAGCTCCAAATGCTTCTCAAATGCCTGTATGACCTCTTCGGTCAAAGCTCTTCCTTTCATTTGTTTTACCTCCGGATAAGATATAGGCATATTTTACCCGAAAAGTATGGCTCGATTATGGATTTCTTTTTGCGAATATTTTCTATTTTCCGATTGTTATCTTATTTCGCAGAGCAAGATACTCCTGCTCTAGATTGTCCCAACAGGACTTCAATTCGCTGTATTCGTCCGTAGCCTGCACCATTTCCCTTGCGTCATACGGTGTCCCTTGTGCCGCCAATCGCCGCACTTTTTCTTTCGCCGCTTCAAGATCAATGCCGAGACTGTAGAGCCTTGCTCCGAATTTTATAAGCAATTCTTTCTCATATTCCATGACGACCTCCATAGCGCAAAGCATTTGTTTCCCTTATATTTCCAAAGTATCATATTTTTCTCTCAAAATCAACACTAATAGTTATTTTGTATTCCTTTTGGTTTGTGTATTTGAAAGAGGCCAGCACCTATACTATCAGTAGCAGGCCACAACTGATAGGAGGCGCCATAATGTACGAATCAATTGGGAAGAATTTGAGAAAATACCGGTTGGAGAAGAAGCTGCGTCAAGAGGATCTGGCAGAGCGAGCAGGGCTCAGCACAAACTATATCGGCATGGTTGAACGCGGCGAAAAGATCCCGTCGCTGGAAACATTCATCACAATCCTGAATGTGCTGGAAGTATCCGCCGATATGGTTCTGTCCGATGTTCTTGTAAAAGGATATCAAGTGAAAAACTCCATTCTGGCAGAAAGGATCGGAACGTTGTCAAAGGACGAGCGCGAACGAATCTATGCTGTGATTGACACGTTAATTCAGCATAAATAGAAGTTAAGCCACCACGAGCGCACTGCTCTGTGGTGGCGATTACTATAATGACTGGCTTGGATTGACAAGTCGATGCGTCCGCAAAAACCGACACTTTGAAAAAAGTTATTGCAAACGTATGTTCTATATGATATACTGTTTTTAGAGGAACTCCGGCAGGTCGAAACGCCTCCAAAACGAGCGACACTTCCCGGTACATCAAATAACGGAGGCAGTATGATGAAGAAAGAAATGACCTCCCGACGAGGTGAGGCGAAACCGACACCTTAGACCGGAGCAAATCTGAAAGCGCCGAGATTCCGCAGCACGTGCTGGAAGATCTTGCAGCGCTGTTCCTGCCGGACATCATTGCTTTCTACGAAAGCGAGGAAGGCCAGCGGGAATTTGCGGAATGGAAGCGAGCGCAAGGCCGGGAAACCGGCTAAGCGTAAAAGTGGTGGGATACGAGAATTCGTATCCCACCCGATTCTTTTCTGAACTTGTTAAACAATTCTGTCAAAACAACCGACGCGATCCTGCTGACGTTTGCTGTTTCTGAATCGCCTAATCCATCAATCGGTGTTCGTGATTGCCCTTGAGATAGTCGAGGACGCTGCCGTTGAGAACGTGGTAGGCGTACTCCAGGGGATTGTTGTAGATCAGCCAGTCCAGCTCGGAGCGGTTGGCGATGCTGATGTCATAAATCTCCTCGACGGCTTCGCAGTCGATCGCAATCATACTGCCGTCCGAGAATCTGACCTCCACGCAGTTGGTGTCCATATTGAATTCGCAGTTCTTGATTTTCATATCAATTCCTCCTTGTCAATCATCATTCTTTGGTCAGTAAAAGAAAATATCCGAACCCGTCTTCGATCAGAAGAAGGTTCGGATATCTTGCGTCTGGTGCAAGAGCGCGATCCGTGATACGAACCGGAAGCTCGAGACGTGCAAAGAAAGCGGCGTGGTTTTCGTTGTACGGCAGCAGTCGGCTGCGTATGCAGATCTCGAAAAAGCCGAGCATGCAGAAGATATGGATCTCCGGCGCGCCGAACGGCCGCGGCAGATCGTAGCGTTCGATGACCAGGGTGGTGGTGAAGACCAACGCTGCCCAAAGCACGACCAGACCGATCAGCGGGAACAGGACGCGCGGATGCTTGCCGCTTTCGCGGATCAAGAGCGCGATCCCGACGGCTGCCGTCAGTCCCATCCAGACGTACATCAAGTAAAAGCCGGGTTGGAGCGCGTATTTTCCGGTCTGTACGGCAAATTCCGCCAGCGTGACCTTCGGCGCGTAGACCAGCGCGTGCAGGTCGTTCGTCAGCGCCATAACGGACAGCAGGCAGGCGGGGATCAACAGGAAAGTCTCGGGATAGCGTTTCGTTTCGCTCTCTCCGCGGCGGATGCGCAGGCAGGTCATCAGAAACAACGTAGGGATCAGCATCTGCGGCACCCAATAGGCGTAGACCGCGTACCGCTGCGGCGTCAGCGCGTCGCCCGCGATGCGGTACTTGAACACGCGGATCACCAGATACGCAAGCATCAGAAATGCCGCCGCAACGACGTAAGCGCGCGCCCGTGTCGGCAGGAGTCGCGCCCGCACCGACTGCATCCAGAACAGCAGCAGACCCGCGTAGATCAAAAAATTGACGCAGAACAGTACTGTCTTGAAAAGCGGCTCCTGCGACTGCTGCAGCGCGTTGCAGACGCCCGCCAGAAGCAGCAGTCCGATAAACAGCGCCGTCGCCGTCCGCGTTTTCATTCCCTCACCTCCCGCGATTCTTATCATCACGTATAATTCTATCACCAAATTACCATAAGCCGCGCCGGAATGCAAGCGAAAGAATACGCAAAGCGCGGAGCGGCGTTTGCCGCTCCGCGCGCAGGCTGTGTAAGAATTACGGATTCATAAAGCGGTAGAGGAACGTGACGATCTGGCTGCGCTCGCAGGAGTTTTCGGGGCCGAAATGCGTCTCGTCCATGCCCTTGGTGATGTTCTTTTCGACCGCCCAGAGGACTGCGTCATAGTAGTACGCGCTGCTCGCCACGTCTTTGAACGGGTTGGTCTTGTTCGAGTATTCGGGGCTGCCTGCCGCACGGTACAGGAATGCCACCGCATGCTCACGCTTGCAGTAGGCGTTCGGCGCGAAGTGCGTCGCGTCGGTGCCCTTGGTGACGCCCTTTTCGACCGCCCAGAGAACTGCCTTGTAATAATAGTCGCTTTCCTTTACGTCCACGAAGGGATTGACCGTGAGAGTGGGAGCGGGCTCGCCCAATGCTCTCCACAGGAAGGTCACG
>JAFPWF010000051.1 GCA_017395085.1 Oscillospiraceae bacterium | reverse complement strand
TGCGAAGTCCAAATGTAAATGCAAGTTTCTCTTGCGTTTAGTCCTTGAGAATACTGGGTGGGATTGAAATGTAGGACTTTCACCTTCATTCCTTCCTAGGAAGGAAACTAGCGTTTACTTTCGGACATGGATATTGTATCATTTCGGCACCTGGACGGATTAGGCGGCAGGTGCCGCCTGTCCATGCCGGGACACAGAAAGGAAATGAAACGATGAAACACATGGGACAAGACGAACGCAACCGCATCGAGTTCTTGCTCGGCTGCGGAAACAATGTGGCTAACATAGCCAAAGCACTCGGGAGGTCGGAATCTACCATCTCGCGCGAGCTACTGAACCGCAGAATAGATAGCGACAAACACTACGGATGCTCAAACAGGCTATGCGCTCGCTTCGACGAGTGCGTACGCACAGCATTCAACGGATTCCGAGACATTCGCAGGAGGAACTCTCCTGGATGCTTCGAGTCGTGCCCGGACTTCCGCGAGGCCGTGTGCGCACGCCTGAACAGGGCCCCCTACGTCTGCAATGGGTGCGAACGCGAGCACAACTGCCCGCTCAGAAAACACTACTACATTGCCTCCGGCGCACATGCAAACTACAGGGGGACGCTCATAAACTGCCGCAGCGGCGTCCATCCAGACGAAACTACGGTACAGATGATGAGCGATGTACTCACTCCAGCCGCACGGCAGGGGCAGTCCGTTGACGCGATAATTGCGGGTCATCCGGAGCTGTTCGGCGGATACGCGAGGAGTACGGTCTACGGATGGATCGAGGACGGCCTCTTCTCCGCAAAGAAGCATGACCTACCTTTCACGGGAACGCGCAAAAAGCCGCACAAAAGACCAGAAACGAAGACTAACGCACGCAACCGCATCGGACGCACCTACGCAGATTTGCTCGAATGGCTCAAAGCCAATCCCGGTGTCATCCCCACCGAAGCGGACACTGTGATTGGCTCTGTGAGCGGTAAGGTCCTCTTCACTTTCATGATAAGACGCAAGTTACCGCTGGCGTTCCTGAGGGACGCGAAAACCTCGCAGACATTCACGCGCATCGTCAATATGCTGTGGGAGGCAGCAGGGCCGGAACTGTTCCGCAAGTTGTTCCGTTGTATAGTGCCAGACAACGGCACCGAGTTCAGCGACCCGGAGATGGTGGAGAACTACCGTCCAGACCCGGAACACAACCCGTACAAACTTCTGCCACGTGGGGTGAGGGTGTTCTATTGCGATCCGTACTGTTCGTGCCAGAAGCCCCACATCGAGCGCTTTCACCTAGACTTGAGGCGGATTCTCCAGAAAGGCGTCTCCTTCAACCAGCTCGACCAGGAACAAATCAACCTGATTATGTCGCACCTGAACAGCTACCCGCGTCCGTCGCTGGGAGGGAGGACGCCTTACGACATGTTCGTAGAGGAGTTCGGCAACGATGGTAGACAGCTTCTCGACAAGCTCGGCATCATCCGGATTCCACAGGACCAGGTGACGCTGCACCCGTTCCTGCTCGGGCGCAAGTTCCAGAAAGCGGCTGACAGGGCAGTGCTCAAGAAAAACGGAGTGGCTTGACAGAAGAATACAAATACAGGAAAGTAAAATAGGCCCTCGCTAGAGGGCCCAAAACCAACCCGACGCCAGCAATGTAACCGCAAGTTCTACCTGGCACCGGGCTGCGGGAGTATTGTACCAAAAATCCGCTCCCAGTGGGGAGAAAAAACAGATCCAACCAAATAAATCGCGATTCGCAGGATACATCCTCGACAATTGCCAAAAATTATCAAATAAACTTCCGTTTACTTCCAGAACTTGCGTTTAGTTCTAGACAC
>JAFPWF010000050.1 GCA_017395085.1 Oscillospiraceae bacterium | reverse complement strand
CTGGCAAAAACAGCGACACCGGATTGGTGATGCATTGCAAAAATGGCGGGGCAGGCGGTTTCGAGGGGCGTACCCTTCTGCGGTACACCCCGAGGAAACGGCTGTTTCGCGCTTTTGCAAGGCGCGCCAAGACAAGTCGGGGATTTTGACTGGGCCATCAATACCCGTACAGTGACGATAAAACCGCAGAGGTTTTATTTGCCGCAGGGCCGAGAGACAGCGATCGTCTCGGCGATTTCTTTGCCCGTGGGCCACAGGCCGGATAAGCCGAATAAGTCGTATAAGTCGTATGAGTCCTATGGCCCGGACGGGCGAAGCCCTCCGGCCCCCACCTCATACCTTATACCTCATCTCCGTTATGTAAAAGTCAAGGGCCTGAACCTGTTTTTTGCGTTTTTTTGCAGGCAGTGTCCGATATTTTCGCACATTTGGTTCTGACGGATCAGAGTTCCACGCGCGAAGGCGAAGCTGAACAAACCGTCCGTCCCGAGAGCTCCGGAGGAGCAGGGCGGTTTGCGAGGCGTAGCCTTTCTTCTGCTACACTCCCACCTCGTAAAGTTTTTCCGAAGACAGAAATCGACCTTCTGCAATCACTTGCAGTTTTCCCTGCGTTAAACTGTCTCTGTTTTACTTACCGATCAAAAAATCGGATACTGTTATTGGCAGCGAACTCGTCGGAGTCGAACTTCCATGTCCAGACTTCCCTGTTCCCGCATCTTGCTGTTCCATTCGAAAATAGCACTCGCAAACTCATAGACACTCTTTTTTCAGGGCAGAGACGAGATGGGCGACGTGCTACGGAAACCAATCTTTCTGTTCGATCAGCAAAACAGGTCAAAGACTATCCGTTCAAATCATCGTATTCTCCTGTTACAGCACCTGATATTCCCTTTCCTGAAGCCAAACTGCACGGATCGACAGCAGCAGTTTCTTGGCTATGATCGAAATCGCCTTCTGAGGACAGTACCCTTTCGCCAGCATCGTCCCGTACTTCGCCCCATATTCACGGTTGAAACGCACCGCCCGCCAGGCTGACTCGATCAACCGGTAGTGCAGCTGTTTCTTCTTTCGGTTCCCCGATGACTTCACCCTTTCATGTTCCCCGCTCCCCACCAGGCGCGGTGCCAATCCCACGTAGGAATTGAGATGGTCCTTGCTCTTGAAACGCCTCAAGTCCCACAACTCTGCCTGAAGAACGACCGCCGTGTCGAACCCGATCCCGGGAATGCTTTCAAGACTCTTCTGCGTCTTCTCCCGATTCAGCTGTTTCAGACAGTCATGCTCCGCACGGATCAGCCGGAGATGCTCCTCTCGAAGAAAGCGCAATTCCCGCAATTGGCTCTCAAGCGCATAGTCGAAACGCTTTTCCGCTTCCTCTTCCATGATTTTCAACGCTCCCCCGGACCACCCACGGAAATTCTCCCCTTCGAAGCTCAGATGACTCTTGATCCGGTTTTTGATCCGCGTGATGTTCCCGGACACCTGGGCCTTCCGTCTCGTCAGATCCCTCAAAAGCAGATTCTCCCGATCCGGAATGTAGATCCCCTCCAGACTCCCGTTCTCCAGCTCTCGGGCCAGTTTCCGGCAGTCGAGACCGTCGCTCTTGTAGTCTCGCTCCCTCCCGCTCGTCGGCACGTCCGCCGGATTGATGACGATGTTCTTCACGCCATGCTCGCACAACATCCGATGCGCTTCAAAGCCGCAGAACCCCGCCTCGTACACACTTCGATACTCCGCTTCCGGATACCTCCACTTCAAAAACTCCGCCAGTTTCTCCGGATCAGGATCCATGCTGAAGCTCTCCCGCTGAACGCGGCAGTGCCGCGTGCACACAGACCAACTGTTCTTGTGGACGTCGATCCCGCAAAAAATGACTTGATTTTTAAATGAAACCGTGCTACATTCCTTCTTCATGGCTGTTCCTTTCTAATTGAGTGTGATTTCTGTTGCGAGACGTCTCCAGCCGCCGTCGCCCTATCTACAGTAACACACTTTTTAAGGTTCAGCCACTTTTTTTACTCCCGGTTGCTGCTTTTCTTTTACCATAGCAACTCAT
>JAFPWF010000009.1 GCA_017395085.1 Oscillospiraceae bacterium | reverse complement strand
GGGATGGACAGACCTCTGGTGCACCAGTTGTCGTGCCAACGGCACAGCTGGGTAGCTATGTCTGGACGAGATAAACGCTGAAGGCATCTAAGCGTGAAACTCCCCCTGAGATAAGATCTCCCATCCATTAGGAGTAAGGGCCGAAGAAGACTACTTCGTAGATAGGCCGGCGGTGTAAGCACGGTGACGTGTTCAGCCAACCGGTACTAATAGCCCGAGGGCTTGACCTACAGTATGCAGGTTGAACCTTGTACCTCCCTTCTCTGTTCAGTTTTCAGGGTGTATCGCTGAATAGTTGGTGTTTTTAACGGTGAGGGTCCACCTGTTCCCATTCCGAACACAGAAGTTAAGCTCACCAGTGCCGACGATACTTGCCTGGCGACGGGCCGGGAAAATAGGTCAATGCCAACACAAAAACGCTGCTCATTGGAGCAGCGTTTTTGCTTTTTCCGGGACCTTTCGGAAACAGGTATTATTTGTCTTGTTCTAGCTCGTGATCATGCATTTCTGCAGATTTGGTCGCCGTAAAGCCTTCGGTGCTTTCCCTGCTGAACAGGATTTTCAGAGTTTCCATGATAATCTGGAAATCGAGCATCAGGCTGAAGTTTGTGATATAAACCAGATCCAGTTTCAGTTTGTCCAGCGCGGTAGTGTTGTACTTCCCGTAAACCTGTGCGTAACCAGTCAGACCGCCCTTTACCTTATACCGATAGACAAACTCAGGAATCATCTCGGAATAAATTTGAACGTGCTCCACGCGTTCCGGACGCGGTCCGACGATGCTCATGTCTCCTTTGACAATATTCAACAGTTGGGGAAGCTCGTCAATCCGTGTGGAGCGTATGATTTTCCCGACTTTTGTGATTCGGGCGTCGTTTTCTCCGGCCGGATGGGTACGGCCGTCGGCCTCCGCATTTTCGATCATAGACCGGAATTTAAGGATCATGAAGTGTCTTCCGCCGATTGTGCAGCGTTCCTGCCGGTAAAAAACCGGTCCGCCGTCTTCCAGTTTGATCGCAATGGCGGTGACTGCAAACAGGGGGGAAAGAAGAATCAGGGTCAGAACGCTCGACACAAGATCAAAGGCCCTTTTTACCGCCAGCTCGACGGTCGTGATTCCGTCATTCCGGCAGAGGTAGATCGGCGTGTCCAGGAGATTCACATTGCGGGAAGATTTTACAAGAATATCCGAAATCTTCGGCACAAAGTAGACGCGAAGATTCCGGTCAAAACAGCGTTTGATGATATCGTTTTTCTCGACAGCAGGAATATCATTGATAAGAACGCCGTCGTAGTCTTCCAGCCTGTCGAGAAGCCCTTTTTCCGAATAGTGAAAGCGGTCTCTCACATGAAACTTGTAGAAGATCTTATTTAATTCGTTATGGACGTCGTTATCCACATCGCCGTAGACTTCCACCAGCGAATACGGGGGAAAGATGTTCCGGTAGCGCTCCACCATCCGCATGGTGAGCAGGCTGAGGATAACTGACTGCACCAGCCAAAGAAGCGCATACCTCCAGGTGATCATCCAGAAGTATCGGAACTCACCGAGAATCGCCAGAGAAACAAACACCTCTGCCACGTCGGTAATCAAAAGCGTCACAATCTGCGCTGCGGCGATGCTGGCTTTTCGCTCATCCCCGATGGTGAAAGCACGGAAGCGTCTGCCAGAAAGAACGTAGAGCAGCGCATACAGCCCCGTGGCCATGCCGAGGTTCCCGAGACCGGTCAGATGGTAGGTCTGGTTGTGTACGGAAACGAAGCGAAACCAGACAAAGAAAAACATCCCGGTTGCGAGAAGAACGAGCATCGCTGCGCAGGCAAAGCGGAAATAGTATTTTGTTTCCATCTTGCTTCTCATGCGAATGCCCCTCCCTTCTTCACAACAATCTGTATGATTACTGACTGTTCATTCTACCATATCTGGGGAGAGGATACAAGGTGAAACATGAAAATGCGCTTCATTGCGACATAGCTCCCGATTGACAATCTTACAGAATCTGATATGATAAAAGCACAAATATGAAACCCAAGGAGGTTACACCAATGGCAAGCAAATATGCAGGCACTAAAACAGAAAAAAACCTTTGGGAAGCATTCGCCGGCGAGAGCCAGGCAAGAAACAAGTACACCTATTTTGCATCTGTTGCAAAAAAAGCCGGATATGAACAGATTGCTGCCCTTTTCCTGAAAACGGCGGACAACGAGAAAGAGCATGCGAAACTCTGGTTCAAGGAACTGGAAGAGCTTGGCACAACGGAAGAAAACCTGCTGCATGCTGCGGAAGGCGAGAACTTTGAGTGGACGGACATGTACGAGCGCATGGCAAAGGAAGCCGAAGAGGAAGGTTTTGCAGAACTTGCAGAAAAATTCCGCGGCGTCGCGGCCATTGAAAAGGCGCATGAAGAGCGCTACCGCAAACTGCTTCAGAATGTCGAAGAGAAAACCGTATTCGAAAAGAGCGGCGTGAAGGTCTGGGAATGCCGCAACTGCGGGCATCTTGTTGTCGGTACCAAGGCACCGGATGTCTGCCCAGTCTGCAATCATCCGCAGGCATTTTTTGAAGTCCGGGAAGAGAACTACTGAATCCTCGAACCCGTGCAAAACTGCAGTGAAAAACCGGAGAGGAAAATCCTCTCCGGTTTTTATCTTCAAAAGAATAAAAGAATCAGACTCCGAAGTCTTCGGGTTCCGTATTCTCGTTCGGAAACACATCGTCTTCCGGCATCTCAGCATCCCCGGCATCTGCTTCGGCGTCAACCGCATCGGCATCGGAGACGACAGTGAAACTCAGGGGAACTTCGACGGTTTCACCGTTTTCCAGGGTGAAAACCGCAACTGCCTTATAGACGCCCACTGTCAGATTTTTGACCGGTCGGACCGTCCATTTGGTATCGTTCAGTCCGCCGGCAGGGATGGTCTTGCCCGACTCGGAACTCAGAGAAAATGCATCGGCGTCTTTTCCATCCAGGATGACGCTGACGATTTTGAGATCCTCGGTTCCCGGGTTTTTGACCATAATAGCCTGGGCAACGGGCCGGAAATATCCTTCCTTCTCTTCGGCAAATTCCGGTGCAGTGAAGCTCGGAAATGACAGCTTGAGTTTTGAAACTTCGCTTGGTTCGACACCGTCGACGACGGCAACGGCGCGAACTGTGCAAGTTTCTTTCACCGAAAAAGCGTCCTCATAAAGCACACCGGATTCCTCATCAGGGGTACTGCCGTCCAGGCTGTAGAAAATCTGACAGCCGGCAGGTCCGCTGATGGCGAGCGTCTGCTCAGAAGCATAGGAGCCGCTTTCCAGGCTGAATGCAGGGGCATCCGCCTGCAGGGTCAGCTTCAGAGTAGTATCGGCGTCGACATTGGCCAAAGAGACGCTGCCGTCTTCGTTGTCCCAGATCAGATCTCCGGCATCTGTTTCAGCGGCTTTCAGTACAAATCCGGGATAGGGACTGATGCGGCAGACAGAATCTTCACCGATCAGCATCCTTTCGGAACCGGGTTCAACCACAACGCCGTCAGCCAGAATAAAAGGCTCATAATAGTCGGCAAATTTCAGTTCATAATAGCGGAAGACCCGGCTGCTGCTGACGATATTGTCATCGGAGAAGCTGAAAACAGAGGCTTCGTTGTTATAAACCTTGCCGGCATTATTGAACACGCTGCCATGATTGGCATAGACAACACCGGCATTGTTGTAAACGGTGCCGCCGTTGGTATAAACCGTTCCGCCGTTGTTGTAGACCACGGCAAGATTGTTAAACACCGTACCGCCGTTGTTGTAGACTGTCATTCCTTCGTATGCATAAACGGTCTCCCCCGGTGCCACCGTGATGGTATCGCCATCTCCTGCGAGCACAGCACCGGCATCCGGCGAAACAACTACAGCAAAGGAACCTTCTGTGGAGACTACACTGCCGGTGACTGCTCCATCAGACAGAATCTGGTCCGCCAGCGCCGCGGCCGCGGCGAGTTCCTGCGGGGACAGGGCATCCGGAGGCATCGGATCGTCTCCGACACTGTCAAAAAACTCTACGACATCTTCTTCCTGGACTTCTGCGGCATCTTCGGGAGCCTCTGCTGCATCCGCATCGGCGACAACGTCTTCCGACTCTTCGTTTACTGCCTTGTCTCCTGCAGCGGCAAATGCTGACACGGGAAACAGACATGCTGCAAGAGCCAGAATCAAAAAGAGCGCGAGGTATTTCCTTTTCATAGAATAACCTCCTTTCCTGCAGAATGATGGATCGAACGCATTATACGCCTCTTCGGGGAAAGCTGTAAAGCACGAGTAAAAAGAATTTGCAGATTCTTCAGGGAATGAATCAATTGGCCGCAGGATGCTGTAACAGGTCTTCCTTCAAATGTTTCTGCAGGCGTCGGATGAGGGCAGAATTCCGCTCTTCCTTCCGGCAGAGCAGATACAGCGCAACCTCCATTTTCGGCTCCAGCGGCACGGCCGCGACTCCGAAGTACTCGGCAAAGGAGACCGGCCCAAGCGCGTACCCTTTCCCGCGCTGAACCAGCGCCATCACGGCGTTGATGTCGTCAGCACGCAACACGCGGGACAGGCGGACTCCGTCCTGCGCACAGAGCTGCTTCATCTCCCAATCGTCTCCCGAGTCCACCGGCCCGCAGACCGCGGTTTTTCCGTCCAAAACAAGAATCGGCAGACCGGCCTCCCGGCAGAGAGGATCCGTCCGGGACATCAGGATACACTGCGGTTCCCAGAGCAGAGGAAACAAGGCGACACGGTCGACCAATCCGGACAACTGGCTGTCATAGACCCGCTCGATCGCGACGTCCAGGCGGCCGGAAGCTACGGCATCGGGGAAGTTTTCGTGCATGTCCGTAATCATGCTGAAGCTGACATCTGGATAACTGTCTACAAAACCGACGATCGGCTCAAACAAACCGTTCGAGCGTGCCCGCAGGCCAAAACCGATCCGGGCAGTACCCCAAGGCATCTCCTTCAGAACCGTACAGCTGTGTTCAAAGTTTTCCCAGATCCGAACAACGGGTTCCGCTTCCCGACAGAAACGTTCTCCCGCCTCCGTGAGTTCGGTTCCGCGTGCAGTCCTGCGGAACAGGGTACAGCCCAGCTCTGCCTCCAACGCTTTCATCTGCTCAGAAAGCGCCGGCTGTGAGATAAAGAACCTGTTTGCGGCCTTGGTCATACTGCCGGACTTTGCGATTTCGCAGACATAGCGAACCTGAGTAATGGTCATGGGCGATCCCCCTTAAGCCATAAGCTGCTCCTATATCTACATCATACCATGCAGGTTTCGGATATGCAAGGGTCTCCGGCTCAAAAGAGCGGAGCAACAGGAGAAAGGCAGCTCAGGCGGTAGTCCATGGAGTTGTCTGGATCTCCAATGCATACAAAAGCAAGATAACCGTCACAAAAGGTGTTCCCGAAAAGGCTGTGACCGTATGTTTCAAGTGAGGCATCGGCGGCGCGAAGCCGGAATTCTTCGGTCAGAATACTGTCCGGATCTGCGGCGAGGAAGTCTGTACGGTCGGCAAAGGAGGATGTCCCGTACTCACCAAAAACCGGAAGCGGGTAAATGAGTTTACCTGCAAGCGCCTCCCAATCACCCCGGGCAACCATCTGCTGTGCAGCGGCTGCAAACGCAAAGGCGGCACCGGAGCGGTCAAAGGCAACCGGGTTATCATAAGAGAAGGGATTGTCCAGTACTGCGGCCGGAACATAAACAGAGTCATAACCGTAGTCATAGCTGTATTCCATCAGGCTTCCGTCCTCCGTGATATCATAGTAGTCTGCAAGCATAGGTTTGCTGTTCCAGAAAGCATCTCCACATTCCATGAGACAGAACGCGGGGGACGGTACATCATGAATGTCACAATCGCTGAAATGAATGCCTTTGGTCATATACATGTTAACAGCGCCCTGAGAGCAATCATAGATCTCGGTTCTGCTGGAAGAGAAGGAACTGCAGTTGCTGCACTGCACACCGAGCACTCCGCAGCCGTACAGGCGGCAGTCGTCTACCCTGATATCATCGCAGTCCTGGAAGAAAAGCACCCCGCCGGAGCAGGAACCGGGTTCTTTGGTATGACCTGCGGTAAAGCCGGTGAGGCAGATATCGCTGCATGAGCGGAAGCTGAGCACATCGGCGTAACGCGGCACGGCAGAGAGAACGGTTTCTTTCGGGTTATCACCGGCAGCTTTTATGGTAAGACCCGAAACGCCCTGGATTACCAGCGCCGGTCCGTCGTAACTCTCCTGCCAGAACCAGTATTCCCCGGCAATGCTGCCGTAACCGGAGGCAGCAGAGAGATCAAAGAGCCTGCCGTCCAGCACAATGGTACGGTCCGAACCGATGGCTGAAAGCAGCTCATCCACGGTTTTTACCCGGATCTCGCCATTGGCAGGAACCGCCGCTGCCGGAATCAGGCTGCTCGCAGGGGCAATGTCAGCCGGGTCAAGATCCCGGTAAGACATACTCTCCAAAACGGCACCGTCCAGACGATTACCCTCGGCATCCGAGGCAAAGATGCCGTCGTCTTCGTACCAGCCGCCAAAACCGCTCCATTCGGTAAAGACGCAGCCGTCGACGACAGCACCGTACTGCCGGAAGCAAAAGATCGAGGAATCGATTCGGTTGCCGGAAACTTCATTGGAAAGGAAAAACGCTCCTTTGGTGTAATCCAGGTTCATCAGGTGTTGAGTGTTGTTATCGTGGATGCGGCTCCGGATGACCACAAAGCTGTCGGAATAGGACGCATCGAAGAGGTTGACGGCGCTTTCCTGACCTTCACGGGACCCGTGGGAATACACGTCGCAGTTCTCCACGCGCACGTTGCGGCAGCTGTAGACCGACACGGCGCTGTAGCTGCACTCATAGATTTCAGAAGCGGTTACGCTGAGATTGGAACAATTCTGTGCCCAGACGCCGATGACACCGCAGCCGTACAGACTGCAGGCATCGACGGAGACAGAGGTACAGCCGTTAAAATAAAGAACACCGCCTGCGCAGAAACCGGGTTCCTGTGTGTGCCCGGCGGTCAGACCGGACACTTCAATGTTCCGGCATCCGCTGAAGGAGATGACATTTGCATAACGCGGATCTGTGCTGATTACGGTTTTCCCGATGCCCGCACCGCGCAGAGTAAGATTTCGGACATTCCGGATCTCGAGTTCCCATCCGTCATAGGCTTCATTCCACAGATATTCCGGGTTCCCGGATTCACGGCCGTAATTTCTTGCTTCCGGGAGGCTGTAGGTTCCTTCTTTCAGCTCAATCACGGTGTCCGACGCAATCGCGGCAAGCAGTTCATCCACGGTACCGACACGGATAACTGGCCGCCCGTCATCTTTTGAAACGGAGATATCGCTGACAGCCTCAGGTTCCGCAGAAAAAGCGGGGGATTGTGCGGCCTCGGCAGACGCGTTTGTGCTGACGGCAACACCGCAGACAAGCACCAATACGAGCGCCACAGCCGCGGCCAGTATACGGAGGATGTTCTTTCTTCTGACTTTCATTATAAAACTCCAACCTTTCAGAGTATTAAGGAATATCTTTTACGAAAAAACCATAGCATAGTGACGCAAACGAATCAACATAATTAATTCTTAAAATCTCCTGACTTGCTTCTCTTCCTGTGGAGAGCAGCCGTAAATGAAACAGAGTTGAAAAAGAACAGAGGCATTGCTATAATAAATAAAGAAAGAAGACGATCAAAGCATACCCGACAGGGAGGCAAAAGGATGGAACTGACCCATTTTGATGAAAAAGGAAACGCGCGAATGGTGGATGTTTCGGACAAAAGCATCACCGCCCGGACGGCAACCGCAGAGGGAAGCATTCAGGTGAGCGCAGAGGTGTTTGATGCCATCTGTCAGAAAACGGTCAAGAAGGGCGATGTGCTGACGGTCGCGCAGGTGGCGGGCATTCTGGGGTGCAAACGTACTGCGGAACTGATCCCCATGTGCCATCTGCTGAACCTTAGCAATGCTACACTTACCTTTGAGCTTCTGCCTGAGACGTGTGAGGTCCGCGCATTGTGCACTGTGAAGACCGAAGGCAAAACAGGTGTAGAAATGGAGGCGCTGACCGGGGTATCCATTGCACTGTTGACGGTGTACGACATGTGCAAAGCCATCGATAAACGGATGGTGCTGAAAGAGATTCACTTGGTGGAGAAGCATGGAGGAAAGAGCGGAGACTTCTTTTTTTCACAGGAGAACGAGCCATGAAGAGAATCAGACAGATACGGATGCTTCTGAGCGGAAAACCGGTAAAGCAGACAAAACCAAAAAAAACCCGCCGGCCCCTGAAGGCGGTTCTTCTCGGAGCAGTCATCGGCTGGATGCTGGATCTGCTGGAAGGAAGATGGAAAAACGACCTCTGGAAGCCGAAAGGCTGAGGCACTCCGGCAGCTGGCGGCTAGAGGGAACTGATTGCCCGATGCTCTTGATTTTGCCTCGCCGCTGCGGTATCATTGCAACAGATAGTTCACTTCATCATGAGACCATTAGGAGGGTGACGGAATGAAATCCGATGTCATCAAAGTAAATGCGTCCGGGAACGGCGTGAAAGAAGCGCTGACCCAGACGGAAAAGATTGCGGAAATCAAAGGGCTTTCTCAGGAGGATCAGATGAAGCTGCGGCTTCTGACCGAAGAAATGATGGGCATGCTGCAGGGTCTGACCGGAGAAGTCGAGTCAGAGTTTTTCATTGAGGAAGAAAACAATGATTATGTCCTGCATCTGAGCACCAACACAGAGATGTATGCGGAAAAGCGGCAGAGGCTGGTTGAGGCCACAACAGACAACCGGAACGCCGCTGCAGTCGGCATCACCGGAAAACTGCGCAGCCTGTTTGAAAGCATGTTGGAGCCAAAGGACGCACAGACACCGTCTGTTGCTTCTCTGGGCAGCCTCGGCGCATTTTCCTCCACAGGAGGCGGAACCTCCCTGTGGACGCTTTCACAGTACCGGGATCAGGTTCAGGAAGCGGAGAATGCCGCGGACGCCTGGGATGAACTGGAGAAATCCGTTGTTGCCAAGCTCGCCGATGAGGTCGGCATCGGAATCCGGGGCAAATGCGTGGAGATGACGATCCATAAGAAATTCTGAATGGCAGTGGTTCAGACAACCAGGCTCACGGACATCTTTCCGATGAAATAATCCGTTTCAAAAAACAGGACATTTAAAAAACTGAGCACACCGTAACGGTATGCTCAGTTTAATTTTTTCTGCCAGGGACGAAACGCTGTAGGGAGAGAATAGTCTGCGGCAATTTCATCCGGCGTAAGCCAGATATAGTCCGGGTGCTCAGCTTCGCAGTCCAGCAGGTAGCCGGACATATGCCACTCAACATGGGTAAAAACATGCTTTGCTTCCCCGCAAAGAGAAGCCAGGCAGACTGGCAGTTTTATGCTGGCGGCATAACGTAATACCTGCTCCCTCGTCAGAAAACCGTCCAGAGTTGGGAACTCCCAGAGCCCTGCCAGCAATCCGGAACTGTCACGGCGGCGGATGGCAAAACGGTTTCCGCAGCGCAGCAGAAGGACTGTTTTTTCTTCCTTCCGCCGGGGCTTTCGGACGGCCTTCACCGGGAAGGATAACTCCGTGCCCTCTCTGTGCGCCGCACACAGCAAGTTGAGCGGGCATACATCACAACGCGGGGCTCCGTTGGGAAGGCAAACCGTTTCCCCCAGCTCCATGATCCCCTCCGTCAGAAGGCCTGCTTCATACCCTTCCGGATAATGAAGACGGAGCAAATCTTTCACAAAGCGTTTTGTTTTTGGGTCGGAAATATCTTCTCCGCAGGCGAGCAGCCTGGTAATGACCCGGAGGACATTCCCGTCCACGGCCGGTTCCGGCAGACCGAAAGCAATGGATGCAATCGCGCCGGCAGTATACTCCCCGATTCCGGGTAGCTTCCTGAGTTCAGCAGCCGAGGCAGGAAAGCTTCCACCGTTCTGTTCCATCAACAGGACGGCGGCTTTTTTCAGGTTTCTGGCACGGCTGTAGTAACCCAGACCTTCCCAAAGCTTCAGCAGCCGGTCATCGGGGATAACGGCGAGACTTTGAATGTCGGGAAGCTCTTTCAGAAAACGGGTATAATAGGGAATCACTGCTTCGATACGGGTTTGCTGAAGCATGATTTCAGCAATCCAGGTATGGTACGGCGTCGGATTCTGCCGCCAGGGCAGAATCCGACGTACAACCGGGTACCACCGAAGGATCCGAGAAACCGCTTCAGGCAGAATGTTCAGTTTTTCAAAGGTATCACTCAATTTAACAATACCAGTCGTTTCATGGCTTTCTGCTGACTAGTCCGCCAGATAGGCCTCTTCTCCGGTGATATCATTCACACCGACACCGAATGGATCTACCGTATACCAAGCGGAAGTAGCGGTATGTGTCGTGCCGTCCAGATCCACGATTTCAAACAGATGAACGGTGAAGCTGCCGTCATCATTAACAGCAACTTCCGCCTCGGGCGGGAAAAAGCCGTTATTCCGGAAGTAGTAGCGCTGTGCAAGAACGCCAAGTTCTTTTTCCGTAAAGGGTCCTTCCTCCAGCGGCGTAAAACACACATGAGGATCAAAGGTATAGACTCCGGTCAGAATGTTATCATCCGGGCCGCCGGCAAGGGTTTTTTCATCCCGCTCCACCGACAGAATATAGGAATTCTGTACCCGGCTGAGCACAACGGATTGAAACCACCGGGAAACATCGCTGCCTTTTTTGAAAATTTTACTGTAGCTGGTGACATAGCCGCTGTCATCCTCAGCCGATGCGCCGTCAAGAACATAGATCTCTTCAAAGGATTCCGGATCGCCTCTGGAGCGGAGACTGCCGTGAAGTTCCACAGTTTCTCCGGCATCGACAAGCCAGTATTTCAAAGCTCCACTGTCATCGCGGTATTCGTAGCTTACGGCTGCTGCAGAAGGGTCCAGAAGATAAACTCCAGTCATGATATTGTCTTCCGGACCGCCGGCCAGGGTCTTTTCATCCCGTTCAATGTCGAAAAGGATACCGTCTTCATCGAGCTCAACAGAGAACCACTTGAACCAGTCGGATACATCGGTGCCTTGCACATTGCTGATACCGGACACAAAAACGCCGCCGTTGTCTTCGAGTTCCTGCGGGTCAAAGTCCAGAATAAAGCAACTCTCATAGAAAAACGGATCACCGGAGCGGAAATAGCAATGCAGAACCGGTTTATCAGTGATGGCGCCGGTTAGGTCCAGCCAGTACTTCGGCATCCCGTCATCCTGGCAGTATAAATAAGCGTCACAAAGACCGGAATCGTCTCCCTCACCCGGGGAGGGCGTGTCTTCGGGAAGAGCGGGTTCTTCAGCCAGAAAAACGCAGCCGGCAACGACATCTTCCAGCATGGTGCCAAGCGTCATTCCGAGAGAGGGAACCTCTTTGGATGCGAACATATAGGTCAGGTCACCGACGGTCATGAAGATGCGGCGGTCAACTGCTTCATAGCCGCTGATGGTATAGGTATAATCGACTTCATAGCATAGTTTGCTGCCGACCGTCCTCAGTTCGGCGGGGGAGGCAATCTGAAAACCCTGGCTTCGGTACTGGGAAGCCATCGCTTCATTCAGATAATCAATGAACTCTTCCTCTGAAGCGAAGCGGGAAGTTGCCATCAGCATAACATATGGGATATAGCCTTCCTGCAGGGCATAGATATAATAGCTGTTGCCCTGCAGCACTGCGGCGGCCGCTTCATCCGGCACGGCAACGCGGATCTCCCAGTCTGCCAGAGTGTCGAAGTTGTCCTGTGCGGAGGCGGACGGACACAAAACCAGAGAGAAAATGAGAATAAAACTCAGGAGAACCGACAGTCTTTTCATTTCAGGGTCTTCCTTTCCGTTTGAATGCAGGAATGGGGCTCACAGGACTGAAAGATTACAGCGCAGCCATCCGGACAGCGGTGTCCAGCGCAACTTCCATCATTTCCGTAAAGGAATTCTGGCGGTCTTCGGCGGGAAGGTTTTCTTCCGGACGATAGATATGGTCGGAGATCGTGCAGATGGCAAGAGCCCGCTTGCCGGCATAGGCGGCGTTGGCATAAAGGCCGGCAGCCTCCATTTCAACGGCGAGAACACCCATGCGCTTCCACTGGTCGTTCTTCCCGCAGCCTTCCGCGGCATAGAACGGGTCCGAGGACAGCAGGTTGCCGACGCGCATATTCAGCCCGTGCTCTTTTGCAACTTCGACAGCAGTGCTTAAAAGCGTATAATCGGCGATCGGGGCAAAGGTGGCGGTTTCACCCAGACCAAAGCCCTTGACATAATTTGAGTTGGTGCACGCAGCCTGGCCGGCGACCAGATCGCGCAGCTTCAAATCATCCTGCAGGGCCCCGGCTGAACCGATGCGGATGATGTTATCCACATCATAGAAGTGATAGAGCTCCCAGCTGTAAATGCCGATAGACGGAATGCCCATGCCGGACGCCATCACGGTGACGGGGACACCTTTCCAGAATCCGGTATGACCCTGTACCCCGCGGACATTGTTGACAAGAACTGCGTCGGTCAAAAAAGTATCGGCGATAAACTTTGCCCGGAGCGGGTCGCCGGGCATCAGAACGGTTTTTGCAATCTGCTCTTTGGTCGCATTAATATGCGGAGACGGAATCGACATTGTTTTATCCTCCATGATTCTGGATTTTTCGGTACAGGCTGCTCTGAGCGGCGGCGATTGGAGCGCATCAGATCAGACCCTGTTTTGTGTCAAAAAGTATAATAGAGAAAAAGAAAAAAGTCAAATTGAAAGCACGGGGTTTCTGTGTTATAGTGGTACGGCAAAAGAACGAACGGAAGCGAATGTGAAAGCGGGAGGATACGGAGCATGAAAGAACCCATCGTCATCGGGATTGCAGGCGGAACCGGAAGCGGGAAGTCCACCATCACGCGAAGACTGATGCAGCGTTTTGGAAATGATGTTACGGCCATCTCCTATGACAACTATTATAAAGCGCAGCACGAAACTCCTTTTGAAGAACGGGTCAAAGTGAACTATGATCACCCGGATGCTTTCGATACCCAGCGGTTTCTGAAGGATCTGCGTGCGCTGAAGTCCGGCAAGGTCATTCAATGCCCGATCTATGATTTTTCAATCCATGACCGGCTGGAACAGACCAAAACCGTCCGGCCCGCAAAGGTGATTCTGGTGGAAGGGATCCTGATTTTTGCCAGTCAGGAGCTCTGTGACGAGATGGACATCCGGCTCTTTGTGGATACCGATGCCGATGTGAGGATTCTGCGGCGTATTGTACGCGATGTCCGGGATCGCGGCCGCAGCCTGGAAAGTGTTGTAAACCAGTACCTGACGACGGTAAAGCCGATGCACGAGCAGTATGTGGAGCCGTCAAAAAAACGTGCGGACATCATTATACCGGAAGGCGGACACAACCTGGTTGCCCTGGACATGATCATGGAGCGGGTTCGCGCCCATCTGGAGCATTGACCAAGAGAGAAGAAAAGGAGCAGGGAAACCGTATGGCGAAATTGTATTTTAAATTTGGCGCAATGGGCTCATCCAAGTCTGCGCAGGCGCTGATTACCAAATTCAACTATGAGGAACTGGGTATGACAGTTTGGCTGATTAAGCCAAGCACCGATACCCGGGACGGAGCGGAACTCATCCGCAGCAGGATCGGCCTTTCCTGCAAAGCACAGGTGATCACCCCGGAGCAAAGCATCCTGAAGGCTTACCGGGCGGCGGGGCGCCATGATGTAATCATCGCTGATGAAGCGCAGTTTTTTACACCGGAACAGATCGATGAACTGCGAACCCTGGTGGACGAAGACGACCTGCCGGTGCTGTGCTTCGGTCTCCGAACCGATTTCCTGACGCACTTCTTCCCGGGCGCGCAGCGCCTGATGGAGCTGGCGGATTCGCTTACTGAAATCAAGACCGTCTGCGCGTGCGGCAGAAAGGCTACCGTCAACGCCAGAATTGACGCGAAAGGGAAGATCATTACCGAAGGCAGCCAGGTATTCCTCGGCGGCAATGACAGCTATATGGCCATGTGCCACAAGTGCTGGAAGCAGAAAATCCGGGAACAGCAGGAGAAAGAATTATAGAAAGGGTCATTGCTGCACCCCTGACACAATCACGGGTGCGGCAATCACAGATAGAATCAATGCTTGAAATCAGAAATCTGAGCTTTTCCGTTGAGGAAGACGGCATCCGAAAAGACATTATCAAAAACCTGAATGCAACCGTGAAAGATGGAAAATTCATCGTCATCACCGGACCGAACGGCAGCGGCAAATCCACGCTGGCCCGCCTGATTATGGGGATTGAAAAACCTAGCGCCGGGCAGATTCTGCTGGACGGGGAGGACATTACTTGGCTGAGTATTACAGAGAGGGCAAAAAAAGGCATCAGCTTTGCCTTTCAGCAGCCGGTGCGTTTTAAAGGCATCCGCGTCAAGGACCTGCTGCGTTTGGCATCCGGGAAAAACCTGTCTGTTTCGGCAGCTTGCGACTACCTGTCTGAGGTGGGACTCTGTGCACGGGATTATATCGACCGTGAAATCAACTCTTCCCTGTCGGGAGGAGAGCTGAAGCGCATTGAAATCGCCACCCTCCTGGCCAGACATACCCGGCTGTCGCTGTTTGACGAACCGGAGGCGGGCATCGACCTGTGGAGTTTCCAGAACCTGATCCGCATCTTTGAAAAAATGCGGAATGAAATCAAAGACAGCTCCATCTTGATTATCTCGCATCAGGAACGAATCCTGAACATTGCGGATGAAATCCTGATGCTGAGCGACGGGACCATCCGTGAGCGCGGAACCCCGGCAGAGCTGATGCCAAAGCTGGTGAATGCCGGAAACGGTGTCTGCCAGAAACTGAGATAGGAGGGAACGCGACATGTTGAAACTGGACGCCATTCAGAAACGGCTGATCGAAGAGATAGCGGACCTCCACAGTGTGCCGGAAGGGGCCTATAACTTCCGAGCAAACAGCGAGCTTGCCGGACGCAACACCACGGCGAATATCGATATCGTTTCAAAAGAAGACGGCAGCGGCATTGACATCCGCATCAAACCGGGAACTAGGAAGGAAAGTGTGCACATCCCGGTGGTGCTCTCACAAAGCGGCATCAAGGAAACGGTTTACAACGATTTTTATGTCGGTGAAGACAGCGACGTGGTGATTGTTGCGGGCTGCGGGATCGATAACTGCGGCACACAGGATTCAGAGCATGACGGGATTCACCGTTTTTATATCGGAAAGAACGCCAGAGTCAGGTATGTGGAAAAGCATTACGGTTCCGGCGACGGCCGCGGGCAGCGCATTCTGAACCCGGTGACCGAGGTCTATATGGAAGAGGGAAGCTCCATGGAGATGGAAATGGAGCAGATCAAGGGTGTGGACTCGACCGATCGCCGGACGATTGCCGAACTCAAGGGGGATGCAAAACTGGTGGTCAAAGAACGCCTGATGACCCACGGAAGTCAGAACGCCGTGAGCGATTATCAGGTGAACCTGAACGGTGCGGGCGCAACTGCCGACGTGGTCTCGCGAAGCGTTGCAAGGGATGTCTCGAGCCAAACTTTCAACGCGCGCATTACCGGAAATGCGCCCTGCAGCGGACATACCGAATGCGATTCCATCATCATGGACAGCGGTCATATTCTCGCAATTCCGTCGTTGGAAGCGAACCATGTGGACGCCATGCTGGTACATGAGGCCGCGATCGGAAAAATCGCCGGAGACCAGCTGGTAAAGCTGATGACATTAGGGCTGACAGAACAGCAGGCGGAAGAACAGATTATCAACGGATTCCTGCAGTAGGAGGAGAAAATGAAACGGTTTCTGGTTGTGGTAGATATGCAGAAGGACTTCGTGGACGGATCTCTCGGTACGAAGGAAGCCATGGCAATTGTTCCGGCGGTAACGGAAAAGGTCCAGTCGTTTGAAGGAGACATCTTTGTCACCTATGACACGCATTTTGAGGATTACCTGGAAACAGCAGAGGGGAAAAACCTTCCGGTCCCGCACTGCATTTATGAAACCCGGGGCTGGCAGCTGACAGAGGCGCTGGAAGAGTTGATGGAGGAAATCCCGCACTACAAGGTTCAGAAATACACCTTCGGTTCGACTACCCTGCCGCACCTGATGACGGAAGTGGCCGATGGGGAGGACTTTTCCGTTGAACTGATCGGCCTGTGCACCGACATTTGTGTGGTGAGCAACGCGCTGATTCTGAAGGCGCATTTCCCGGAGGCACCGATCTCGGTTGATTCGGCCTGCTGCGCCGGAGTGACGCCGGAGCTCCATGAAGCAGCGCTCCGCACCATGAAGAGCTGTCAGATTGACGTAAAATAAAAGAACTTCTATTTGTTTGTCAAAAATGCCGGAACACGTCATTTCAGAGTATTTTTACACAAAAAACAAAAAACGGAGAAAAACCATGGACAAAGCTGAATTGAATGAACTGCTCCGGCAGGTTGCCGCAGGGGAAATATCACCGGAAGACGCTGCGCTGGAACTGAAAATGAAGCCGATTCAGGAAGTCGGAGAATATGCCAAAATCGATATGCACCGCGGGATTCGACAAGGCGTCCCGGAAGTGGTCTACGGTGCGGGGAAGACAAAGGAGCATGTCCTGGGCATCGCCAAGACCATGCTGCAGAACGGACAGAAAACCGTTCTGATTACCCGCATCGACTGCGAAACCGCAGACTTCCTGCACAAAGGGCTTCCTGCGGATACAGCGCTGGACTATAACGAACTGGCCGAAACCTGTGTTGTCGGTACGTTGCCGGAACCAAACGGCGCAGGAAAGGTGGTTGTTGCGACAGGGGGAACCAGCGATATCCCGGTAGCCGAGGAAGCCGCCATCACCGCCGAGGTGCTGGGCAATCAGGTTGTCCGGCTCTATGACGTGGGGGTTTCGGGAATTCACAGGCTGCTCTCGCATATGGACGAGATAATGAGTGCAAGATGCATTGTTGCCGTTGCAGGAATGGAAGGGGCGCTTCCCTCGGTGATCGGCGGCCTTGCTGACTGCCCGGTCATTGCTGTTCCGACAAGCGTCGGTTACGGGGCATCTCTGGGAGGGATCGCAGCGCTTTTAAGTATGCTGAACTCCTGCGCAAGCGGCGTTTCGGTCGTGAACATCGATAACGGCTTCGGCGCGGGATATATGGCCAGCATGATCAATCATCTGAAATGAATTATGGATTTACGGCACGATAAGTATGTGAAGCTTAAAGAACAATTGGCGGGCTTCGAAAGCATTGTCATCGCTTTTTCGGGCGGAGTTGATTCCACATTTCTGCTGACAGCGGCACATGAGACGCTGGGAGAGAAGGCGGTTGCCGTGACGGCGGCACCTGCTTTTGTTCCGCTGCGGGAACTGGAAGAAGCGGCGGCGTTCTGCAGGGAGCGAAGCATCCGCCAGATAGTAATTCCGGCAGTTGAACTGAACCTTGACGATGTCCGACACAATCCGCCGGACCGCTGTTACCACTGCAAAAAGAACATCTTCGGGAAAATACTGGCTGTTGCCTCGCGCGAAGGGATTGCAGTGGTTGCCGAGGGCTCCAATGTGGACGACACCGGCGACTACCGGCCGGGCATGCTGGCCATACAGGAGCTGAGGATCCGCAGTCCGCTGCTGGAAGCCGGACTTACCAAACAGGATATCCGGGATCTGTCCAGAGAACAGGGGCTTCCCACCTGGGACAAGCCGTCTTTTGCCTGTCTCGCCTCGCGCTTTGTTTACGGAGAGCCGATCACCGATGAGAAGCTCAGGATGGTCGACCGCGCGGAGCAGCTGCTGATGGATTTGGGATTCCGGCAGTATCGCGTTCGAATCCACGGAAATCTTGCGAGGATTGAAATGCTGCCGGAAGAACTTCAAAAAGCGGCAGAAGAAGAAATACGCGGGATAATCGCCTCAAAACTGAAAGAGTACGGTTTTTCCTATGTTACACTGGACCTCGCCGGTTACCGTACCGGCAGCATGAATGAGGGGTTGAGACCACTTTGAGAACAATTTATCTGGATTGCGGCATGGGGGCAGCCGGCGATATGCTGACCGCAGCCCTGCTGGAACTGCATGATGCGCCGGAAGCTGCGCTTACTGCGCTGAACCAGGCCTTTACCGGGATAGCGGTACTGTCCATGAAGCAGGAAAAGAAGTGCGGCATCATCGGCACGCATCTGACCGTCAGCATGAAAGGCTTAGTGGAAGGCGAGGAAAGGCAGAAGTATCCCAGGCATGGTCATCATGCCTCGCTTGCAGAGGTCCGGGAGTTCATCTCCGGGCTGGAGCTTCCGCGGAAAGCGATCCGGGATGCGCTGGCAGTCTATGACCAACTCGCGGAAGCAGAGGCAAAAGTGCACGGCTGTCCGCTGGAAAACATTCATTTTCATGAAGTCGGAACGCTGGATGCCATGGCCGATGTGGTCTCAGCCTGCTATCTGCTGCATGAACTGAAAGCGGAGAAGGTTTATGCCTCACCGGTCCATGTGGGAAGCGGTACCGTGCGCTGCGCTCACGGCGAACTGCCGGTCCCTGCCCCCGCAACCCAGGAACTGCTGAAAGAAATCCCGATTTACGGCGGAGAGATTCGCGGGGAGCTCTGCACACCGACCGGGGCTGCTTTGCTGAAATACTTTGTCACAGAGTTCGGGGATATGCCGGTGATGCGGGTTGAGAAGGTCGGTTTTGGCCTGGGAACTAAAGATTTCCCGCGGGCAAACGGCCTGCGTGCCCTGTTGGGAGAAACGGAAGACGCGACGCAACAGGTGATCGAACTGTCCTGCAACCTGGACGATATGACCGGCGAGGAACTGGCTTTTGCACAGGAGAGGCTGTTTCAGCAGGGGGCGCTGGACGTGTTTTTTACCAGTATCGGCAT
Source organism: Oscillospiraceae bacterium (assembly GCA_017395085.1). Lineage (GTDB taxonomy): Bacteria > Bacillota > Clostridia > Oscillospirales > Oscillospiraceae > Limivicinus. Next base: position 7,810 of record JAFPWF010000009.1, on the reverse strand, counting down.
GAAAAAAAGCCGCCCCGGTGTAATGCTGACCTGCATCTGCAGGTCAGAACAGCGCGAAACGCTGCTGCGGTGCCTGTTTCAGCACACAAGCAGCCTCGGCATCCGGGAAACGGCCTGCCGCCGCTATGTTCTGAACCGTGAGATCCGAACAGAATACACCGCAGACGGCCCTGTTCGGGTGAAACATGCGGAAGGTTACGGTGTATCCAGAGAGAAAGCCGAATATGAAGATCTGAAGCGAATCGCAGAGGAGCAGAACCTGACGCTCCGCGAGGCAAGAAAGCTGCTGGACTGAACGGATAGCACCAAAAAGCCGCTCCGGATATTGCACGAAAAAGAAGACAGCGGAACAAAAACAAGTGTTCCGCTGTCTTCTTTTTCTGGGAGAACACCAGGAGAATTCCTGGTGCCCAAGGTTATCGGACGGCCGTCTGCAACTGCCCGGCAAACTCTTCCAACTCTTCCGGGGACACTTTCAAAACGGCACGGTCAAAGGTGAAAAGGCCGTTGGTCTCATCCTCGACGTCTGAAACCTGCGTGTAGATCGCGCCGCAGAGCCCCTGTTCCACCAGGGGGATCAGAGAACCATACAGTTGTTGCAGGCCTTTGATGAAATCCCTTTGGGTTTTATAGATGCGGTATCCGTAGGTTTTTTCGGTATTGAAACTGTGGTCCGATAGCTTCCATACGTAGCCGCCGAATTCCGAAAGCAGCTGAGGAAGCCGTTGCTTGCCGAGGTGCAGTTTGCCGAAATAAATGTGCAGACTGTCGACATCCGACTGACTCTGGTGGAACCAACCGGATGTGCTGTCAACAAAGCGGCTGCCGTCGACGGCTTTCAGTTTCCGGTAAGCGTCATCGGCGCAGAACTGCCCCCAGCCTTCGTTAAAAACAGTCCACAGACAGATGCAGGGGTGATTCTTCAACAGACGAACCGTTTTCTCCATCGCATCCAGAAAAACCCGGCGCGTTTCGGCATCCGGGTTCAGACGGCGGTCGGAACGCTTTTTCATATGGATGGTGGGGAGAACGGTATCCCGGAAGTAGCGGTATTCTCCATTGTTGACCATATCCTGGAAGACAATCATCCCGAGCCGGTCACAGTCATAGTAGAATTGTTCGGGTTCCAGTTTAATATGTTTGCGCAGCGTGTTGAAGCCAAGGGACTTCATGGTGAGGATGTCTTGTTCAAATGCCTGCGGCACGGCAGGGGTATAAAGACCGTCGCTCCAATAGCCCTGGTCCAGCAGCCCGTGGAAGAAGTACGGTTTGCCGTTCAGGCAGAGGCGCGGAATGCCGTGAACCGTTTCCGCGCTCAGGGTACGGAGGGCAAAGTACGATTCAACACTGTCTTCTCCGCTTGATACTGTAAAAGAATACAGATACGGATCTTCCGGACTCCAGAGGCGCGGGTCGGAAAGAGAGATTTTTGCCTTCCCGTTCGAAAGGGAATACTCCCTGCCATCCAACGTAATGATCCCGTCTGAGATGCCGTCGGCCGCGATTTCAACCCAGTCGGCACCGCATACGATCCCAAGACTGCGGATGTATGTTTCCGGCACAGGCTCCAGCCAGACGGTCTGCCATATGCCGGAACAGGGGGTATACCACATGCCGCCGCGTTTCACACTCTGTTTTCCCCAGGGAAAACGCCGATCCAGATCGTTCCGGGTTCGGACGCAGAGTTCATTTTGGCCGGGAAGTAATGCGTCCGTAACGTCAACGGAAAAAGGAAGGTAACCGTTTTCATGGCAGCAAAGCGGCTGTCCGTTGACCAGCACGGTCGCATCCCGCATGACGGCGCCGAAGTGCAGCAGAATCCGCCTACCGATCCAGGACCCGGGGACGGCGAAGTGCCGGCGGTAGAGCATCTCCGCACCGATTTGCGGCACAAGCCGAACACCTGACAGCAGACTTTCCGGGCAGAAAGGCACGAGAATTTCGGTACAGTTTTTACCGGATTCCAGAACCCATGTTCCGTTCAGACACAGCCATTCCCTGCGCCGCAGCTGCGGCCGGGGATAAGCATCCCAGGGGATTTCCGGAAGAGAACGACCTTCGGAGGTATATAGTTTCTGCATAACAACACTCCTGATTTCGGCGGTGAAGCGGTATCATATTCTGTAAAACACTTTGAGACAAAATTTTAGGCAACAACGGCTTACCGGTAAAACGGGACACGGTCTCCGCGGGTATAGCAGTCCTCGCAGTAGTTGAACATGGCTCCGATGGGCAGCTCTTTCCCGCAGGTTCGGCAGCGGCGGATATACTGCGATTTGTTCTCCTTCATGAGTTCGGCGATCCGGTCGCAGATTGCGCTGCGCTCGGCTGTGCAGTCATCGAGAACGCCGATGCGGCGCAGCAGCTGGTGATGAATGTCATAAGCCTTGTACTGGAGTTCGCAGTCCAGCAGAGACTCGGTACCGAACCAGGGCAGGGGAACGCGCTTTTTCCGAAGAATTGCTTTTGCGCATTCGGCCCAGTAATTCACCAATTCTTCTGTCCGGGTGTCAACCGGACAGGTAATCAGATCAAAAATCAGCTCACGCTGATTCTCCGACGGATGAAAGCCTTTCAGGCACTTGAGCAGAATCCGCGCATCCTGCATGTCTTCCCGCAGGAATTCCTTATGCCGCTCCATCTGCTGCCAAACCCGCAGGAGAAGATCCAGAGGATACTCTGTTTCAAGAACTTCCCGCGGGAAAGCGATGCACGCGGCTCGCACATTCGGGACGCGCTTTCCGAGCTTTTCCTGAATGACGTTTTTGTTCCCGAGCGCCAGGACCTCGCCAAACTCATTCAACCCGTAGCGCCCTGCGCGGCCACCGATCTGGTTGACTTCGGCAGTGGTAACCGACCGGAATTCCCGGCCGTCGTATTTCTCGGTTTCCGCAAAGATCACCCGCTTGATGGGCAGGGAAATACCGAGTCCGATGGCGTCGGTTGCAACCACAATGTTCGTTTCGCCGGACGAATACTTGCGAACCTCGTTCCGTCTGGCTTCCGGCGGCAGCGCGCCGTAAATGACACTGGCGCGGAAACCGTTTTTCTCCAGCAGGGCGGCGGTAGAGAGAACACTTTTGCGGGAAAAGCAGATCAGCGCATCGTCCGGCCGAAGATCGCGATAGCCGCGGCAGATGCCTCCATAGCGCAGCGGCGCAAGACGCTGATGATACACAACGCTGTACTGGTCCGAAAACCGTGTAATCAGTTCTTCGATATAATGCTGAGCCTCCGGCGCCATGCAGATGTGCACGACCTCGGCATCCACCAGACAGATTGCCTTCAGCCAGGAGGCGCCGCGGCCGGGATCGGCAATCAGCTGGGCTTCGTCAATGACAGCAGTTTTAAAATGCGTGCGGTAATCGCACAGCTCAATCGTGGAAGAAACGATCTGCGCGTGATCAACTGGGATGGATTCTTCTCCCGTCAGCATGCTGCAGGGAATGCCGGCAGCGTTGATGCGGTCGAACATCTCCAGCGCCAGGAGACGGAGAGGTCCCAGATAGGTCCCCGGCAGATTTCGCTTCAGGTCCTCTATGGCGTCATGTGTTTTGCCGCTGTTGGTCGGCCCGATATGCAGGACAAAAGATCGCTTCAGCCGCCTTGCGCGCTCAATATACGAGTCCGGGGAGTATTCCTCAAACAACGTGCGGACTTCGGCAATCTGACGCTGTTCACGTCGGGCAGCTTCCCGTTCCTCCAGTATTTGGGAGAGTTCCGTGCCCTGCAGCGCCTTTTCCACCTGTTCCGCCGGCCAGACGCCGACAGTCCAGTAGCTTCCGCCTCGGCCTCTGACCCGTTTCACCTGCGGCCGCGGGAGATATCGCTGAATCTGATTTTTCGTGAGCCCGTATTTCCGAACGATCTGATTCTGTGTCAGAGAACTGTTTTTATTTGTCTTCGATTTCCTTGCTGAAATTACCGGATCCCCCTTTGAAAAGGAATAACTCATTTTACAATAACGCCCAACATTCCGCAACCAAAAATGAAACTGTGAGAACCGGAGCCGTACGTCGGAGCGTCATCCGCCGGAACAAAAATCAACGGGGCGGTTGCACAGAAATGAAGTTCCGGATATAATAAAGCATAAATCATTTTGTACTGTACAGAGACTCTATGCCCGCAAAGGCGTCTCCAAAAAGAAGGGTTAGCCACATGATGATTTCAGACAATATCCAACGTGCCGCAGACGGAACGCTGCATTTCGCCGGGCAGAGCGTCCCTGCTTTGGCGCAACGATACGGGACACCGCTATATCTGATGGACGAAGACCGCATCCGTCGGAATATCCGACTGTATACCGGCATGTTCCAAGAATGCTTCGGCGAGAAAGCGCTTCCCCTCTACGCAAGCAAGGCGGCATCTTTTCGGCAGATATACCGGATTGTGGCAGAGGAGGGAATGGGTGTTGACACGGTGTCCATCGGAGAAATCCATACCGCCCTCAGCGCGGGGTTTCCCGCGGAGAAAATCTTCTTCCACGGGGACGGGAAGACGGACGCGGATATCCAATATGCGGTATCTCACCGGATCGGCTATTTCATCGTAGACAACCCCGAAGAACTGGAACAGCTTTCCCGGGAGGCAGCGGCACAGGGTATCATCCAGAAAATCCTGCTGCGTATTACTCCGGGCATCGATCCGCATACCTTTAAGGCAGTTACCACAGGTACCATCGATGTAAAATTCGGGGTTCCGATGGAGACAGGACAGGCATTTGCCTTCGTACAGGAAGCACTGGAACTGCCGGCACTGAAGGTCTGCGGCCTGCATTGCCATATCGGCTCGCAGGTCTTTGACGAGACGGTCTTTGAAGATTCAATCGATGTGATGACGGGCTTTATGGGTCAGCTGTACAAGGATCTGGGCTTTGCTGTTGAAATGCTGAATATCGGCGGCGGGTTCGGCGTCCGGTATGTGGACACGGATCGGCGTGTGGACATCCCGGCACGCATCCGAAGCGTCGCCGCACGCCTGAAGGAGCGCACAGAGGAGCTTGGGATTCCGATGCCGTTCTTCCTGATGGAGCCGGGCCGCAGCATTGTGGCAGATGCAGGTATGACGGTCTATACCGTCAGCAGCGTAAAGCGCATCCCGGGCTACAAGTACTACGTGGTCGTTGATGGGGGCATGACGGATAATCCGCGTTACTGTCTGTACGGGGCGCATTATACGGTGCTGCACGCGGATCGGGAAACGCCGTTCTATGCCGTTTACGATCTTGCCGGACGCTGCTGTGAAAGCGGAGACATCATCCAGCCGACCATTAAACTGCCGGATGATACCAGACGCGGTGACCGCATCGCCGTATGCACGACCGGAGCTTACAACTATTCCATGGCCTCGAACTACAATCGGCTTGGGCGCCCGCCTGTCGTCAGGCTGAGTGGCGGGGACAGTTACATTGCGGTTCGCCGGGAGACCCCGGAAGACCTCACCGCACTGGATCAGTAATGAATGAATCCGATCGGATCGACAGTAAACCTGTAGATTTGACACAAACAGCAAGAAAGGAGCCATAATATGACGATTACCAGTATCCTCTGCCTGTGCCTTGCCGCACTGTTCATGTGGACGGAAAAGAAAGAAAACTATTTGGGCGCAGTCATTCTGAAGGGGCTGGCATCGCTGTGCTTTGTGTTTGTCGGTGTGATGGCAGGCAACGGAGGGCAGTTGGCAAAACTGATTGTAACAGGCCTGTTGCTGGGATGTATCGCGGACGTACTGCTGAATCTGCGCTGGGTTTTCCCGAAAAAAGGACAGCTTATATTTCTGGTCGGGATTCTTGTGTTTCTCGGCGGCCATGTGGTGTACCTTGACGCGGTCCTGCCAATGGCGGACAACTGGGCTGTCTGCGTTGTGGTCGGCGCCGTTCTGACTGCGCTGCTGATGAAGTGGATCTTCTCAAAAATTACGGCAAAGAAAGCCTTTAAAATCTTCGGGGTCTTCTATCTGGGCGCGATCATGCTGCTGAACTGTGTGGCAGTCAGCAACCTGGTGACCGCACCGTCCGCATTTACCGGGTTGTTCGCCGTGGGTGCACTGCTGTTTCTGATCAGCGACATCGTACTGATTCTGAACACCTTCGGCCCGAAATCAAAATTCAGCCTGCGTGTGACCAATCTCAGCCTGTACTATATCGGGCAGCTGCTGATCGCCTGGAGTCTGTTATTTGTGTGAAGAGAACAGCCAAAAGCAATTAAACACGCATCGAAACCCGCAAGAAAGCCGATCAGGCAGGAGAGCATCCCGCATGGAAGCCGGAGAAACTGCCGGTTGCATCCGTCTGCGGTTCAAGATATAATACCCTCGGTTTTGCTGCCTGTAACCCTGCGGGCAGACAAAGCGAGAGAAGACAGGGAATACAAAGGAGAAAACAGTATAAAAAGATGAAGAAATTGCTTGCAAGCCTGCCGTTTCGGTTGATTGTTGCACTGGCGCTCGGAATCCTGCTCGGCCGCGTTTTCGGGGAAAACCCGATGAAAGTGGTCGTGTCCGTTCAATATGTGTTGGGACAGCTGATCATGTTCTGCGTGCCGCTGATTGTGATTGGCTTTATCGCACCGTCGATTACCCGCATGGGCAACAACGCATCCCGTCTGCTGAGCGTTGCGGTGGTCTTAGCCTATGTCAGCTCGATCTGCGCGGCGTTTATGAGCACGGCGGCTGGTTATGCTCTGATCCCGCGGATGATTATTGCAACGGATGTGGAAGGCCTGCGCGATCTGCCGGGAGTGGTATTCCAGCTGAACATTCCGCAGATCATGTCCGTCATGAGCGCGCTGGCATTCTCGCTACTGATCGGGCTTGCGGCGGTATGGACGAAGAGCGAACTGACCTGCAGCCTGCTGGAGGAATTCCAGAGAATTGTGCTGAAGATTGTACAGCGGGTGGTAATCCCTATCCTGCCATTCTACATCTGCGCGACCTTCTGCAACTTGAGTTATGAGGGCATGATCACCCATCAGCTCCCGGCATTTCTGCAGATCATCATCATTGTCATGCTAGGACATTACATCTGGCTGGCAGTTCTGTACCTGATCGCCGGTGCCTATTCTGGACGGAACCCCTGGGAGGTTTTCCGCTATTACGGGCCTGCTTATCTGACCGCTGTCGGAACCATGTCCAGTGCTGCAACGCTGTCTGTCGCGCTGGACGGTGCCAGGAAGAGCAAGGTTCTGCGCCGCGACATGGTCGATTTCGGTATCCCGCTGTTTGCAAACATCCATCTCTGCGGGTCCGTACTGACGGAGGTCTTCTTCTGCATGGCGATTTCCAAGATGCTGTACGGGCAGCTCCCGAGCATCGGAACCATGGTGCTGTTCTGCCTGCTGCTGGGTGTGTTTGCCATCGGAGCCCCGGGCGTTCCCGGCGGGACGGTCATGGCATCTCTTGGTCTGATTACGGGAGTGCTGGGTTTTGATGATGCCGGTACCGCACTGATGCTTGCGATTTTTGCTCTGCAGGACAGCTTCGGCACCGCCTGCAATGTGACCGGTGATGGCGCGCTGACCCTGTTCCTGACCGGATATGCCGAGAAGCACCACATTATGGCAGCCCGGAGATAACTAACAGGATCTGGTTGGAAAAAACCGTCTCCAGTGAGGGGACTCTGACAGGAAAAGACAAAAGCATATGACAACAAAGAAGAAAGTATTAGGATATTTTGCAGTGGCAGCGCTTACGGTACTGCTGTGTGGCTGTGCGGCCTTTTCCGCGAACACAAGCGATGCACCAAAACTCCGGTTTCCAGGGCATGTAGTCGCCAGAGCGGATGACACGCAGCTTGACCTCGGCAAACTGGGTC
>JAFPWF010000049.1 GCA_017395085.1 Oscillospiraceae bacterium | reverse complement strand
TGAAGTGTACCCCATGTCAAGGACAATTTTGAAATTTAGGGGGCACAGAATCCCCCAGATATGCTAGGATGTAACTGCTTTCCCGCCGTGGAGGATAGGGCAACGCTGAGGAGCGACCCGAGCGCCGCGGCGGGTTCCCGAAGGCAGTGCATGATGCGCTGCCTTTTTTACTGCCTTCCCGGAAACACAAAGCGTTAAACCTCGGGGTCCGGGGCAGAGCCCCGGGAGCACCGGTTTTTCGAGAGGCCCGGCTTCAGAGGATATACGCCGGTCTGACGGTAACGGTAATACTCCTGCGGGGAGAGCTTTTCCAGGTCCCACTGGTAGCGATCGTTGTTGTAGTAATCCATCCAATCGGCAACAACAGCCTGAACCTGCTCATAGGTGTCACACTCGGCAATCAAGGCAGCAATCTCATCCTTCATGTGACCGAAGAAGCTCTCCTGTGGCGCGTTATCCCAGCAATTGCCCTTCCGGGACATGGACTGGACAAAGGAAGCATCCTTGAGCTTGTGGATAAAGGCGTTGCTGGTATAATGGCAGCCCTGATCGCTGTGGACAATAGTTGCGTTATCCAACTCGGCTCCATATTTGCTGCACATGGCGTCAACCATGTCGAGAACAAAATCGACTCGAAGATTGTCACTGAGCCGGTAGGCCAATACTTCATGTGTACAGACATCCAGAATCGGGGACAGATAACAGACCCCGCCTCGGTAAAAGAGGTAGGTAATATCTGTCAGCAGGGCCTTACGCGGCGCATAGCTTCGGAACTGTCGGTTAATCTCGTTCTTTGCCACATGGCTCGTTTTCATCGCCTTGGCCATTTGACGGTAAGGATTTGCCTGACGAATGGGGCAACGGAGTCCGTATTTTTGCATCAGACGGCGGATCTTCTTGATGTTCATGACAACAGGCGGATCAAGATGCAGCAGGCGCATGTAGATACTGCGTGCGCCCTTCTTGTATCCACGAAACTCATAGGCCTGCTTCACCAAGGCATAATCCGCACTGTCGGTTTCTTCTCGGCTTTGCCGTAGCGGCGCGGCGTCCAGCCAGGCGTAATACCCGGAGCGGGAGATACCGGCTATTCGGCACAGCGCACTAATATTCAGCATACTGCCGTCTTGCCGTACAGCCTCATGGATGAGACCATACTTCACTTCTGCCGGCGCTTGGATTCCCATTGCTTCTGAGCCTCCATATTTGCCGCCTGCAGTTTTTTTAAGAACTCGACCTCCTGTCGCGTATAGGCCAGTTCGTTTTCAAGCTGCCGGAGCCTCTGCTCCACCGTCTCTTCGCCCGTCTTGGGCGGTCGTCTGTAATTCTCGCTGCGGCCATCCGAAAACCCGTTTTCCTGTCTGGCTTTCTTGTTGAGTGTGTAAGAAAAGCCTTCCACGCGACTTGGGCCGAGAATGTCGGGATCTATCCCACATCCCCGCATCGTTTCCGCTACCGGGACACCCCGACCTTTCTTCTCGTAAGCCAAAGCCTTGAATGCTTCCGTAAATCTCACTGTGTTGGCAGTTACGGATGCAACGTACGGATTCTTCCGCAACTTCTCAATCTCCTGCCGGGACAATGGGTTCGTATGTGTCTTCTTGCTCATATGTATCCATGCCTTCCCGTCCTCTTCATGGATACATCTTACCACACAAATCTTTCCCGCAGAAGTGTCCAGCATCAAGGGCGTCCCCCTAATCTTCCTGTCCGATGATCAGGGTACCCCCTAAACTATGGGTGTCCATTCTGCTGGGTACAGTTTA
>JAFPWF010000048.1 GCA_017395085.1 Oscillospiraceae bacterium | reverse complement strand
ATTGAGATTTATTATTCTTTTGTTGGCAAGGTGGACTTGCCCGAATAACCGCCCGACCTATCCGACACAATGCGCAAGTGCCGGATAGGAACGGCAAAATTTTTTACACTTCTATTACTTCTTTATCGCACATCAGTAAAGTCCCAGGGTATGAAGCAGCTCATGGCCGGCGGCGGTGTGGCCCTCATCGGCACCACCCTCGTCCCCCTGCTTGCCAACCTGTTCGGTTAATCATCCATCATTAAACTAAACTCAGGCCCTCCCGCGTCTTTGCGGGAGGGCGGAAAGGAGGGCCTTTATTGGATCGACTGTGGGCCAGTATCACCGAATGGCTGAAGGAAATCCTCATAAACGGCATAACAAGCAATCTGGCCGGGATGTTCGACGCCACCAATCAGCGGATCGGTGAGATCGCCGGCGATGTGGGAACCACGCCCAGCGCGTGGAACGGCAGCGTCTTTTCAATGATACAGAACCTCTCGGAGACTGTCATCGTCCCCATCGCCGGTCTGATCCTGGCCTTTGTGATGACTCTGGAGCTCATCCAGCTCATCACCGAAAAGAACAATCTTCACAATCTGGACACCTGGATGTTTTTCAAGTGGGCGTTCAAGAGCGCCGCCGCGATCCTGATCGTCACCAACACCTGGAACATCGTCATGGGCGTCTTCGATGTGGCGCAGAGCGTCGTAAACAGCGCCTCCGGCGTCATCGTCGGAGATACCAGCATCGACATCTCCACGGCGGTCGCGGATTTGGAGACACGCCTTGAAAACATGGAGCTGGGCGAGCTGTTCGGACTTTGGTTTCAGAGCCTGTTCGTCGGGATCACCATGCACGCGATCACGATCTGCGTGTTTCTCGTCACCTACGGGCGCATGATCGAGATCTACCTTGTCACCTCCGTCGCCCCGATCCCGATGGCGACCATGATGAGCAAGGAGGCGGGCGGCATGGGGCAGAACTATCTCCGCTCCCTGCTCGCCCTCGGCTTTCAGGCGTTTCTTATCATCGTCTGCGTCGCCATCTACGCCGTGCTGGTGCAGACGATCTCCGTCAGCGGCGACATTACTACCGCAATATGGTCGTGCGTGGGCTATACCGTCCTGCTCTGCTTCTCGCTGTTCAAGACCAGCAGCCTCGCAAAATCTGTGTTCAACGCGCATTAAAGAACCAGTCGAAAGAATCGACTGGTTTATGTGATCTTTATTACCTTTGGCTTTACAGAATATAGGCTAACTTCTGCTTCGCACCCAATTAGCCATTTCATCCGAGGAAGAAAATTTGTGATTACGATCCAGCATTCTGCCATCCGGATGAAAAATATTGTAGTAGGTTCCGCTGCTATCTTCATTGGATTTAACAAAAAGATAGCCGTCGATAGAGTATGAATACTCCATTTCTGTTCCCTCCTTTCTACGATTACACAGATATTATAACCTCCATATACTGTAAAGTCCTAAAACTTCCCACATGTGACTATGTCAAAAAAGTTAAACAAATTTTAGATTTATACGCGATACCAGCGCAAAATTGAACGTAAAAATAGCATATAGCCTCGAAAAGTGGTATAATGTAGTCACCACAACAAAACAAAAACCACGGAGGTATATGCTATGGCAACTATGTTATCACAGAAACTGGTTGAAGCGCAAGAGGCAAATGATACCGTGAGAGATTTTATGCGGCGGTTTGAGATTGGTAAGCTTCTGAGTTCCTGTCGTGCACAAAAGACAAAGGGTTTTTCTGTGGTAGAGCTCTTTGCGTATCTGGTTTGCTGTATGTTCTCTCCCATCAGCACCTACATGTCCATGAGAGTCGGCAGCTATCGGGAAGCCTTTTCCAAGAATACGCTCTACCGCTTCTGCGGCAGCGCCGAGATCAACTGGCATAAGTTTGTTCGACTCTTATCCGAGAAGATCATCCGTGGTTTTATCCGTCCGGCAACTTCAGAACGACGGATCGAATACTTCATCTTTGATGATACGCCCTTTGCCAAGAGCGGCAAGAAGACGGAACTGGTGTCGAAGTTCTTCAATCATGTGACCATGAAGTATGAACGAGGCTTCCGTATCCTGACGCTGCTCTGGTCAGATGAATACTCCAGTATTCCCATCGACTTTTGCCCTCTGTCCTCAGGCAGGGATGAACTGCTGACCTGCCCTGCCAAAAAATGCGATGGGCGTTCTCTTGCCGGAAGAATCCGCAAGCAGGCGAGGCAGAAAGCCCCGGATGTTCTTCTGGGGATGCTAAAAGACGCCATAAAGGCCGGACATAAGGCAAACTATGTTTTGTTTGACAGTTGGTTTGCCACACCGAAGGGTATTACCGCCATCAAGAAAGAGCTGTCCCTTGACGTTCTCGCTATGCTCAAGAAATCCGCTAAGGTATTCTACGAGTACCAGGAAAAGCAGATTGATCTGAAGAGAATCTATGCCATGAACCGCAAGCGTCCGGGTCGCTCCAAATATCTGCTCTCTGTTGAGGCAAACCTGATTCAGAAGGAGAAGGGGCAGATTGTGTCCAGAATCCCAGTTCGTATCGTCTTCGTCCGAAACAGAGCGAAGCGCAAGGACTGGATTGCTTTAATCTCCACGGACATGGACATTTCTGAGGAAGAGATTATTCGCCGTTATGGGGTCAGATGGAACATTGAGGTGTATTTCAAAACCTGCAAGCAGCATCTCAAGCTCCTACGGGAGTCCAACAGTCCGTCTTTTGACGCCTTTACCTGTCATCTCGCCATTGTTTGCGTCCGGTACATGATCCTCGCTGTTAACCAGCGGGCGGCTTCGGATGACCGCACACTCGGGGAACTGTTCTGGCTTATGACTGCCGAAGCAGCGGAGATCAGCTTCACAAAGACGCTGGCGCTGATTCTTGAAGCACTGCTGGACACTGTGAGAGAGTTCTTCGCTGTCTCAGATGAGCAGATGCAAGCCTTTACTCACAGTTTTCTGGCTAAGCTCCCGCAGCATTTGCGCTCGGCGCTCGGCATTTCACAGCCTCCCGTTGCTGCCTGACACTATCTCAAGGCTGCTTTCCCAGATTTCATGCGGCTTTGCGCCCACTTTTTATGTGGGAAGTTTTAGT
>JAFPWF010000008.1 GCA_017395085.1 Oscillospiraceae bacterium | reverse complement strand
ATCGGTTCCGGTTGGCCTTTCGGGGCGGAGTCGCTTTCCCGTGAAGAAAGGGCGGAAGTGCTTCTGACCTACGCAAGGCCGGTTCCTGGCGGAGAGACACTGGACATGTCCCTGTTCAATATCTATCGCACATTGGATCCGGGGGTGACCAAAGTCAATGTCAGCAGGACTCCGCATCTGGTTTCCCTGCTTCTGGCACCGGACCCGATCAACGACCTTTCCCAGGCTATCGACATCTCCGACAAGGTGAAGGACGGGATAATCAAGGTGGATGTTCCTGAAGGGAAGTGGCAGCTCTATGCGATGGTGAAGTTCGAGTCCTTCGCATGTGTGATAAACGGAGCCCCGGGAGCGGCAGGGTCCATACTGAACCATATGGATGCCCTTGCCGTGCGCAAGTATCTCGACCATATGACCGATACCATCGAGGCCAAGCTGGGACCGCTCTCGAACCATCTCCGGGCTTTCTTCGTGGACAGCATGGAGCTGGAGGGCTGCAACTGGACGTCTGATTTCGCGGAGGAATTCCTCAAGCGAAGGGGATATGACGTGCTCCCTTGGCTGCCTTTCACGATGTTCGAGGTCGAGCGTCTGGGTGATGTTAAGAATTTCGACTATGGTTCCCGCAAGGGAGACAAGTTCAAGGAAGAAGTCAACCGTGTCAGGTTCGATTTCGAACTGACCAAGGCTGAACTCCTGCAGGAAAGATTCCACCGGACCTATCTCGCTTGGTGCAAGGAAAAAGGCGTAAAATCACGCGCACAGGCTTACGGAAGGGGATTCTTCCCTCTCGAGAGTTCTCTCGGACTGGATTATCCTGAAGGCGAGTCCTGGACTACCAACTGGCTCAGGCACAAACTGGGCGAAGAGATGGGGGACGAGGACTACCGCCGTGGCCGCGGATACACGATGATCAACAAATATGTCTCTTCGGCAGCGCATCTCCAAGGCAAGAGGGTAGTCAGCTGCGAAGAGATGACCAATACCTACAAGGTGTTCACCACCAGCCTGGAATTCCTGAAAGTCGGATCCGACATGGCCGCTTTCTCCGGAATCACGCACTCTGTATGGCACGGGTTCAACTATTCCCCGAGGGAAGCCGCCTTCCCGGGATGGGTGCAATACGGAACCTTCTACAACGAGCGCAATACCTGGTGGCCTTACGTCAGGAACCTGAATGACTACAGGGCGAGGATGAGCAGCCAGCTCCAGAACGCCGACATGTACACCGACATAGCCATCCTTCCTGCCAATTACGACATGTGGGGTGAGATTGGTGTCCAGACCGAACCGTTCCCGGTGAAGCTGAACGTGCCTTATACTTCCCTGGTCTGGGAGGCTATCCATAAGAACGGAGGCGGCGCGGACTATGTCACCGAGATCATCATCCGCGACGCGACCGTCCGCAATGGCAAACTCTGCTACGGGCCGAAGGAATATGGCACCATATTCCTCGTCGAGGTCACCAGCACCACGCCGGAGACCCTTGCCAAGCTGGAAGAGTTCGTCAAGGGTGGCGGAAGGGTATTCTGCATCGGCAAATATCCGGAGAAGTCCCTGGGTCTCAAGGATTACCAGGCCAGGGATGCCCAGATCACAGCAGCGGTGGCAAGGCTCAAGGCATATCCTGACAACTTCATCCTCCTGGAGAAGCCTTCCGACGGCAAGTACCTCGAATGGTACACCGCCGTGATGGAGAAGTATTCCCTCCCTCATTCGGTGACGATTTCCTCTCCGGACCGCTTCCTGCTGCAGAACCGCTATGTCACCGACGACGGCAGCAACATATTCCTTTTCGTCAACGCTCACATGAGCGAGGCCCGCAGCACCACTCTGGAATTCCCGAAGCAGGTCAGGCTCAAGAGGCATGCATGGGTATATGATCCATCGAAGGGCAAGCGGTTCATCCTTCCTGTTGACAATAACGGCAAGGTGCAGCTGAGGCTGGGCCCTTCAGAGACACTGCTCCTGGTATTCGACAAGAACGGAGGCAACGCACCTGTATGGAATCCGCTTCCTACGGGTCCTTCCGACGGGACACAGGCCGTTCCTCTGAAGGTGGACGGTGCCTGGGACCTTACCCTCCACCATGCATATCCGGACTCCCTCTTCACGGCCAGGTTCGATTCGCTCCAGGATTTCAAGGACATGGAAGATTCCACGTTCAAGCACTTCATGGGCGAGGTACTGTATTCCGCGAAGTTCACCCTTGACGGCAAGGACCTTCCTAAATACATCAACCTCGGCAAGGTCGCGGACATCTGCGAGCTGAAGGTCAACGGCAAGGATGCCGGAATGAAATGGTTCGGCGACAGGGTCTATGACATTTCCTCCCTCGTCCACGGCGGCGAGAACACCATCGAGGTGAAAGTAACCACACTTATGGGCAATTACATCCAAACCCTGAAGGACAACAAGGTGGCGCAGAGGTTCGTCCTGAGGCGCAACCAGCCTTATGTCCCTGCAGGATTAATAGGACCAATACAGTTATACAGATGAGAAACAAACTAAAGATTGCAGCAGCCTTCCTGCTGATTTCATTCGCAGCGCCTTCACTTTCTGCGGCAGATTATTACGCACGTGATTTCGGCGCAGTGCCTGACGGCGTAACGCTGAACACCGCCAGCATCCAGGCGGCCATCGATTTCGTGTCCACCCATGGCGGCGGACGTCTGATCCTTGACCAGGGAGACTACGTGTGCGGTTCCTTCTATCTCAAGAGCAATGTGCTGCTCTGCATCGACGGAGATTCCGCAATACTCGGTTCATTGAATCCTTTCGACTATGTGAGGGATCCTGATGCCAAGTGGACCGCCCTGGTTTTTGCGATCGGCCAGGAGAATATCGGAATATGCGGCGGCGGAATGATCGACGGACGCGGCTTCGACATCGCTGTCCGTTATACGGATTTCGTCCACCTCGGACTGATGGAGGACAAACTTTCCAACGACCGTATGGTAGAGCAGAAGCGTCCGGAGAACATCCATTTCTACAAGTGTACCGGAATAACCATCAAGGATATCACCCTTAAGGATCCGGGTTGCTGGAACCAGCAATACGACAAGTGCCGGGACATCCTCATCGACGGAGTTACGGTCGATGCCAAGTCCTACTGGAACAACGACGGAGTCGATATCGTGGACTGCAGCGACGTGATAATCAGGAACTGCTATTTCGATGCCGCTGACGATGTGTACTGCTTCAAGAGCCACAGCGAGGATGGTGTCAGCGAGAATATCCTCGTCGAGAACTGCGTCGGCCGTTCCAGCGCCAACGGTATCAAGTTTGGCACCTACACCAGGGGTAAGTTCAAGCACTTCAGGTTCAAGAATATAACCATATTCGACACCTATCGCAGCGCCATTACCATCGCTACCGTTGACGGAGCCCAGATCGAAGATGTCGTGATCGACAGCATCAGGAGCATCCACACCGGCAACCCTATTTTCCTCCGTACCGGAACGCGTCATACCAACGACAACCAGAAGCCGTACCTGAAGGACATCACGATCAAGAACATGTATGCAGAAGTTCCATTCGAGAAGCCTGATGCAGGATATGGCTACGAAGGCCCGGTGGAGGACCTCCCTCGCAACGTGTGCCCGAGCATCATCGCCGGAATCCCTGACATCAGGATTGAGAACGTCCGTCTCGAGAACATCGAGATTGTCTATCCTGGAAACGCAGATCCTGAATATGCCTACGCCGGGACCTCCAAGGAGGAGCTGGACGCCATCGAGGAGCAGGAAACCCGCTACCCTGAATTCTCCAACTGGAAGGAGCTTCCGGCATGGGGATTCTACATCCGTCACGCTGACGGGATCGTCTTCGACAATGTGAAGATCACCGTAGCTGGCGAAGACTACCGTCCCGCCATCGTTACCGACGACGTCAACGGCCTTCGCATAAAGGACCTCAAGATCATCGATGACTTTGCGCCTAAGGGCAAGAAGCAGATCATCACCAAGGACACCAAGAACATCAGGAAGAAATGAGAAAGTCAATAATCACAGCGATCCTCCTGCTTATATCCCTGCAGGGTTTCGCACAGGACAAGGTATATAAGGCATCCTTCTTCGGAATCCGCAGCAACGGCATCACCGACAACACGACTTCCATCCAGAATGCCATCGACTTCATCGCTTCCAAGGGAGGCGGAACACTCGAGTTCAGCGTCGGACGTTATATCACCGGAGCGATAGAGCTTAAGAGCGGAGTGGACATCATGCTCCGTGAAGGTGCCGTGATCGTGGGATCCGACAACATCTATGCTTACCGTGGCCATAAGGGCATTTTCTGGGGAGAGGGCGTCAAGGACGTTACAATCTACGGAAAGGGAGTCATCGACGGACGCGGTCCTGCACTCCTGTTCTTCACAAGGGAGCAGATCAAGATGAGGCATATTCCGGAAGATACCGTCTTGCCTACCCTCGTTTACCTGAAGGACTGCTCCAATGTCAGCCTTAAGGATTTCATCATGCGCTATCCTGCGACGAGGAACGACCTCTACATCGTAGAGGGTGGTGACGTCAAGGTAGAAGGCTGCTATACAGACATCCGTCAGTAATGAGAAAACTCTTGCTTGTTTCCGCCCTGGTCCTTTGCTTCTGCAACCTGGCCGGGGCGGAAGAGTATTCCTGGAAGGCCAGATGGATTTCCAAGGCCGAGTGTAATTCCCAGACCAATTCATGGCTGTGCTTCCGCAAGAAGGTCAGCCTGGATTCCGTTCCTGAGTCCCTGGTGGCCCGTATCGCCGCAGATACAAAATACTGGCTTTGGATAAACGGCGAGATGGTTGTGAGGGAAGGTGGCTTGAAGCGGGGTCCTTCCATCGGGGACGGCTATTACGACAAGGTCGATATCGCCCCTTATCTCAAGGAAGGGGAAAATGTCCTGGCTGTCCTGGTATGGTATTTCGGAAGGGCTGGCTTCAGCCATATGAACAGCGGGGCGTGTGCCTTGCTTTTCGAGGCGGAAGGTCCTGGTATAGAGATACTTTCAGATGAATCCTGGGAGGCTTCGGTGGAGCATTCTTTCCAGACAGCATCCTGCTCGCTTCCGAATATGAGGCTTCCGGAGAGCAATATCCGTTTCGATGCAAGGCGCTATCCTACGGACTGGATGCTCGGCCGTAATCCGAAGTTCCTCGGCCGTCCGATGGCGGTCCCGGTGCTTCCCGGCGAACCTCCTTTCGGCAAGCTTGTGGAGCGTCCCATACCTCTTTGGAAGGATTTCGGCTTGAAGGAATACACTCGTACCTGGATGAGCGGTGACACACTTTGCTGTGCTCTACCTTACAATTGCCATTTCACTCCCTGGATGAAGCTGGAAGCCCCGGGAGGCAAGCTGGTTTCAATACTTACCGACCACGATTATGTGACCGGCCAGAAGTGCGTCAGCGCAGAGTATGTCACCAAGTCCGGAATCCAGGAGTTCGAATGCTTCGGATGGATGAACGGTGAAGTTGCGATGTACGTCATACCCGAGGGGGTGACCGTGTGCGAAGTCAAGTTCCGCGAAAGCGGCTACGACACTTCCTTCTCCGGCGCCTTCTCCTGTTCCGACGATCTCTTGAATGAATACTGGCTGAAGGCTCAGCGTACACTTTACGTGTGCATGAGGGACACTTATTACGATTGTCCGGACCGCGAGCGGGCTCAATGGTGGGGAGACGAGGTCAACGAATTGAACGAGGCGTTCTATCTTCTCGACAGGAAGTCCGACCTGCTTGCCAGGAAAGGAATCCTCGAGCTGGTGAACTGGCAGACGCCGGAAGGTGTCATGTACGCCCCGGTTCCGACTTCGAACTATTTCAAGGAGCTTCCGATGCAGATCCTGAATTCAGTCGGCTGGTACGGATTCCGGGGATATGCCTTCCATTCCGGCGACCTCTCGATAATCCCTCTGGTCTATGACCGGGTCCACAAATATCTCCACGAAGTCTGGGAACTGGATTCCGATGGTATGCCTATCTACCGTACAGGTGGCTGGGACTGGCCTGATGCAGGAGACCACAAAGACCGGAACGCCCTCCTGCCGATGTGGTATTACCTCGCTCTCAAGGCTGAGGCGGAGGCTGCAGATTACCTCGGCAAAACCGCAGATGCCGCTCTTGACAGGGAGATGATGGACAGGATAGCCGCCGTCTTCAACGAGAAGTTCTGGAATGGCTCGTGCTATATAACTCCTGGTTATCAGGACGTTCCTGACGACCGTGTACAGGCTATGGCTGTAATTTCGGGTGTCGCTCCTGCGGAAAGGTATCCGATGCTGAAGAAAGTGTTCGCAGCACAGTGCCACGCAACGACATATATGTTCCCTTATGTCCTGGAAGCCCTTTTCAGGATGGGTGAGCCTCAGATGGCTCTGGACCGGATGCGCAGGATGTATCCGACCGTGATGAAGGATGGGTGCTCGACGTTGTACGAACATTGGAACTTCGAGGGTACTTGCAACCATGCCTGGACAGGTGGGGGGATAGTCCCGATGGTCCGTTGCCTGGCAGGGATCGAGGCCCTCGAGCCTGGATTCAAGTCGTTCAGCATAAAGCCTCAGATGGGAGACCTGAAATGGCTGGAAACGGGTTTCGAAACTGCCTTCGGACGCATCGAGGTTTCACTCAGGCGCCGTGGCCGCCATATCGATGCGACGCTGACGGTCCCGGAAGGCACCACCTGCATCGTTCCCGACGCCCACCTCCGCTCCGCCAAGACCCTCGGCCCGGGCACCCACGAACTTCGCATCAACTGATATCGCACCTGTCATTCCCGGCCTGATCTGGCTCGTCATGCCCGGCCTGACCACCTCGTCATGCCCGGCCTGACCACCTCGTCATGCCCGGCCTGACCACCTCGTCATTCCCGGCCTGACCACCTCGCCATGCCCGGCCTGATCTGGCTCGTCATGCCCGGCCTGACCACCTCGCCATGCCCGGCCTGATCTGGCTCGTCATGCCCGGCCTGACCACCTCGCCATGCCCGGCCTGACCACCTCGTCATGCCCGGCCTGACCACCTCGTCATGCCCGGCCTGACCACCTCGTCATGCCCGGCCTGACCGGGCATCTCTCTCCGTCGGCCCTCTGGCAGGGCGCGAGGAGAGCCCTTTGGGGCGAGCTCCCCGCAGCGCCCAGCCGCCGGAGGCCGCATATTCCGGCGACGGTGCCATCTCGCCAAACTGCTGCACATCGATAGGCCTTCCACGGCTCTCCAGTGCGGGTTACTGTGCGCCATGGGCTGAAATCGACGGGTGGCGCACATCGATAGGCCTTCTACGGCCCTCCAGGGGGTATGACCGTGCAGCTATTTGGCGAAACTCCAGCTGTCCGATCCTGTAATGAGATTACCGATTTACAGGTTCCTTGTCTAGTCCTGATATAAGTTTACCGATGTTGAACAATAAGTAGTTAGGACAAAGAAGTCCTGATATCGGTTTACGATGATATCGCGAAGATAGTCTATTTTCGCGATATTATTTATCCTGGCATCGGTGATTGTCGCCTCATTCTCCAGTAGTTCTTCCAAAGTTTTTTTGGAGGATAGGAAGCCTTTCTGGATGCAGCCGGTGTCATGTTCCCAACACTTTCGTGGGGTCGGACGTTGTTGTACAGATACACGATCCTGTCGATGGCCATTTGTGCCTGGTGGCTGGACTCGAGTGTCATTTGATACAACCATTCCGTTTTCAAGATACCGTTCACTCGCTCCGCGACGGCATTCTCATACGGATCTCCATTCTCGGTCATACTGATCAGGATGCCCTGTTCCTGCAGTTTGGAGACATACTCCAGGCTGCAGTATTGACACCCCCTATCCGAGTGGTGTATCAGTCCTCGCAGAGTCCCTGACGGATATTTGGAGAGAGCCATGTTCAACGCCCTGAGCGGTCCTGTCGTATCCAAGGAGTCGTGCAGGGCATATCCCACGATCTCGTGCGTGAAGGCATCCGTGACGAGCGACAGGTAAAGGAAGTTCTTCGTCGACTCTCGCATAACCTCGATATACGTGATATCGCTGACCCATACTTCATCCGGCCGCGAGGGCTCCACTTCACGTATCAGGTTGGGACACTTCTTCATCCAGTGCCTCGAGTTGGTCGTCACCGTGCGGCTGCGGTGACGCTTTACCAGCATCCCGCTGTCGCGAAGAAGATCGAACAGTCTGTCTCGGCCGATGTCGTGACCGTCTTTCTGCAGGAGTATCAACAGTTTTCTGCCCCCGAGCCGGGGCAGGTCCTCGCGGATAAGCCTCACCTCGTTGACAATGGCCGTATCGTCTATTTCTTTGGCACAGGCGGCGTGGCGCTGCTTCCAGTATCCCTGGCGGGTGAAGCCGAACAGTCCACAAAGTGTATCAAGGCTTACTTCCGGGTGTCTTTCCTTGAGTTCTTCGACTGCTCGGCCTCGACTTTTTTTGACAGGTCGATGCCATACTCGTCCTTGAGGATCCTCATCATCACCTCGAAGCCCTCCGCTTTGATATTGGAGAGCTTTAACGCATCCTCCAGCGCCCTGATCTTGTCCTGGAGAAGCTGTACTTCCTCTTGATGGGTCATGATTGACATGGCTATCCGACGTTTCTGCGGATTGTCAAAGATATCAATTTTCCCCCTTTTATACTCCGTCGCGAGTGTCTTTATCTTCACAATACTGTACCCGTATCGTTTCGACAGGCTCTCCACGGGAACTCCGGAGAAGTATTCGCGCAGCATCTTTGCTTGGGCTCGCTGCATCGCCCGGCAGCTTCTTGCTTCCATTCTTTTTT
>JAFPWF010000047.1 GCA_017395085.1 Oscillospiraceae bacterium | reverse complement strand
GCAACAGGGCGGCCACGGTAAAGGCGCAAATGCACCAGATAATGGCCTCGGCCACAACCAGGGCACGCAACCTCCGCGTCGAAGACCCCAGGATCTTCTGCAGGTTCACGCTCCGGATGCGCAGCGGTGTCAGCGCCACGTAGAAATTGGTGAAGTTGATCAGGCCGATGCCCAGGATCAGGATGGCAATCGCGATAAGCAGAAGCAGTTGCGAGCGGCTGCCGCTCTTATACACATTGCCTTCGTTCCGGAAGTAGATGCTGGTCAGCGGCACCAGTTCGATGGGCGTAAGCCAGTCTCCCTGTGGAGGAAAGTCGAAATGGGCGTTGAACTCATCGGCGACAGCCTGCGCGTTGCCGGCATCGTCAAGCAGCAGATAGCAGACAAAGTTGGCTCCACCGTATTGCCCTTTCTGGACATCGCCTATGGTCAGGTATAGGTCATTCCCGAGCTGCGTATTCGTCGGAAAATCTTCATACACGCCCGTCACCGTGATTTCCCGAGGCAGTTCCATATATTTGGTATCTGTTTTCAGGAGCTTACCTGTCGCACGCTCTCCGGGGAAAAGGTTTTCCGCCAGCGACCGGGGGATGATGACGGAATTCGGTCCTTCCAGCGCATGGGAATCGCCTTCGACCATCTTGATGCCGAATACGTCGATGAACCTCTCCGACACGAAGACCAGGTCCCGCTTGTAGCCTGCAGGGGCCTTGCCATCCTCTGCCACGGAAAAATAGATTTCTCCCATGAAAGGCATGAACGTACATCCCGCCTCGATATGGGCCGATGAACTGATGATATCATCGGCAAATCCTCTCGGGAGGATATTCCTGAACAACGATTCATCGCCCTTCTTGTCGGCGCGGAACACCCGGTCCGCCGTTGGATGGCACTTGTCAAACGACAGCTCATAATCCGCTTGCAGGAAGATCAAAGCAAAGGCGATGAACGCTGCCACCAGCCCCGTGAAGTTCAATACCACTGCCACCGGGTACCGGCGGATAAGACTCTTTAGACTCTTGAAAATCATCGTACTGTTTTTACACTATTCTCTATCACGTCCAATCACAAAACAAACTCTGGGCCAATTGAGTTAATGCGTTAATACACAGTTGTTTAATAAATAATAGAGAGTGTAAATATTGTAAAGGACTTTACACAAAGTGTAAATATGGGTTTACACTACTTAAACCGCCCCGTATCCACCGCCTCTCGCCGTTTCTCCGTATAATCGCCGAACTTCCAGGTAAGTGCAATGCCGAACTGACGATAGCACTTGTAGGTGGATTTCATATACATGCCACCATAATCGATAACAGGCGAAATCATACTGGTCTGGAAAATATCGGAGCAGAAGATGTTGAGCAGTCCCCGGCCATTGGCAAATCCCCAGCGTAAAGAGGCGTCCAGGTTCCCGGAAGCGGGCAGGTCATAGTTGCCCTGGATGCCCTTGGAGCGGATCATGCCGTTCACCAGCAGCTTCAAGTTGTGCTTCTTGGAAAGGGTAAATGTATTGTTCATAATCACCATCCCGAAGAAGATATTCCGGTCGAAGGGAATGTCGTAAAAATCGCTGTCCTTCTCCCGCTGCCACGCGCCGATGAACCGTGTCTGCGCATTCCACCAATCGCCCACGTTAAAGGGAATCGTCGCTTGCATGCCGCCCTGCTGCATAAAATCCTCGTTCAGCGAGCGGTAGGTCTGCACCAGCCGGTCCGGGTTCTGATACAGCAGCTGGATGAAATAGTCCTTGCAATGGCTGAAATAAACAGTAAACACGTATTTGCTCTTCAGGATGTAGGACAGCGCCGCCTGATACTCCTTCTTAGGGCGCAGCGAAGGATTGCCCACAATCTCGGTATAGGCGTTGGAATGGGTCGTAGTGCTCTGCAGGGACCAGTAGTCCGGATAGCCCTTGTCGGAAGAAAGGCCCAGCTGGACTATATGCCCGGCGGCGGGAAGCCAGGTCAGGTTCAGCGTCGGATACACGGACCAGTCGTTCCAGGCCGCGTTCTTGAAATGCTCTATCGCCAGCGAACCGTCCATCTGCCATTTCTCGGAGAAGGCCTTGCTGAATCCGGCATACACATTTTGCGACTGCTCGTCCAGCCGGGAACTGAAGCCGCCGTCTCCCGCGACATTGATTATCTGCCCGGTAGTCGGGTCATAGTACCATTGGAAACTCTTGTCCCGGGCCCATTCCAGATCGACGCCGTAATTCAGTTCCCAGCCACTTCCCAGACTGTGCTCCTGTCCGGCAAACACTTTCCAGCGGTCAATCGTCTGCCGGTCCTCCGTCCGGAAATTCCAGTCCACCCCTTCGAAGGTGCTCTTCAGCAGCTGGTTGGAG
>JAFPWF010000046.1 GCA_017395085.1 Oscillospiraceae bacterium | reverse complement strand
GATATCTATTATGAGGCAGACAGGACGGACCCGGTAAACCAGATGGCGGAACTGTCCCGTATGGTAGCTCATGTTATTCCAGGGTTTGATGATGCAGTGTATAAAGATTGGCGGGCATTACTCTCTGCCATAAATCATCGTGTGACAGAAAGGATAACCCTCTGCCTTGATGAGTTTCCATACCTTGCAGAAGGGACGCCTTCGCTGCCGTCCATTATCCAGGGTCTTTTGGACTCGGATACGGACAAACTGAAATACAACCTGATTCTGTGTGGATCTTCCCAGCAGATGATGTACAACCTCACCCACGACGAGTCTTCTCCGCTGTACGGAAGAACAGATGCTGACCTTGGGATGAAGGCAATACCTGTCAACTATCTGCAAGAAGCCTTGAATCTGGATGCCCAGGAAACAATCGAGCATTTTGCCGTTTGGGGCGGTGTCCCCAGATACTGGAAACTGGCGGAATCCTCGGCTTCCCTGAAGGATGCCATTTGGACACATATCCTGTCTGACATGGGAGCCTTGTACGAGGAGCCGCTTCGTCTTTTCCGGGACGATATGAAGGATATCGTCAAGACATCAACCCTCATGTCCGTCATCGGGAGCGGGACCAACCGCCTGTCGGAGATTGCTTCCCGTCTGGGCGAACCGGCAACGAACCTGTCCAGGCCCTTAGCCAAGTTGATAGATCTGGGATACCTGGAGAAAGAAGTTCCTTTTGGGGAATCTGTAAAGTCTTCCAAGAGAAGCCTCTATAGAATAGCCGATCCCTTCCTGCTTTTCTACAACAAGTTTGTCGTCCCCAACAAATCTTTCATCGAACTTAGGCGCAATGCTCCTGTTGAAGCGGCTTTTGAACGGGATTTCCCCGGGCATGTCGGTTATTGGTGGGAGCACATCTGTCGGGATGCCGTGAGCGGAAATATAATTGACGGAATCAGTTACGGCATTGCTCGCCGTTGGTGGGGAAAGATTAACGTTGTCAACGAAGAAGGAAGGCCAGAAAGCAAGGACATTGAACTGGATGTAGTTGCGGAGTCTCTGGACCATTCGACCATACTCATCGGAGAGTGCAAATGGACGACCGGGGCGAATGGCCGTTTATTGACAAACGGATTGAAGAAGATCGCGCCTTTGCTCCCGTTTACGAAAGGGAAACAAATCGTGTATAAACTATTCACTAAAGTACACCCAGAAGACGACGCTGGTAACTCCCTCTTGCCGGAAGATGTGCTTCATTTACTGCAATGACACATCAAGGCTACGTCGTTAGCGAAGTTTGATGGGCTTATAGAAATTCAGCCATATTCAAGGAGTGTTGTAAAGCCCCGATATCTTCGATGGTCTTACGAGAGATGATCTCATCGCCTTCCTCGCAACGCTCATCCCGCGTCCCGAACTCCTGCTGGGCTCCGAACTTGAACGCCCATTGGTTATCCAGAATGAACTGCTCCCGGTCTTCAGGCTGCAGCGGAAAAAGTGTGACCTCAGGTAGTTTCATGGACACCGATAAATGAGAATTTAATCAAACAGTCCCGGTTCTTTCGACAATAGCGATTCTAGCCTTGAAGGGACAATCTTGTCGTCTGGATGGAGATGGCCAAGCAGGAGCGGTGATTTGGGGTCATGGGTAAAAAAGTTCTGCAGGGCCTTTTCGTGGTCTTTGTTGGCGTAGCAGTAGCGGCAGCCGTTGGGGCAGGAGTTGTAATCTCCGAGGCCCCGGCTTTCCATGCACAAGCATCCTGCACGATTCCCTTTGTGAGCCGTTTTCTTGAATCGAATGCCCAAGTTGGAGAAGATCTCCGCCGTCATGCAGCCGCTCCGGTGGATGCCAAACTGCTCGTAGTCCTCCTTGGTGGCGCAAGTCTGGAGATACAGACCGTATTGCCTGGCAATGGCACCCATCCTTTTGGCAAGGGTTAACTTATCCTGCTCCGACACAGGCCTCAGTTCCGGCATGTTGACTTCCAACTTCTTATACATCTCCACGAAAGAGAAGATGCAACGGTCTACGTATGGAGCGAGCTCGCGGGCCATCCGGTCAAAGGTCTCCAGATGCCGCTCGATGGTGTATTTCTCCGTCAGGAGAACGGGATCATAGCGCCAGGCTATCTTCTCCGGTCCCACCTGGGCCGCAAGCGCTTTCAGCGTTCGGATACTCTCCTCAATGGACGGCACACGGGGCTCGATGTCCGTTCCGTAAGCCGTGATGGTATAGTGGTAGTAACAGTTGAACCTGTCGGAAATCTCTTGCAGGCGCGGCAGGATGGGCCGATAGTCCTTGGAGCAGAACACTACTACATCCAACACCTCCGGATTCAGTTCAATTCGGTTCACGATGTTCGGAAACAGCGGATTCCGGGACAGGACATAGCCCTCCCGGAAGCGGTTCAAGAGCCACTCGCTGTAGTACTGGACGGTATCCGTCCGCCCGCCGGTGTTCAAGATCATCTCTTCCTCTTTTTCTGCCCCATCCGGTCATAGTGGTTCCACATCTCCCAGATGAGGATTTCCCGTGCTTCTTCGTCTATCTGGTAGACCAGTCTGTGCTTGGCACTGATCCGCCGTACATAGAAGATGTCGCCGTCGTCCACTTTTTCCAGTCCGCCACCTGTGTTGGAATATGGGTCCTGTTTCAATTGCTCAAGTATGGCCGTCGCGATCTCCGCATAAGGACTCCGCCTCAGCTTGACACGATCCTTCTCTCCTCCCTTGGTATAGCGGACGGAATACATTCTATTGAATGTTCAGGATAATCTTACCGCCGGCACCGCCTTTCTCAAGAAGATGATGGGCCTGCTCGATTTGCTCAAGCGTAAAGACTCTGCTATAGAGCGGCTTCTGGCCGGAGGCTTCCAACAGATGGATAATGCCGTCGACGGCTGTCTGTGTGGGGTAATTGCTGAAAAAGCCTGTCAGGAATACCCCGTTCGGGATCATCTTGATAGGGTCGAATCGCTCAATGGTAAATTTGTTTCCAAGGATGCCGGTATTGCAGACATAGCCGGGACGAGATACGCATGCCATGGAGTCAGAGAGCGTGGCCGGGCCGATGAGTTCCAGCACTTTATTCGGCCGCTCCTCTATTCTGACAGCCAATTCTCCGTCATCTACCAGGCATTCATCGGCTCCGACAGCTTTCAATTTCTCAAAGGCGGTTTCCCGCCGGGAAGTGGCTATAACCTTTGCTCCAATTGCCTTGGCCAGCTGAATAGCGGCCAAGCCGACGGTGGACGTGGCGCCACGGACAAGTAACGTGTCCTCTTTTTGAAGCAGAAGACACTTAAAGAGAGAGCCGTAGGCCGTGAAATAGGTCTCCGGAACAGCGGCCAGGCTCAGCCAGTCCATGTCGGTTTCAACTTTGAATACATTGGTTGCGGGCAGCAGGGCATATTCTGCATAACTGCCGTTAAAACTGCGGCCCATTCCGCCCATGAGAGCAACGACGCGGTCGCCTTTGGCAAGACCGCTGTCGGAAGGGTCCTCCACCTCGCCCACACACTCGATGCCGGGGACGATGGGCTTCCGGATATAGTCGTTCTCAATCTCGAACATCCGCAGCAGGGCCTCGGAATGGTTGAGCCCGGCGGCATGTATCTTGACGAGCACCCAGCCCGGCACAACTGCGGGGACAGGAATCTCGCTCACTTTCATATCGGCGGCCTCACAACGGCCGGTCAGGACAACAGCTCTCATACTTCTTTCCAACACTGTGGATCGGGTGCGTAAAAATTGTGGGTATAGCCGTATGTGACGGCCGGGCAGCCGCGGCAGAAGCGCAGCAGCTCGCAGCGGCGACACTTTTCAAACTTCTCATATTGGCGGTACTTCTCCATCTCCGGCCCGGTCCAGAGGTCGTAGAGCGGCGTTTTCCGCACATTGCCGACGATGCTGTCGAACCGCCTGCAGGCCATTACATCGCCGTTCGGACAGATGGTGAAATGGCAGTTGCCGCAGTTGCAACCGTCGTAAATGAGGTTCTCATCCAGCCCTTCCGGAATCTTGAACAGACCGTTCTCATAGAGGTACAGCGTCCAAAGATGGTCCTTCAGGTTGAAATATGTCCCGGAATCTTTGTATTGCTGGAACTTCTTCCAGCAGCGGTCCAGCACGTCCCGGTACTGCAGCGGGGGCAGGTGGGCAGACTTCTCCGTGGACGTCGGGCAATAGCGGCCGAACGCGAAGACATCGGCCTTGTGCGCCACCACCGTGTCGATGATTTCCTCCATCTGGTCCGCGTTCACTGCGGAGACTGTGGTCATGATGGCCACCTTGATGCCGGCCTTCTTCAGCACGGCGATCTTCTCCAGCGTGATGTCGTAGGAGCCGGGCTTCCGCATCCAGTCGTGCGTCTCCCTGTTGCCGTCAATGGAGAGCTGGTATTTCTCGCAGCCGTATTCCTTCAGACGGGCGCAGAGCTCATCGGTCAGATGAAAAGGATTTCCCAGGATGGTGAAAGGAATCTTCCGCTCCTTCAGCATTCCCAGGATCTCCCAAATCTGCGGATGAAGTACCGGGTCTCCGCCCGTGATATAAAAATACGGGACGCGCTCCTCCATCCGGGAGCACATGTCCACAGCGTTGTCAATAACCCGTCGGGCATCCTCCAGGCCGACCGAAATCAGCCTGGGATGCCCTTCGGCAAAGATGTAACAGTGTTTGCACCGCTGATCGCAAGTATCAGTGATGTGCCACTGGAATGCGAAGTACTGCAGCATGGCTTATTTGGCGCCGCAGGCACTGCCGCAAGCGCTGGGCTTGGGCTCCTCCTTCGCGGGTTCAGCTGCTCCGCAGGCGGAAGGAGCAGGCTCGGCGGCT
>JAFPWF010000045.1 GCA_017395085.1 Oscillospiraceae bacterium | reverse complement strand
TATGTGCAGTCATGGTACAATCTTTACAGAACGTACAAGGTAGATTCTTTACAGTTCAGGGAGTAAAATGAAGGCAGAATCGCAGGATGGAGATGAGCGAGGATGCCGTGGGAGAGAAGAACTGTGGAAGAAAGCAGAATGGCGTTCATAAGAGAGTACCAGGAGGGTGAAGAAGGAAAGTCTGCGCTGTGCCGGAAGTATGGGATCAGCCGGCCCACGGGAGACCTGTGGCTCAAGAGGTACGAGAGCGGGGAAGGATTGAGCGATCTATCGAGAGCGCCGCGAACCCATCCGCTGAAGACGAGCAGGGAGAAAGAGGAAGCGATCTTAGATTTTCGTGCCGAACACCCCGGAACGGGAGCAAGGAAAATCAAGATCATCCTGGAGAGACGGGGCATGGAAATGCCCAGCGTGAACACGGTCAATGAAATACTGAAGCGAAACGGCTGTATCAGCAAAGAGGCCAGTCAGGCTGCGGAGCATTACCAGCGCTTCGCAAAAGCGTACCCCAATGCGATGTGGCAAGCGGATTTCAAGGGCCACTTTGCCATGAAGGACGGTAATCGCTGCCATCCGCTGAACGTCATAGATGACAACAGCCGGTTCTGCATTTGTTCTGTTGCTCAGGAAACAGAACAAATGGAAGAAACAAAGAGGAGTTTTGAAGCGGCTTTCCGAGAATATGGCCTGCCCAAACGCCTCCTTTGCGACAACGGGAACCCCTGGGGGACGGCACAGAGCGTTGGGTATACCAGGTTTGAAGTGTGGTTGATGGATTTGAACATCCTTCCGATCCACGGAAGAGCCCTCCATCCCCAAACCCAAGGGAAGGAAGAACGCTTCAATGGCTCTCAAACGAGGGAACTGCTGAACCATACCGTCATGGATAACTTGGCTCACGCGCAGCAGAAGCTGGATGAGTTCCGGGTTTTCTACAACCAGGAACGTCCTCATGAAGCCCTGGATATGAAACCACCGGCCGAAGTCTACCAGCCCAGCACCACCCCTCTTCCCGATAAGATTCCAGAATGGGAGTACTCCACCGGCTTCGTCCGAAAGGTCAAGTCCACCGGCTTCCTGAATTATGGGGGCCAAGGATACTTCCTTTCAGAGGCTTTCGGCGATAAACACCTTGCCGTTGTTCCTACTGATACTGACGGCGTTTTCAATGTCCTTTACCGCAACTTCCGTGTCGCCAGCATTAACTTGAAGGAGCGCTGCGTCGTCTCCAGAAAGCTCTGCAAGCTGTAAGACGCAGTCTCCCGGTGCAACGCCTATTGCGAAAACCGGGAAGAATGCCTTCTTTGACCCCTCTTCCACCGCCGACCTTGACGAATCACGCTTGACCTGTTGGTGATCGCAACGGCGAAGGGCGGGATGGGATCGGTTACAGAATCAGGTCATGGCCCGCCCTTCGCCTCATTGAGCGTAACAGGTC
Source organism: Oscillospiraceae bacterium (assembly GCA_017395085.1). GTDB lineage: Bacteria > Bacillota > Clostridia > Oscillospirales > Oscillospiraceae > Limivicinus. The sequence continues at coordinate 117 of JAFPWF010000045.1, read as the reverse complement.
AAGCGTGATTCGTCAAGGCTAAACCCTTCGGGCGGCTACTTGGCTGATTCCCGGCCTTTAGCTCAGGGACGAACAGGATCGGTTTTTTCAGCGCAACTTCCATCGTGGACATTGCTC
>JAFPWF010000044.1 GCA_017395085.1 Oscillospiraceae bacterium | reverse complement strand
GTTCCGCGGAGCGATATACTCCCGTTCGCTCTTGCCCTCGATCTCCGGCAGGGCCCGCTTGTCCAGCTTGCCGTTCCGCGTCACTGGGATCTTTTCGATCTGCGTCATATAGGCCGGGATCATGTAATCCGGAAGCGTCTGCGCCAGAGTGTCCCGTATTTCAGGAATACTGATCTCTTTGTCACCGACAACGTAGGCATAGAGGGCCTTCTCCCCGTTGGCGTCTGTTCGGACAATCACCGCGCAGTCCTTGATCCCTTCGATGTTCCGAATGCAAGTCTCGATCTCGCCCAACTCGATCCGATAGCCGCGAATCTTGACCTGCTCATCGATTCTGCCCAGATACTCAATGTTTCCGTCCGGCAGCCAACGAGCCAGGTCGCCTGACCGGTACAGCTTCCCTTCTCCAAACGGATTGTCGATGAACTTCTCTGCGGTCAGCTCGGGCCGGTTCAGATAGCCTCGCGCCACGCCGTCTCCCGCAATGCAGAGTTCCCCTGGGATCCCGATGCCGCAGAGCATATTCCCGTTTCGGATATAGATCTTTGTTCCGCTGATTGGTTTGCCAATCGGGATCTCGCTTTGCTCCGTCTCTATCCGATACGTCGTCGTAAAGGTCGTGTTTTCCGTCGGGCCGTATCCGTTCGTTAATCTGACTCCGTTTTTTCGCCGCAGGAAGCGGTTGACATGTTCCACTGAAAGCTTCTCTCCGCCAATCAGCAGGTCCTTTAAGCTGTCAAACACACTCTCCCGCAGATTGATCATCTGGTTGAACAGCGTGGAGGTCATCCACATTGTTGTAATGCCATTCGCGTTGATCTCTTCTTCCAGTTCTTCCGGCTTTAACAGCGTCTCCTCCTCTGTCAGGTACAGTGCACCGCCGTTCAGCAAGGCGCCCCATACCTCCAGTGTTGCCGCATCAAACGCCATGGAGCCGGTCTGTAGGATCCTTGTTCCCTCTCCAAGCTTCAAATAATTGTTTTCCTTGACCAGCCTGACAATGCTGATATCTTCTATCATCGCGCCTTTCGGCTTTCCCGTCGTGCCCGATGTATAGATAATATATGCCAGATCCCTTGCCGTCTTTTCTGTACGAACGTCTGCTTCCGATTGGAGGCTCACTTCCTCATCGCTGATATGAAGCTGTGGTATCCCGATCTCTTCCAGCTTCGGGTTTCCGCCGACTATGAGCGCTTTGGCGCCGCTGTCTTCCAGCAGCAGTTTGATCCTTTGCTCCGGATAGTTTGAATCAATTGGCAGATAAACTCCTCCGGCTTTCAGAATGCCCGTCATCCCAATCACAAAGTCTGTCGTCCTCTCGGACAGCAATGCCGCCGTTTCCCCTTTCCGGAGCCCTCTGCCCTGCAGCGTCCTCGCAACTTGATTCGCTCTGGCGTTCAACTCCCTGTAGGTCAGTTTTCTATCTTTATATACCACCGCCACATTGTCCGGCGTCTTCCTGACCTGCTCCTCGAACAGCTTGATTACCGTCTTGTCCTTCGGGTACTCCGCCGCCGTGTCGTTAAAGACGCCCAGGATCTGCTCCCGCTCCGCTTCGGTGCACATTGCAACCTGTTCCACAGGTCTCGCCGGATCTTTTGCGATCTCCTCCAGCGCCAAGGCGTAATGCGTCAGCACCTCGTTGATCTTCTCCGCGGAATACTTTTGGGGATCGTACAGAATGGAAAGCGATATCTGTTTCTGCATGGAAACAGAAACCGTGATGGCGTAGTTGGTCTGCTCCTTTGTTTTCAGCAGCTCGATCTTCGCCCCGTCCATGCCGTTTTCCACTGCGCTTCTATCAAAGTAATAGTTCTCAAAGACAAACAGAGTTTGGATCAGGTCTCTGCCCATTCGGCTTCGGGCCTGGATCTCCGCCAGCGGCGCGTAGTCATATTCTCCGGCTCTGTTGGCATTGTTCTGCACGCTTTGCAGCAGCTTCTCAACGCTTTCGCCTGCTTCTGTTTGGACGCGGCAGGGGATCGTGTTGATGAACAAACCGACGATATTTTCTGCGCCGGGGATTGCCACGTTTCGTCCCGAGACGACCTTCCCAAATACCGCGTCCTGTGTGCGGTTGTACTGCTGCAGCACGATACCCCAGGCAGTCTCCAGCACAGTATTAACCGTTACCTCTGCTTCGTTCGCCCGTTTTTGCAGCAATGCCGTCTGCTCTTCTGAAAGTGTAAGCTCTGTCTCCTTGATCGCGGCGCCTGTCGATTTCCAGAGCTTTGGCAGTGCCGGAATTTCCGCCGTGTTTTCGTAGTCCTCCAGCGCTTCCTTCCAATACCGCAGCGCTTCCTCCTGGTCCCGCTTTGCATCCAGCCGCAGAAATGCTCCATATCCCGGCTGCGCCGCGAGACGGTCCCGAATCTCCTTCCGAAGCTCTCTTTCGTCCTTTCCATGCAGTAATGCATTATAATACCGCAGGAATTCTTCCAGGATGATGTTAATGCACCAGCCGTCCATAATGATATGGTGGAAGCTCCAGATGAAAACATATTCTTTTTCTGCCGTTTCTACTACCTTGAGGCGCAGCAACGAATCCTTCCGCAGGTCGAATCCTCTCCGGATGTCCGCCTGCCGAAGCTCTTCCAACGCCTTCCCGGTCTTTTCATAGCTGCATTCTATCTGCCGCTCTTTTAGGATGACCTGTCTGTATTCTCCGCTCTTCAGCTTGAGGAAGAACGTCCGCAGAACGTCATGCGCCTGCGGAAGCAAGTTTACCGCCGCCTTGACCGATTCAAATCGTACCTCGCCTTTTACATGAAAAGCGCACTGCTCAAAATAACTGCCATCGTTTCTATGGACCTCATGATGGAAATACATGCCCTCCTGCATTGCCGTCAGCTCATTGATCGCTTCGATCTCCGCGTCGTCACAGGCCTCGCGAATCTCGTTGATCTGGTCCTGCCGCAGGACAGTTCCATAATCCGCTGCCGTCCTGTTTTCCTTTGCGTGTCTGCACAAGTCCGCAAGCGCTTCCATCTCAGCCAGGAATCCGCCCCGGAATCGCTCTATGACCTCTGCCTCCGCGATCCTTCCACGGTCATAGCTGATACGGAGCACCATTTCCCCGTTCTGTGTATTGCAGTTTACGGAAATTGCTTCCCGCTGTCCGTTTTCCGGCGCGGCAGAAAGGCTTGCGCTCCCACCGATTACCTGAAGTTCCTCCCCTTCGACGGTCTCCGCGTCGAAATCGCCCAAATAGTTGAAAACGAGCTCCGGTTCAAGGCCCTTCAGACATGCTTCACCGCCGCTTCGCAGGATCCCGTAGCCAATTCCGTGGTTCGGCACTCTGCGCAGCAGCTCCTTGGTCTCAATCAGCGTCGTTTCGATGTCTATCTCATTCTTTAGGTTGACAGGATAGGTGCTGGTAAACCAGCCGACCGTTCGATCAATGGAAATCGGCTTATGCAGCGGCTCTCTGCCGTGGCCCTCCAAGAACACCGTGATCCCGTCCTGGCCCTTCCATGCAGAAATTGTCCGGACCAGAGCTGTCAGCAGAATGTCGTTCCACTCCGCACGATAGGCCCGCATGGCTTCTCTTTGCAGCGTCTCCGTCAGTTCTGCTGAAAGCGTAATGGTCGTCTCTCCGATCCCGTTTTCTCCGGTCTCTCCGAGCCCTTCCAGGCTCCTGCTTTCCGCCTCTGTCTTCTGCCAGTAGTCGCGCTCTCGTTCCAGCTCTCTGCTCCCGGCGTACTCCGCCTCTATCTCAGCCCACTCTTGGAACGAGGCCGTCTTCGGTGGGAGCCGGAGCTCTTCACCTTCCTTCCACTGCTGATAGGCAGTCTTGAAGTCCTCCAGCAAAATGCGCCAGGAAACGCCGTCCACG
>JAFPWF010000043.1 GCA_017395085.1 Oscillospiraceae bacterium | reverse complement strand
GTTTTCGGAACCCAGCTTGTTTCCAGAAGAGTTTGCCTTATATAGTTCATATCCTTTCGACTGTATAACGGCCGGGATACATCACTGCTATAATTCAGTCTTTCCAGGAGCGGGAAATTTGTCTGTATCAAAAGCAATATAGAGCCCTCTGAAGTGGAGAAGCAGAAAAGTGAAACGGCGATGGCGGTCGCCAGCACGGCTGACCTTACCGCTACCGCCTGATTGGCCCGTGTTTGGCCGCTGATGGCCCCACGTGCCGCCTTTAGCCGACTGTCCGGAAAACGGTCGGCTGCTTTTTTGTGCGCCACGGCGGGCCGATTCTGTGGCGTTGTGGAAAGACACCTGCAGCAAGAATTCACTTGCTATTTCAGGCGTTCAGAGTGATATATCCTCACTGACCTTGGGCCGAAAGGAGGATCACAATGGCCAGGAAGGAATTATCACCCTACGCGCCTGACGTATGGATCAGGCAGCTTAACAGGACGTATCCCAATCTCTGGACGGATCTGCGGAAGGTGTATGCCGAGCCGGAGAAAATCCTGAACAGCAAGTCAGGCGGCGTCAGCCTGATCAAGAATGTACCGGACTGGTGCATCATGCCGACGCTCTTTCCTTTTCTGCTGATCACCAACAGATACGGGGAATCCTACTACCTCACGCACATGGATGAGATGATGACCATCGGCAGCATGTACGTATGGCGGGCCAGCAAGGGGATATACCGGTTTGCCCCGGAAATCTATGAAGCGCTGATCAGTCAACCCCTCACGGGCAACCTGCCTACGGACTGCTTGTACCATCTCCCGGAATGGGCGGTGTACATTGAAACGCCTGGGCTGTTCTACGAACGTCATCCGATGAAGGGCTTCATCGCGCACCTGGATTACAATTTGTTCAGCCGGAACGTGGATCTCCAGTTCGCTATGTTCCTGGATGGCTGCGATCAACCAAAGATGGTCGCGCTGCCCTTTGGAGAGGGATCGCTGCTGGATGCCATGAACCGGGTGGATCAGGTAGACGACCTGTTCATGGGAAAGCGGGATAACCGGTACATCGGCAGTCGGGAGGAATACCGGAAGACCTTTTCCTCCATGCTGCAGCTGCTCCTCTACCTGTGCAGTGAGGAGCCGGATATGCCGCAGATCGAGCATCCGCAGAAACGGCGGACATTCAGCGGCGGGGTGAGAAGTCCCAAGGAACCTCAGGTGTGGGATGTCGGTGTCCGCGTCTCCAATGCCATCCGGAATTACAAAAATCATGAGCGCTCTGCTGAGAAGGAAATGCCTTCTGTGCAGGGCGCTCATTCCAGTCCAAGGCCTCATGTGCGGGCGGCGCACTGGCATACCTTCTGGGTTGGCCCCAGGAGCGCAAAGTTTCCAGACAGGAAGCCCATCATCCGGTGGCTTCCACCCATTCCGATCGGGATGGACTGGAAGAAAGAGCTTCCCACCAACATTCATATGGTTCTGGAAAGCTGATTCCTGATCCAAAAAAAGCAAGCCCGCAGTCCGGCTCGTAAGAACCAGACTGCGGGCTTGCAGCGTGTTTATCCTTCAATCAAAATCTGTTTCTTTTCAGGAACCTTCGGGGCTTCCTTCTTAGGAATCATCAGGCTCAGTACACCATTCTCGAACTTGGCTTTTATGTCATCTTCAGTAATGCTCTCACCCACATAGAAGCTGCGCTGCATGGTGCCGACGTAACGCTCCTGACGAAGCATCTTACCCTTGTTCTCCTTGTTCAAACTCTTCTCGGTGGAGATGGTCAGGTAACCGTTGTTCAGATCCAGTTTGATTTCATCCTTGTTGAAGCCAGGCAGATCCACATCCACCTCATAGCCTTCATCTGTTTCCTTCACATCGGTTTTCATCAGGCGGCTGGCATTCTTGCCGTAGAGCACATGCTCCGGACGCCCAAACCCACGGAAGAAGTCACGGTCAAAGTCATCAAAGACGTCAAACAGGTTTTCACCAAACACGGTAGGAAGATAAGTACTCATAATGCAAACCTCCAATTCATTGGCCTTGTACGCTTGGTTCATTGCCACGCTTGCAGGGTCGCAT
>JAFPWF010000007.1 GCA_017395085.1 Oscillospiraceae bacterium | reverse complement strand
TCCGGATTCGCCGGGCCGGTCACTGTCTTGCTGACTTCCAGATCTCCCGTGTCTTTCGCGTTCGTAAACGCAGCTGTGACCTTCTCGCCCTCTGTGATCGTTCCTTCGGCTACGCCGCCTTCGGGCGTCGTCGTGAATCCGCCGACCGCTGTCTCTGTCACTTTATAGCTGACTCCCGACGGCAGGCCTGTCGCAATCTTGGATTCGCCCGCCTTCAGGGTGAATTCTGCCACACCCTTATCGAACGTCATCGCGGTGTCGCCGGTCCCGAAAGTGCCGCTGACCGTTTTGTCTCCAAGCTCTACCTTGAATGAGAATGTCGCATCCGGATTCGCCGGGCCGGTCACTGTCTTACTGACTTCCAGATCTCCCGTTCTTCTTTCATTCGTAACTTTCGTAATTGCGGTTGTGTTCGAAGCAATAGTCCCGGTTCTGCCTTCGTCATATTTGATGATATAATAAGCACCATACTCATCGTCTGACTCAGACACCGTATACTCAGTTCCGACCGGTAGTTTGATCGAAATCTTCTCCTGATCCGCGAGTGTTACCGCGGCAACTCCATTTGCAAATTCAACCGTAGTCTCGGTTGTGGCAGTACCAACAGTCTTCACCGCCGGATATTCCGCATTGATCGTGGTATCTGACAACGTAATGGTGATTGAGAATTGCTTGGTATGATCCGCCGCCAACTCGCTGTCTACGATCTTCTGCACTTCAAGGAAGCCCGTGTTTTTCTTGTTGTCGACCGTGATCGTATAAATACCGTCGACCGGGCCGGAAATGACAGTTTCTCCGTCCTTAGTAGCCGTGACGGTTACGGTATTATTGTTCTTGGTAACGGTAATGATGATCGGTGTATCATCTTCAACATAATCGTCAGGGGCCGTTACTTCAAACAGATAATATGTACCCGCATCCAGCTTGCCGATCCATGCCCAACCGTCAGGCCCATCTGAGTCTTCTTTATTCCCTGTTGTCAGGTTCAGCGTATTGCCGTCGGCGTCTTTCGTTACCTGCTTGGTTTTTTCCGCATCCTGGTACAGTTCAAACACTGCACCGTTCAACTTCGACTGATCATCAGCATCAACCTTGACCAGCTCAATGTCCGGAAGCGGAACAGAGCGCTTGTTATAGAAGTCTAGCTTATAGTTGGTGTTGCCGATGATGCCTTCATCTGTCGTGGAGATTGCCGTAGTGCCTTCGACAAGATGCGCTTCCGCATCAGTCAGAATAATACTGTAAGTGTACGGCGGGTCAACCTCCGGGTTTCTCTGCCTGCCAACCGCTCCCAATTCCTTGAATTCATAATTTCCCGGCATTGTACCCTCTGTGAATACGAAGGTAGATCCTTCAGGCACGTTAACAAAGCGGATGAATTCACCGGGCTTCAACTCGAAGGAGATATCACTTGAATCTTCAAAGTACAGTCGCCCAGTTCTTGCGTTCCCATCCCTGTCATATAAATAATATGCAGCAGGAGCACGGATCGCCGGATCCTCCGGAGGATAGAACGGAGTGCCATCCGGTCCAATCAATTGACCGGTAATCGTGAATTCAGTATCCGGATATATCTCAGTGGTTCCGTCCACATCGTACAGTGTTTTATGGACTTCAACTGCCGACCTGGTCCGGTTGATGGCCGTCAATGCCTGGTTGTTATCCCCATCGCCGACCAGCGTCAGTGTTCCGTCTACCACCATCGGGTTAACGATCTCGGGGATCAGGTCATAACGATAGGTATTAGTGCCTAAGTCAGGTTCTGTCACCGTGAACTGATATCCCGTTTCAAGGGTCTCACCGTCAATGATGAAACCGGGCGCGACATAGAAACTGAATGTCCAGTCATTGTCCTCGCCAAGCTCAATGATCGGACTATCGGTTCCGGGAACGTTATAGTCAGCCATGGTGTGACTAGCATCGTTTACCTTGCGCTGAAGCTTAAGCGTTACGGAATCCACGCCTTGAGGATCCAGACTTTCATCGAAAATCTTCTTGACCGTCAGGAGCTCTGAGATCAGCGACATATTCTGAAGAGTGCCTTCATGATAAGTGGCAGTTAAACCAGTCTGTCCGGAAACAGTTACCGTACCGGCGGTTGAAGACGTCTGGCTGTATGTCGCATTGACAGAATCCGTATTTGTTTTTAACGCATAGCTTCCCTGCGTTGTTTCCGTAGGGGCAGAAATCTCGACAACCTGAGCCCTCTCCTCTGCCGTAATGCTGTTTGGCTGGCCTTCGGCATAAACCTTTACCCCGTTATTCAGGTCGGCAACCAAGTCATAAGCGTCCTGGCTCGGCCATGCACGGAAGGTGACCATATAGGTAACGCCATCTTCCAGCTGGAAATGGTGGTTAGCATCCGGACTCATATTCCAGATGACTGCACCTGTTGCCGGATCGTAACTCGCTAACCCTGCTCCCTCTGATTCAGGATCCCATGAGGAAGACACACCATTTTTTACTTTATAATAAGTAAAGCTGTCAGGATCTACTTCCTGCATTACTTTCATCTCAACATTGGCGAGTTCCGTAATGCCGTCCGTGATGGCAACATCACCAAAGCCGAGATTCGTCTTGATGGACTGAGTAATGGATTCAAATGCTTCTTCCAGTGCAGCCTGATCTGTTGCCAGGAATGCGTTATCCGCCGGCCCGCCGGCTTCGGTCACCAGATTCTGTACTTTTTGCACATCACTGGATACACCGATGGCATAGAAAGTCTTGTTGCTGTCAAGAATTGAGCTTACTTCATCAACAGCAAAGTCAAAGTTGCGGCCTTGAGCATCACTGTTCCCAGCACCAAACACGTTATAATTCCTGTAATACTCATAATCTTGACTATTAGTCATATCCAGGGAACCATCGGCAACATCACCGCGGCTGACACGGAAAGTCGGATCACCGTCCGTGACAAACACCACAAAGGTTGCTGCATCACTGTCTACTGCCATACGGTTTGCAACCTGAAGCGCCTTTTCCCAGTTGGTACCGCCAGCAGTACCCAGACCATCTACAGCCGAAGCGAACGTGTTGTAATTGTCTGTAAACCCTTGTGTAGTAGTTGCCGTATTTGAGAATGAAACCAGTGCCATCTTCACTCCAGACATATCATTCAGGAGTGTGTCGGCCATGTCTTTTACTGCTGTTTTTGCCGTACTAATACGCCAAGGATCATTGCCCATGGAACCAGACACGTCAAGCACGACTATTACATTCGCCTTTGTTGACCGTTCATACGGTTTTTCACCGCCGCTGATGCTGAGTGAAACCGTATTCGTACCATTGGGATTGTTCACAGACGATTTGGAGAATTGCGGTGTTGCCGGATCTTCAGGCCAAGCATCCGGTGGGATACTCGGCATCACGGGTGTTCCGCCGGTTGTCGGTGCGGTTTTCTGTTTGTATACAACGTAAATGTCGTTTCTCAGATTGTTCCAGCCGCCATTGTAGTATTGTCTATCACCGTTGTTTGATCTCAGAAGCGGACTGATTGAAGTACCTGTCCGTGATCCGTAATGGGTAGAATCGTATTCATACCCTTCTACATCATAGATCAGGAACATACGGTTATTGGTAAATGTAGGCGTACGCGACGGAGTTACACTATTGCCAGCTGTGTCAACATAATGGATATTATAACTGCGCGTGCCCCAGCTGATCGTGTAGGTGGAGAAAACTTCGGCCTCAAAGCTTAATTCCAAGGAGCCGTTTTCTTCGATCAGCCCAAAATCCGCATCACTGACAGAATCAGGATCAACCGCAGCGTCCGCCTTTTTCAACTGGACCTGGCTGTCCGTCTCCTGAAGGAAGGTTCCATCCAGTGCGTTGTTAAGAACCTCTTCCACGATGACGCCATTATCGGTCTCCACGTGGTGCTGAACCTGCAGGGTGTCTATCACATCAGCAAGATTCTCCACGCCAGGGAGTTCTTTGATGCTGATGGTAACCTGGACCGGAGCGGCAGGCTCAATCTCCTTGCCGAAGGGATCAAGAATGGAGATATCCAGGGCTGCGAGGTTGAAGCTCAAAATGTCAACTTCTTCGCCTTTTGCCAGCTTATCGGCCAGGACTGCATTGCGGGCTTTGATATACTCATCGCTGCCTTCTTCGAACGGGACCACACTCAGAGTAGACCCTTCCGGAATCTGTGCCTCCGGCGGCGCAACAACGGTGACGACATAGGTGTCACTGCTGCCCGGGAGCGTTACTTCGGTGTAGATTATCGTTTCAACGATGGCATAGACCGAAAAGGTGTCAGACTCGAAGCTGAAACTGTCGCCTTCTTGCTCGGCATCATAGACATCCGCCTGACCAGCATCATCCACGTGGACCACGTACTGAGGGTCGGTGCTCTCGGCCGCCGGTGCTTCTGCTGCCGGAACTTCTGCCGCAGGAGCTTTCGCTTCCACAGGAGCAATCCGCTTCATGGTAACTTTAATCGGGGCAGCGGGCTCGATCTTCTCTCCATTGGCGAAGAATGTAATATCAACAGCAATGACAGACTTCACCGTTTCGGTAATTGCTTTCTGGATGCTGTCAATGACATCTTCTTCCCGAACCGGTGTGAGCTGCATCTCGACGCCGTCGGGCAGAGCGCCTGCCGGATAGACAACCGTGACTTCAATATCTTCAGTCGCTCCCTGCAGCGTGAGCTCCTTATCCTGTTCGTCTGCTTCCACCAGGACATACAAACCCAACTCTGCCGCTTCAAAGGTCAGAGAACCTAATTCTTTATCCAGCTCGAATTCGACATCGACCTTCACGGCCGTACCGTCAACTATCTGATAAAGGGCAACGCTGTCACCGAGGACTTTCAGCGCCTCGCCGGTAATGGTAACCTTCACAGGTGTGCCGTCTTCAGGCAGACCGGTAGCGCTCAGATTCAGCGCCATCGGGGCGCGGAAGGCAGGCTTCGCAGGATCGGCATTCTCATTGGCCGGGAACAGCGGTGTCAGAACCGCGTTGATCGTCTCCTCCGAGACAGCCTGAGCAGTGAGCTCCGCATCCCGAAGCACACCGGAAACCACAACGGTGAAATTATCCGCCGTTGCAGACACCGTGCGCAGGACCGCTTCGCCCAGATCGACAATCATCAGCAGGCCAAGCTCAGGCGCTTCGAAAGTCCAAGCACCGTCCTCACCCCGTTCCGCTTCAATGAGATCAAACTGGTCGTTGCTCCAGGCAGCGAAGACCGGGGCAACAAAGCGATCCATCCATTTGCCGGAGACCGACAGCTTCACCGGGTCGCGGGGATCCTTCGGGTCCTTAGGATCCGGCTGGCGAAGGGTCACGGGCTTTGCATCCTCGTTGTTCTCAACTGCAACAAGGCTCAGGCAGGACAGAATCTCACGGGTCATATTAGCCGCTTCTGCTTCATCCAGCTGCTTGGAGAGCTTCTCCATATACTGCTCTTTCAGCTTGGTGTCCTGCTCCAGCAGCTTGTAAGGAGCCGGATCCGTATCCGGATAGCTGCCGCCGGTTACCTGGATATGAAGGAGCTCTTCCTCTTTTTCTTCTTCATCCTTGACCTGAGAAAGCAGAGAAAGCGTCGCCGTGTCCGTGACTTTGGGAGGATCGGTAATCAGGTCTTTCAGGTCAAGCGTCAGGTCCTGCCCGTCCAGATCATCAGAGTTCGATGTATTCCCATCGGCGTTGTCCTGTGATTCTCCGCCGTTGCCTGTCTCTTTCCCGGACACGTTGATCGTCACAGTCTGCTCGGCATCGTCGGTTACAGTAAACTCACCTTGCCCTTCGTAACCGCCAACAACGTCTTCAACGGTATATAGATACCTTCCGGGAAACAGTTCGTAAACTCCGTCCCCGGGACAAAGAATCTGCGTATCCGGATATTCTGCACTGAATATCCGGATATAATCCGTTGAAATATTGCTGTCAATTCTGACACTCCTAGGCCCGTTATCAGCATCCGCAAATGCCGACGCCGGGACCAGGCTGAGCAGCATGACCAGCACCAGTAGCCAGGACAGCGTTCTCTTATTTCTAATCATACAATAATCCCCCTACACAAGGAAATAGCCGAAAATGAGCGTCCAAACAGCCGCCCGCACGAACAATATGCCACATTCTTCCGACAAGCCTGACCCAGTCGAGATACAACCTCCCTGAGACGGTCGGTCTCTCCGACAGTATCCCGAAAGCCGGTCAACCCCTGAGACGTTGATGGCCTGCTCTTTCGGAATACATTGATCCTGTTGCTTGTCCTATTGCAGAATGACAAAGAATATCAATCCGTATTTTTAGTAACACTTTGTTGCTAAAAGAATAATTTGTTGCTGATTTGTTTTTGTCTCGGTCAGCTCATTTTGGGTACGAGGTTACATCCCATATCGGCCTCATTGCCAGGATACAGCATTGGGAGTCAACAAACCCGTCAAAAAACGGAAGAAAAATGTGCATAAACCCCTGTGCTTCAGTGCCTGCTGTTTTGAAAAGACGTGCCGTTATGCCACAATGGTGATCTATAATCCCCCTACACAAGGAAACAACTGAAAATGAGCGTCCAAACAGCCAACCGCATGAACAATAATACCGCAATCTTCCGACAAGCCTGACCCGGTCGAAATGCAACCTCCCTGAGACGGTCGGTCCTCTCCGACTGTACTCCGAAAGCCGGTCAACCCCTGAGATGTTGATGCCCTTCACCTTCGGCATGCATTGATCCTGATACTTGCCTTTTGAAAGCAACTTGTATACAACAAACCAATATCCTATATTACTAGAATATATTACAACCGGGAACAAGTTGTGTCAAGAAGCAACTTAAAAAAACAATAAAAAATAATTTTGGTAAAATTGAGATATCCGGAATAGAATAATTCCAGAACTATGCGAGTAACTGTTACCAGATTATGTCAATCTGAACTCAGAAAGTAAGCGATTTGGAGTTTACATAAAATTGTAATAGTAATTGAAAGCGGTAGTATCAAAAAAACAGATCCCGGAGCTGTCAATAGCCCCGGGATCCAAAAATGGCTTTATTCTGTTCAGAGTATGGGAATCGCCGTTTCTTTAAAAACTCAGATATACTGCTTGCGTTCCAGTTTGTCGTACCACTTTTCGAGGAAAGGCTCGAGCATGGAGGTCGCCTTCATATCGAGATTGAAGAAGTAGATGACAAAGGTCACGACAAAGAAGATTCCGCCGGCAAGCGCCAGCTTCAGCAGGACGGACAGCAGCGCGTTCAGGATTTTCTTTTGGAGTTTCTTTTTCATATCGGTTCGTTCCTCCTTCCTTACCAGGCCTCGTCATCGGGGATATGCTCGAGGGACGGATCCAGCGGCTCCTCGCGCATGACGGTGCGCATGTAGTTGCTGACCTGGTCGCGGATCGCGCTGCGGGTGAAGACGCGCGGGTCGCACAGGTCATGCGAGACCCACATGATGTGGATGCCGCGCTCGCGGGCCTGCTCCTCGAACATGCCGTGCATACCGGTCAGCGCCTTGCAGGACATGTGCTCCCACATCATGACGAGGTCGGCGTTCATCTTCTCGCAGAGCTCCCAAAGGTCGTCCAGCAGGACCTTGTAGCCGCCGTGGGTGTGGTTGCGCATGATCATTTCCATGTTCAGCATGGCCATGTCGCGGTAGGCCTGCTCGCGGTTTTCGGGGGTGTCCTCCTCGGCGATCATCTCGGTGTTGATGACGGAGAGCATGTCGGTCAGCGGCATGACGCCCCAGCACTGGACCATCCAGTAGAGCATGTCGATGACGTACTGCGGCTGCACGCCCCAGACGATGGCGCGGTGGCGGTACTCCCTGGCGTACATACGCTTATTCTTATAGCCCTTCTCAGCCAACTGCAGGAGCTTGCGGTCGATCTTCACAAATCTGGGATCGCGGCCGGAGTTGCCCATGTAGTTGGTGTCGTTATACAGGCTGAAGGCCGCGCCGAAGAACTGCGGATACGGGGAGGAGTTGATTTCCATCTGGGCGATGCGGCAGCGGGTGGCGTAGTTGACGCGCTTGGCGGAAGCAAAGTAGACGTCCCAGTCCCACTTCTCGCCGGTGTGCTCCTCGACAAAGGCGATGGCCTTCTTGATTTCGGTGGCAGCGTACTCGAGCACGTCGGGCTCCTTATGCCGCAGCGGGGTCGCCAGCTGGAAGGTGGGGATGCCGTACTCGCGCTCGAGGCGCTTGGCGATGATGCCGTTGCCCATGAGGGAGCCGTCGCAGGTGGTGTTGTTCTGCACCGCGCAGCAGCCCAGGACGCAGAAGTCGTCCTCGATGGAGATGCCGGCTTCGGCCTCGGGCATGGGGCAGACGTCGCCGGAGATACCGTACTGCTGGGCAATGTCCAGATAATGCATGACGTTGAACTGGTGGAAGATGTTCGAGGCGAACATGGTGGGCACTTCGCGGAGGATGGTGTGGACCTGCTTGTCCTTGTCGAAGCCCATCATAAAGGTGACCATGGAGTTCTCGTCGGTGATGACGCACTTGTCGGAATAGGCTTTGTCGTTGCCGACGCGGCGGTCGCCGCGGAAGCAGTTGGCAATGGCCTGGGTCACGTCTGCGATGACGAAGTTGAAGGAGGTGTGTGCGATGCGCAGCGCCTCGTCACGCAGGCCGACGGTGAACTTGTCCATGCCGTGGGGGACGAAGAGGTAGCTCATCATCCAGCGGTAACGGAAGAAGCCCTTCACGTTGCGCGGCACCATGATGAACCTGCCGAGCACGCTCATCAGGTACAGCCAGCGGGTGTAATCGTAGAAGGTGTCCTTCACGCCGCGCCACTCGCGGCGGCGGCGGACCTTCAGCTTGTCGCTATAGATTTTGCCGGGCGACTGCTCGCCGGCTCTCTTGCGGGTGTTGACGACAGTTTCGACGGTTTTCATTCTGCAGCACCGCCTTTCTGAATCTTCTTGATTTCAATGCTCTCGACAAAGGCCTGCACGCGGGTGCGCATCTGGCCGACGGAGGAGGCGATGTTGTACGGACGGTCGACCGACAAGACGGGATAGCCGAAGTCATGCTGCAGCATCGAGGAGCCGAGCACGCGCTCGTAGGCCCAGGGGTCGCAGAACTTGACCTGCTGGTAGATGATGCCGTCGGCGTTGTATTCCTTTGCGAGGTCCGCGACGTACTGCTTGCGGCCGTAGACCTTGTCCATGCTCATCATGCGCGGGCACTGGCAGTTGCGGATGTAGTGGCGGCAGACCTGGGTCAGCGCATCTTCCTCGTCGTTCAGCTCGATCTCGACGCGGCCGGGATAGGAGCCGAAGCAGAAGCGGTCGCAGCAGACCAGGGCGCCCTGCTCCTCGATGAGTTTGATGAAGCCGCTGTCGTCGACTTCGGAACCGACCAGAAGAATCCTGGCGCGCCAGGGCTGTTTGGCGTCGGGGCGGCGGGTCTTCAGTTCCTTCAGGGTCTCCTCGAGCTTCTCAATGACGAGGTCTTCGGGGCAGACGTAGGTGGCCAGGCACAGCACGTGGAACTCATAGCCCGTGATGCGGGGCTTGTCGCCCTTGCGATAGTCGCCGATGGCGCGGACGAGCCGGCAGAGTTTGTTGTGCTTTTCGACCGCGGCGCGGATGGCGGCGTCGGAGGTGTCGATGCCGTACTTTTCCTTCAGCGGGGTCAGAATGTGGTTGGTGCACTGCAGCACCGAAAGGGCCACATCGCTGTCGGTGTTCTTGAAGGCAATTTCCATGTACTCATGGAAGAAGTTCGGGTTGTCCTTGCCCATGGTGTTCAGCAGTTCCATGTTTTCGACAGCGCGGTTCATCATGGTGCAGCCGTCGGGCGTGATGACGCAGTCGGCAAAGTTGAAGCCGCCTTCAATGGCGCGCTCCAGCAGGGCGCGGCTGGGTTCGCAGAGGAGGTTGGTCATGTAGTAGGTTGCGATGTCCATGGAGCCAGTGTTGGGCGCGTGCAGCCGGATGCCGAAGGTCCCCGGCAGATTCACCAGCGGCTCCGGGACGTTTTCGCAGGTGTAGGCGATACAGACCTTGCCTTCGGCCTTTGCCTGGGCAATCAGCTCATTGTTCGCCACCTGCAGGAGGTCCTCGAAGTATTGCAGATGCTTGAGATCTCTCATGGTTGCGTATATTCCCCCTGTCTGTTATCTAAAGTGTCGCAGGACAAAAAAGAATCTCTTGCGGCAGGTTTCTCCACGGGCCGCAAGCCCCCTTATAGTAGATTATTGTACCGATTTTCAGCCCCGAATTCAACCGAATCCCGTATTTTTATGAGTTCTGTTAAAAACGGGCACGGCGTTTTGTTGAATTTGCCAAGAGTGCAAAACCGGGGTTTTACACGCCTGTTTTTTTGTATAGACAGAGAAAGAGGAAATCGTCCTTGCGCTTTTTCCGCGCCGATGCTATGATGCTGCTGGCATGGAAAAACGCCCGGTTTTCCGCCGGACAGCATGCCAGCAGAAAGGAGGGCTTTCGCCTGCTTACCTATTCCCTGACAAGTGAAAATCCCCGGCCGTTGTACGAGCAGCTGTCGGATTCCCTCCGGCAGGACATCCTGGCCGGGCGGCTCCCGGCGGGCTGCCGTCTGCCCTCCAAGCGCAGCCTCTCCGAAAACCTGGGCGTCAGCAGCATCACGGTGGAGTCGGCATACAACCGGCTGATTGACGAGGGCTATGTGACCTCGGAGCCGAAGCGCGGCTACTACGTGGCGGAGCTAGCCTTTCAGCCTGCCGCGGCGGAGCATGGCGGTGCAAAAGTTGGAGATGCGCATTCGGAACCGGCCGGGCCGGAGGGCGAGCCGCGTCCTCCCCTGCTGGACCTCTCCGGCAACCGTGCGCAGGAGGAGCGCTTCCCCTTTACGGTGTGGGCGCGGCTACTGCGCAGCACCATCAGCGACCTGGGTTCCGAGCTGCTGCAGCCATCGCCCTGCGGCGGAGTACGTCCGCTGCGCGAGGCCATCGCCGCGCATTTGCGGTCCTTCCGCGGGATGCGGGTCGACCCCGAGTGCGTCATCGTGGGGGCCGGCACCGAATACCTTTACGGCCTGCTGATCCAGCTGCTTGGGCGCGGCCGCATCTACTGCCTGGAAGACCCTGGCTACCGCAAGGCCGCGCAGATCTACCGCGCCAACGGGGCGGAATGCCGCTGGGCGCCGCTTGACGACGGCGGACTGACCGTGAGCGGGCTGGAAGCCGCCGGGGCAGACGTGGCGCACATCAGCCCGACGCACCATTTCCCCACCGGGATCACCATGCCTGTGGGGCGGCGCTACGAGCTGCTGGCCTGGGCAGCGGCGAAGGACGGGCGGTACATCATCGAGGACGACTATGACAGCGAGTTCCGGCTGACCGGGCGCCCGATCCCGTCGCTGCAGAGCATCGACCGCGGCGGTAGGGTCATTTACATGAACACGTTTTCCAAGACGCTGGCCTCGACGGTGCGCATCAGCTACATGGTGCTGCCCCCGCAGCTGGCAAGGGACTACAATGAGAAGCTGTCGTTTTATTCCTGCACGGTGTCGAACTTTGAGCAGTACACCCTGGCGCGCTTCATCTCGGAAGGGTACTTTGAAAAGCACCTGAACCGCATGCGCCTGTATTACGCGCGGCTCCGGCGCGAGCTGCTGCAGCAGATTGCTGAGTGCGACGCCGCCGGATGTATCCGGGTGCTGGAGCGGGACTCAGGCCTGCATTTTCTGCTTCAGGTCCGGACGGAACTCACGGATGACGCGCTGCATGAGGCGCTGCTGAAAGAAGGAATCCGGCTGAACCCGCTTTCGGCCTATTACACCCACCCGGAGGATGCGCCGGAGCATACCTTCCTCCTGAGTTATTCGGCGCTCTCGCCCGAGGCGCTGGACCGGGCGCTGAAGATCCTAGCAAAACTGTTATAATTGCTATACATTATTAATAGGAAAGAGACGACCGGAAACGGCGCCCTTTCGACAGGTATTTTGATCGGAGTCTGTTATGGAGCACGACTATTCCAAAGAATCGAACATCCGGTTTCCCACCGTCGCCGTCGTCGGCGGGGGCGCCTCGGGCATGATGGCCGCACTGACGGTAGCGAAGGTCCCGGGCAGGCGCGTCCTCCTGATCGAGCGGCAGCAGCGCGTCGGCCGCAAACTGCTTGCGACCGGGAACGGGCGCTGCAACCTGACAAACCGGAACGCCGCCCCCGGCGACTACTGCGGGACAGACGCCGCATTTGCCGCTCCGGCCCTCAAGGCCTTTACGCCGGAAGACACGCTGGCCTTCTTCCGGGAGCTCGGGCTGCTGACGGTGACGGAGCCGGGCGGCAGGGTTTACCCGCTTTCGGACTCCGCAAACAGCGTGCTGGACGTGCTGCGCTTTGCGCTGGAAGAGCGCGGCATAGTCATACACTGCGGGGCGCCCGTGGAGGAGCTGCGGCGCGGGAAGCGGGGCTTTGTTCTCTCCGGCGAGGCCCTCGGCCGGCTGGAGGCGGACGCAGTGATCCTGGCCTGCGGCGGCGCCGCGGGCGCAAAGCTCGGCGGGGTGACGGACGGATACCGCCTGGGCAAGGAACTCGGCCACCGGCGAACGGCGCTGTACCCCTCGCTGACGCGCATCCGGACGGAGGCGGAGCTCCCGCGGGCGCTGAAGGGCGTGCGCGTGCAGGCCGGGCTCCGGCTGACCCGGGGCGGGGTGCTGCTGGCGGAGTCGCACGGTGAAGTGCAGTTTACCGAGACCGGCGTTTCAGGCCCGGCGGGCTTCGACCTCTCGCGTGCGGCCGCCTGTGGCGGCGACCGGCTGACCCTGCACCTGCGCCTGCTGCCCTTTGACGAAGAGACATTGCTCGGGCTCCTGCGGGCAAGGTGCATGCAGTTCCCCGCGCTGGAGAGTGCGGAGCTCTTTACGGGCATGCTGCACAACCGCCTCGGGCGGGTCGTGGTGAAGGCAGCCGAGCTCCCGATGCAGGGGACGCTTTCATCCCTCACGGACGCGCAGCTGCAGGCTGCCGCAAGGCAGTGCCTGGACTTTTGCCTGCCGGTACTGGGCGTGGACGGCTTTGACGCCGCCCAGGTGACGGCCGGGGGCCTGCGCACCGACGAATTTGACCCCCGCACGATGGAGAGTAGATTGGTGCCGGGTCTCTTCGCCTGCGGCGAGGTGCTGGACATTGACGGGCCATGCGGGGGCTACAACCTGCAGTGGGCCTGGGCGAGCGGCGCCCTGGCTGGGAGGCTGGGCGCATGATCCTGGTAAGAAATCTCCGCCTGCCGGCGGAGGAAGATTTTGCTTTGGCAGCGGAGCGCCTGCCGGAGCTTGCAGCGCGGAAGCTCCGCATCCCGCCGGAAAAGATCGCGGAATGCGTGCTGAAAAAACGCTCGCTGGACGCCAGACGTAAGCCGCAGATCAGCTGGATCTGCTCCGTAGCTGTCAAAGTCCGGGGGAACGAGGCGGAAGTCCTGCGGCGCTGCAAAAATGCGGACGTGCTGGAATACCGCCCGCTGGTTTATGAGATCCCGGATCTCTCCGGCTCTGCGGTCGGGAGAGAACAGCCCGTCGTCGTTGGCTTCGGCCCGGCGGGGATGTTCGCGGCGCTGGTGCTGGCCCGCGCCGGCCTGCGGCCTGTGGTACTGGAGCGCGGGCAGGATGTGCAGACCCGGAGCAGGGCGGTGGAAGCCTTCCGCGCCGGGGGCCCGCTGGACCCGGAAAACAACGTGCAGTTCGGCGAGGGCGGCGCTGGGACCTTTTCGGACGGGAAGCTCAACACCGGCACGCACGACATGCGCATCTCATGGGTGCTGGGGGAGTTTTACCGACACGGGGCCGCGGAATCCGTGCTGTACGACGCGAAGCCCCACATCGGCACCGACGTGCTGGTCACTGTGGTGGAGAACATCCGAAAGGAGATTATCGCCCTCGGCGGGGAGGTCCGCTTCGGGACCAGGCTCACCGGACTGGAGATTGAAAACGGTGCCCTGCGGGGCGTCCGCTATCTGGACGCCGACGGCGGGGGCAGCCTCCCCTGCCGGCAGGCCGTGCTCGCCATCGGGCATTCGGCGCGGGACACCTTTGAGGCGCTCCTGCGGCAGGGCGTACCGATGGAGCGCAAGCCCTTTGCCATGGGCGTACGCATTGAGCACCGGCAGGAGGACATTGACCTTGCGCAGTACGGCAGGGCGCGCGGTGCTCTACCGCCGGCGGACTACAGCCTGCACGTGCACCTGCCGGACGGGACCGGGGTGTTCAGCTTCTGCATGTGCCCGGGCGGCCAGGTCTTTGCGGCCGCTTCGGAAGCCGGCGGCGTGGTCACGAACGGGATGAGCTATGCCGCGCGCGACGGGGAGAACGCCAACGCCGCCCTGCTGGTGGGCCTGAAGCCGGAGGACTTCCCGGGAGAGGGCGTACTGGCCGGCATGGTCTGGCAGCGCGAGCTGGAGCAGGCGGCCTTCCGCTGCGGCGGGAGGAACTACCTGGCCCCGGCGCAGACGGTCGGGGACTTTCTGCGCGCGGCCGAGGGCAGCCTTGCCGCGCTGGGCAGTATAGCCCCCGCTGAAGGTGTCAGCCCCAGCTATCGCCCCGGGGTGGTGTGGACTGACCTGTACGGGCTGCTCCCAAAGGAGATCACCCGGCCGCTGGCGGAGGCGATTCCGCGCTTTGGAAAGCAGCTTTCGGGCTTTGACAGCCCCGGCGCCGTGCTGACCGGGCCGGAGACGCGCTCATCGTCGCCGGTGCGGATCCTGCGGGGGAAGGACCTCTCCTCCTCCGTCCGAGGGCTGTACCCCTGCGGGGAGGGCGCCGGTTACGCCGGGGGCATCACCTCGGCCGCCGTCGACGGCATGCGCTGCGCCGAAGCGATTATGAAGGAAGGAAACGAACATGCTAAACTACAGTTTTGAGAAGACCGTCTGCAATCCCGCCGTATTCAATGAGGGGAGGCTCCCGGCACACGCGGACTTTACCGCCTGCCGCAATGAGGAGGAGCTCTCCGCGTGTAAATCCGGCCTGCGGCAGGAGCTTGACGGCGTGTGGCATTTTCATTATTCTCCGCGGCCGGCCGAGACCCCCGAGGGCTTCTGGCTGCCGGACTACGACCTGGCCGACTGGGACAGCATCCGCGTGCCGGCGCACATCCAGCTGGAGGGTTACGACAGGCCAGCCTATGTGAACACCCAGTACCCCTGGGACGCAACCGAGGAGCTGCAGCCCGGCGAGGTGCCTTCCGTCTTCAACCCGGTGGCGGACTATGTCCGCTTCTTCACCCTGCCTGAGGACTTTCGGGGGCAGGAGGTGCGCATCTCGTTCCAGGGGGTGGAGAGCGGCTTTGCCCTGTGGCTGAACGGCGTTTACCTCGGCTACAGCGAGGACAGCTTCAGCCCGGCGGACTTCCGGCTGACGGACGCCCTCTGTGAGGGCGAAAACCGCCTGGCCGTGCGGGTGTTCAAGTGGACGCCCGGCAGCTGGTTTGAGGACCAGGACTTCTTCCGCTTTTCCGGCATTTTCCGCAGCGTTTTCGTGTATATGCTGCCGGAGGCCGCGGTGACGGACCTTGCCTATACGGCGCTGCCGGATGAGAGCCTCACCCGGGGCGAGCTGGACTTTACGGCCGAAACGCGCAGTGCCGGCACGCTGGAGCTGCTGCTGCAGAAGGACGGAGAGACCCTGCTGACGCGGGAACTGCCTTTTGGAGATGACGGCTGCGTGCGGTGCCGCATGACGCTGGAGGCTCCCCTGCTGTGGTCGGCGGAGGACCCGCAGCTCTACCGGCTGCTGATCCGGGTAAAGGACGCCTCCGGCGCGCTGACAGAGGTGATTGCGCAGGACATGGGCTTCCGCCGGGTTGAAATTAAGGACGGGATCCTGCTCCTGAACGGGAAGCGCCTGGTCTTCCACGGGGTCAACCGGCACGACTTCAGCTCCGTGACCGGGCGGGTCCCGCAGCGGGAAGAGCTGGAACGCGACCTCATCACCATGAAGCGGCACAACATCGACGCCATCCGCACCTCGCACTACCCGAACCAGAGCGCCCTGTACGAGCTCTGCGACCGCTACGGCCTGTATGTGATTGATGAAAACAACATGGAAACCCACGGCAGCTGGGACGCGTACCTGCGCGGCAAGGCCGACGAGGACTACGTGATCCCGAAGGACCACACGGAGTTTGCCCCCATGCTGCTGGACCGGGCCGAGAGCCTGCTCCGCCGGGACCGGAACCACGCCTGTGTGCTGATGTGGTCCTGCGGGAACGAGTCCTACGGCGGCAGCGTCATCCATGGGATCACGGAGTTCTTCCACCGGCTTGACCCCACCCGCCCCGTGCACTATGAGGGGATCACATGGGACCCCTCGTACCCGGACACCAGCGATGTGGAAAGCCGGATGTACGCCCCGGCGGCCGACATTGCGGAGTTCCTTCATGAGCACCCGGAAAAGCCGATGCTCAGCTGCGAGTACTCCCACGCCATGGGCAACTCCTGCGGCGCCATGCACAAGTACACTGACCTGACCGAGACCGAACCGCATTACCAGGGCGGCTTCCTGTGGGACTGGGCCGATCAGACGATTTGGAAAAAAGACCGTTACGGCAAATGGTTCCTCGCCTACGGCGGCGACCACGGCGAACGCCCGACCGACTGGAACTTCAGCGGCAACGGCATCGTCTACGGCGGGGACCACGCGCCCTCGCCCAAGATGCAGGAGGTGAAGTTCAACTACCGCTGCATAAGGGTCACCTTTACGGAGAGCGGCTTCACGGTGAGGAACCGCTACCTCTTTACCGACACTTCCGCCTTCCGGGCGGAGGAGGTCCTGCTTTCTGACGGTGCGGAAGTCTGGAGGAAGCAGCTGAGCATCTCCGTCCCGCCGCAGGAACAGCGGGACTGCCCCTGGCCGGACGGGCTGGCGGAACGCATGGATGCCCTGCGCCGGGCGGCGCTGGAAGCCGGGCAGGCGGAGCCGGAACTTGCCCTCACGGTCTCCTTCAGCCTGAAGGCCGACTGCGCCTGGGCGCCTGAAGGGCATGAGGTTGCCTTCGGGCAGCACGTATTCCCGCGCGAGGCCGATGCGGCAGAACAGCCATCGCCGGACGCGTGCCCGCTCACCCTCGTCCGCGGAAAGCACAACGTGGGCGTGCGGGGCAGGAACTTCTCGGTGCAGTTTTCATCGCTGACGCCGGGGCTGAACTCGTACGTGTACAACGGGGTCGAGCTGATGGAGCAGATCCCGATGCCGAACTTCTGGCGCGCCCCCACCGACAACGACCGCGGCTGCCTGATGCCGCAGCGCTGCGCCCAGTGGAAGCTGGCAAGCCTGTACGCCACCGGGAAGGACAGTGCCTGGACCGACATGTACCCCGAGGTGGAAGAAGGCGCCGGTTCCGTCACGGTGCGCTGCCGGTATTACCTGCCCACCAAGCCGAAGAGCAGCTGCACGGTCAGCTACGAGGTCTTCGGCGACGGCAGCGTGCAGACGACCCTGAATTATGCCGCAGTGGAAGGCCTGCCCGTGATGCCGGAATTCGGCATGCTGTTCCGGCTGAGCGCCGACTACAGCCGCGTGCGCTGGTACGGCCTCGGGCCGGAGGAGACCTACGCCGACCGGCTGAGCGGGGCGAAGCTCGGCGTGTTTGAGACGACTGCCGAAGACGCCATGGCGCACTACCCGGTTCCGCAGGAATGCGGGAACCGCTGCGGCGTGCGCTGGCTGACCGTGACCGATGAAAGCGGGCACGGGCTGCGCTTTTCCGGAGAAAACCTGTCGGTCAACGTGCTGCCATGGACCCCGCACGAGGTGGAAAACGCCCTGCACGAGCATGAACTCCCGCCCATTCACTACACGGTGGTGCGCGTGGCACTCCAGCAGATGGGCGTCGGCGGCGACGACAGCTGGGGCGCCGAGGTGCACCCGGAATACCTGCTGCCCGCCGGAAAGGATCTCACCTTCCGCTTCCGGTTCCGGGGAATCTGAACAGCCATATAAACAGTTTACCCGCCCTGCCGAATCGGCAGGGCGGGTTTAAATGTATTATAAATGTATGGAACCGGTTCCGCCGTCAGACGCTGCTGACGAATTCGCGGATGTAGAACAGCGCGCCGCCGAGCGGAGAGACATGGTGCCGGAGCGCGCTGAACTGCAGGAAGTCGGCGTTCTCCTCAAAGGGGTTCCCCGCCAGAACATAGCGCCGCAGAACCGGCAGGTAGGGAATCAGGTATTCGGAGAAGAAGCCGCCGAGAATCACGTCGCAGTCGAGCGCCATGTGGATATCGTTGACGGCGATGGCCAGGTGCCGGAGAATATCATAGAGGAGTTCTTCATACTCGGGAATGTGGTCCTCCACGCCGCGGAAGAATCCGTCCGGGGTGACGCCGAGTTCCTTTTCGATCCGCAGGGGCGAGCAGTAGGCCTCCAGGCAGCCGCGCTTGCCGCAGTTGCAGAGCAGCCCGCCGGGCTCCACGCAGATGTGCCCGAATTCTCCGCTGCGCCCGTTTTTGCCGCGGTAGAGCGTGCCGTCCATCAGCACCGCACCGCCGACGCCGAATTCCAGAAAGAGATAGGCCATGTCCATCTGGGACTTCCGGGCAAACCACTCCGCCTGGCCGCTGGCGGAACCGTCGTTGTCGACATAGACCGGATACGGGATGTTCGCAATCAGGCCGGAGACGGGCACCTCGCGCAGGCCGAGGGTCGGGGCAAAGAGAAGACGGCTCCCGTCTTCGGACATGACGGCCGGGAACGTGATGCCAACTCCAAGGATCTTCGCGCGGTCAATGCCGCTTTCGTCCAAAAAGCTCTCCAGCTCCGCCGCGAGGTCCGGGGTGGTTTCGGTGATTTTAGTCTCATCGTCAAAGAGGATCTGCTTGTAGGCAAGCTCGTTCAGGCGGAGATCGGCGGCAATGAGCCGCAGGCCGTTTTCGGACACGGCGATGCCGATGGAAATCCGCGCGTCGGGCACAATATCCAGACCCTGCGCTTTGCGCCCGCCGGTGGAGCGCTCCTCGCCGGAATAGCGGACAAGGCCTTCGTCCATCAGCTCGTTCAGATTCTGGTACAGGGTGGGCATGCTGACGCCGCAGGCTTCTGCCAGCGTCTGCTTGGAACAAAAGCCCTGATTGTCATACAGCGTATGGTAAATCCGGCTGCGCACGGGCAGATGATTCCGCTGTAAAACCGGCGATTTTGTCATTTCCGCACCCCTTTCTTTACAAATCTGAGTTTATTCTATCACGCAGGCGGGCAGAGTCAAGCATTTTTTCGCCGCTTATGAAAAGTATTTTTATGGAAGAAACTGTCACATTCGTCAACATGCACAAAAGTGAACGATATTTTTGATCAAGATGCACGAAAACTGTTACAGGTGCTAAAATTTCCTTGACTATGCGTTTAAATATTTGTAAAATCGTCTTACAGAAGATGGCAGCATCTTCCACTCTTCGCAGACCCGGGTTTTTCCGGGTATCCTGCAAAAATTCAAACAAGGAGGACCCCTAATGAAAAAGTATCTTGCACTTCTTCTCGCGCTCTGCATGATCTTTGCTCTGGCTGCCTGCGGCGAAACTGCTGCACCGGCTTCCGCCCCTGCTGCCGAGCCCGCCCCGGCCGCTGAGCCGGCTGCCGAGCCCGCCGCCGCTGAAAGCAACCTGGTCGGCGTCGCAATGCCCACCAAGGATCTGCAGCGCTGGAACCAGGACGGTGAGAACATGAAGGCCCTGCTGGAGAAGGCCGGTTATTCGGTCGACCTGCAGTACGGTGCCAATGACATCGCCACCCAGGTTTCCCAGCTTGAGAACATGATCGCCAACGGCTGCAAAGTTCTCGTCATTGCCTCCATCGACGGCGATTCCCTCGGCACCGTCCTTGCCCAGGCCAAGGAGAACGGCATCCCCGTCATTGCCTATGACCGTCTGATCATGAACTCCGACGCTGTTTCCTACTACGCCACCTTCGATAACTGGCTGGTCGGAACCACCCAGGGCGAGTTCATCAAGAACGCTCTCGACCTCGACAATGCGGAAGGCCCCTTCAACATTGAG
>JAFPWF010000042.1 GCA_017395085.1 Oscillospiraceae bacterium | reverse complement strand
ATTTTAGAAAACAATATTCGAGTAAAAAAATGGATGTCCGGTGTAGCCAGCTATTCCGTTGAGGGAAAGACCAAACGGTTTCCCCTCAAACCGGAGGAGTACGCACTGATACAACGCTGCGACGGCATGACAGATCTTCCCGAATGCAACACATTGTATATGTTGGAAGCGCTGGGGGTAATCCGGCGCTGTCAGAAGGGCGAGGCGGAACTTACGCCGGGGCAAATCAGGGAATACCCAAACAGGCTGTCCTGCGTCATCGACTGGACGATTACCGAGCGCTGCAATTATAACTGCCTTCACTGCTTTCACGCGGCTGACAACAACATCCAAAGGGAGGAGTTTTCCCGTGATGAGGCGTTCCGACTTCTGGAGGAAGCTCAGGCGTGCGGCGTGTCCGCCATCCGACTGACAGGCGGAGAGCCTACGCTCTATCCCTATTTCCGGGAGATCGTGGAAGAAATAAGCAACCGGGGTATGAGGCTGAAAACGCTCATCACCAACGGCTCGCTGATGGATGATGAGCTTGCCGCATTCATTAAAAGGATACACCCGAAGGCACAGATCATGCTTTCCTTTGACGGCATCGGCACCCATGACTGGCTTCGGCAGCATAAGGGCAGTGAGGAAAGCGTCAAACGGGCGATACGGGCGAGTAAAGATGCGGGACTGAACGTCAAAATCAACATGAACGTGAATCGCAAGAACCGTAGCGTGATTTTCGACTCGGTAAAAATGCTGACGGAGCTGGGCGTGGATGAACTTCGTATCATCAAGACCACGGAAGCGCCGAGATGGCAGCTCAACGCTGCGGATGCCTCACTGACACCGGAGGAGTATTACGACTTTTCGATTGACTTTGCCAAGTGGTATAGCGTTAGCGAACTGACGCTGCCCGTCACGATCTGGCAGAGCCTGTATCTGCGCGGCAGGGATAAGGTCTACCACATTCTGCCGGTCAAGACATCCCGGTGCAATTATAGGGAGAATGCTACGATCTGTCCCGCGATGCTGCGGAAAATCTCTGTTCAGGCCAATGGGGACATGATTCCCTGTGCGCCGCTGGCAGGACTTTTCTCACTCAGAGGCATCTGCATGGGAAATGTAAAGCGGGAAGGTCTTCAAAAGCTCTTTACCGAGGGGACATTGTATGAGCAGGTGACGCAGACGGTCAGGGACAAACGTCTTGCGAACCCAAAATGCGCAGCCTGTCCGCATTTTACCAACTGTCAGGGCGGCTGTCCGGCACTGTCAATCATGTTAGGAAACAGCCTTCTCTCTTCGGACGGGTACAAATGCATTTTCTTCGAAAAAGGATACTACAAGAAATACACTGATGCTCTGAGTGGCTGGAAGAATCTGGTTCCGTTATCAGAAGAGGAAATGGAAGAACTTACTGACCGACCTTCGAGTGAAAGGAGCTAATATACATGGCGGTCATGGATTTGTACCGCTCACTGACGGATGAACAGCAGGCGCGCCTCAGAGCTTGCCAGTCTCTGGCGGAAATGCAAACCGTCATCAAAGAGGAAGGCATCGTGCTTACGGAAGAACACATGGAAGCTATCTGCGGATATGGATGGAATGGATTGGGCAGGAAGAAAAAGCGGTCATACCTCATAGAGACCGGACTGTTTGGCAGATTCATCGTGCCGTCGGAAGAGTGGAAGGATCTTCTTCAGGAAGCAGAGGAACATGAATCGGTCATCCGCCGCAGGTTTCCCTTCTCATCTCAGCAGGAGGCAGCCGCCTGTAAGCTGATTATCGGAGAAAACAGTGCGTTGCGCAATGCGCTGCTGACGGCTGATGACACCCGGTCATTCCTTGATTCCTGCCTGACCTTGCGCAGTTCCTTTCAGGATGGAAAACTGAGAAGACTTGCCCGGGAGCAGGCCCGACTGCTGGGATATCTGGCGGACGGCGCGCCGCTTCCGGATTCCGCCGAGGCTGTTCTTTCCCTGTGGGAAACGGCAAACCGAATGGAGCCGCGCTGGGCGGATGACCTGCCGGCGCATTTTCGCACACCCGACGAGCGCGTTCCCTTTGCCCACGGGAAGAATCCTTTTGTGTCGGCACCGGTTCCGGTGGGCTATGAGACTTCGCCCCCGGAGGAAATACCGGAAGCCGTCTCCCGTTTGGCGGAATTTGTGCAAAGGCAAGACCTGCCGCGGGAGCTGGCGGCGTTTACCGCTCACTTTCTGCTGGTTCGGATTCACCCGTTTCCGGACGGCAACGGGCATACCGCGCGTTTGCTCTGCTGCGGAATGCTTGCCCCAAAATATTCAGCGGCAACACTCATCGCGTTTCTATCCCTGATGCATGAGAACAAGCGCGCCGTACATGACGCGGTCATTGTAGGCGGACTGTCAGACGGCAATATGTGTCCGCAATGCTGCACCCTGATACGCCTTTTGATACGGGGGCAGAAACGACTTCTTTCGAGTGAATTATGATATTCCATTGTTTATCAATTGAATATAAATCAAAATTTAAGGAGGCACTTAAAAAATGACCAAGAAAGAAAAGATGGAGCTTCTGCTCGCAAAGGTAGCCGAAGAACAGAAGGCAGCGTTTGTAGCGGAGCTGCGAGAGGCAAAATCCAAGGATGAGTGGCGAGAGGTTGTAAAGAAATACGGCATTCGTCTGTCGGAGGAAGAAAAAGAGGCATTCAATGCCCAGTCAAACGAAGTCTCGGATGAAGATCTTGATGCGGCGTCAGGCGGTTGCTGCGTCAGTTGCAGTTGTAGGGATTCCTGACATCGCGCATGAACGCTTCATACACTTGCGCTTATTTTCAATTTGCAAATAAATTATAATGAAGGAGGTGCTTAGGCACTGTTCAAAAATAATCTGAACAATCTGGCTTGTCTTTTTCGCCTATGACTTCGTTGTCAAAGCTTGGAATACACCAAGTATTCCTGCGCTTCTCCGCCTTGTCATAGACAAAAAATCCTACGCCATCTTTGTCCATCTTATTTCCTCACAGTGCCTTAAAAATGACCAAAAAAGAAAAGATGGAGCTTCTGCTCGCAAAGGTAGCTGAAGAACAGAAGGCAGCGTTTGTAGCGGAACTGCGTGAATCAACCACGAAAGAAGCCCGTCAGGAGCTGCTTACGAAGTACAACATCAGTCTTACTGACGAAGAAAAGGAAGCCATGAAGGCCGAGACAAACGAAGTCTCGGACGATGAACTGGATGTGGCTGCCGGCGGCTGCTGCTCCAATTATTGCAGTTGTCACAGTTGTTGTAACCCCGACTGATCGCTTCAGGCGTTTGCGGTGAGGGTAACTGATGATAAAGGAAGGTGAGAAAATTGACCAAAAAAGAAAAAGTGGAACTGCTGCTTTCCAAAGTGGGGGAGGAGCAGAAAGCGGATTTTGTAGCGGAGCTTCGTGAGGCAAAAACAAAGGAAGCCCGTCAGGAGCTGCTGCGGAAGTACAACATCAGTCTTTCCGAGGAAGAGAAGGAAGCCATGAAGACCGATACGAATGAAGTCTCGGACGAAGAACTGGATGTAGCTGCCGGCGGATGCTGTAGCAGTTGCAACTGTTCCTGCGCATGCACTATTCACGGTTAATCCGCGACGGAAGGAGGTGTGAGGAATGTCCAAAAAAGAAAAAATAAAATTGCTGCTTTCCAAAGTAGCTCAGGAACAGAAAGCGAATTTTGTAGCCGAACTGCGTGAAGCATTCACAAAAGAAGCCCGTCAGGAACT
>JAFPWF010000006.1 GCA_017395085.1 Oscillospiraceae bacterium | reverse complement strand
GCATCCCCTGCAGGACCTCCGGGACGCGGCCCTCTGCGAGCCGGCGGGCGAGCCCTTCGGCGACGGCGGTCTTGCCGACGCCCGGCTCGCCGATCAGGACCGGGTTGTTCTTGGTTTTCCTCGAGAGGATGCGGATCACATTGCGGATCTCATTATCGCGGCCGATGACAGGGTCCAGCTCGTTTTCACGGGCACGTTTGACCAAATCGGTGCCATACTTGCTCAGCGCGTCGTAGGTGCTCTCGGGATTGTCACCGTTGACCGGAGAAGACTTGACCTTCGAGAGCTCGGTCGTAAAGCCGTTTTTGGTGATGGCATGATCCGAAAAGATCCGCTTGACGGCAGGCGTCGGTGCGGCGAACAGGCCGATCATCAAATGCTCGACCGAAATGTACGAGTCACCCATGGACTTGGCTGCCTTTTCGGCGGCGCTCAGCACGCGGCTGGCTTCAGGTGAAAGATAGGCATCCGAGGTGCTGCCGACCTTCGGCAGTGCCGAGATGGCGGTGTCCAGTTCGGCGAGGACTGCGTTGCAGTCAACTCCCATCTTCCCAAATAGAGAAGGGATAAGCCCGCCGTCCTGATCGACCAGTGCGTAGAGCAGGTGTTCCGGCGTAATATAGTTGTTGCGGTTTTCCAAAGCCATCGATTGTGCGGTCTGCAGAGCCTCCAGGCTTTTTTGAGTCATATTTTGAGCATTCATGTTATGTAAACCTCCTTCGAAAAGAGTCAGCGTTTTTTGGTTATACGGAAGCGAATAAATACGGAACTTGTGTGGACGTCAGGTGTGAACCGGGCTGTTCAGCATCTGGGAGTAATAGGCGGCCTCCACCTCATGTGCACTCAGCCGCCCGCTGATGTAAGCCTTCATCAGCTTGTCGAAGAGCTTGATGTATTCTGAAAGTGCATTGGCCAGCTGCTCTGTCGTGCAGTCATGGTCCGGGGCGGCAATGCTGCGGGTAAAGCGCCCGTCATACAGCGCGTAGCGATGCCGCGCACCGGTCAGCGGTGCAAGATGCGCATCTTCAATGCTCTTCCACAGGCGGAAGAACTCCGTCATGACGGAAATCAGTGCATCGGACTGGGTCCGGAAGACGACCGAGAGTTCGCCGATGTTTTCATCTTCTCCACGGAACAGTTCCACCTCATACTTCACCGTCGGGCGGTACTTGTACTCCAGCGAGCTTTTCAGCGACATCGAATAGGTGTTCGGTGCAAAGAACGGAACCAGGTCGCTCCCCGGGCCGATGAGCCGTTCGATCGTTGAGAGAACGTCGTTGATGCGGCGTTCCGGCGTGGTGTAATTCACATATTCGGCAAGGATCTGGTTGATGAGCGCTGAGCGGTTGGTGCCCAGCCGGTGCGCCAGCAGGTCGACTTCGCGTACGACCTCGTCGTTCAGCATCAGGCTATATAGAGTCTTTTTCAAAAAGATCAATCCCTTCTTTCAATACTGAGTTTATTATAGATCAGCTTTTAAATTTTGTCAATAGAAATATATAAATCAAAAAACAAAATATATAGAGCAAAAACCATACTCGACACACTGCCGAGGCCGTGGTATAATATATTTTATATAGAATTGATTCTTCCAATGAGGCGAAAGATATGAAACGATCTTCTAAAACCTGCTTCTCTCTCTTTCTCGCGTTACTTCTGCTGCTTGGCTGTGTTCCCGAGGCGTTTGCCGAAGAACCCCCATCGGCGGTCAGCACGGACGATAGCGGCCTCATTGATGCTGCTGTCCTGGACAGCTGGATGGAAGAATATGTTGCGCAGAACGGCCTGAACGGTGAGTACCAGGTCTTCTCGGTAGGCTTCTGCTATACCGGCACGGGCGACTTTTGGTTCTGGAATGCGGACCAGTGGATGTACTCGGCAAGCCTGTATAAAGTCCCGGTTTCCATGCTTCTGGCAGAAAAAGAGGCCGACGGCGAACTGACCCAGGATACTGTGATTGCCAACCAGTATGGAAGAGGCACTCTGGCTAAACTAGAGTCAACAGCTCTGACCTTGTCGAGTAACGACAGCGGACATGTCTTGGTGGAATACATGGGTGGGAGTTACAACGGCAAATGCTCCGACCAGACAATCAAGTATACACCTTTGCTGGAGAGTTATTTCACTTCTGATGACTTTTATGATCTGAGCTACTACACTGCACGCTACATGACATATGTGATGAAGACCCTGTATGATGGAGGGAAAGAGGCATTTCCACATGTCATTGAGTACCTGCTGGATGCACAGCCTGAGGAATACTACAAGTCCGACCCTACCCTAAAGAGCTCTTACGCCATTGCGCAAAAGTACGGCGCCTTTGTAGAGCAGAACGGCAACAATAATAACCATTGCGCAGCTATCATTTATACCCCGACACCGATTATAGTGGTCGTCATGACGCGCAACGTGGGGAACTACCAGCGCAGAATAGCTGAGGTGGGCTCTTATCTGGCTGACTATGCCCTGCAATTGGACGAAAAGCAGGCTGCACTTGAACAGGAAGATTTGGAGCAGGCAGTTGCACTGACGGAAATGGAAAACGATGCTGTGGTAGTACAGCCGGCTGGTAGTGAAGCTGACATCGAAAGTGAAGTTCCAGCCGGAGAGGAAATAACACAGGCTTTGCCGGGCAATGTACAAAGTGCAAATGCGGTGACGGGAAATACAGCGGATGCTGATCCTATACTGCGGATTATTACGGCAGTAGGGCTGACGGGGCTGATCATGTTTGTTGTTGGCTTGGCTGCCGAAGCTGGCGGCCGCCGCAGGCGGCGGAAAGTGAAGAAATAACAGCTAAATCACCTGACAGTTATTGTACCTGAATAAAACAAGCCTGTTTTCACCGCGGCCGCCTCACACGGGCAGCTGCGGTGCTTCTTCAGCTACCTGTGGAGACGGCATGCCGGAATGTGAATACCTCTTCGCAAAAACTCAAAATATGCCGAAATGGTTACATATTTTTGTTGTATCACAGCGAGATACTATGTTAAGATAAAATAGTGAAAATGTATAAACTCTGACTGTCACAAAAAGAGTCGCGGAGAGTAACGCGCAAGGAGGCAGCTTTATGAAACTCTGGATGCAGAAACTCATCAGCATACTCATGTGCCTGACGCTGGTCATGTCTTTCGGCGTTACCGCTTTTGCGGGAGATGAGGAAGAAACGCAGGAAGTCGGCCAGGAGTTCACCCAAGCGGAACTGGACGAACTTGAGAGAATCCGACTTGAGGAGCTGGAGAAAAAGAGACTGGAAGAAGAGCTGAGACGGCAGCAGGAAGATGCTGCCGCGCAGGAAGCCCCCGCAAAAGCTGCACAAGAAACGACAGAGAAAGCTGCGCCAGTGGCAGAAACCCCGGTAAAAGCTGCGCCTGGTAAAGAGTCAGCCCCGGTAAAGGAAGTAGAGGCGGCCCCTGCGAAGGAAGCTGTCCCCGTGGAGGAAGTCAAGGAAGTAAAAGAAGCTGCCCCCGACAAAGGTACTGCTCCCACGGAGGAACCTTTAAAGGTTGTTCCTGCCTCCGACGTGCCTGCCGAAGAGCCCAAGGAGCAGCAGAGTCAGAATGAGAACAATGAGGAATCGGTCGTAGTAAAGGAAGAGACCGAGCAGGAACAGAAACCTGTGGAGGATGAGAATACCCTACAGGGTGAAGCTGTCTCTAAAGCCGGAAATACGCTCAAGACTGAGGTCACAGCGAAGGCTGATAAGCCCACCGGAGCGCTCCCCCCCTTGCAGCAGGAAGAGACTGTCAAGACCGACAAGCCAGCTGAAAACACGCAGCCTGCAGAGAACACACAGCCTGATGAAGATGGGCAAAACGCCAAGGATGTTGAACAGACAGAACCCGAAGAAGTTGAGAAATCCGACATTGCTACCGCAAAGCCGTCCCTGAATTTTGCGCCTAAGAGTATGTTCCTGCGTGATGCTCCAAAAGATGACGGCGTTTCCCTGCTGATAAATGACGCCGTCAGCCTCACAAAGGGAGCCGAAGAGATCGAAACCGGGGCAACAGAAGTACCGGACGGTTCGGCCGACACCGTAACACCCAAAGCTAGCCCGTTTGCGAAAGCTGGGGCAGATATTCCTGATGGCGCGAGAACAACAGGAGCAGAAACCGACAGCAGCACCACTTCTGCCGCTTCAACCGATACTGCCTCCAAAGATGCCAAGACCGTTATCGAAGTAGATGGGACTAAGTATTCCAATGATAAAGATGTTCCTTATTCCCCGGAGGAAGTGGATGATTCAAATGGCGATCCAATGCTGAAGGGAATCGGTTGGTCTGCTGAGGATGGCACCCTTACAATTACAAATGAAACATTGAAAGAGCTTACTGTCAAAGAAGGAGATTTAACAATTCAGGCGACAGGTTTGAATCGTATTAACAAGCTTGTTTCCAATAATGTCGTGAATATCATCGGAACGGGAATTATGCTGTTGGATGACGTGGACCTGAAAGAATCCGGCGAAGTACAGCTTGCTCAGACCACGATTAACGGTACTACCGGCAGTGTCGCTGTGTTCCTGAAGGACAAGAATGCGGCAGGAAATACTTATAACCTGATTAATGGCAGTGTCCCGGGACTCTTGGATGAGAAGTATACGATTCCTGAAGGAATTAACCTGGTTATGCCCAGCGGGACAAAAATAATCATGGACAGTGTTTCAAAAGCAGAGGGAGAGAAAGAGATAAAAGAAAACTCTTCTGCATTGACCATATCAAAAGGCGCATCCTTGACAGTTGAAAACGGTGCGGTAATTGAGACCAATTCAAAAGAAGGTTTTTTTCCCGAATATGTAGCTACTATAGACGGGCCAGAAACGGCAAAGCTTACAGAACTGACTCCCAAAATCCAGGTCGAAAATGGCGGGAAACTGACTGTTAAGGGCAAATTTGCTTCAACAACTCTCGGCAAGGCTGGAATGATCGAGACCACAGGGAAAACACTCATTGAAAAACTGGGTAAAAGTGAAGTCACCTATGCTGAACTGGTTCAGATCTTTAAGGAATTGTACGGAGTAAGCTTTGCAAAACCTTCGTTCATTATATTGGACGAGGACGGAAACAAGACATTAATTGATTCTGACCACTCTACAACCGAAAGCGGAGAACTTGTTAGAGTGCCTTTCAAGCCGGGAAGTCACTTCGGCTGTTGTCCTTATACAGGCGCGGGGCTTGCTGGCCATAATCTGGGCATCACCAGCTCAGGTATACTTGCTTCAGAAGGAAGTTTTAAACCGACAGGGAAACCTACAACCATCCTTAAGATTGAAGAAAAGATTCTATGGCGTGTCATCGTCACTGAGAATCCGAGACGCGGAACATGGACCCTCTCGGTCTGGTACGGCGACACCCAGATCTTTGACCTCGGCGTTACCACCGTCCGTGCCCGCTTCAAGTTCGACAAGCCTGACGAGTGGGACACCAAGAACATTTATGTCGTGTTCATCGACAAGGACGGCAAGAGCCTGAAGGCTTTCCCCGCAACATATAATACAGTTACCGGTGAGCTGGTCTTCGACAGCAGCCTGGTGGGCGAGTTCGTGGTCGTTCAGTTCGATTATCAGGGTGAACTGTACTCCAAGGGATTCTACGACGAACTTGCGAAGCTGGATGCGGTGAAGCATCTGGTAGACCTGCACAGCGGCAAGGCGATCTGAGCAACTCTTCTATAGAAGCAAAACAGGCATCGCGGGGCGTGTTTACAGCCCCTTCTCCCCGGGAAAAGGAGGCGGAAAATGACAGACGGTTATGACATCTGTATCCTTTCCCTGAAAAACGATGCGGCAGTTGCCGAGCTCCTTGCCGACAGCATCCGCAGCTATAAGCTTCCGTCCCGGCTCAGCCTTCCGGAATCCGGACTGAGTTACCGGCGCGTCCTGGTGGACGATCAGGAAGCGGCATTTGACGAAAACGCCAGGGACCGGTTGGAAAACAGCCGGTTCCTGGCGCTGCTGTGTTCTCCCGGAACCCGTGAGAATCCCGATGTTATGTCCAAACTTACCTGTTTCCGTGAGGCTCATAATGGGGAAGGCATCATTCCCGTTATGATCGAAGGGGAACCGATCCACATCTTCCCGGCGAGTTTTTACCAGCAGCGGGTGGTGAAGCAGATTCTCCCTGATATGACGGTGACCGAGCGGGTTGATATTATCGAACCGGTGGCGGCTGACCTCCGCGCGGCAGACCCTTCCCGCCGGAAGCAGATGCTCCGTTATGAGACGGTGCGTATCGTAGCCCTGATGCTCGGCTTACGTCCGGACGACCTGCAGCAGCGGCAGCGGCAGCGCAGAAAGCGGGCCTTGACGGCAGCGGTTGCCATAGTGGTAGCAGTCAGCCTTGCGGCAGCGGGGATCTTTCTTCGCCTTGGCCTCATTGCCCGGAACGAGGGCATCATCGCCGAGAAACAGACCCGCCTCAGTGTGGAAATCGCCCGGCGTACCATGGAAGAGCTGCCGGCGGAATTTGCCGGTGACGACCTTGCGCTGGCCTTTGTAAATGAGGCCACAGAGAACGCACGGGTCAAGCTGGAACAGTTGGAACTCGGCGAGCTCCTTGCCCCTGCGGAAGCGGAGAACGGGGGCTGACCATGCAGGAGTTTACTTATGATGCTTTCTTCAGCTACCGGCATCGCCCGCTGGACAGCGAGCTCACGCAGAAGGCATTCAATCTGCTGGAGAGTTATCGTCTCCCCAAAGCCATTCGTGAGCAGGGCTATCCGGAAATCCGTCGTGCTTTCCGCGATACCGAAGAACTGCCGGTCAGCCGGATTCTGACCGAGTCCATCGACAACGCACTGCGCTCCACCAACTGCCTGGTGGTAGTCTGTTCGGAGGATACCCCGGAGTCCCGGTGGATTGACCGAGAGGTGGGCGTGTTTATCGAGCTCGGCCGTGCAGACCACATCTACCCGCTCCTGATCTCCGGCGACCCGGAGCGCTCCTTCCCGCCGACGCTGAAGCTGGTGCCTGATGTGATGGACCGGATCATGGATGTCCGCACCGAAGGGAACTCCGTTAAGAAGATGACGACAAAGGCTGAGAATGCGCTGCTGAAGGTAGTTGCCGACATTGCCGGCTGTGATCCGGAAGAACTCCAGCGGGAGCATCTGCTGCGCCGCAACCGCCGGCTGATCATCTGGGCGGCAGGCACCGCCGCGGTTTTTCTGTTCATTGCGGGCGTTTCACTGGGACTCATGCATCAGGCGCAGAACTTCCGGGATACCGCTGCCCGGCGCGAGCAGGCTTCCCTGAGTATCCTCGACGAGCTGACCTATACCCTGCCGAGCCGCCTGGTCAACGTTCCCGGCGCCTACAGTCATCTTTCAGGTATCCTGCATGAAAACACCGAGGAGATCAATGCCATCCTGCGGCTGTCCGGGAACAGGGAGGCCGCAGAATTTGAGGCGGCGGCCAACTATGAGAAGCTGGCTACTGCACAGGGCGTGCTGGGCAGTTATGACGAAGCCCTGAGCACTGAAGAGACCGCCATTGGGATTTACCGCACCCTCACCGATGTCGGCGCAGATGGGGGACTGGAAGCCCTGGCCTCCTCTTACAACAATCGTGGCAGACTTCTGAATTCTGCAGGACGCTTTCCTGAGGCGGCAGAAGCTTTTGATGAAGCCATTTCTCTGTATGCCGATGCGAAGAATCCCAACCTGGTGGATCTCGCGACCTTCACCTTCAACGCCGGGTCGAACAGGGCGGACATCGGGGATCTGGAAGGCGCGGCGACCCTTTATGAAAAGAGCCTGAAGCTCTTGGAAAGCGCGGGGGACACCTGGGCTTCGGTGAATTCGACCGCAAAGGTGAATTACAATTATGGTCTGATCCTGCACCGGGTCGGTGCGTATTCCGACGCCGAGGTGTATCTGGAGCGAGCCTGCGACCTCTATTCAGAGATTATGGAGAACGCACAGTCACTGACGGATCCGCGTGATTATGTACAGGCGGTCTCAGCACTGGCACTATGCCTGACGGATGAAGGCCGCTTTCAGGAGGCGGACAGTCTATATGCCCGGGGCATAGCGACGGCAATGCACCAGGCGCAAGATACGGAGAACACGGATTCGCTCAGGAACCTAGCCTATCTGTACAACAACCGCGGGCTTCTCCTGAACATGCAGGAGGACTACAAAACTGCGGACATCTATTACACCAGGGCGGCGGAACTCTACCGTACGATCAGCGGGCGGACCGGCTCACCCTCGGACACGGCGGTGTATGCCAACGCCATGCTGAACATCGGGGAGAACGCCTTCAAGGCCGGGGACTACAGCCATTCCCGCGAGGCCTTTGAGGAAGGCCTGCAGGCCTACGGCGGCGTCTGCCGGGTGCTGGGGAGTATGGATACCGCGCAGTATTACGCGTGGCTTTCCTATTATGAGCTTGTCCACAATCGCGACCCGCAGGCGGCACTCAAGGCCGGGCTTAGCGGCTATGAACTGCAGCCCAACCACGTGCTGGTGAACATCAACCTGGCCTATGCCTGCCTCTACAGTGGCCTCTATGACAACTGCGACGCACTGCTCAGCTGGGTCGCCTCGCTGGGCGAGGGGCAGATTCAGAACGTCCTTCTGGACCTGGACGCGCAGGAGCGTGCCGGGATGGAGTCGGAGCATATCGCGGCCATCCGGCGGTTTTTGGCGGAAGCTTCCTTGCCTCCAGCAGAGGACGGAAAACAGACGCTTTGAGTATTCAATAATAATTCTATAGGAGGTTCAACATGAAAGTCACAAAACGGAACGGAAACGTCGTGCTCTATGACGATGAGAAGATCGCGAACAGTATTGTTTGGGCAAACGGCCGTACCTCCGGAGAGGTTCTCACCATCAAGACGGCGCAGCGGATTGCCGACCAGGTATTCCTTCGCCTGACCAGTGAGAAAGACCTCATCACCACCAAGGAGATTCAGGATTGCGTCTACGACACGCTCTGCGAGGAGGGCTACCCCAAAACCGCTGAGAACTACGTGCACTTCAAAAAGTAAAGGGAAGGATGCCCCGTGTTCGAACTTGTTCAGGTCAGCGAAAACTGCTTTTACATTCAAAGCCCCGCCAAAATCGGGCTGGTAAAGCTAAATGATCAGGACGTGGTCCTGATCGACAGCGGCAACGACAAGGACGCCGGACGCAAGGTGCGGCAGATTCTTGATGCCAACAAATGGAAGCTGAAAGCAATCTACAACACCCACGCCAACGCCGACCACATCGGCGGCAACAAATACCTGCAGGCGCAGACAGGCTGCAAAATCTACGTGCCCGGGATCGACTGCGAGTTTACCAGGAATCCCGTTCTCGAGCCGTCCTTTCTCTACGGCGGCTATCCTCCCAAAGACCTGCGGCACAAATTTCTGATGGCGCAGGGGAGCGACGCCGAGTACCTGACGAGGGAAGCCCTGCCCGCAGGTTTTGAGGCCATACCGCTGCCTGGTCACTTTTTCGACATGGTCGGCTTCCGCACCACGGATGACGTGGTCTATCTTGCGGACTGCCTCTCCAGCCGGGAAACGCTGGAGAAGTATCGCATCGGGTTCATCTACGACGTCGCCGCCTATCTGCAGACGCTTGAGATGGTGAAGTCTATGGAGGCGAAGCTCTTTATCCCCGCGCACGCGGCGGTGACGGACAGCATCGCGGAACTGGCGCAGGTCAATATCGACCAGGTGAATGAGATCGCGGGCAGGATCCTCGCCCTGTGCGAAACACCCTGCTGCTTTGAGGAACTCCTCCGGCAGCTATTCGACGTGTACGCGCTGACTATGAACTTCGAGCAGTATGTTCTGGTGGGGAGTACGGTGCGCTCGTACCTCGCCTGGCTGAAGGATACGGGCAGACTGGATGTGAGCTTTGAAGAAAACCGCATGCTCTGGAGAAGAAAGCAGTAACGGTTTAAAGGAATGAAAAAGCAGGAAAGCAGACGAGACTGCGTCTGCTTTCCTGCTTTTCGATGTGTTTTTGTGATGCGGCACGGGCGGGCGACAGGCCCTGCCGCGCCCGCGCGGAGCCGGCCTTACAGATAGCTGACCGTTTCGCACAGAGGCTTTCTGTCAAAATGCTTCGGCAGCGGGCCGGCGCCGTCCGCGCCGTAACCGAGGTCCATCACCATCAGTACTTCTTCATTCTCCGGAAGGCCGAGCGCTTCCGCCAGCTTGTCCGGGTCGAGATAGTTGATCCAGCAGCTGTCCACGCCTTCATCTGCTGCGGCAAGGATCATGTGGGTGGCGACGATGGTCGCGTCCTCCGTGCCGGAGTCACGCTTTCCGCCGGGATAGGTGAACACGTTGTTTCTGTCATAGGCAACCACCAGGACGGTCGGCGCGCCGTAGCGGCAGGGGGTGACGGTGTCGATCCTTGCCAGAACGTCCGGATTCTGGACGACATAGATGTGCTGCTCCTGCAGGTTCTTTGCCGTCGGCGCCAGGCGTCCGGCCTCCAGAATGGCAGCCAGCTTCTCACTTTCTACCTGGCGGGAAGAATACTTCTTGCAGGAAAAGCGGTTCTGTACAACAGTTTTAAATTCCATATTAAGTTCTCCTTTTTATACAGGCTTTCTGTAATGCAATGATAGCAGATCGGCAATCTTTTGTAAAGGCGGACGCGGCTCCCAAACGCGCAGAGGAGATCCTCAGTTTTATGCCTGCGTATCTTTGCCGGTCTGCAGCAGTTCTTCCACAAGGGCTTTCTTTTCATAGAGCACGCAGCCGCCGACGTGGTCTTCCAGCAGATGCCCGTTGTCGCGCAGGGCACGGAACAGACCTGAATTAACAGCGTCTCTCAGAGAGGTCTCGGCCACATTGATGTCGGAATAGGGAGAGAATGGGCAGGGTTCGGCTCCGCCGTGGGAGTTGATGTGGAAGAACCCTCTGCCTGCGGCCAGGCAGCCGCCGGAACTCTTTTCATCGCCCGGGAAGGAAACAAAAACCATTTCCGGGTGTTCCGCACGCAGCCGGTCGATCCCGGTACGGATGGACTCTCTTTCCGCATCACCCGGGGCCAGGTATTTTGCCTCGTCCGTCACGGGCACGAATTCTATATAGAAGACAGCCTTGCAGCCGCGCTCAGCCAGAGAATGGACGAAACCATCAGAGAGCACCTCGTCCAGGTTCTCCGTGGTCACAGTGATCGAGCATCCGAACAGGAGCCCCTGCTTCTGCAGCTGCTCCAGGTTACCCATGATTTTATCGTAGATGCCTTCGCCGCGGCGGGCATCCGTAAGAGTCTGGTCGCCCTCAATGCTGATGACAGGGATCAGGTTCCTGCAGCGGTCCAGGAGCTGAAAGTAACGCTTGTTCAAAAAGGTTCCGTTGGTAAAAATCGGAAAAAGAATACCCGGCTGCTTTCCGGCGGCTTCAACCACGTCATACCGGAGAAGAGGCTCGCCTCCGGCGAGGAGAATAAAACTGATTCCGAGCTCCTCGGCCTCCCGGAAGATGCTTTCCCATTGCTCCGTCGTGAGCTGGCGCTGCGGCGCACAGTCTTCGGTCGCGTGGTTTGCCCGGGAGTAACAGCCCGCACAGTGCAGGTTGCAGCTGGAGGTGATGCTGGCAATCAGGTACGACGGGACATGGAGCCCCGCTTTTGCATTCTCGGTCCGGCGTTCCGATGCTCTTCGGGAGGCGGCGGCAAAGCGCGCCATGAAAAGGCTCTCCTTCGGGTCACGCAGCGTCGCACGCAGAACATCCTTCACGATTGCCTCCACGCCCTCGGTGAGGTACTGCTGAATGTCGATGCCTTCCCTTAACACTTCGGTTTGATTGTTGTTTTGTGTCATGTGTTCCTCCTCTTCGGACTCCGGTGAAGCCTGATTTTGCCGAATAAAGCAAGGTCGTGTCCCTGCAGTGAGAATGCTACCAAAAGAACGGTTAAAAAACAAGTAGCTGTGCGGTACGGATAAGCGGCCGCGATACAGCTGGTAAGGGATAAAAGTAGTTCATGTGCGAAAAAGAATCCCCTGAAATGATGCATTTCAGGGGATTCTGCTGGCGGAGAAGGAGGGATTCGAACCCTCGATACCCTTATGGGGTATACACGATTTCCAATCGTGCGCGCTCGACCAACTACGCGACTTCTCCGTACCTGTCGAAAGACATAATGTATTCAACTGTGCTTTGGTCACAAAGCTTTTGCATTATAATGCAGAAGCAGGGGAAAGTCAAGGAGATTTTTGCTCGTACATCTGCCCGATGACCGTCTGCGCGCAGCGGATGAAGCGGCGGATGTTTTTATCGTTCTGCTGGCGTTCATTTGCCGCAATGCCAAGTTTGCGGTAGACCGGCGGGTCAAGCGGCAGGGTTCTCACCGCGGCGTGAATATCCTGCATGATGAGCTCCGAGAGCAGGCTCACGCCCAGATTGTGCTCGACCATTGAGGCGATGGCGCTGTCTGACAGATTGGTATAACGGATGCGCGGATGCTCGCGCCCGAGGTAACGGTTGAAGAGGGGCGTGACATCCATGTCGAAGCCGTCCGACGGCATCAGGAAATCCTGAGATCCGAAGTCGGCGATCGGAAAGAACTCCGCGTGTTCATCGGTTTCCGGCACGACGGCAATCAGGGGATCGTCAGCCAGATGTGTATAGTTCAGACCCTGGCAGAGCGATTCCTGGTAGCTCACAATCGCGCAGTCCAGCTGGTCGTTTTTCAGCTTTTCATAAATGTCGGGAACACCGCCGACGTCGATGGTGACATCGGTGTTCGGATCGGCGTTGCGAAAAAACGCCACGATCGCCGGAAGCCAGCGGCTGGCTACGCTTGAATAAGCTCCGAGCCGCAGCGTGGAACTGCTTCTCTGGCGCAGTTGGGCGGCTTCA
The DNA here is from genome assembly GCA_017395085.1 of Oscillospiraceae bacterium. GTDB lineage: Bacteria > Bacillota > Clostridia > Oscillospirales > Oscillospiraceae > Limivicinus. The sequence continues at coordinate 91,139 of JAFPWF010000006.1, read as the reverse complement.
TCCTCCAAAGCCTGGGCGGAAGCCAGCAGGGCCTGCATCTTCGGCTTCAGGGCCAGGCCGGAGGGGGAGAGACGCACACCGTTTTTGCTGCGTACCAGCAGGTTCAGGCCGAGTTCCTCTTCCAGTGCATTCATCATGTGTGTCAGGCCGGACTGAGTATACCCCAGTTCGGCGGCGGCCGAGGTCAGGCTGCCTTTTTCCACCGCCAGCAGAAGGGCGGATATTTTTTTGCTGTCCATTGGTATTTATTTGCCTTTCTTATGACAGAGTCTATCCATGAGAATTTGTTATTACATGTATAATAATATAGTGTTAGTAAAAAAGCAATAGAAATGTTATAATTTGTTCACAAATACACCGGGAGAAAAGTTCAGCTCCATATTCGTTGGAAGAGAATCCGGCCTCATCATGTTAGTGACGCATCGACATGGTGGCCTCCGGGGCTTCGGCAGTGTGCTGGCTTTTCAATTTTATTTTATCCGGTGGGAAAGAGGAGATATTGTTTATGGAGAACAATCGCAGTTCCTGGGGCAGCAACTTAGGCTTCCTGCTTGCTGCCATCGGTTCCGCCGTCGGTCTCGGTAACATCTGGGGCTTCCCGTACAAGATGGGTAAATGCGGCGGCTTCGTATTCCTGATTGTTTACCTGCTGCTGGCCATTTTCGTCGGTATGATCATCATGGTCTCCGAGTTGGCGGTCGGCCGCAAAACCAAGCTCAGCCCGATTGATGCCTATCAGAAGGTATCCAAGAAGTTCAGCTGGATCGGCTGGCTTGCCACCATCGCACCGTACCTGATCATGACCTTCTACACCGTTCTCGGCGGCTACTGCCTGCAGTACATTGCCCTGAACATGACAAAGCTGAGCTTTGGTAATGAAGCCGTCAACATGACCGGCGGTGACATCTTCGGCGCCATGCTGACCACCCCGCTCGGCTGCGTGGTCTTCACGATTCTGTTCATCATCATCTGCATGGTCATCGTGCAGGGCGGCGTTTCCGGCGGTATTGAAAAGTTCAATAAGGTCGGTATGCCGGCGCTGTTTGTGATGCTGCTCATCATCATCGTCCGCTCCCTGACCCTGCCCCATGCGGCAGAAGGCCTGAAGTTCATGTTTGTTCCTGGCTATGCGGTCAAGGCAGGCTTCATTGAGGCCCAGCCGAACCTGGTTTCCGTTCTCGGTACCGCCGGCGGCCAGATGTTCTTCTCCCTGTCCCTGGCCATGGGCGCCATCCTGACCTACGGCTCCTACCTGAGCAAGGAAGAGAACCTGGTCAAGAACTCCGTCATCATCGTCTTCTCCGATACTCTCATCGCTCTGATGGCCGGTATTGCCGTTATCCCTGCAGCCGTTGCAAACGGCATTGCCCAGGGTACTCCGGTCGGCCAGATCAAGCTCGGCGGCCCGAACCTCCTGTTTGTCACTCTGCAGGACGTGTTCACCAACATGGGCAAGCTTGGACCTCTCTTCGGTGTGATCTTCTATGTCCTGGTTCTGATCGCTGCCATTTCCTCCGCCATCTCCCTGATGGAGACCATCGCGGCTCACTGGATTGACAAAGACCTTGCCAAGGGCGAAAATGACACCCGTAAGTCCCGCGTCTTCACCGTGTCCCTGCTCATCCTCATCGGTGCTGTACTGGTCGCTGCCGACGGCCTGGGCTCCAACTTCAGCCCGGCCAGCCTGCTCGGCATCTCTACGGTCCCGACCTTCCTCGACTGCTTCCTCGACTTCTTCGACTGCTGGTCTGAAGGCATTGCGATGCCGCTCGGCGCCATGCTGATGGCCCTGATGATCGGCTGGGAAGTTGGTCCGGATCTGGTTCTGGACGAAGTTGCCCACGGTGATCCTTCCGAAGGCTTCAAGAAGTTCTTCCGCTTCTGCGTGAAGTTTGTCGTTCCCATTGTGATGGCCTTCGTTCTGGCCGGTCAGATGATCGACTTCTTCGGCGGCAACCAGATGATCTGGTATGCAGTTTCCGTGATTGCACTGGTCGTCTTCTGGATCATTGCCGGCACCGGAAAAAAAGCAGAATAAAACCTTTCAAGATGCGTCATATCCACTCCTGAGAGGGCGCCCGCGGTCATCTGATCGCGGGCGTTTTTCTGCTTATACTGACTTATACTGATACAAATCTTTTGGCGGGGAATTGCAGATGTTATTGCCCTGTCGGTCTGCAGATGAGGCCGGCAGGCAAACTGGCATTTTATGATTTATGATACAAACTGCCCGGCATTATATCGGACAATACGGCAACCGAGCGCGAGGGCTTCCTCCTCCCTGTGGGTTGCAAGCAAAAGGGAAGCTCCATCCAACGCTTTTTTCAATACCTCGAGAATTCGGTCATTCAGAGCAGTATCCAGCCCTTTGAAAGGCTCATCCAGAACCAGAAGGTCGGGTTTACAGGCAAGCGCCCGGGCGAGTGAAACCCTCTGCTGCATGCCGCCGGAGAGCTCTGCAGGGTAAAGCAGAGCGGAGTCACCGAGTTCCATACAATCCAGCCATGCTTGGGCGGCGGGGAGTGTCTCGGGGGTGTCGGAAAGAACCAGGTTGACGTTCTCCAGTGTGGTCAGCCATGGCAGCAGACGCGGCTCCTGAAAAACTGCGGCGGGTTTTCGTGCCCGGCAGATGACAGTCCCGCTGTCGGGCTGCTGCAGAGAGAGAGCCGTGCGGAGCAGAGTAGTTTTCCCGCAGCCCGAAGGGCCCATCAGGGCGATCCGGTCACCGGGGGCAAGATGCAGGCTGCATTTGGACAGAACCGCATTTCCCCAAAAGGACAGGGAGATTTCTTTCAGCTCAAGCACGGCCGACCTCCTCCTTCTGCCCGGAGATATCCTTCGCTTTGGGCACGCTGCCGGGCAGAAGTACCAGCCGGAGCAGCAGGCGCTCGATGACATAGCTGAGCAGGATCACCGTCAGAGTCCAGGCAAAGAGTTCTGTGGTTTCCAGATAGAGCTTGGACTCGTAGATCATCCGCCCGATCGCCTGTTTCGGCACCGTCAGCACTTCGGCGGCGATGCCTGCTTTCCAGCCGAGACCGAGGGCGGAGCGAAGCGCCGCCCGAAAGTGCGGCAGGACCGACGGCACTGTGATCCGCCGGAAAACCCGCCCGCGGGGGAGCCTGTAGACCCTTGCCATTTCCATCAGCTGCGGATCCCTTCCGGCAATGCCGGCGGAGACGTTTGCCCAGACAACCGGTAGCACCATCAGGGCCGAGATGAACAGCGGCAGGATATCCCTTCCCAGCCAGATCAGTGCCAGAATGATGAAGGATACAACAGGGGTGCTGCGCACCAGCAGCATAAGCGGGGAGAACAGCGCTTTGGCAAGACTGCTGTATTCCGTCAGGATAGCCAACAGCACACCCAGAATCAGCGCAGCCAGAATCCCGCCGAGAATCCGCAGCAGGCTCAGCGCAACGCTGGACCAGAATGCCCCGGTCAGCATCATGGAACCAAGCTTCTGAAGCACCTGAAGCGGGCCGGGCAGCAGCAGTTCACGGTGGACCAGCAGGGAAAGCAGGAACCATACTGCAATCCAGAAGAGCCACACGGCCGGATGCGAAAGCCTGCTGCCGGAAAAGCGCTGCCATCTGCCGGCAGACTTGTTTTTCTTCTCTGCGGAAGGCTTCATTGCAGGATGCAGTAGAAATCAGGCCCGGGAACCGCGCCGCCGATGGACTGCGGAACGGTTTCAGCCATGATCTCCAGAAAGGTGGAGAGCTGTGCCTGCATCTCTGCACCGGTGACAAAGCAGATGTTGCAGTGCGGGATAGCCTTTTGTGCAACCGCGGCCTTGGCAAAGATACCGGTTTCTTCAATCTTCTGTGCTGCAGCGGCGGGGTCGTCTGTCAGCAGGGCGACGGACGCCTCATAGTCCTTCAGGAATGCCAGAACCTCTTCCGGATGCTCTTTGGCAAACTCGGTGCGGACGACGACGCAGCCCTGTACCAGGCTGCCCGGTTCTGCAACGCGGTCCCACTCTTCCGTCAGGTCCAGGACGATCTGCAGGTCGCTGTTCTGACTGCAGGCAACGGTGACCATCGGTTCAGGCAAAACCGCCAGATGCACCTGCCCGGTGGCGACTGCGGCGTTCAGTTCCGCAGGCTGGGCATAGGTGTTGTCGATGCTGACACTGATGTCGTTCGCGCTGCACAGAAAACCGAAAATGAAGCTCGGGTTCTGTGCCGGAACATAGACAGTCTGCCCGTTGAGATCCGCAAAGCTTTCTACGGGAACCGTGCCGTCAGAGAGCACATACAGCACGCCGCGGGTGTTCAGGGCCAGAACCTGAACTCCGCCTTCTGTTTTGTTGTACAGCGCGGAGGCAGCGTTGGTCGGGAGTGCGGCGATGTCGCAGCTGCCGTTGACAAGCGCGGCGGTGATATTTGAAGCATCGGTTTCCACGGTAAAGCTGTAATTCTGTGCGGTGTTTCCCGCGTTGCTCTCCGCAATGAGGCCAGCCAGCCCAAAGCCGGTGGTTCCGTTCAGGGTCATGACGCGGACGGGCATCGAAGCGTCAGGCTCGGCAACAACTCCGGGTTCCTCAGCGGATTCCCCCACAGCTTCCGGGGCGGCGGGTTCTTCCTGAGCGGGTTCTTCCTGAGCGACTGCTTCTTCCGGCGCGGCGGAAGGGGCGGCCTCTGCAGCGGGCGCCTCTGAAGCGGCAGGGGAAGGGGCCGGAGATCCGGATGTTTTCCCTCCGCAGGCGGTGAGGAAAAGGCAGAAGAGAAGCAGCAGGGCTGCAGCTGTAATACGGGATGTTTTCATCAGGGATACCTTCTTTCTATCACTGTTTTTATGAAGTTTGCTTATTCTTCGGTGCCGCTGCGTTTGGAAACAGCAGCTTTCGCGCTGATGCCGGGGAGGCGGCCGAGCCGGCCGGTCATGGTGTTGATCACATCCATGGGGGCGTCTACGGCAAGACAGATGATGCTGATGCTGCGTTCGCGGTAGGGGATACCCATTCTGCCGAGAATGTACGGCGCATATTCGTGCAGGATGGCGTTAAGAGCTTCGACAGAATCCTGATTTTCAACCAGAATGGAAACAGCGGCAATGCGGCGGTCTTCAGCCATGTGGAAATCTCCTTTCTCACCAAAAAAGCCATGCCGGAAGGCATGGCAACTTAAGCCCCAAAGGGCTGTTTCGCTGTAATCATCCTTCCGCCTCAATAACATTTCGGCGTCAGTATTGAACGGTATCCCTGCTGAAAGCGGCGCTCGCAGCCGGGAGTCTGGCAATATTGTACTTCGAAAAGCAAATCCTGTCAATGAACCGGGTGAAAACCGTGATTATTCACAAAATATGGAAAAACGACAAGTTTTACTTGTCATTTTTTTAACTATAGTGTATGATAAAATTTAGACAGATCTGCGGAACTGACCGGATATAGGGGCAGGAAACGCATAATAAATCTGAAGGAAAGGAAGCGATTACCTTGGAAACCGTTGATCAGAAGTTCATAGATTCCGTTCTGGAAAAATATGACAACGACAAGGCGCGGATCATCGCAATCATGCAGGACGTCCAGGAGCAATACCGTTATCTTCCACAGGAGGCGCTGGAGTATATTGCCAAAAAGGTCGGCATGAGCGAATCAAAACTCTATGGCGTGGCAACTTTTTACGGGAACTTTTCCCTGGATGCAAAGGGCAAGTATGTCCTGAAAGTCTGCCGCGGCACGGCATGCCATGTCCGCAAGAGCAGCACGGTGCTGCAGGCACTCTATGATGCCACAGGAACTGATGAACACAAACCCACCTCGGACGACGGCCTGTTCACCCTGGAGATCGTCTCCTGCCTCGGTGCCTGCGGGCTGAGTCCGGTCGTCATGGTGAATGAAACCGTTCATCCTGCGATGACGCCTGAAAAGGCCAGAGCGCTGGTGGCGGAGCTGAGAGGGGAGGCCTGACGGATGAGACAGAGAATCAGCAACCTCGAAGAATTCAAAACCCTGCAGGAAGCATGCATCCGCGCCCGTGAAAACGAGAAGCGCAAAGTGCTGGTCTGCTGCGGTACCGGCTGCGCGGCAGGCGGGAACCTCAAGGTCTTTGACGAACTGAAGGCCCAGATGGATGCGCAGGGCGTTCCCTGTGAAATCGCCCTCAACCTCACCGAATGCGGCGGCTCCGTGACCGGCCTCAAAAAATCCGGCTGCCACGGCTTCTGCGAAATGGGCCCGCTGGTGCGCATCGAGCCGGAAGGCTGGCTGTACACCAAGGTAAAAGTTGCGGATGTGCAGGAGATCGTTGAAAAGACCCTGATCGGCGGCGAGTTTATCGAACGCCTCGGCTATCACCAGAACGGTGAGCTTTACAAGCGCCAGGAGGACATCCCTTTCTATAAGAAGCAGACCCGCCGCGTGCTGGAGCACTGCGGTCACATCGACGCCGAAAGCATCGAAGAGTATCTTTCCATCGGGGGTTATTCCGCTCTTGCCAAGTGCCTGTTTGAACTGAGCGGGGAAGAGATCATTCAGGAAGTGTCCGACTCCGGCCTGCGCGGGCGCGGCGGCGCCGGCTTCCCGACCGGTAAAAAGTGGGCCCAGGTTGCGGCACACAAGGAAGAGCCGGTCAAGTACATCGTCTGCAACGGCGACGAGGGCGACCCCGGCGCCTTCATGGACCGTTCCTGCATGGAAGGCGACCCGCACAAGATTCTCGAAGGCATGATCATAGCCGGTGTGGCGACGGATTCCACCGAGGGCTACATCTATGTCCGTGCGGAATACCCGCTGGCGGTGCACCGCCTGACTATCGCCATTGAGCAGGCGGAAGAACTCGGCCTGATCGGTGACAACATTCTCGGCAGCGGCAAGAGCTTCCACATGCACATCAACCGCGGCGCGGGCGCCTTTGTCTGCGGCGAAGGCTCCGCCATGACGGCGTCCATTGAAGGCAACCGCGGCATGCCGCGCACCAAACCGCCCAGAAGCGTGGATAAAGGCCTCTTCGGCAGGCCCACCTGCCTCAACAACGTCGAAACCTTCGCAAACGTCCCCGACATCATCAAGAAGGGCGCGGCGTGGTTCCGTTCCGTCGGTACCGATGGCAGCTCCGGCACCAAGGCCTTTGCCCTGACCGGTAACGTCGTGAACACCGGCCTCATCGAGGTCCCGATGGGCACCACGCTCCGCGAGGTCGTCTATGACATCGGCGGCGGCATCAAGAACGGCAAGAAGTTCAAGGCGGTGCAGATCGGCGGCCCCTCCGGCGGCTGCCTGACCGAAGCCCACCTTGACCTGCCGATGGACTTCGACTCCCTCAAAAAGGTCGGCGCGATCATCGGCTCCGGCGGTCTGGTCGTCATGGATGAAGACAGCTGCATGGTCAACATCGCGCAGTTCTTCATGAACTTTATCTGCGAGGAATCCTGCGGCAAGTGCACACCCTGCCGCGAAGGCACCACCCGCATGAACGAGATTCTGACCCGCATCACCCAGGGCAACGGCAAAATGAGCGACATCGACGAACTCAAGAGCCTGGGAAAAATGGTACAGACTTCTTCGCTCTGCGGCCTGGGCAAAACGGCGCCGAACCCGGTGCTTTCCACCCTGCAGAACTTCGAAGAGGAGTACATCGAGCACATCCGTGACAAACGCTGCCACTGCGGTACCTGTAAGGCGCTGTCGCAGTATGTGATCACCGACAAGTGCATCGGCTGCACCAAGTGCGCCCGCAACTGCCCGGTGGAAGCGATTACCGGCACGGTTCGCCATCAGCATGTCATTGACCCGATCAAGTGCATCAAATGCGGCACCTGCAAAGCCAACTGCCCGGTCGGCGCCATCAAGGAGGGATAAGTCATGGCTGAGAAGAAAATGATCATCGACGGGATCGAGTGTCCCTTTACCAATGAGCGCAACGTTCTCGAAGTTGCCCGGAACAACGGGATTGACATTCCTTCCCTGTGCTACTGTGAGAACCTTTCAATCTACGGCGGCTGCCGTCTCTGCCTGGTGGAAAACGACCGTGGCGCGATGGATGCGGCCTGCTCCATGCAGCCCCGCAACGGCATGATTGTCAACACCCACACCAAGAAGGTTCTGGAGAGCCGCCATACTACGCTGCAGCTCCTGATGAGCAGCCACCGTGCGGAGTGCCTGACCTGCGACCAGAGCGGCAGCTGCAAACTGCAGGAGTATGCCCACCGCTATAATGTGGTGGAACCGCGCTTTACGGAAAACACCTATGCCAGGCTTCCGCTGGATGTCTCCTCCCCCTGCATTACCCGGGATCCCTCCAAGTGCATTCTGTGCGGCCTCTGCGTCCGCATGTGCGCGGAAGTCCAGAATATCGGCGCCATTGATTTCACCAAGCGCGGCAAGAGAGCGGTTGTCGCCCCGGGCTTCGGCAAGATGCTCAGTGAAACCGGCTGCGTCGGCTGCGGGCAGTGCGCGGCGGTCTGCCCCACCGGCGCCATCACCATCAACCGCCAGATCCCCGAAATGTGGGATATGTTGAATGACCCGAACAAACGGGTTGTGGTTCAGTACGCACCCAGCGTCCGTGTCGGCCTGGCGGAGCAGTTCGGCATGCCAGCCGATGAGCCTGTTACCGGCAAGCTGGTCACCGCGCTCAGAAGGCTGGGCTTCGACGTGGTTTACGACACCAACCTCACCGCCGACCTTACAATCATGGAAGAGAGCGCCGAGTTTCTGGAGAAAGTCAAGTCCGGCGCGAAGCTTCCAATGTTCACCTCCTGCTGCCCGGGATGGATCCAGCATGTCGAGAAGGCGCACCCGAATCTGATGCCCCAGGTTTCCACCTGCGGAAGCCCAATGGAAATGTTCGGTGCGCTGATCCGCCAGCAGTTTGCGGATGAGGATGTCTACTCTGTTGCCATCATGCCCTGCACGGCGAAGAAGTTCGAAGCCAAACGTCCTGAACTTGAAAAGGACGGCAAGCGCCTCATAGACCTGGTCCTGACCACCGATGAGCTCGGCAAGCTCATTAAAGCGGCCGGCATCGACTTTAAGAACCTGCCCGATTCCGAGCCCGACAGCCCTCTCGGCGACTACACCGGCGCCGGAGTCATCTTCGGCGTCACGGGCGGCGTGACCGAAGCAGTCATCCGCCGCGTGCTGGACAGCGCATCGCCGGACACCCTGAAGACAATTGCCGAGTGCGGCGTGCGCGGTCTGGACGGGATCAAAGCCTTCAGCGTCACGGCGGGCGACCTCACCATCAAGATTGCCGTGGCGAACGGTCTCGGCAACGCCGACAAACTGATTGAGAAGGTCGAAAGCGGCGAGGAGTACTTTGACTTCATCGAAGTCATGGCCTGCCCGAACGGCTGCATCGGCGGCGGCGGCCAGCCGCCCGCCTCCAACGCACGCAAGAGAGAGCGTGTGGAAGCCATCTTCAAGGCGGATGAAGCGTGCGAGCTCAAGATTCCGCAGCAGAACCCGGCGCTGGACTATGTCTACGACGAGCTTTTGAAGGGCCGTGCCCACGATCTTCTGCACATCCACTACCCACTGCACGGTCATCATTAATCCGAACGGAAAAGCATCAAATCCTGAGCCCGCGGCCAACAGCCGCGGGCGTTTTTTGAATCATCTTGCGGATCAACCGGGCTTCTGCTACAATGACTGCAGATTGGTATGCCGTCCTGTATCTGACGGTTTGGAGGAGGTCTTGCCATGGAATCCTTGAAAATAACAAAGCCGGATCAGCACATCATTTCCTGCCTGAAGGAAATCCCGGAAAACCCCAGAGGAATCGTAATTGCGATCCACGGTTTTTCCAGCAGCAAGGAATGTGCGACCTATCAGACGCTGTTCCGGAAAATGCCGGCGGCCGGATACGGAGTCATCGGGATTGATCTTCCCGGGCACGGTTTTGAAGAGTCCCAGCAGGAAACCCTGAGCATCGAAGGCGGCAAAAACAGCATCGAAGCGGCGGAACAGTACGCTGCCGGGCAATACCTTGGTCTGCCCTTGTTTTACTTTGCGTCAAGCTTCGGCGCGTACCTGACGGGACTGTACGTCAGCACGCGGCCGCACCTTGGGCGAAAAGCTTTTTTCAGAAGCGCGGCGGTCAACATGCCGGAGCTTTTTGTGAAGAAAAACCCAACGGAACAGGACCGAAAGAACCTGGCAGCGCTGGAAGAAAAGGGTTACTTCGATGCGAATATTGAAACCAGCAAGCCGGTGCGCATCACCCGGGAGATGTACCATGATTTTGAAATGAATGACCTGTTCCGGACCTTTGATCCGTCCGCATTCGGCGGTACAGCCGTGAAAATGGCTCATGGTGCGGAGGACGCCGTCATTGACCCGCGGGCTGCGGAACGATTTGCCGCGCAGTTTCAGATTCCGATTTCCTTCTTTGAAAACGAGGGGCATTCACTGTCCGATCACCCCGGCACGGCTGACCGGGTGGCGGAACTTGCCATTGCTTTCTACGATGCGGACGATTGAGATAAAAATCAAAGGAATTGTCCAGGGGGTGGGCTTTCGCCCGTTTATGCACCGCCTGGTGCGGCGGCATGGGCTGAAAGGCAATATCCGGAACACCTCCTCCGGCGTCACCGTTGAACTGGAGGGAGACGGAGAGGAGCTCCGGCGTTTCCTGGAGGAATTGCCCCGCGAAGCGCCTCCTTTAGCAGTCATCGAAGACATTTCCTGGCGCGGGATTCCTGCGCGGGGTTTTACGGACTTTACCATTATTCAGAGCGAGCGCCAGGCTGAACGCAACACGCTTATTTCCCCGGACATCGCCATCTGCCCGGACTGCCTGCGGGAACTGCTGGACCCGAAGGACCGGCGTTACCGCTATCCCTTCATCAACTGCACAAACTGCGGCCCGCGGCTGACCATCATCGAGGATGTGCCCTATGACCGGCCGAAGACCTCCATGAAAGCTTTTCCCATGTGCCCGGACTGCGACCGCGAGTATCACGACATTGAAAACCGACGCTATCATGCCCAGCCGGACTGCTGTCCGGTCTGCGGGCCTTCGCTGAATTTCCTGGATGCCGACGGCAATCCGGCATCCGGCGACCCGGTTGCTCTTGCCCAACAGGCTCTGCGGGAAGGGAAGATCGTTGCCGTCAAGGGCCTCGGAGGTTTCCATCTGGCCTGCCGGAGTGACGACCCTGCCATCACCAGGGAACTTCGCCGCCGCAAACAGCGGGATGAGAAGCCCTTCGCCGTCATGTGCCGCAATCTGGAAGCCGCACGGCGCTTCTGCCGGGTTTCGGAGGACGAAGCACGCATCCTGAACGGAGCCAGAAAGCCTATTGTGTTGCTGGAGAAAAAGCTGGATGCCCGCCCGGAGCTTACGCACCTCAGCGAAAACAACTGGCTGGGCGTGATGCTGCCGTATACGCCCCTGCATGTGCTTCTCTTTGACGGCACTTTTGATATGCTGGTCATGACCAGTGCAAACCTTTCCGATACGCCTATCCTGAAAGACAATGAGGCGGCTGTCGAAAAGTTGCGGGGAATCGCGGACGGATTCCTGCTGCATAACCGCTTCATCCAGACACGCTGTGACGACTCCCTCTGCTGGGTGCTGAGCGGCAAAGAGTATTTTGCACGGCGCTCCCGCGGCTATGTACCGCAGCCTGTGACGGTGCTGCCGCTCCACGCGCAGATCCTTGCCTGCGGGGCCGAGCAGAAGGCCAGCTTCTGTCTCGGAAAAGGAGAACACGCTTTCCTCAGCCAGCATATCGGCGACCTGAAGAATTTGGAAACGCTTGAACACTATGAACTGCAGGTGCGGTACTTTGAACGCCTCTTTGATGTGCATCCGAAAGCGCTGGCCTGCGATCTGCATCCGGACTACCTTTCTACGGCCTATGCTTCCGAGCGGGCGGAGAAAGAGAGCATCCCGCTGCTGCAGGTGCAGCACCATCACGCCCATATGGCTGCCTGCATGGCGGACAACGGGCTTACCGGGCCGTGCATCGGGCTCGTTTGGGACGGCACCGGTCTCGGTACTGACGGCACTGTCTGGGGCGCCGAGTGTCTGATTGGCGATTACTCCGGCTTTTCCCGCTTCGGCAGCATCCGGCCGATTCCGCTTATCGGCGGGGACCGGGCTGTGAAAGAGGCAGCCCGCGTGGCTTTTTCTCTGCTGAAAGAAGCCGGATGCAGCACGGAGTCTCTTCCCAATGCTCCGCTTCTGGAAAAGCAGCTTTCTGCCGGGTTCAACTGCCCTTTGTCTTCGGGCATGGGCCGTCTCTTTGATGGCGTTTCCGCCATCCTGGGCATTCGGGAAACCTGCAGCTATGAAGGTCAGGCGGCTATTCTGCTGGAAGCTGCAGCGGGAGAGAGCGATGCCTGTCTGCCAGTGATATTCTGTGAAGAGCCGGCGCCCGAAGCGCCGCATACGAAGCTGCTACGTTTCGACTGGCGCCCCATGATCCGTGAGCTCATCCGGCAGCGCGATAGCGGCGTTCCGGTTCCGCTTCTCGCATCCATGTTCATGAACACCATGGTTGAAATGGCGGTGGAGATCGCGGTGGCTGCCTCAAAAGAGACCGGAATCCGGCAGACTGTCCTTTCCGGCGGCAGTTTTCAGAACATCTATTTCATGCAGCGCCTTCCGCAGCGCCTGCGTGCGGCCGGATTGGAAGTCTTCTGCCACAGGCGGGTTTCCTGTAACGATGAAGGCCTGAGCCTCGGCCAACTGAAGATAGCATCTGCAAGGCTGAAAAACGACCGATCGGAGCGCTTTTAGCGCAGGGGGAACGTGATGCAGAGAGATTTGGAATTCACCTATGCAGTGTACAAAACCGGCAGCTTTTCACAGGCGGCAAAATTCCTGTATGCGTCACAGCCGGCTGTCAGCATGGCGGTTCAGCGGACGGAGGAAGAGCTCGGATACCAAATTTTTGACCGGCAGACAAAACCGCTTCAGCTGACTGCCCAGGGAGAGCTGTTCATTCAGCACATTGAGAGAGTTCGTGATTCGGAAAAAGCGCTTCTCAGCGAACTGGAAAAAACAAATGGGACTGAGCATGCCAGGCTGCGTATCGGCTGCACTCCGATGCATGCGATTTATGTAATGCCGGAAGCGCTTTCCCGGTTTCGGGAGATTGAACCGGAAGCTGAAATTCTGGTGATCAACGAGTTCCCCGAGGAGATGAACAGGTGCCTCCGGGAATACAAAATCGACATTGCAGTCAACACCATTTCTGAAGTCGATTTTACGGACTTTTCCTATCTTCCGGCTTTTGCGGTCCATTATCTGCTTGCCGTTCCTCCGGGTGCACCGGTCAACAAGCGGCTCAGTGATTTTGCCCTTACTGCGCAGGATGTGGTGGCTGGGAAACACAAGTCCAGACAGTGCCTGCAGGTGCCGATTTCTGTTTTTTCCGGGACACCGTTTGTCGAACTCTCAGAGGGAACGGAATTCTATGAGCAGACCAGGAAAATCTTCAGTGAATCCAAATTTAAGCCCAGGGCAAAACTCACGGTATCCACTCCGGCAATGGCACTTGAGATGGCGGAGCGGGGTTATGGCGCTACGGTAGTCGGGCACTTCTCCGTGCCGGCGGACTCCAAAATGCTGTATTACCGGCTCAGGACGCAGTGGGAGCACCGGGACTTCTATCTGGTTCTCCGGCGCGATGAAGAGCCGACGGACATCCAGGAACGGTTCATCCGCACTTTCCTGAACTATATGGGCGGCCGATCATAAGAATAAAATACTACACCGCCGCTGACTGTGGATTCACAGCCGGCGGCGGTGTTTTGTTGATAAAGCGAATGAATGCGGCGTCAGGCGCGTTTCATCAGCAGAAACCGGAAGTACCCGAAAAAAGCAAAAAGGCATCCTGCAAGGGCAATCAGGATTTCCAGAGGGATCAGTACCCGGAATGCCCCGGAGCAGCCGAGAAAGACGCAGGACTTCTTCAGTGCGGTGGCGCTGATGACAAACGGAAAAGTAAATGCTGCGAACGCCGGTGAAAATGGCTGTCGGCAGGTTTTGATCAAACACCACAGGCCGAGCAGATAAAACAGCTGGGAAAGCGGAAGCAGTACGGCTACCAGAGTTCTGGAGCATTCCGGGACGGAACCGAAGTATCCGCAGATCCAGATGCTGACAGGCGCTGCAATGATGCAGAACAGGGGTTTCTGTGCTACGGGAATGTCACTGCTCTTGAGTTCCGCCCGGAGGATCAGAGGAACCAGAATCAGCGCACCCAGCGCGGCGGGAATCAGCAGAATCCGGCCGATTGCATTCGCTCCGAATGCCGACGCGGAAATGGAAGCGGCTGCAATACCGACATATACCAGCAGCCAGCTGCCCCTTGCAGCAAATGCTGACGGGCGCTCCCGCAGCAGTTTCCGGCTGAAGAGAACGATAATGATAAGATGCAGCAGAAGCCCGCAGCACCAGAGAACAAAGGCTGCGGCGTAGGGGAGGAAGGTCTTCAGCTGGACGGAGGTCAGCATCAGCGCCATGCTGTATCCGGCCAGGGTGCTGAGTGTCACGCAGTCGCCGCATGCGGTGCGCAGTTGCCCGGGCAGGCAGCATTTCAATACAAGCAGCAGTTGCAGAAGGATAGAGCACAGCCCGAATATCCACAGGAACAGAGTACTGTATCCACTAAGCAGCACGGCAAGCCCGATCAGCCCCAGCGCGACACAGCCGACAGGAACCGGAAGGCGCGTCAGAAGCACTTTCATCGGAACAATCACCTCCATCCCGAGTATAACTGATTGACCGTAGAATTGCACATCAGTATTCCTGATAACTGTATTCGCAGATCGAATTTGACCCTCTGATCGGAGCATGCGATAATGGATACGACCAAACAAAACTATAAAAAACGGAGGGATAACTATGAGCGAGCATCTGCATACCCACGTGGATGAACACGGCAACGTCATCGAGCATTGCCATGATCACCACCATGACGTGAACGACATCACCGACTACAACGAAGCGGTAAACGCCTACCGCAAAACCTTCCCCAACAAGCAGAGAGTGATCGACGAAACCCCGGACCCCGCTGTCAAGGCCATGCTCCTTCGCATGGAGCAGTTGGGCATCGACAATGCATTTGATCGTTTTGACAAACAGCAGCCCCAGTGCAACTTCGGCCTGGCGGGCATTTGCTGCCGCATCTGCCACATGGGCCCCTGCCGCATCACCAAGAAGAGCCCGCGCGGCGTCTGCGGCGCAGACGCCGATCTGATCGTAGCCAGAAATCTGCTGCGCGCCGTGGCCGCCGGTACGGCACAGCACGGCATGCACGCGCGTGAAGTCATCCTCTCCCTGAAGTGGGCCGCGGAAGGCAAACTGCCTTTGCCCATTCTCGGTGAGGAGAAGATGCTCGCCACTGCCGCCGCCTGGGGTATCCAGACCGAAGGCCGCACGGTGAACGAGGTTGCCATCGACT
Organism: Oscillospiraceae bacterium; assembly: GCA_017395085.1. GTDB lineage: Bacteria > Bacillota > Clostridia > Oscillospirales > Oscillospiraceae > Limivicinus. The sequence goes on along the minus strand of JAFPWF010000006.1, from coordinate 75,776 downwards.
TTGCAAACGTGATGCTGGCTGACCTCTCCCGCCCCGAGGCCACCGAAGAGTACCAGACCATCAAGTACGGCGCCCCGCCAGAGAGGCAGAAGGTCTGGAAGGATCTGGACATCATGCCCATTTCAACCTATCACGAAGTCTTCGAGTCCATGCACAACTCCGGCGAAGCCACCGACGGTGACTGGCAGAACATCATGAAGCAGTTCCTGCGCACTGGTCTGACATTCGTCTTCGGTACGGTTGTTGACACCAACATTGCGACCGACTCGCTCTTCGGTGTCGGCCAGCGCAGGAAGACCATGGTCAACATCGGCGCGCTGAAAAAGAATAGTGTCAACATCGCCGTACACGGCCACATGCCCACCCTCGTCAGCGAAATCGTCCGTCTCGGCCAGTCCGAGGAATATCTTGAAAAGGCAAAAGCGGTCGGTGCGGACGGCATCCAGTTCTACGGTATTTGCTGCACGGGGCTTTCCGCCATGTACCGCTACAACAACGTGATTCCTCTGTGCAATCCTCCCGGAGCAGAGTTGGTTCTGTCCACCGGCGCGCTGGATCTCTGGGTTGCCGACGTGCAGGACATCTACCCGTCCATCATGAACGCGGCGAACTGCTTCAAAACCACCGTCGTCACCACCGAGGATTCCACCAAGTTGCCCGGCGCCGAGCACATCGCTTATGACCACACCCACTCCAACATCGGTGAAACAACCGAGATTGCCCGGAAGATTGTGGACCGTGCCATTGAGAGCTATCAGGCGCGCAAGGGCATTCCCAAGTTCATCCCGCCGTACGAGGTCGAAGCCGAACTGGGCTTCAGTGTCGAGAGCGTGACCAAGGACCTGGGCGGCTCCTTCCAGCCCCTGGCGGACGCCCTGAAGAGCGGCCAGATCCGCGGTATTGTCAATCTGGTCGGCTGCACCAACCCGAAGACGGTCTACGAGCGTTGTATTGTCGACGTGGCGGATATCCTCCTGAAGAACGATATCCTCATCCTCACCAATGGCTGTGCTTCTTTCCCGCTGCTGAAGTTGGGCTTCTGCAACATGGATGCCGTGGAGGCCAAGTGTGGCGAGGGTCTGAGGGCCTTCTGCAAGCAGTATAATGTGCCGCCGGTGTGGCATGTGGGTGAGTGCGTGGACAATACCCGCTCCACCGGCATCCTGGTCGGCGCCTGCAGTCTGCTCGGCAAGAAGCTTTGCGAGATGCCTTATGCCCAGTCCAGTCCGGAATGGGCCAATGAAAAAGGAGTCGGCGCGGCATTGGCCTTCCGTCTGCTTGGCCTGAATTCCTATCACTGTGTTGAGCCGCAGACCTTCGGTTCGGAGAAGGTTACCCGCTTCCTCAAGGAAGATACCGGCAAGATGGGCCTCGGCGTCATGATCGTCAACACCGATCCTCAGATTCTGGGCAACCGCATCGTTTCCGACTTCGAAGCGAAACGGAAAGAGCTTGGCTGGGATTGATTCCTCCTGTCAGCGCTTATATTACAACACTGGTCCTGCCGTAACAGGTATGGATAACTGAAACAGCAGGTCCTCTGCAGGGAGCTTACGCTTCGGCTGCAGAGGACCATGCTTTCGTGTTGCACTGTTCCGAATGGCAACGCTTTTATCAAAAGAAACGCATTGGTTTTTCATCGAGCTTCCTCTGAAGACTACATGCAAAGCTGCATGTTGAAAAGCAAATGAACGATTAAAAAAGCTGTAGTTTTTCAGGTCTTGCTATTGATAAAAAAGACCTTGCGGTATATAATGTAGTCTATCTTGATAATATTCTGACGGGATACAAGATCATGTGCCTGGCGGTTCCTCTAAAACTGATTGAAGTAAACGGAAAAGATGCGGTCGGCGAAGCTCTGGGAATGCGCCGGCCCATTCGTGTTGACTTTATTCCCGACCCGAAGGTCGGCGATTATGTGATGGTGCATGCGGGCTTTGCCATCGAGCGCCTGCCGGAAGAACAGGCTCAGGACGACCTGGAAGCCTGGGAGGAACTGCAGCATGCCCTCGGATGAGAAAAGCCGGAAACTCCTGGACGCCATAGCAGCGCTTCCTCTGGGTGAGACCAGGATTATGGAGGTTTGCGGCACCCACACGATGGCGATTGCCAAATCCGGCATCCGCAGTCTGCTGCCCCCGTACATTCACCTGCTTTCCGGGCCGGGCTGCCCTGTCTGCGTCACAGTACAGGAAGACCTCGACGCCGTACTGGAGCTCGCCATGGAACCGAACCTCATCCTGACCGGATACGGCGACATGCTTCGGGTTCCCGGCAGCCGCAGGGGCGACAGCCTGCTCCGGCGCCGCGCTCTGGGCGCTGACGTCCGCATCGTGTATTCCCCGATGGACGCCCTTGCCATTGCCGAAGAGGAACCGGGGAAGCAGGTGGTCTTCCTCGGCATCGGGTTTGAGACTACCGCACCCGGCACGGCCGCGGCGGTTTTGGCGGCAAAGGAACGCGGGCTGAAGAACTTCACGCTGCTCTCCATGCTAAAATCCGTGGAGCCCGCCCTGCGTGCGCTGCTCGCGATGGAAGATTTTGCAATCGACGGCTTCCTCTGTCCGGGCCATGTGGCGACAGTGACGGGGGAAAATGGCTTCCGCTTCCTGTCGGAGGAGTACGGCCTGCCCGGCGTCATCGGCGGCTTTGAACCGGAAGAGGTTCTGCTTGCGGTGTATCTGCTTCTGAAGCAGATCAGTTCAGGTAAAGCTGAAATTCAGAATGCCTATCCCCGTGCTGTAAAACCGGATGGAAACCCGCTGGCGCAGCAGATGCTGTACAGCGCGTTTGAACTTTCCGCTGCCCGCTGGCGCGGCCTGGGGGAGATCCCGGAAAGCGGCTTTGTCCTGAAGCCGGATCTCTCGGACTTTGATGCCGCAAAGCGCTTTGCAATCCGGCCGAAGGCGGCTACGCCTCAGAACGGCTGCCGCTGCGGCGATGTGATTACCGGCCTGCTCCGGCCGCAGGGATGCCCTCTGTTTGGCAAAGCCTGCACGCCTGAGGATCCGATCGGACCCTGCATGGTGTCCTCCGAGGGCGCCTGCGCGGCGGCGTACAAATACCAGGAATAGTTATGGAAGAAATCATCACTTTGGATTACGGCAGCGGCGGGAAAAAGACCTCGCGGCTGATTGAACAGTACATCGTACCCGCGTTTGATAATTCTGCACTCAGCGAGCTTGGTGACGGCGCCCTGCTGCCCGGGGCGGACGAACTGGCTTTCTCTACCGACAGTTTTGTGGTGAGTCCGCTGTTCTTTCCGGGCGGGGATATCGGCAAGCTGGCCGTGTGCGGCACGGTAAACGACGTTGCCATGTGCGGCGCGGAACCGAAGTTTTTGAGTTGCGCCCTAATCCTGGAAGAGGGTCTCCCGGTTGAAACCCTGGAACGCGTCCTGCAGTCCATGCGCCGGGCGGCGAGTGACGCCGGTGTGCAGATTGTTACCGGCGACACGAAAGTGGTGGAAAAAGGCCGGGGCGACGGGCTCTACATCAATACATCCGGTATCGGTTTCCGGAAATACCGCCTGCCGGGGCTGGCTGCGGTCCGGCCGGGCGATGCGGTTCTGGTGTCCGGTACGGTCGGCGATCACGGCACTGCCGTGATGCTGGCGCGCAGCGGGATGATGGATGGAGAACTCCGCTCAGACTGTACGGCGCTGAACCGCCTGACCGATGCTATGCTTTCCTCCGGCGCGGGTATCCGCATCCTGCGTGACCCGACGCGCGGCGGTCTCGCGACGACACTGAATGAGTTTACCGAAGGCCGTTCCTTCGGCATTGAACTCGAGGAAAGCGCCGTGCCCGTCAGGCCGGAAGTCCGTGCAGCCTGCGACATGCTGGGCCTGGATCCCATGTACTGTGCCAACGAGGGAAAACTCATCTGCATCTGCGCTTCCGAAGACGCGGAAGCTCTGCTGGAGACCATGCGGGCGTTCCCCGAAGGGCGGGATGCCGCCCTCATCGGCCGGGTCACCGACGATGCACATGGTCGCGTGGCGCTCCGCACCGGACTCGGCGGCAGAAGGATCCTGCAGAAGCTTGCAGGCGCGCAGCTTCCGCGCATCTGCTGATGTGATTTTGGAGAATCCAGGGGCAACCCTGTTCTCATACATTTACTTTTGTAAGCAATATATATTGAGAGGTGATGAACTTGCAGGAGTACAAGAGGATTGACATCGGAAAAGATGAAATCCTGCCCCTCGCAGAGAGAATGAGGAAGGAGGGCAGATATCTCGTGATGATCCATGCCATGATCAACAAAGACGGGCAGCCGGATATTTCATGGGAGTATGCCGTCGACCCGGTCGTGGAAAGCTACCATGTGGTCGGCGAGACGACTGTCCCCTCCATCGGCGAGATCTACTGTGAGGCGGCAACCTGGCCGGAGCGTGAAGTAAACGAGCTGTTCGGCATCACGTTCGAAGGCCTGGATGTATCCAAGCGGCTCTTCCTGCCCGAGGACATGCTCGAGACGCAAGGCAAGGGTCAAATCATGGTAACGCCCCTGAAGGAACTGGTTGAAAAGAATGCAGTGGGCGCTGCGACAGCGGAAGGGGAGGTGAAAGCATGAGCTACATTATCCCGATCGGTCCGTACCATCCCGCGTTGGAGGAGCCTGTTCATGCAAGGCTCTTTACCGAGGGCGAAGTCATCAAGGACGCCGAAGTGTTCGTCGGTTACAACCACCGCGGCATTGAGAAGCTTGCCACCGAGCGCAACGCCATTCAGACTCTGGTTCTGGTCGAGCGTGTCTGCGGCATCTGCTCACACTCCCATGCCTTCACGTATGCTCTCGCAGTGGAAGAACTGAACGGTCTTGAAGTGCCGAAACGCGGCGACTACATCCGTGTCATCACGGCTGAGCTTGAGCGCCTGCACTCGCACTTCCTGTGGTTCGGTATTGCCTGCCACATCATCGGCCACGACAGCATGTTCATGCACATCTGGGATGAGCGCGAACTCGTCATGGATCTGCTGGAAGAGCTCACCGGCAACCGCGTCAACTACGCCATGTGCACGGTCGGCGGCGCCCGGCGCGACATCTCCGACGATCTGCGCCGCAGACTTCTGGAAGCCTGTGACGTACTGAAAGGCCCGCTCGACCGCATCACCGAAATCGTCCTGACCGACAAGACCGTCGCGCTCCGTACCAAGGGCGTCGGCGTTCTGACCACCGAAGATGCGATCCGCCTCGGCGCGGTCGGCCCCCATGCCCGTGCGTCGGGGGTGGACATCGACGTCCGCCGTGACGCTCCCTACAGCGCATACGGCGACTTCGAATTCGACATTCCCGTGGTCGACAGCTGCGACGTTTTCGCCCGTGTGGTGGTGCGTGCACTGGAATGCTACGAGAGCATCAAGATCCTCCGCCAGGCCCTCGAGAATCTGCCGGAAGGCCCCATCAACCTGGGTACCAAGCTTCCGAAGATCAAGGAAGGTGTTACCGTCAAGCGGCATGAGGCGCCGCGCGGCCAGCTGAGTTACATGGTGGCGGGCGACGGAAGCTTCAACAACTACCGCGTCAGTATCCATGTGCCGAGCTATAAGAACACCCCCACGGTACCGCACATGCTGCGTAATAACACCGTGGCGGACGCCGGCCTGATTATCGCCAGCATCGACCCCTGCTTCAGCTGCCTGGACCGCTAAATGCACGAACTGGCGCTGACCGAAGGGATTCTCAAAATCGTCTCGTCCGAGCAGAAGAAAAACGCCTTTGTCCGCGTCCTGGAGATCGACCTGAAGATCGGGGAGTATTCCGGGATCATCCCGAGCTGCATTGAGGAGTTCTTTCCTCTTGTGGCAAAGGATACGCCGGCGGAAGGCGCGAAGCTCGTGATGCAGATGGTCCCGGCAGAGTTTGAGTGCTCCGCCTGCGGCTTTCACGGCCCGCTTCCGAAGCACACTGCCAGCTGCCCGCAATGCGGCGGCACGCAGGTACGGATGATCGCCGGAAGAGAATTCTATGTAGAAAACCTTGTAGTTGAATAGGAAGGAAGTGTAACCTTGCAAAAGACAAAAACACCTGCCGTAGTGGCAACCTTTGTCGTCTGCTATGCCTTCTGGATCCTGCTGACCTGGTCCTTCGCGGCACAGGAACTCATCGTCGGAGCGGTTGTGAGCCTGCTGGTTGCGCTGTTTGCTGCGCGCTTCTTCATCCATGCGAAGGCTGGCTGGCTTGCCAACCCCGCAAAGTTCTTTGCCTGCCTGGGCTTCTGGCTCTTCACATTCCCGGTGGAGCTCATCAAAGCCAACGTCAACATGGCGAAGATCTGCTTCGGCGGCTGCAAAGCCATCAACCCCGGCATTGTGAAGGTTCCCACGGCGATGAAGTCGGACTACGGCCTTGCGGCGGTATCCAACTCCATTACGCTGACGCCGGGCACCATCACCATGGAAGTGGCCGAAGACCCCAATGAGCAGCGGAATTATCTCTATGTCCACTGGATCAATGTGGAAGAGACGGATCCTCAGAAGGCCGGAGAGGCGATCAAAGGCACGCTGGAAAAAGGTTTAAGGAGGGTATGGGAATGACAGACTTGCTGCTTTTCGCAATTTTCTTTGCCGTGTTGGCTGCCATGAACCTCTACCGTCTTGCCAAAGGCCCGAACGCTGCTGACCGCATGGTTGCCGGCGACGCGATGGACAACACGATCTGCTGTGCGATGATTCTCTTCTCGCTCTACAGCGGCAGAGGCGTTTATCTGGACATCGCACTCCTGGCGGCGCTGTTCGGCATTGTCGACACGATTCTGGTCGGCAGATATCTTGAGAAGGGGAGGGGGCTGTAACAATGGTACTTCGTATCGTATGTGATGTGTTCTTCCTCGTGAGCCTGGTGTTCGCACTGGCCGGCACGAAAGGCATCATCAAGATGCCCGACACCTTCTCCCGCATGCAGGCCTCGACCTGCGTCTCGACCCTGGGCGTGCTGGGTGTTGTGATCGGCGGCATCCTCTATGCCGCAATCGCCATGCACTCTGCTTCCGCTGCCATCAAGATTGGCGTGATCGGCCTGATGATTATGGTTACGAACCCCATCGGCTCCCACGTTCTTGCGCGCGGCGCATACAAGGCAGGCATCCGCCCGGACAAGCCCATGGAAACAGATGATCTGGGGAGGGATTTCGATGAGTAGTCTGATGATCATCCTCGATGTATTCGTGATCCTGGGGCTGGTGGTTTCGGCCATTCTGGCGGTCCACTTTGAAAAGCTCCTGAGCGCCGTTATTGCGCTCTCGGTGTCCGGCATCTTCGCGGCGGCGGCATTTCTGATCATGCATGCCCCGGACGTTGCCATCTCCGAAGCCGCGGTCGGTGCGGCTCTGAGCCCGCTGATCTTTATTGTGGCTCTGAAAAAGATCCGGGGAGGCGATGACAAATGAAGAAGTTTCTGACGTTTGTATCCCTCGCGGTCATCCTCTTCGCATGCTTCACCGCAGCGGTCCGCATGTCCGCGATGCCCCGCACCTATGACGGAAAGAACGCCTCCGTTCCTGTTGTGGTCCTGCAGCAGACCCCCGAAAGCTACGATGTCCGTGAAGCGGACGGCGCTGCGGCGGCCATTGTGCAGGAGAACCTGGCAGAAGCGCACGCAGTCAACGACGTCACCTCCGTCGTGTTTGACTTCCGTGGCTATGATACCATGGGCGAGGCCTTTATCCTGATTACCGCGGTAGCGGGCTCAGCAGTCATCCTCTTTACCAAAAAGGAATCCGGAAAGGAGGACGGGAACGAATGAAGACTAAGAACTACGATGTAATTCTCCGCTCCGGCGGCGATTCGCTCCTGCCTTTCAGCCTGGTGTTCATGCTCTACATCATTCTGCACGGGCATCTGAGCCCGGGCGGCGGCTTCCAGGGCGGCGTGCTGTTTGTGGCCGCGGTGCTGTTCCTGTACTTCGGGCACGGCTATGAAGTGACGGCGAAGGCCATCAGCTTCAACCTCCTGCACGAAACCGAAGGCCTTGCGTCCGTCATTTATGTGGCGCTTGCCCTGATGGGCGTTGCAGCCGGCGCGCAGTTCTGCCAGAACATTCTGTACACCCACGGCAACATCGGCGACCTGTACTCCAGCGGCACCATCTTCTGGATGAACCTGACGGTCGGCCTCAAGGTCGTGACGGGCATCGGCTCCATCACGCTCATGATGCTGGCGCTCGTCGCCGACAGACAAGGAGGCGAACTGAAATGATTCTTCTGAACTACATTGCTTCCTTCTTCCTGATCACTCTGGGCCTTTACTGCATCGTCACGAAGTATGACCTGATGAAGTCGGTTATCGGCCTGAGCATCATGGATTACGGTGTGAACCTGCTGATCATCACGGTCGGCTTCAACCCCGGCGGTACGGCGCCGATCTTCACCTTCGGCGAGCTGAATCCCGACAGCTTCTTCGTGGATCCGATTCCCCAGGCCCTAACGCTGACGAGCATCGTTATCGGCGCCTGCGTGACGGCCATGAGCCTGTCTCTGGTCATCAAGCTCAAAGAGATGTACGGCACAACCGACACCCATGAGATAAGGAGGCTGAGAGGATGACACATTATCCGATTCTCGCGATCATGGCGTACTTCCTCGGCGCCTTCCTGATCGTCATCTTCGGCCGGAACCGCGCTGTACGCAACACGCTGGGCTTCCTCGGCACGGCCGTCCCCCTCTGCCTGCTGATCATGCTGGCAAAGCCGATCCTCGCAAACGGCGAGATCATCGCCTACTGGATGGGCAACCGCGTTCCCGCCGGCGGCTACGCCATCGGCATCGCGCTCGAAGTCGATGCCTTCGGCCTCTTCTTCGGCCTTCTGATCGCGACCGCGGTTTTCGTGGCCATGATCTACTCCTTCAGCTACATGTCCCACGATGACAACGAGCCGCAGTATTACACCCTGTTCCTGATGCTCTGCGGCGGCGTTATGGGCCTGGTCCTCTCAGGCGACCTCTTCAACATGTTCATCATGGTGGAGATTCTGACCTTCGCGGCGGTAGCCCTGACAGCCTTCCGCAACACGGTCTTCGGCGCGCTCGAGGCTGCGTTCAAGTACCTGGTGGTCGGCTGCATCGGCTCCACCTGCATCCTCGCGGGCACGATCATGCTGTACGCTCAGGCGCACACGCTGAACTTCGCACAGCTGGCGGCCTTCCTGCCGGGAAACCTGAACATTGCGACGATCATCGCCTATGCGCTCCTGTTCATCGGCTTCTGCACCAAAGCTTTCCTGGTGCCGTTCCATCCGCTGGCGGCTGACGCCCACGGCGCGGCTCCCGCTCCGGTTTCGGTGCTCATCTCCGGCGTCCTGACGAAGAGCGGTCTTTACGGTATCATCCGTCTGACCTATATCCTCTTCCGCACAATGAATCTCGGCACGGTCCAGTTCTGGCTCGTGTTCCTCGGCTCGGTCAGCATGTTCCTCTGCGTTACGATGGCTCTGGCTCAGCACGACTTTAAGCGTCTGCTGGCCTTCCACTCCATCTCCCAGATCGGTTACGTCCTGACGGCCGCGGGCCTCGCGACAGCGCTGGGTGTCTCCTCCGGTCTGTATCACGCGATGAACCACACCCTGTTCAAAGGCCTCCTGTTCCTTTGCGCGGGCGCCGTCCTGCACGAGACCGGCACCACCGACCTGGACCGTCTCGGCGGTCTCTCGAAGAAGATGCCTGTTACGACCGTCCTCTTCCTTGTCGGCGCGTTCTCCATCAGCGGCATCCCGCCATTCAACGGCTTCGCCTCCAAGTGGCTCATCTACCAGGCAACTTATCAGAAAGCTGTGGAATCCGGCAACATCGGTTTCATGCTGGTCACCGTCTGCTGCCTTGTGACCTCTACGCTGACGCTCGCATCCTTCGTCAAGGTGACGCAGTCCGTCTTCTTCGGGCAGCTCCCGAAGGAGTATGAGCACGTGAAGGAAGTTCCCTTCGGTATGCGTCTCGGCATGGGCATCCTCGCGGCTCTCTGCATCCTGACGGGTATTTTCCCGGGCTTCGTGCAGAACTGGCTGACCGGCCCCGCAGCCCGCGCGGTCTTCCAGGCAAACGGCTATATCGACGCTATGATGGGCGCCGGTTATGCGGACAAGTTTGGCCTGGCGGATACCCTCCCGGTTTCCTTCACTTCCGTCGGCGTCTGGAGCCCGATCTCCTGGCTCTGCCTGCTGGCCATCATGCTCCTTGCGGTGGCAATCGTTGCCATCACCTCCAAGTATGATGCTGTCTCTAAAGCTGCGAAGCAGACTGATCCTCTGACCCTCGAGGCTCTCGAATCCGCAACGGCTGCTTATCTGCCGACTGCTCCCGCGAATCCCGCCCCGCGCTATGCGACGGGCCATGCGGCTTCCGGCAAGTACGAGCTCTTCTTCGGCGGTGAGGAAAGCGTCTTCTCCCAGGTGGGCGGCGACGACCTCTTCTGGGGCTTCAAGCACAACTGGCGGCACTACTTCAAGTTCATGCATGAGCTCCACAGCGGCATTGTCAACGACTATTCCCTCTGGGCCGTGGTGGCATTGGCACTTGCCATGCTCTACGCCATGATCATTCTGTAAGGGAGGCCGACATTATGACAATTGTATTAGACTCCCTCCGTTACCTTGCGTACATTCTGATTTTCCCGGGCTTCCTCTTCTGCTTCCTGACCGGCATGCTCCTCTGCGGTATCGACCGCAAACTGGTGGCCCGGATGCAGAAGCGCATCGGCCCCCCGGTTCTCCAGCCCTTCTACGATTTCTTTAAGCTCCTGGGCAAGGAGACCATCGTCCCCGCGGCGGCAAACCGCGTCGTCTTCCTCGCGGCCCCGCTCGTAGGTCTCGCGGCGCAGGTGGTCCTGCAGCTCTTCATCCCGGTGTTCTCGTTCAGCGCCTTCCGCGGCGTGGCCGACGTCATCGTGGTGCTGTACCTCCTCCTGATTCCTGCACTCTCGGTGATTCTCGGTGCGGCCTCCAGCGGCTCCCCCTATGCTGGCGTCGGCCTGAGCCGTGAGATGGTGACCATCCTCGCGGTTGAGCTGCCTCTCGTCCTGGTTCTGCTTGCAGTCGCCAAGACGGTCGGGAACGCCATGGGCACCGGTCTCTGCTTCAGCCTCTCCCAGATCGCGGAGTACCAGGCGGCGAACGGCAGTCTCATCACCCGCCTTTCCATGCTCCCTGCAGTAGCGGCGATGCTGCTCATCATTCCTGGTGAGACCGGGAACCACCCCTTTGATGCAGCCGAGGCAGAGACCGAAATCTGCGAAGGCATGCTCGCCGAGTACTCCGGCGCCCCTCTCGCGGTCTACAAGCTCTCTCATGCCGTGAAGCTTCTCACCATGACCTCCCTGTTTGTGGCCCTGTTCCTCGGCGGAATCGGCGGAGCTGTGGAGCATCTCCTGGTGGGTCTTGCTCCGGCAATTGCCGGCGGCCTTGCTATCGTCATTGAGATCATCATCCTCTTCCTGCTCTGCATCGTACTGGTTGCACTCTGCTGCTCCCTGGTCCACGCCGTCACGGCGCGCCTGCGCATTGAGCAGCTCTTCAAGTACTACTGGACCGTGGTTGCGGGCCTCGCTCTCATCAGCGTCGTCCTCGCCTGGTACGGGCTGTAAGAAAGGAGTGGGCAAATGTTTAAAAACCTGATTACCGAATCCATGTCCAAGAGCCCCTGGCTCTTCCACATCAATGCCGGCTCCTGCAACGGCTGCGACATCGAACTGGTCGCCGTGCTGACTCCCCGGTATGATGCCGAGCGTCTCGGCTTCAAGCTGACGGGCACTCCCCGCCACGCCGACGTCGTCGTTGTCACCGGCCCTGTCACCAAGCAGGTCCTCCCGCGTGTGCTCCGCGCGATCTCGCAGGTTCCCGAACCGCGCGTCATCGTCACCATGGGCTCCTGCCCGCAGTCGGGCAACGTGTTCAGAGGCAGCTACTCCGTAGCCGGCCCCCTCAGCAAGTATGTGGACGTCGACGTCGACATCGCCGGCTGCGCCCCGAAGCCCGAGGCTATCATCGACGGCCTGGCTCTCGCCATGAAGATTCTCTCCGAGAAGCGCGCCGCCATGAATGGCAAAGTCGAAGCTAAAGCGGCTCCCGCGGAAGAACCGAAAGAAGTTCAGGCGGAACCGGCCGCAGAAGCTGTTGAAGAAGCCGCACCGGCCGATCCTCCTGTGGAGGAAGTTGCGGCGGCTCAGGAAGGAGGAGAGCAGTAATGGATTTCCCGTATGTCAAAGAAGCCCTGACCAAGCTCTTCTCGAAGCCGAGCACCAACCCCTATCCCTTTGCGCCCGCTCCGGCCAAACCCAATTACCGCGGCCGCATCGTCTTCCACCCGGATAAGTGCATCAACTGCAACATGTGCGAGCGCGTCTGCGCCGGCCAGGCCATCAGCCACACTTCCGAGCCCTGCGAGGGCGGTGAGATGGTCACCCGTCAGTTCTATCTCGGCTCCTGCACCTTCTGCGCGCACTGCGTTGCTTTCTGCAACCACGGCGCCATCGAGATGAGCGACGATTACCACATGGTCGCCGATTACTACCATGCGCCCTCCTTTGAAGAAGGGGAAGAGGCACTGATCGTAAAGGGAACGGTCTTTAAAAAGGCCCCCGTCAAGAAGGCGCCTCCTGCAGCCCCCAAGGCTGAGGTAAAAGCGGTCGTTGCGGATGCGAAAGCCGACGTGAAGGAAGCGGTCAAGGAAGCGAAAGCCGAAGTGAAAGAGGCCGTCAAAGAGGCTGTTGCGGATGCAAAGGCCGATGTGAAAGCGGCGGCAGCCGCTGCTGCGGCTCCCGTGGTCGAAGCCGTCAAGGAAGCCGCGGCTGACGTCAAAGAAGCGGTCGAAAAAGCGGCAGCTCCCCAGCCGCGCGACGACGGCAAGCCGGTACAGGATCCTGCCAAGTGCGTGTACTGCACACTCTGTGCCAGGAACTGCCCGATGGAAGCCCTCACGGTTGACCGTAAGGCCAAGACCTGGGAGCTGAACGAGGAAGCCTGCATCGGCTGCGGCACCTGCGCCACCGCCTGCCCCAAGGACGCCATTATCCTCTAATCTTAAAACGCATTTCATACCCTTTCGGAGAAGAATAGAAAAAATCCAATGCATTTCACCCCCGCTCTTTGCGGGGGTGATTTTTACACAGCTGATATGTTATGTAAACCGGAAAACCTTGTTGCCCCTGCATCTCATTTGTGATAAACTACAATGCAGCATTCATTTCGAAAATGCCGGTTGCAGCATCTCCCGATACCGGCTGGAGAGCAGGTGAGCATAATCAGATGAAGCAGATTGAGTGCCCGAACTGCGGTGCAGTCTTTGATGCAAAGGAAACCAGGTGCCCATACTGTACTTATATTAATCCCGAAGGTGCCGAAGCAAAGTATCTGAGGGATCTGGAGAACAGACGGCGGGAACTGGACTCTGTGGACGACCGGGTAAGGTCGGAATACAGGGGTGAGATCCGGAAGGGAACCCGGACAGCCCTGAAAATTGTGCTGATTACGGCCTTGGTATTGGCAATTCTCGTCGGAGCCTGGTTCATCTCAGAAAACAAACTGTTCAATAATGACCGGGATGACTATGCAGCAGAGCTGGTCTGGGAGCATGAGCACTTCCCGGAATATGACATTCTGCTTGAGTCGGGCGATTATGATATGCTGCTCGAGCGGATTGCCGAGGACGGGGAAACCCACGATGTCTGGAACTGGGAACACTATGAAGAGTTCACGGAGATCGCGGACAGCCTTTGGGGGGACGGGCAATGAAGTGTCAGCATTGCGGAAACAACCTGAATATTGAAGAAAATTTCTGTCCCTACTGCGGGCAGCCGAATCCTTTTGCCGTAAAACACCAGGAAGCGATGCGGCGTTTTGAAAAAGACTACGAGCGTACCAAGAAGGGCGTGCTGGAGCAGTCCACGCGGTTTAACCGGCATACGGTGCGGGTCACGATTCTTGCGGTGCTTATCGCTTTGATTGCCGTGGCGGCCGTCCTCCTGATCAAAGCGGACGATATCCGCTGGTGGCGCATGAAAAAACGCGCCGAATCCAGGGCTGCCGAACACAGGGCAGCGATCAGCGAACTGATGGACAGTCGGAACTATCTGGGGCTTTATTCCTATCTTTCCAAAAATGACATCCGGTATACGGATGCTTTCAGAGAATACGATGCGGTCTGCGACAGTTCTTCTCAGTACAGACAGTTCTATGAGAACCTGATGATGCTGCAGGGCAAGAAGAATGACCCGGAAGCTTTCCGGTACTACAGCAGAGAGGAACTTCTGGAGAATACTTCAAAGGAGATCTACAGAATCAACGAGTGCCTGAAGCCGCAGACCTATAACGAAGTGGCCTATACGGCAGAGAAGATCGCTTATATGGAAAGTGTGCGTGACCGCGTCGAAACCATGATGGAAAGCTACTTCGGCTTGAGCAGGGAAGAGACGCTGGCAACGCGCGGAATGACGGTGGCAAGGATCAATGTGCTGCTGGAGGACCACTATGGGAACGAAGCGTAAGATCATTAACAAAACAGGCCAGCCGGGCGACAGACTGTTTAGAGTCCTTCTGATCCTTTTGTCGCTGGTTCTGGTTGTGATCCTGATGATTACCGGAACGAAAATCAACAGAGAATCCTACCGTTATTATTCCAAGCCCAACGAACTCCTCTGGACGATCCGGAACGGGAACTATCCCGATGCGCTTACCTCTATGTACGACAATATTGCACAGGGTGAAACTCCGGAAAAAAACGCGGAGTACACCGCCCCGTATGCGATCCTGGAATACTATGAGGCTGCATCTCTGCTGAAGGCGTATACAAATGCGGATTCAGGGGCTGATCCCGTTCGGGGCGCGGAGCTCGCGTTGGCAGCAGAGCGCTGTAAAGCCGATATGGAAGATGCCCGCAGCCGAATGGGAGATCTCGATTTCTTTGCGGCAGAGATCGACGCATTTTTTAACGATGAGTAAAACGCATATAGAGAACTCAAAGGCAAACGCCCGGGACTTCAACAGTCCCGGGCGCTGATTATTCTGTCGGCTTCCACCGGATATGGTATCAAAGCGTACAGTCTAAAAGCATTTTGACATGTGGGATACCGTCTTCCAGAAACTCTTCTGAAATCTGACGAAAGCCCTGTTTTTCGTACATGCCTTTGGCGTATACCTGCGCTTCCACATAGATTTTTTCTGCACCGAGAGCTTCCTTCGCAATGCGGATTCCCTCTGACAGAATGCGGCTGCCCATGCCGTAGCGGCGCTTCACGGCGATCACGCGGCCGATCGTCACATATTCGCTGACCGCGCCCGCATCCAGAATCCGCAGATACGCCCGGATGCCATCCTGATCTTCAAACCAGACATGAAGTGCATCCTGATCGCGGTAATCCAGTTCCATATAGGGGCAGTTCTGCTCCACCACAAACACGGACACTCTCAGCCGAAGCAGCCGGTAGAGCTCCTCAGTGGTCAGTTCGCTGAATTGTTTTACATGCAGGTCCATCTCTTACCTCATTCCGGATTCCAGGGCAGTTCCACAAAGGTCGGTTCATGATGCATGGCCGGCAGGATCCGCTCAAACAGCTCAGCGGTCCGAAAGCGCAGACTGCTCGTATTCTGGCACGGGTGACAGCCGAACATTTCTTCACCCAGCAGGTCTTTGTCTACCAGCAGCCGAACCTTGTTTTCCCGATCGTTTATGAGACTCAGCACACTGGCGGAACCCGGCAGGGTATCCAGATACTTCTCCATCTGCTCCGGTGTGCCGAAGCTCAGGCGGGCTGTATTGATCTGCTTCGACAGCAGCTTTGTTTTAAACGGCTTCTCTCCGGGTAAAATCAGCAGATAAAAGTCCGTCTGCTGCCGGTTGGTGAGAAAAAGGTTCTTGCAGATTTTTGCGCCGAGAAGGTTCTCCACAAGTTCACAGTCCTGGATGGTATCCGCATGTTCATGGTCAACCCGGTAGTATTCCACTCCGAGAGAGTCCAGCAGATCATAGCACCGTTCTTCCCGCGGTGAACGGGTATCCGCAGGCCGACCTGAAAACAGTGTTTCGATAATGTTCATATACTAATTCTCCGGTTAAACTCGATATGTGGAATAGAGTATATCCTCTTTCCTTGGGAAAAACAAGTTGGCTTTTCTGATGATAACGCGGCTTCGAAATTCGTAAGATTAATCGCAGAAACCAAAATGAGATAATTCGTTAACCAAACTGAAACTAAAATGGCATAAAAACTGCTGCTTTTGAAACAAATCGAGTGAATTTAAGAATTCCTAAGTGGTTTTTCAGCGTTGCCTGTGCTATAGTACAATCAAATAAAGCTGTTGAATAACATGCCGTACGAAAGGAAGGCTGATAGAATAATGAAACGATTTTTTGCAGTCCTGCTGTGCCTGTTGATGTGTGTGTCCATGCTGCCGATTGCTGCCTTCGCAGAGGATGCTGACATCGTCATCGAAAACGATGAAGGAGACGAAGGCGAACAGCAGTGTATTCACGAAAACATAATGTATGTTTCAAAAGTAGAACCGGACTGTAAAGGTGGTCATACTGATTATTACAAATGCAGCGATTGCGGAAAGCTGTTTTCTGACGCATATGGCGATGAAGAAATCTCTGCTGAGAGTACTCAGCTTTTACCGAAACATATAAAGCCGGCGGATGGAAAGCTGATCAAGATAATCCCTGCAACATGTACAGAAAAAGGACAGGTCAAGTTTAAGTGTGCAATCTGCGGCGATGATGTAACGGAGTATCAAAAGAAGCTCGGACACCAGCTTACGATACATCCATATGTTGAACAGACATGCACGACAGATGGCAACTATACGTATTACAGCTGTGACCGATGCGGGAATCTTTACTGGAATGAGCAGGCGGAATACTCTGTTAATCTATCCAACATTGTAATCCCCAAAGGCCATAGTTTGACGCATGTTGAAGCTGTTGCTCCCACATGCACGGCAGAGGGCAATATTGAGTATTACAGCTGCAGCGTGTGCGGGAAGCTTTTTGCAGATGAAACCGCTACAGAGGAGATTACTGGAAGTACTGTGCTTCAGGCACTCGGTCATAGTCTGGTTAAAGTTGATGCAAAGGAACCGACCTGTGCTGAGAATGGAAATGCTGAGTACTGGGTGTGTTTGCGTGATGGATGCGGCGCATTTTTTGAAGATGAGGATGGCAGCATTCCGATTGATCCCGCTGAAGTTGTTGTTTATAATACGACTGTTTCCCATCCGCTAACTAAGGTCAATGCAAAAGAGGCATCCTGTGAGGAAGCTGGCAATACAGAATACTGGAAATGCGACGTCTGTAGCAGACTCTTCTCCGATGCGGACGGACAGGCTGAAACGAACGCAGTAGCAATTACGATTCCCGCTTTGTCCCATCAGATGGAAGAAACGGAAGCAAAAGCAGCAACCTGTACAGAAGACGGGAACATTCAATTCTGGACCTGTAGCGAATGCAAAAAAGTTTTCTCAGATGCTGCGGCAACCACCGCAATACAGCAGGCAGATACGGTTATTCCACACGGCCATCAGCTAGAGAAAACGGAAGCAAAAGCAGCGACCTGTTCGGAAGAGGGGAATATTCAATACTGGGGCTGTAAGCGCGAGAATTGTGGGAAGCTGTTCTCTGATGCAGAAGGCACAAAAGAGATTCAACTGGCAGATACGGTTATTAATAAAACCGAGCACAAATTCGACGGGGGTGTCTGCCAGGTTTGCAGAGCGGAAGATCCTGATTATAAAGGCCCGACGCTTAAGGATTCGGATCTGAATATCACTTCGGGGGAAGAACTGGTGATTCGGGTTGATGCGGATTTTGACACAACTATGGCCCGGAATTGGAGTATTACCATCGGCGGAGAAACGATATCCAAAGAATACATCGATGTTTCCCGAGGTAGCACGGTGTTTACCATTAATGGTGATGCATTAAAGAAGCTAGATCCGGGAAAATATAAGGTCACAATCAAGATTGGCGATGAGACTGTAGAAGCCGAACTCGTTGTTGAAGAGGAGCCAACAACTTATAACGTAAAAATTGGCAGTATCTCGAATGGAACGATTACAGTAGACAAGAGCACACCCGTCGCCGGAGAAACTGTTAGACTAACGATTAAACCTTCCGATGGATATGTTCTGAAGAATGCCTCCCTCACAGTTAAAGACAGTGGTGGTACCAGCATTACTGTAACAAATAACCAGTTTACGATGCCAGCCGCCGATGTGACAGTGACAGCCGAATTTGTAAAAGAATTCAAGGTAAGCTTTGACACAGTCCTTCCGATTTCCACTGTTACAAAACCGGCAGATAAAAAGGCTCAGGATGGCGACACAATTGCTGCAAGCGACATGCCGGAGCCGGAGGACTCTGCAAAGCATCATGTGTTCAAAGGTTGGTATAAAGATAAGGATTACAAAACGCCGTTCAAAGCAGGCACAGATGCTATCACTGCTGATACCACGCTATATGCCAAATGGACACATGATTATCCTCATGACAAAAAGGATGCTCTTGAAGGAAAGGGAATATGCCCGTATTGCTGGGAAGCAGATCACAGTTTTACCGTGGACGTGATAGATCTGGATTTCACTGCGGAGATTGTGAGAGGGAATGGAAAAACAGCTCATTACGGCAGCTATTTCCCTATGACGGTTAACACTTATTACCGCTATGTAAAAGGCTCAGTGGGAGTAAAGGTTGACGGAAAAACACTAAACTCAGAGCAGTATAAGGTCTTTTCACCGAAAAACGGAACAAGCACGGTTGTCGAACTGGACCGCGCATATATCCGCCAGTTGCCGGTAGGGAAATACGCAATATCAATAAAAACAGATCTTGGGACTGCGAGAGGGTTCTTCTGGGTTAGTTCCAGTCCCAAAACAGGTGATGACAGCAATGTTGCCCTGTGGGTAACTGTTGGCGTCATCTCGGCAGTCGGCGTGGCAGGCATCGCATATTACCTGCTCAAAAAACGCAAAAAATAAAACCAGTTCAATAAAACTGTAAAAGAACACAGAGGCAGAGCGGTTATCCGCTTTGCCTCTGTGTTTCTGCATAAAATGCGTAATTAAACGGGAATGTGGTCGCTTGGCTCCGCGCCCTCAGCTGAA
Organism: Oscillospiraceae bacterium; assembly: GCA_017395085.1. Classification (GTDB taxonomy): domain Bacteria; phylum Bacillota; class Clostridia; order Oscillospirales; family Oscillospiraceae; genus Limivicinus. Next base: position 56,696 of record JAFPWF010000006.1, on the reverse strand, counting down.
TCATTTTTCTACGGTTCGGCAGATGTGTACGGAACAGTCATTGCAATCACCGTGCCGCGGAGTAAGTGCCCCCGGCCAAACTGTTCCATGGTCGCGGTGAAGTCTTCCAGACCGTCGTCCACATTAAAAAAGCGAAATCTGCCGTCACCCTGCCTCACAAAGCTGACAAAATGGGGAGTATACCCTTCTTGGTAGCGGAACATGCCGGCCCGGCTTTTTGCGGCGGCGGCAATTGCCCCTTCCCGCCCGACTGTTTCGATCCAACCGGGAACATACTTGTTCAGATAATCCCGCATCACGCGCATCAGAGTCGGCCCCGGGATCCGCAGCGTATGCATTGTGTCCAGTTCCGCACGGACCTCGTCCCAGTTTACTGTATGACCGAGAGCATGACGGACATTGTAGGCCGCAATAAACCCGCAGCCGTTGTTGCTGGCAGACATGGTGCGGTACCGGACGGTGGAAAAGCAGTCCTGGTCGGTAATGTAACCGTCGGAGGAGAAACCATCCGACGGTGTTTTGTTGGAAAGAGAAGTTATCATGGGATCAGGATCGTGACTTCACCGGAATACCGGCTTCGCGCAGTTCGGCACGCAGACGTGACATATTATTGAAAAAGACTGTGCCGGGCAGCCCCACCGCATAAGCCCCGTCAAGGTTCAGCGGGCTGTCGTCAATGAAAAAGCTTTCTTCCGGCCGCAGAGAGAAGGTATCAAACAACGCTTCGTAAATCTCATGCTGCGGTTTCAGCAACTTCACATCGGCAGAGACGAGTTTCCCGTCAAAGCACTCGGACCCCGGGATGCGGTGAAAGTACTCATGCAGCGGAGAAGTGGCGTTGGAAAGCAGGTAAATACCGTATTCCAAGGCCTTGAGTTCCCGCACAAGGTCTGCCATCCCGTTTACCGGGTCCAGCGGCGGCTTCCACCAGTCGAACACACAGAAAGAAGCGGCTGTATGCAGACGCTCGGGCAGACGGCGGCAGATGCGCGCGTAGCCTTCCGGCTGGGTCATCAGGCCGTGGTCCATGGCTGCCCATTCGAAGCCGTAGAAAACTTCACGCAGCAGCATGGCACTGTCTGCCTTGTCCAGCCCGCATGAGGCGACAATCTTTTTGGGGTCCCAGTAGATCAGGACGCCGCCCATATCGAAAATGATGTTTTTTGTCATGCGGATTTTACGGCGTTCTTTTTGCCGCCAAAGACCGATGCGATCTTCTCACGCCGTTTGCGGCGGCGGTCGCGTGCCTCGAGACGCTCGCCCAGATCGCGTGCGCCGACACCGTATACCAGGTACAGGATGATACCCGAAACAATCATGATGAATACAGTCGAGGCACAGCGGCGGCCCGAAGCATTCACATTGTAGCCGTACAGACCCTCATCGGCGCACATGGCCTGAATAACCATGGCATAGCTGGTGCCGTAGGTGCTGGCAAACGTAGCGGACATATCGTACTCGGTGAAGAGAGCATTGAAGTTCAACGCGAAGACGGCCAGAACGCTCGGGAGGATGATAGGGAGTTTTACCTTCAGGAAAGTCCTCAGCCCTCCGGCGCCGAGATTCCGCGCAGCGTCCTCCAGTTCCTCGTCAATCGAATAGAACGATGCTTTGATCATACGCAGCGAGAAGGGAAGCTTTGTCACCATATATGCCATTACAATCAGGAATCGGACATTTTGCGCGTAGTAGAGATTCTGGTTCCCGACATACCAAACATCATTGCTGTTGAAGTAGGTCCGATAGGAGTAGCAGATCAGGATGGTGGGCAGCAGCCAGGGAAACAACAGCGCATATTCCAGGACAATGCCGGTCTTTTTGTTGCGCTTCTTGAAAATGTAGTTGCAGGCTACCACCACCACAACACAGGCCAGCGCAGCAGCAAGTGCGGAAAGGATGAAGCTGAGCTTGATGCCGCCCAAGGTGGCCTCGTTTGCAAATACGCCCGATATCGATCCCACACGGGTTTTGTATTTGCCGCGGCTGGTCAGGTACTGGTAATCCTCCTGACCGAAGTAGTTGACGAGAGTCCAATGCGACAGATCCAGTTTTTTCAGGCGGATGGCGCTGTAAGTCTGGAAGGAGAAGATGATGATCATGACCACCGGTGTCATGTAGATGATAAACAGAACATAGGCGTAGATGTGCGCCAGCACGTTCCAGACCGGATTTGTGATTTTCTGCTTTTGCAGCTTAGCCTTCGTTTTGGAAACCGACAGATAGTGACCCTTGCGCTCGTAGGCAGACAGCACCGTCAGCAGGACGATGGTGAACATCGCCAGAATAATGCTGAGAAGAGCAGCACGCGCCTGCGGGAAGGCTTCGTCAGCAGACGAAGAACCGGCCAGACGGACGATCTCGGGGTTGATGGAGTCGTAGCCCAGCAGGGTCGGGGCCGACATGGCACAAAGACCGGTAATAAAGGTCATAACGGTGAGAGAGAACATCGTCGGGATCAGCGTGGGGAAAACCACCTTCCACAGCACCTTGAATGGCTTGGCACCCATGTTGCGGGCAGCTTCCACTGTGTTGTAATCAAGGCCGCGGATGGCGTTGCGCAGAAACAGCATGTGGTTTGAAGTGCAGGCAAAGGTCATGGTGAACAGTACCGCGTTGAAACCGGAGAACCACGTCGGGTTTACATTCGGGAAGGAGTTCTTCAGTGCGGTGGTCAGGATGCCGTCGCTGGCGTAGAGAAACATATAACCTGTGACAAGCGCGACACCGCTATAAATCATGGTGGTCATATAGCCCATTCGGAGAATCTTTGCACCCTTGATGTCAAAATACTCGGTCAGCAGGACAATTGAGATGCCGACCACGTTGACCGTGATCACAAGCAGGACTGCCAGCTTCAGAGAGTTCCAGACGTATTTGCCCATGCTGCCCGCCAGGAAGAAGCGGATGACCGCGAAAGCATCACGTTCTCCTGCGGCGTTCTTGGTGTTGAAGATGCTGGTTAAGGTGTTCAGACAGGGGAGAAGCATGAAGCCGAAGAAAAGGTAGGCAAAGAAGGCAACCCCGAAAATCCTCAGAATCAGCTCGGGCTGGAGCTTCCGTTCCTGGTTGAGACTCATTTGGCCACCTCGGTTTCATCCTCAGGGGGATATGCCATTACGTCGCGCGGGTCGAAAACTACGTTGACCTCCTGGCCTTCTTCATAGATTCGAACGCCGTCGTTCTTCTCAATGACCTTGACAGTCTGATAACCCAGGTCGATGTAGTACTTGATGTACAGTCCGTAGTATTCGCGGCTGGTGACAATGCCCGGCAGCGAGACCTGGCCTTCCGATGCATCCGTGTTGACGTGCAGGCGCTCCAGTCGGATGTAGTTGTGGTCGCTGACCTTCAGAGTGGCGCCGACATCAGCTGCTTTCTGCACCACCTCGTCCGAAAGACGGTTGATATCGCCGATGAAGTTGCACACGAACTCAGTCTTAGAGAAGTTGTAGACCTCGTTCGGCGTACCGATCTGTTCAATGTAGCCCTTGTTGAAGACCGCAATCCGGTCGGAAAGCGTCAGGGCTTCTTCCTGGTCGTGCGTGACGTAGATGGTGGTGATGCCGAAGTCCTTCTGCATCTGCTTCAGTTCGTTGCGAAGCTGGACGCGGAGCTTGGCGTCGAGGTTGGAAAGAGGTTCATCCATGCAGATGATGGCGGGCCCGGTAACCAGGGCACGGGCGATGGCCACACGCTGCTGCTGGCCGCCAGAAAGCTGAGATACTGCTTTCATCAATTGCTCATCCGAAAGATCCACCTTTCTTGCAATCTCGCGGACTTTTCTGTCAATCTCATTCTTCTTGAACTTCTTGATCTTCAGACCGAAGGCAATGTTGTCATATACGGTCATAGTGGGGAAAAGCGCATAGCTCTGGAAGACAATGCCAATATTGCGGTCCTCAATGGGAACATGGGTGATGTCCCTGCCCTTAACGACGACGGAGCCGGAAACCGGTTCAATAAAGCCGGTGACGGTACGCAGCGTGGTGGTTTTACCGCAGCCGGATGGGCCGAGGAAGGTGAAAAACTCTCCCTCTTTCACATGCACGTTGATGTTGTGAAGGGCAGTAAAATCGCCGAATTTGACGACGATGTCATTAAGCTGAATCATGGCGGAACTCCTTGTGACTTTTCAGTGGGGTTACGTATTAAATCATACGCCGCTGCAGAGCGGATGCACAATGGCGAGTTGGAGGTTCCAACTCGCCATTGATGAGAATTAACACTTGTTTACTCGGCTTTCTGGGTCAGAGTCGCCCAGTCGAGACTGTCCCAATCAGGCTCGGGCTTTGCGTCGGAGGCATCAGCCCAGTAGAAGCCCAGGTTGGTCATGATGTTGGTCCATTCGGCACTGTGGGCGGCGACATAAGCGGCATAGGTCATGTCAGTGCCTTCCACGGTGTTCAGCGCGAAGTTCGGGATCTGGTAGATCGAGGGGATGTCATTGCCGTAAACCAGAGCAGCAGCTTCGGTGTTGCAGGGGAAGCTGTCGAACTCTTCTGCCCAGTCAGCCTGTACCTCGGCAGAACCGAACCAGTCAGCAAAGGCCTTGACAGCAGCAGTCTCTTCCTCGGTGCGGCCGGCTTTGTCAAGGATGCCAATGTACTCGGCAATGTAGTAGGTACCGTCGGCAATGTCAACCAGAGCCCAGTTCTCCGGCTCAAGAGCACCAACCAGAGGATGCTCGGATCCGTCAGCTGCAGCGTCAATCTTGCCGTAGAGGGCAGAGGAATAGAATTCGGAGACAGCGACATCACCCTTGTTCAGCGGGTCAAAGCCGTACTTGTAGTCATCGCCGCCGGACTTGCCGTCTGCGCAGAATTTCCAAAGGGCCTTCCAGCCATCGATGGAAATGCCGCCGGCAGGAGAGGTCGGATCAGTAAAGGCATACAGCATAGCAGAGTTGATGTTGGCGTTGGTGGTGCCGCCGATTTTGTTCTGACGGTACCAGGTATAACCGCTGTTGATGACATCGGCCCAATGGTCAAAGTGCAGTTCTTCACCGTTAGTGCCAAACTCATCGTTACGGTAGAGCATCAGGACGTTCTGAATGACAATGCCGTAGGCCTTGCCGGTATAGACAAACTCGCCGACGTCACCGGCCCAGGAAGGAGTCCAGTCGATAATGCGCAGATTTTCATATTCACCGTTGATAAGCTGGCCCCAGCGGGTCTCATTCAGACCGAAGATCAGGTCACCGTCTTTGTTCTCATTGGCGGCCTGAACGGCGGCAGTATCACCGGAGATGACGCTGTTGTCGTCAATGCTGATGGTAAAGCCGGCTTCCTTGGCTTCCTGGATAAGCCAGGTGGTGCGCTCGGTGGAATTTGAGTTGGAATAAATCCGGATGGTATACCCGGAGTAATCCACTTCTTCTTCCGTGGGTTCTGCATCGGCTTCCGCAGGTGCGGCTTCGACCTGAGCAGGCGCTGCGGACTGGCCGCAGGCAGCCAGGGCAACAATCATGCAGAGAGCCAGAAGCAATGCAAGATACTTTTTCATGATATTTCCTCCATCTTTCTATTATTTCAGCGGCCCGGTAACACCCGAAACCGGAGAATCCTGTAACAATCTTTTAACATTTGAAGTATACTCCATTTGCACCACACTGTCAACACAACAGCAGAAAGGAAATGTCTTGCAGGATTGTTCCGCAGGAGGGCAGATCTGAAGCTGAAATGTCAACAAATGATAGTGCTTCACAACTTTTTTGCATGAAAAATGCGGCATTTCCAAGAATAAAAGCAGAATCCCGTGCGCTTGCATGAAGTTTTTTGTGGAAATATACAAAGGAATATGATATACTATATAAGTATCTTTATACGCTTTGTTTAGCCTAAAGCGGGGAGAAAACTGAACTGCAAATGGGCGGAAAGCGGAAATAGCTTGCCAAGAACTCACTTATATGGTAATATTTCCATTTAGTGCTGTGTTGCACAAGCGAGTATGGGAAGGTGTTCCATGGATCAGTATATCATACACGGCGGTACGACTCTGCGTGGTGAGGTGGAAATCAGCGGCGCCAAAAACGCTGCGGTTGCCATCATTCCCGCAGCGCTCTTGGTAAAAGGCGTCTGCCGCATTGAAAATATTCCTCAGATCAGCGATACCGACACCCTGTTGACCATCCTGGTCGAACTGGGCGCCAGAGTCAGTTATATCAATAAAAATACCATCGAAATCGACTGTTCGAATGCGCGCTGCCAGGATGCTCCCTTTGAGCTGATGCGCAAAATCCGTGCTTCCTATTACCTGATCGGTTCCATGCTGGGCCGCTTCGGCAGCGCCAAGACAACAATGCCCGGCGGCTGCAATTTCGGCGTTCGCCCCATCGACCAGCACATCAAGGGCATGCGTGCCCTAGGTGCCGATGTCAATGTCGAGGGCGGTTTTGTATATGCCGATGCGCTTGACGGCAGGCTGCACGGTTCCCGCATCTACCTGGACAAGGTTTCTGTCGGCGCCACGATGAATATCATGATTGCAGCCGTGCTTGCCGAGGGCAGAACAGTGATTGAAAACGCTGCGCGAGAGCCCCACATTGTCGATCTTGCAAACTTTTTGAACTCAATGGGCGCCGACGTCCGCGGGGCAGGTACCGACAGCATCAGGATCAACGGCGTGGATGAGCTCCATGGCGGCAGTTATTCCATTATCCCGGATCAGATTGAGGCGGGAACCTACATGGTCGCTGCGGCTGCCACCGGCGGCGAGGTTCTGATTACGAATATCATCCCGAAGCATTTGGAGGGCATCAGCGCAAAGCTGCGTGAGACAGGGACCTTTATCGAAGAGTATGAAGAAGCTATTCTGGTCAGGGGGGCGGAGAAGCTGCGCCGCATCAACCTGAAGACCATGCCTTATCCCGGCTTCCCGACCGACATGCAGCCTCAGTTCGGAGTACTGCTGTGCCAGGCGAATGGGACCTCCGTCATCACTGAAGGGATCTACGATAACCGCTTCAAGTATGTCAATGAACTCCGCAAGATGGGCGCGGAGATTCAGGTGGACGGAAGGGTCTGTGTGATCGATGGCGGACGCAGGCTGAGCGGCGCACCGGTGCACGCCTGCGATCTGCGTGCAGGTGCGGCAATGGTCATTGCCGGCATGATTGCCGACGGAACGACGGTGATTGACGACGTGCATTACATCGAACGCGGTTATGAGCGCTTTGTGGAAAAGCTGAACGCTCTGGGCGCGGACATCACGGTCCGGTATGACGATGACGATCCCGAGCGCATCGGCCTGTATTCTGTGTCCTGAATCCTGAAGGATGCTGAGAATCCGGCTCATCTGCGTCGGCAAGCTCAAGGAGCGTTTTTATACCGAGGCCGTTGCAGAGTACCAGAAGCGCCTGAGTGCCTTCTGCCGGCTGGAACCGGTGGAACTGCAGGAAGAACGCCTGAGCGCGAAGCCTTCACAGGCTGAAATTGATGCTGCCCTGCGAAAAGAAGCGTCTGAAATTGAAAAAAACCTGCTGAAGGATTCAAAGCTTGTCTGCCTGTGTGTCGAGGGAGAAGCGTACAGCAGCGAAGATCTTTCCGAATTCCTGACCGGGTCGGAGATGGACGCCCAACCTCGGATCTGCTTTGTGATCGGCGGATCTTACGGTCTGGATGCCGGCCTGAAGCGAAAGGCTGACCTGCGTCTGAGTATGTCGAAAATGACCTTTCCCCATCACCTTGCCCGTGTGATGCTGCTGGAGCAGCTGTACCGGGGCTTCCAGATCCGGGAAGGGACAAAATACCACAAATAAAAAGAGAAGACTTGAGGAGGCTAACATGCGCAACTATATGGAAGAGTATCAGCGTTGGCTGGACAGCCCCGCCCTCAGCGAAGAGGAGTGGGGTGAACTCAATGCCATCCGTGAGGATGAAAAAGAGATTCGCGAGCGCTTCTTCGCTCCGCTAGAATTCGGCACTGCCGGTCTCCGCGGCACTATGAAGACCGGTCTGCACAACATGAACATCCATATTATCCGTCATGCGACCCAGGCATTCGCCGATGTCATCTGTGCAGAAGGCGAAGCGGCAATGAAGAAGGGAATCGTCATTGCGCACGACTGCCGCCTGAACGGGCGTCAGTTTGCCGAAGAGGCAGCTGCGGTCATGGCGGCGAACGGCATTTATGTCAGGATCTTTGACGAGCTTCGGCCTACTCCCGAACTCAGTTTTGCCGTCCGTTATTACGGGGCGACTGCCGGCCTGAATGTGACCGCCAGCCACAATCCGAAAGAATATAACGGCTACAAGGTCTACTGGTCAGACGGCGCACAGCTGCCGCCTCAGCATGCCGATCACATTGCCCAGCGCATGGCCGAGACCGACCTCTTCACCTGCTATAAGACATGTGACTACAAAGAAGCCGTAAAGAACGGCGCCATCGCAGTTATCGGCGAAGAAACCGACGAGGCCTTCCTCGGTGAAGTGATGAAGCAGGCGATCAACCCCGGTGCGGTCGCAGCCGTTGCCGATGAGTTCCGGATCGTCTACACCCCCTTCCACGGCTGCGGATACAAGCTGGTGCCGGAAGCCCTGAAGCGTCTGGGTATGAAGCACGTTTTCCCGGTGCCGGAACAAATGGTAATTGATGGGAACTTCCCCACTGTGGTCAGCCCGAACCCCGAGAATCCCGAAGGCTTCTATCTGGCCGTGGCGCTGGCAAAGAAAGTCGACAGCGACCTGATTATCGGAACCGACCCCGACTCGGACCGCGTGGGTACCATGGTTCGCAACGCTGACGGCGAGTATGTCACCATTACCGGCAACCAGATGGGCGTTCTCCTGCTGGACTACATCATCCAGGCCCGCAAGACGGCCGGCAGTATGCCGCCCTCTCCGGGCACGATGTGCAGCCTGGTTTCGACCCCCATGGCGCGTACCGTTGCGGAAAAGAACGGCGTTCATTTTGAAGATACCTTTACCGGTTTCAAGTTCATGGCTGAGCGCGTTGCAACCTGGGAAGCGGCAAACAGTTACCAGTACATCTTCGCGTTTGAAGAAAGCTACGGCTACATGGTCGGCGACTATGTGCGCGACAAGGACGCCGTCACCATCTCAATGCTGATTGCCGAAATGGCGGCCTGGTACCACGCCAAGGGAATGACCCTGCTGGATGCTCTGAATGCCCTGTATGAAAAGTACGGCTGGTATATGGAGAAGACGCTGAACCTGGTGATGCCGGGCGTTGACGGTCTGGAGAAGATGCGTGCCCTGATGAAGGATCTGCGTGAGAATCCTCCCCAGAATATCGGCGGGGAAGAAGTGATCCGCCTGCGCGACTATCTGGACGGCACCATCAATGTGATGGGCCTGGGCAAGGTTGACAAAACGCCTTATTTCGGCTCCAACGTGCTGTTCTTTGAGCTCGCCGACGGTAGTATCTTCATCGTGCGTCCCTCCGGCACCGAACCGAAAATCAAAGTGTATATTCTGGTTCGCGGCGAGAACAGGGAAGCCTGCGACGGGAAAATTGAGCGCTGCGTGCAGTTTGCGGAGAAACTCGGAAAATGAAGCTTCTGTCCCTGTTTCTCAGTTTTGCGAGGGTCGGCGTACTGACCTTCGGAGGCGGTTATGCGATGATTCCGATCCTGGAACGCGAAATCGTCGACAGACAGGGATGGGCAAGCAGTGAGGAACTGATGGACTATTACGCCGTGGGTCAGTGTACCCCCGGCGTAATTGCCGTCAATACCGCGACTTTTATCGGTTATAAGGTTGCGGGAAACCTCGGCGGCGTTGCGGCGACCCTTGGCGTCGTCTTCCCGTCTCTTGTGATTATCACCCTGATCGCCGGTATCCTCACGAATTTTGCCGACATTCCTGCAGTGAAAAGCGCCTTTTCGGCGATCCGCGTCTGCGTCTGTGTCCTGATCTTCAACGCGGTTCTGAAGCTCTGGAAGAGCGCCGTAAAAGACAGACCGGCGCTGGTGATCTTTATACTGGTACTTGGGCTATCCATGTTCTTTAACATCTCGCCGGTGGTATTTGTGCTGTTCTGCGGGGCGGCGGGAATTGCCCTGACACGACTGGGTCTGAGGGGAAAGTGAAATGATTCTGCTCAGACTGTTTTGGGAGTTTTTCAAAACCGGCCTTTTTGCCGTCGGGGGCGGTATGGCAACGCTTCCGTTCCTCCGGGATATCGGGATACGGACAGGGTGGTTTACCCAGCAGAAGCTTGCCGATATGATTGCGGTTTCAGAATCTACGCCCGGCCCGATCGGCGTCAACATGGCGACATATGTCGGCTTTGAGACCGCAGGAGTACCCGGCGCGGTGGTCGCGACCCTGGGGCTCATTTGCCCATCCATCATCATCATTCTGCTGATTGCCCGTGTGCTGAAGCAGTTTCGCAGCAATCAAACCGTGGACGCGGTGTTTTACGGGCTGCGTCCCTGTTCCATCGCACTGATTGCCGCGGCAGGGCTGATGGTGGCAAAGCTGACTTTCCTGAATTCCGACTCTGCCGGCGCAGGAATAGCAGGGCTTCTGAACTGGAAGGCCGTGCTGCTGGGGGCAGTGCTCCTGGTGCTGACGCGCCGCATCAAACCGCTCAAAAAGCTTCACCCGGTGGTCTTTATCGCCGCTTCGGCCGTGGTGGGGATAGTGTTCGCATTTTGAATCGCATGGTAAGGATTGTTGTACTATGATTGACAGAACTGTAGAAGTCGAACGGATGGAGCACGTGATCAGCGTGTTCGGTTCCTTTGACCAGAACCTCCGCCTGATTGAATCCGATCTGAACGTGAAAATTCTGGATCGTGACAACCTGATTCACATCACCGGCGAGGAAGAAGGCGTCATGCTGGCGGAAAAGGCCATCAACGGTCTGCTGGCCCTGGCAGCCCGCGGCGAGGCTATCGATGCACAGAACGTCCGCTATATCCTCAAACTCGTGCGCAATGGCCAGGAGAGCGAGATTTCCAAGCTTGCAGGCGATGTGATCTGCATTACCGCAAAAGGAAAACCTATTAAGCCCAAGACGCTCGGGCAGCGCGAATACTGCGAAGCGATTGCGAACAACACCGTAACCCTGGGCATCGGCCCGGCGGGTACCGGCAAGACCTATCTGGCGGTGGCGGCTGCGGTGGCAGCGTTTCGCGCGGAAAAGGTGAACCGCATTATCCTGACGCGCCCTGCCGTGGAAGCCGGCGAACGCCTGGGCTTTCTGCCCGGAGACCTGCAGAGCAAGGTAGACCCGTACCTGCGCCCGCTGTATGACGCCTTGTTCGACATGCTGGGACCCGACACCTACCAGAAATATCTGGAGCGCGGCAACATCGAGGTTGCGCCGCTTGCCTATATGCGCGGCCGCACGCTGGACGACAGCTTCATCATCCTGGACGAGGCGCAGAATACCTCGCGCGAGCAGATGAAGATGTTCCTGACCCGTATTGGGTTCGGCTCCCGTGTGGTCATCACCGGCGACATCACTCAGATCGACCTTCCTTCGGACAAGGTCAGCGGCCTGAAAGTGGCCATGAAGGTTCTGGAAGGCATCGATGACATCGCCATCTGCACCCTGACTGGCGCCGATGTGGTGCGTCACCGCCTGGTGCAGAAGATCATCGAAGCGTACGAGGACTATGAGAAACGCCTTCCGTCTGACGAAAAGGAAAGCGGCCGAAGCGGACGGGCTGCCGGCTCTGCCGCACGCAGCGGGAGAACTGCGCAGCGCTCCGGGAGAAGCCGCGGCGAAACCGGTCGAGACAGGCCGCAGAATTCCCGCGGCCGCCAGAACAGAGGGCAGAGAAATGCATGAAATAGAAGTCAGCCGGGAAAAAACCAATCTTGGGCACCGGAACGCCGCGGCGCTGGTTCGCAAAGCTGCCGAAGCTGCCCTTCTGGCGGAAGGAATCACGATGCCCTGTCTCGTCAGCGTGATGCTGACGGATGAGGAAGGAATCCGGCTGGTGAACCGGGAGTTTCGCGGTGTGGACCGTGCCACCGATGTGCTCTCCTTCCCCTTAAACGAACTCACGCCGGGTGCTTTTGACCCGGAACTGTGCGAAGCTGATCCGGATGCCAGTGTCCTGATGCTCGGCGATATGATGATTTCCATTCCTGCCTGCGAAAAACAGGGGGAAGAATTCGGGCACGGCTTTGACCGCGAGATCCAGTATCTTACGGTGCACTCCATTCTGCACCTGCTGGGTTACGACCATCTGGACGAGGGTGAGCAGAAGCGCCGGATGCGTGCGCGGGAAAAGGCGATCCTGGGCGAACCGGAATAACGGATGAAAGAACCGAGGAAGGACAGAAAATCCATGAAAGAGAACACAGCAAAAGCGGCGATGATTACCGTATGCGGCCGTCCGAATGTCGGTAAGTCGACCCTGACAAACGCGCTCGTCGGCGAAAAGATCGCCATTGTTTCCAACAAGCCGCAGACCACCCGAAGCCGTATTATCGGCATTGTGAGCCGCGGCGATACGCAGCTGGTTCTGATTGACACGCCGGGATTCCACAAACCGCGGACCCGGCTCGGAGATTATATGGTCAATGTGGTGCGTGAGAGCGTTGCCGACGTGGATTGCGTGCTGCTCCTGGTCGAGCCGATCGCATCCATCGGCCCGCAGGAAGAGGCTTTGATCTCCCGTATCGAGGAACAGGATCTGCCCGCCATCCTGGTGATCAACAAAATCGATACCGTGGAAAAAGAGCGCCTGCTCGAGGTGATGGCGGTTTATTCCGCGCGCCATACGTTTGATGCCATTATCCCCATTTCCGCCCGTACCGGCGAGGGGCTGGAAGATCTGCAGGCGGAAATGGAAAAATATGCCGCAGAAGGTCCCCACCTCTTCCCGGACGACATGATTACCGACCAGCCGGAACGGGTGATCTGCGCGGAACTGATCCGCGAGAAGCTGCTGCTGTGCCTGGAAAAGGAAATCCCCCACGGAACAGCCGTCGAGATCACAAAGTTCTCCGAGCGTGACAACGGCCTGCTCGACATTGAGGCCACGATCTTCTGTGAGAAGGACAGCCACAAGGGCATTATCATTGGAAAGAAGGGCGCAATGCTCCGCAAAGTGGGCGAGCTTGCCCGAAAGGATATGGAAGAGTTTCTGGATGCCCGCGTGAATCTCCAGACCTGGGTCAAGGTGAAGGAGAGCTGGCGTGATTCTCTTGCCCAGCTGCGAAACTTCGGTTACACGGAGTAACACGGATGTACCTGACGGAAAACGCGCTGATTCTGCGCGAGGTCCGCTTTCGCGAGTCCGACCGCATTCTGACCGCACTGACGGCAGACCTCGGCAAGGTTACCCTCGCCGCCCACGGGGCGCTGAGCAAAAAAAGCAGAATCGCTGCCGCAACGCAGCAGCTGACCTATGCGGAACTGACCCTCTTTGCGAAGGACGGACGCTACAGCGTGCGCGAGGCCGTTACCCGGGAAGCTTTCGCCGGCCTGCGCTCGGAACTGGAGCGTTTTGCGCTCGGTACCTATCTGGCGGAATGTCTGGAACTCTTTGCCTCCGAAGGCCAGCCGGAGCCTGACCTGCTGCAGCTCGGCCTGAACAGCCTGTATGCCGTCAGCGAGGGAATCGGCGGGCTGAAAAAAGTCAAGGCTGCGTTTGAGCTTCGTCTTGCCGGCCTGGAGGGCTATGCCCCGGCAACCGATTCCTGTGCTGTCTGCGGCAGAGCGGATATTCAGGAACCGGTTTTTCTTCCGGACGACGGAATGACAGTATGCAGGAAGTGCCGGAAGGACCGGCGAAGCCTGCCTCTCTCCGATGCCGCGCTGACAGCCATGCGGCATATTCTGAATGCCGCGCCGAAGAAAATGCTCTCGTTCAGCCTAGAGGATGCAGATCTTGACCTGCTGGCGAAAGTTTCGGAAAACTGGCTGCTGCACTGCACCGGCCGGGAAATCTCATCCCTGCAGTATTACCGGAATCTGATCGGCGGTGTGCTCAGCCGCGATACGGAGGGACCGGAGGAGATCCCACGGGGGAAGGAATAACATGGAAAAGTCATACAGCATTTTGGAACTGCCCGCCATTCTGCAGATGCTGGCGGCCCAGACGGAATCCGGAATGGGGAGGGAAGCGGCCCTTGCACTGCAGCCTTCCGTCAATGCCGAGGAGGTTCGCCGCCGTCTGCAGGAGACGAATGATGCTGCCCGCCTGATGACATTGCGCGGCAGCCCTTCATTTTCAGGTGTTCGGGACATCCGGCCGTCTCTGGATCGTGCCCGGCTGGGCGGTGTTCTGAACGGCAGGGAACTGCTGGATATCGCAGGCGTTGCACGCTGCGCAAGGCTCTGCAAGGCGTACATCGCCGAGGACAAGACCGAAAAAACCAGCATCGACAATCTGTTTCATGCACTGCGTGCCAACAAGTTCCTGGAGGAGCGGATCACAACCGCGCTTCCGGCAGAAGACGAGGTCGCGGACAGTGCTTCCCCGGATCTGGCGGATATCCGCAGGAAAATGAGAGCCGCTTCGGCGCGCGCCAGGGAAGCCCTGAACAAAATTCTTTCGTCACCGTCCTATGCCAAGGCGCTGCAGGAGCCCATTATCACGATGCGCTCCGACCGCTATGTGCTTCCGGTACGTGCCGATCACAAATCCGCCGTGCCCGGGCTTGTGCATGACATCTCCGCCTCCGGCATGACGCTGTTTATCGAGCCAATGGCCGCCGTGAAGGCAAACAACGAGCTGCGGGAACTTGCCGCCAGAGAAAAGTTGGAGATCGAACGCATCCTCGGGGAACTGTCCGCAGCCTGTGCGGAGTATGCTGATGATTTCGCCGAAGACTGTGTGCTGCTGGTTCGCCTGGATCTGATCTTTGCCAAGGCACGCCTGTCCTTTAAAATGGATGCCGTTCCCGCCGGGAGTACGGAACGCGGGATCGTGCTGCGCAGAGCGCGCCACCCGCTGCTGGATCCGGCAAAGGCGGTCCCGATCGACCTGACGCTCGGAGAGGATTTTGACACCCTGGTCATCACAGGCCCGAACACCGGCGGCAAGACCGTGGCGCTGAAGACTATCGGCCTGCTCGCTGCGATGAACCAGTGCGGACTTCACATTCCCGCTGCGGACGGGAGCGCACTGCCGGTATTCAACCATATTCTAGCGGATATCGGCGATGAGCAGAGCATTGAGCAGAGCCTGTCCACATTCTCCGCTCATATGAAGAATATCGTGCAGATCCTGGATGCGTGCGAAGACCGGTCGCTGGTGCTCTTCGATGAACTCGGCGCCGGGACCGATCCGACCGAAGGTGCGGCTCTGGCCATCTCGATCATCGAGTATGTCCGCCGCTGCGGGGCGATTACAGCAGCCACCACACACTATGCAGAACTGAAGATCTACGCCACCAATGAACCCGGTGTTCAGAACGCTTCGTGCGAGTTTGATGTGGAAACGCTGCGGCCGACCTACCGGCTCCTGGTTGGGGTTCCCGGTAAATCCAACGCCTTCGCCATCTCCGGCAGGCTGGGCCTGCCGGAAAGCATCATCCGGGATGCGGAAGGACGCATCGGAACCGAGAGCCGGAGTTTTGAAGCAACCATCGAGAAGCTGGAGCAGACCCGCCTCGCCATGGAGCGCGACCGAACCGAAGCGGAACGCCTGCGCAAAAAAGCCGAGGAAGAAGAGAAGAAAGCTTCCATGCTGCGCGCGGAGCTCTCCGTACGCCTGGAGAAGGCCGAAGTCAAAGCCCGCCGCGATGCGCAGCGGATTCTCGACGAGGCGCGTGAAACAGCCGACTGCGTCTATGCCGAACTGGACGAGATGCGCCGGCGCATCAACGACGAACAGGAAACGGAGGAAATCAACCGTGCCCGTACGGAGCTTCGGCGGCGCCTGAACGAACACGAAGCCAGGCTGCGGTCCCCCGAAGAAACGCTGCCGCAGGAAGAAAAGAAATCTGCGCGTCCGCTGCGCGCCGGAGATACCGTGCAGATCAAAACCATGAGCGTCCGCGCGCAGGTGCTGTCCGTTTCCAAGGACGGGACCGTCAGCCTGAAAGCGGGCATCATGACCGTTACGGCGAAAGAGGACGAACTCCTGCTGCTGGAAGAGGCAAAGCCT
Organism: Oscillospiraceae bacterium; assembly: GCA_017395085.1. GTDB lineage: Bacteria > Bacillota > Clostridia > Oscillospirales > Oscillospiraceae > Limivicinus. The sequence goes on along the minus strand of JAFPWF010000006.1, from coordinate 40,660 downwards.
TTGAAACAGGAAACTGCCCCTGTCCAGGGAACCGGATCCCGCCTGATGCACGTCCCGACGGAGATCGACCTGCGCGGGATGGAATCGATTGAGGCGGTGCTGGCGGCCGAGCGTTACCTTGACAGCGCAGCCATGGCAAAGCTGAAAACTGTCACCATCATCCACGGAAAAGGAACCGGTGCCCTGCGCGATGCAGTCCGGAAAATGCTGAAAACCAACAAACTGGTGAAAAGCTGGCGGCAGGGCCTTTACGGTGAGGGTGAGGCCGGGGTAACCGTGGTCGAACTGAAATAAATTTCAGATCCAGCCTGTCCCGAAAATAGGCAAAACAACGAAAGCATGAAAATCTGTTGACGTATGGCCATAAATTTGATAAAGTAGCGAACAGCACAAGGATTTTGCGTGATTTTGTGATTATTCTGACTGGAATCAAGGAGAGGCAAGTATGTTCAGCAAAGAAGTAGTTATTGACAATCAGGTCGGCCTGCATGCCAGACCCGCAACATTCTTCATTCAGAAAGCCAATGAGTTCAAGAGCAGCATCTGGGTCGAGAAGGAAGAGAGAAGAGTCAACGCAAAGAGTCTTCTGGGCGTGCTTTCCCTGGGCATTGTCAAAGGCACGGCAGTAAAGATCATTGCCGATGGTGTGGATGAAGAAGAAGCGATCGAAACGCTTTCCGCACTGATTGCCTCTGATTTTTCGGAGTGAGCCGGGATTCGGCAGAATTTAACCAGAGAACTGAGGGGACTGTTTCTGTTCTGAGACAGCCCCTTCTGTTTGTTTAAGGAGAGCCATGGAAGCACTGCTTGACAAAGCAAACCGCCTTCCGCTTCTGCCGGGCGTCTACCTGATGCTGGATGCACAGGGCACAGTGATCTATGTCGGCAAAGCGAAAAAACTGAAAAACCGGGTCAGCAGCTACTTTCACGGCGAACATCTCCCGAAGGTTGCGGCCATGGTTGAAAAGGTGGCTGACTTTCAGGTCATTGTTGCCGGCAGCGAATTTGAAGCGTTGGTTCTGGAAAACTCGCTGATCAAACGGCATAAGCCGCACTACAACATTCTGCTCAAGGACGACAAGGGCTATCCCTTCATCCGCGTAGATCGCAGGGCGGAATACCCGCGGATGGAAATCGCTTCCCGGGCGCTGAAGGACGGCGCCGACTATTACGGGCCCTTCGGCGGCAGGAGCCAGAGCCGCACTATCATCAACGCGGTGTCTGCGGCGCTGCTGCTCCCGGACTGCAGCAGGAGTTTTCCCCGGGACATCGGCAGGGAGCGCCCCTGCCTGAACTATCATATGGAAAAATGCGCCGGCTGGTGCCTGCGCGACTCTGACCCCGTTGATTACCGGACAAGAATGGACCAGGCGGTCCTGATCCTGCAGGGCAAAAGCGAAGAACTGACCGAGTCTTTGCGCCAGGAGATGGAACAGGCTGCCGAAGACCTGCGCTTTGAACGCGCCGCCGAGCTTCGCGACCGCATCCGTGCCATTGAAGGCCTGCAGACACGCCAGAGGGTCATCGCAACCGTATTTAACGATACCGACGCCGTGGGCTTTCGCCGCGGTGCAAAAAGCTGCTTTACCGTGCTCCACTTCTCGGGCGGCGACCTTGCCGACAAGGAAGTGGAAATGCTTGAGGAGCCCCTCGAAGACGACAGCGAAGCCGTTGCCAACCTGGTTCGGCAGTACTATACCGTGACCGGGGCTGTCCCGCCAAAGACGATTCTTCTCCCCTGCGAGGTGGAAGGGCTGGAAGCGCTGGAAGAGCTGATCAGCGAATCTGCCGGGCGGAAGGTTTCTCTTGAGGTACCGAAGCGCGGTGAGCGCCTGCGCCTGGTGGAGAGTGCCCAGCTGAATGCGCAGGAGGAAATCTTCCGCCGGACAACGCAGGAGCAGCGGCGCAGCAAAACGCTGGAGTGGCTGCAGCGGGCGCTGGAACTGGACGATATTCCGCGGCGGATCGAGGCATTTGATATCTCCAATCTGGGGAATATGGGCATTGTGGCCGCAATGACGGTGTTTCAGGACGGCAAACCCCTGAAAAATGCCTACCGCAAATTTCGTATGCGCGATCAGGACCTGCAGGACGATTACGCCAGCATGTTCCAGGCGGTGACCCGCCGCTTTCAGAGGTATCTGGACGGGGATGAAAAGTTTGCTCCGCTTCCGGACCTGCTGCTCATCGACGGCGGTGAAGTCCATACCCAGACAGCCGTGCGGGCGCTGACAGAACTGGGCCTTTCCGTACCGTGCTTCGGCATGGTCAAGGACGACCGGCACAGAACCCGTGCCCTGGTGACGGCTGACGGAAGGGAGATCGGCATTTCCGGGAATCAGGCGGTGTTTTCTCTCATCGGCAATATCCAGGAGGAGACGCACAACAGCGCCATCCGGTACCAGCGTTCCCTCCGGAAGGAAGGCCTGCGTTCGCTTCTGGATGAAATCGACGGCATCGGGCCCAGCCGCCGCAACGCGCTTCTGCAGCACTTCCACTCGGTCCGGGCGATTCGGGAGGCAGATCTTGAGGCGCTCTCCGCTGTGGTGCCGCGGAATGCGGCACGGGCGGTTTATGAAACACTTCACCGAAAGGACGATCAAACGTGCGTGTCATCTCAGGAACAGCCGGCGGAAGACAGCTGAAAAGCCTGCCCGGCGACGCAGTCCGTCCGACTGCCGACCATGTGAAGGAAGCGCTCTTCAACATCCTGCAGTTTGACCTGGAGGGCCGCCGGGTGCTGGATCTCTTTGGCGGAACAGGCCAGCTGGGAATCGAGGCGCTCAGCCGCGGCGCCCGCGAAGCGGTTTTTACCGATCAGAGCAAAAACTCCGTTTCGCTGATCCGCGAGAACCTGAAACGCTGCGGAATGAAGGCGCCGGTTCTGCAGACGGACGCACTGAGTTATCTGAACCGCGGGGAAAAATTTGACATCATTTTCATCGACCCGCCCTATGACGCTGGCCTGTACGCACCGGTTCTGGAACGGATAAATGCCGTTGACAACCTGAACGAAGGTGGTATAATAATCTGCGAATCACGCGCGAAAGAGGTTCTTCCCGATCTTCTTTCGCCGTATCGGCTGTTGCGCCGGCGGCATTATGGCTCCATGGCGCTGACGTTTTATACAAGGAGTTCCGAATGAACGCAGAGAATCGCCGCGTTGCCATCTGTCCCGGTAGTTTTGACCCGATTACGCTCGGACATTTGAATATCATCCGCCGCAGTGCCAAGATTTTTGACGAGGTTGTCGTCTGCGTCATGCTCAATGCCACAAAGACTTCACCCATGTTTTCTATCCAGGAACGGGTCAGCATGGTTCAACGTGCGACGGAACGCTACAAAAACGTCCGGGTTGAAACATCCGATATTCTGCTTGCGGAATATGCGCGTCAGTTCCCGAATGCCGTCATTGTAAAAGGCCTGCGTGCCGCATCAGACTTTGATTATGAGTTTCAGATGAACCTGATCAACAAAAAGATCAACCCGGATCTGGAAACCATGTTTCTGACGGCGAGTGAAAAGTATACCTTTCTCTCTTCGTCTGTAGTGCGCGAGATGGCGACCTACGGCGCTGATCTGACCGGCCTCGTACCGGACGAGCTGATTCCGGAAATCGAAGAAAAAGCCAAGTTATGGAGGAAAAACTGATGGAGAATGGCGACGTCATAGAACTGCTGGACACCCTTTACAGCATGATCTCGGAAGCCTGGGGCGTTCCGCTCGGAAATGACAAGTGCATCATTGAGCGGGAAAAGGCGCTTGATATCATCACGGAAATCAAGGCGACGATGCCAGCATCTCTGTCGGAAGCCAAGAGGCTGGTTGCCGCGCGCGACGAGTTCATCGGCAATGCCAAAAAGGAAGCCGAGGCACTTCGCAAAAGCAGCGAGGAAAAGGCCCGCACCATGCTCGAAGAGCAGGAAATCGTCCGTCAGGCCCGCGTGAAAAGCGCTGAGATGATCTCGTCGGCGGAGGCAAAGAGCGCCGAGCTGCGCCGGATTGCCGGTGACTATGTGGACGACATCATGCGTCAGGCCGAGGACAGTCTGAGGAACTCTCTGGAAACGATTCAGTCTGCCCACACTTCGGTCAAGAGCGTCAACGGCAGCGGGCGCGCGGTTTCTGCACCTGCGGTTCCGCGCCGGGAGAGAGAAAAAGAAGTCCGGGAAGACGACTTTATCACCCTCCAGTAAACCCGCACCCTGTTATCGAAACAGATTCTGACCGCCCCTCCGGGGGCGGTTTTTTGCGCAAAATGACGAAAAGGAAAAACCGAAGAAAAAAGCTGTAAGAAGCCCTTGATTTTTCAGCGGCGGTCCCCTATAATGGTGGAGCATAGTGGTGAATAGTGGAGCGAAGTGGCTCATAAGGGGTGGCGTACATGACGGGCGAGTATCAGCATGCACTTGACAACAAGGGGAGGATCTTTATTCCTGCCCGGCTCAGGGATGAGCTGGGTCAGGTGCTCTATGCAACGCTGTCCATGGATCGCTGCCTCAGCGTCTACAGTGCTCAGAGCTGGGAATCCCTGACGGAAAAGGTCAATGCGCTGCCTTATATCCGCCAGCGCAAAATGCGCCCTCTGTTTGCTCATGCCGTGCGCTGTGAACTGGATGCGCAGGGCAGGATCCTTCTGCCGCAGAATCTGCGGGACTGGGCCGGCCTGAAAAAGAATGTGACCGTCGTCGGCTGCAATAACCACGCGGAACTTTGGGACAGCGATAGCTGGGCCGAGGTCTTTGCCCTTGAGACGACGCCGGAAAATATTGCCGCAGTCATGGAAGAACTGGATTTCTGATGGGCGGCGCAAGGCATTCAGAGCAGTCTGGAAAAGAAATCACGGATCTGTCTTTCGAGTCCGGAGAGGGAAAACCCGGAGAATCCGGACATGTTTCGGTGCTGCTTCAGGAATGCATCGACGGGCTGAAAATCCGCCCGGAAGGGATTTATCTGGACGGTACCCTCGGGCTGGGCGGGCATTCGGCGGCCATTGCATCAAAACTGACGACCGGCCGGCTGATCGGCATCGACCGGGATGAAACCGCAATTGTCCGTGCCGGCGAACGCCTGAAGCCCTTCGGCGGCAGAGTGACGCTGGTACACGGTACTTTCGGAAACCTGGGGGAAATCCTGGACCATCTGGGTATTCCCGCGGTAGACGGAATGCTTTTTGATCTCGGCGTATCTTCTCCGCAGCTGGATGAAGCGGAGAGGGGCTTTTCTTACCGGATGGATTCCCCGCTGGATATGCGGATGGACCGTTCCCAGAGCAAAACTGCAAGAGATGTAGTAAACGGCTATGACGAGGAAGCTCTCAGCCGGATTCTTTTTACCTATGGCGAAGAGCGTTATGCCCGCCGCATCAGCGCAGCAATCGTAAAGGCAAGAGCTCTTGCCCCCATCGAGACGACCGACCGCCTTGTTGAAATAATCCGCAGCGCTATGCCCGCAGCGGCTCTGCGCGAGAAGCAGCATCCGGCAAAGCGCAGCTTCCAGGCGATTCGGATCGAAGTCAACGGTGAACTGAGCGAGGTGGAGCAGATGATGCAAACCGCGCCCGACTGGCTCCGGAAAGGCGGCAGGCTCTGTGTCATTTCTTTCCACTCACTGGAAGACCGCATTGTCAAGCAAGGGATTGCGGCGCGGGAACATGGCTGTACCTGCCCGCGGGAAGCTCCGGTCTGTACCTGCGGCTTTGTACAGACCCTGCGAAGCGTAACAAAAAAACCGATTCTGCCGGCACCGGCTGAGTGTGCCGCCAATCCGCGCGCCAGGAGTGCCCGGCTGCGCGTTGCAGAAAGAGTGTAGCAGTATGAAACTGAAAGAACTGATCGGTCAGCTGACGGTTGCGGCGATGACGGCGGATCCGGAAACCGAGATTACCGGAATCAGCTATGATTCGCGCAAAACCGAGCCCGGCGACCTGTTTGTGGCCATCCGCGGTTTTGAAACCGACGGACATCAGTATATTCCGAAAGCTCTGGAACGCGGTGCTTCCGTGATCCTCTGTGAGACGATAACCGACGCATTGGCTGCGTCGGCAGTGTCCTATGTGCAGGTGGAAGACAGCCGCCTTGCCCTGGCACTGTGCAGCTGCGCCTTTTTCGGTAATCCTTCCGAAGAGATGTTTATGATCGGCTTCACCGGTACCAGCGGGAAAACCAGTTCCACCGTTCTGCTGAAGTATGTGCTGGAAGAGACGCGCGGCATGAAAGTCGGCCTGATTGGCACCCTCGGCATCCAGATTGGGGACCGCGAGCTTCATTCCGAGCATACGACCCCGGAGAGCTACGAACTGCAGAAGCTCCTCCGCCGCATGGCGGATGAAGGCTGCCGTGTCGCGGTGATGGAAGTGTCCTCCCACGCGCTGGAACTCAAGCGCGTTGCGGGCATCCGCTACAACACGGCGGTATATACCAATCTCTCGCAGGATCACCTGGATCTGCACGGCAGCATGGAAAACTATGCTGCCGCAAAGCGTATTTTGTTTAACCACTGCGATACCGCCTGTGTGAATCTGGACGATGCCTGGGGCCGCTTTATGGTGGCCGACAATGCCTGCCCTGTTATGTTTTACGGAAGCAGCGAGCAGGCGGAACTTCGCTCGGAGAATGCCCGTCTGCTGCCGGACAGGGTCATCTTTGACACCGTGTATGCCGGGCGGAGAATTCCTTCTCAGCTGCATGTACCAGGTTCTTTCGCTTCTCAAAATGCACTGGCTGTAATGGCTGCCGCCCTGACGGTCGGGATCCCGCCGGAGGAGAGTGCCGTTGCACTGGCGAAAGCGCACGGCGTGCGCGGCCGGCTCGAATCGCTTCCGACCGACGGCAATTATCATGTGTTTACCGATTACTCCCATAAGCCAGACGCACTGGAAAAAGTGCTGAAGAGCCTCCGCCCGTCCACGACCGGGAGGCTGATCTGCGTATTCGGCTGCGGCGGCGACCGGGACCGGCTGAAACGGCCGATCATGGCGAAAATAGCGGCGGATAATGCGGATTTTGTCATCCTGACCAGCGACAACCCGAGAACCGAAGACCCGGAAGCGATCCTGGACGAGATCGAACCCGGAATTGCCGGCAGCAAAACGCCGTATATCCGGATCTGCGACCGCATTGAAGCCATTCACCGCGCCATCGACATGGCAGAAGACGGCGATGTGATTCTGCTGGCGGGAAAAGGCCATGAAGATTATCAGATCATCGGGCATGAAAAGCACCACATGGATGAGCGTGAGATTGTAGCCGACTGGATGCAGCACAGAAAGGCAGGGAACAGACCATGACAATACAGTTGCTTTGCGCATTTGTGCTGGCGTTTCTGTTTGCAACGGCATTTGGAAAATCCTATATCCCCTGGCTGGTAAAGGAAAAGGCTAGGCAGGAAATCAAAACCGAAGTAAAGTGGCATGAATCCAAGAGCGGCACTCCGACCATGGGCGGTGTCATGTTCATCCTGGCTGCGGCGCTGGTTTGCCTGACACTGGGATTTCCGGGGATGCTTCACGGTCATTTTGAGCATATCTTTGTTCTCCTGTTTGCGATGGTTTTCGGGGCCATCGGTCTGCTGGACGACTGGAAGAAGATCAGGAAGAAAGAGAACAGCGGCCTTTCCAGCAACGAAAAGTTCCTGTTGCAGCTGGTTGCGGCGCTGGCTTTCCTGCTGGTGATGAAGAAAATGGGCTTCCTGCATACCTCACTGTTTCTGCCTCTTTCCGGGCGGACGGTGATGATGCCGGCGTGGCTTTACTATGTGTTTGCGGTGTTTGTCATTGTCGGCACGGTCAATGCCGTCAACATTACCGACGGCGTGGATGGCCTGGCAACCGGCACTTCGATCCCGGTGTTCCTGTTTTTCGTGCTTGTGACCTTTGCCTGGGGGAAGGACTACCTGCAGCTGGCGATCTTTGCCTCTGCGATGGTGGGCGGCCTGATTGGCTTTCTGACTTTCAACTTCAACCCGGCCAAGGTGTTCATGGGCGATACGGGAAGCCTGTTTCTGGGCGGCGCCATTGCGGCGATGGCTTTTGCCTATGATATGCCCCTGATTCTGATCCCCCTGTGCGTGATGTTCATCATAGAGACGCTTTCGGATATCATTCAGGTCAGTTATTTCAAGATCACCCACGGCAAACGCGTCTTCAAGATGGCGCCGTTCCACCATCATCTGGAGATGGGCGGCTGGACCGGACGCAAGTGGAAGGAAAAAGAAATCTTCGTGCTGTACACCGGCATTTCGCTGATGTGCATGGTGCTGTCATTCTTAATGGTATTTGACCGCTTTTAATCTGCAGTTCCGTCATCTTCTTTGTCATCGGATACCGGTGTTTAGCCCGGCGAGGCAATCCGCGGATGGCGGAACCGTCTTTTTTTGAGGATTGTAAAATGAAATTTGTTCTCACCTGCGGCGGGACTGCAGGCCACATCAACCCGGCAGTCGCGGTTGCCCAGCGGCTGCAGGAACAGCTGCCGGACTGCGAAATACTATTCCTCGGCGCCGAGGGGAAAATGGAAATGGATCTGGTTCCGCGCGAAAGCTTCCGCATTCTGCCGCTGAAGGTGACCAATCTGAGCCGCGGGCATCATCTGGAAGACATCAGCCACAATCTGAATTCTCTGAAGAATGTGATTGACGCCGGCCATGAGGCGCGCCGGATTCTGAAGGAATTCCGGCCCGACGCCGTGCTTGGAACCGGCGGCTATGTCTGCTATCCGGTGCTGCATGAGGCGGCCAAGCTCGGCATCCCGACGCTGATTCATGAAAGCAATGCCGTACCGGGCCTCACGACTAAGATGCTGTCCGGTCATGTCAGCTGTGTGCTTCTGGGTTACGAAGAAAGCGCCAGGCATTATTCCGCGGTTCAGGATCTGCGCGTAACCGGGACCCCGGTTCGTGACAGATTCTGTTCGTACACCAGGGAACTTGCGCGGGAGGAGCTCGGCATCCCGGCCGGAATGCCCCTGGTTGTCTCCATGTGGGGGTCGCTGGGCTCCGGGCATATGAACAACACCCTGGTGAAGATGATCCCCCTGATGAAAGGGCAGCGGGACTTCCGCATGATCCATGCCACGGGAAGCTACTACCACAGCGACGTAACCGAAAAGCTTCGCAAGTCCGGCGTCAATCCTGCGGAGTGCAATGTGGAACTGCGGGAGTATATTTTTGATTCCGCACGCGTGCTGAATGCGGCGGATCTCGTCCTGTGCAGGGCAGGGGCTTCGACCCTGTCGGAACTCAGCCGCATCGGAAAACCCGCTCTGATTGTTCCGTCTCCGAATGTGACCAATCACCATCAGGAGAAGAATGCGCGCCTGGTCGAACGTGCCGGCGGGGCGAAAGTGCTGCTGGAAGGGGAGTTTGACGAGGAGAGCTTCCTGCAAGAAATCCGTTCCCTGCTGCATGACCCGGAGGGCCTGCGGGCAATGGGCGAAGCCATGAGGGCGCTTTCGGTTCCCGACGCCCTGGACCGGATCGTGGACGCAGTTCTGGAATACGCGAAAAATTGACTTTTCCTTCCCGGAAAGCTGTGTTATAATGAACGGACCGCATCAAACGGTCCGTTTTCACATAGACAGACAGAATACGGCATCCAGTCATCCGGAGGATTTCATGGCAAAAACCTGGAGAGAGCGAATCAGTCTTTCGGCGTTTGCCGATGAGGAACAGGAAGAATTCCTGCGCGCCAGGCGGAGAAGGGGCTTCAGCAGACCGCTGATCTTCGTCGTTGTGGTTGTCGCGGCTATTATTGTGCTGAGTCTCTTCTTCCGTGTGGAAGATATTCGCGTGGAAGGGAACACGCACTATACCGATGAAGAAATAATCCGCGCCATCGACATTGAAGAAGGCGACAACCTCTTTTTCTTCGACCGCTTTGCCGCCATCAGCCGGGTGTTCTCCAAATTGCCGTATATTGAAGAAGTAACACTGAAGCGCGCGCTGCCGAACAGAATCACCATTACGGTGGAGGAAAGCACTGCCATGGCCTATCTGATCCTCGGTGATGAGGAGTGGACCATGGACCACAACTGCAAGATTCTCGGCAAGGCGGCGGAAGGCGAGACGGATCTGCTGGTCCCGATTGTAAATTTTGACCCGGGCACCCTTTTCATCGGCGAGCGCCTGACTGCAGCCAGCGGCGACGACGCGCCCGTGGAATACCTCAACGAGATTCTGCTGCAGTTGGAGGGGCGCGGCCTCCTTCAGGAGGTCGACCGCATCAACTTTGAGAATATGAACAGCCCTGAAATTATCTACAACGGCCGCTTTACCTTTGTCATGGGCGGCTATTCCCAGGTCTCGGATAAATTTGCCATGCTTTCCGGCGTTTTGGAAACCCTGAAAGCGGGCGATATGGGCGTCATCGATCTCTCCGACGGCAGAACGGCAAGATTCAGCCCGAACTGAGGCAAGCTTTCCGCTTTCCGTTGAGGAAAGTGTTTTTACGCCCTAAATATTACAAAGTGTTTACAAAAAAGTTGCCCTAAAATGAAAATAACTATTGACCTGAGCGAAAAAATGTAATATTATAGGGGTCACAGAGACAAAAAGTTACGCGCAATTTGCGTTGTTGAGTCAGACAGGAGGCACAGGTTATGGATTTTAAGGCCGAAACTGGTCCTGAAAATGTTGTAACAATAAAAGTCGTTGGTGTCGGCGGCGCCGGCAACAACGTCGTAAACCGTATGGTGAAGGACGGCACCCAGGGTGTCGAGTTTATTGCTGTCAATACCGACAAGCAGGCGCTTTCCGTTTCAAACGCAGATCAGAAAATCCAGATCGGTGAAAAAATCACCCGCGGCCAGGGCGCAGGCTCCGACCCCGAGATCGGCAGACGTGCTGCTGAAGAAAGCAGAAACGCCATTACCGCTGCTCTGGAAGGCACCGACATGGTGTTCATTACCGCCGGCATGGGCGGCGGCACCGGTACCGGCGCGGCCCCGACGGTTGCCGACATTGCCCGTGAAAACGGTGCGCTGACGGTCGGTGTCGTCACGAAGCCCTTTAAGTTTGAAGGCAAACGCAGGATGGATCAGGCGAATGTCGGCATCCAGGAACTGCTCGGCAAGGTTGACTCCCTTCTGATCATCCCCAACGACCGCCTGAAGTACGCGACCGACCAGAAGGTTACTCTGGCAAATGCGTTTGAAATCGCCGACGATGTTCTTCGTCAGGCCGTAACCAGCATTTCGGACCTCATTAAGAATACCGGCTTTATTAATCTGGACTTTGCGGATGTCACCTGCATTATGAAGAATGCCGGCTATGCCCATATGGGTGTTGGCCGTGCGGCCGGCAAGGGCCGTGCCGAAGAGGCCGCCCGTATCGCCGTTGCCAGTCCTCTGATGGAGACCTCCATCGACGGTGCCCGCGGCGTTCTCATCAACATCACCGGTTCTTCGGATATGGGCCTTGAGGATGTGGAAGCCGCCGCCGATCTGGTTCAGGAAGCGGCCCACCCCGATGCCAACATCATCTTCGGCGCCAGCTTCGACGAGAGCATGCAGGATGAAATCCGCGTAACGGTCATTGCAACCGGGTTTGAGCAGGGTTCGGCGAAAAAAGCGGCCAAAGCCGCAGCTGCGCCCGCAGCGGAAGCTGCCGCACCGGCTCCGGCGCCGGCTGCCCCGCAGGCTCCTTCCGTTCCGCCGGTCTTTCAGCCTGCATCCGGGATGAAGCCCGTCGTTCCGAACGCGGCTCCGGTCACGCCGGCGCCGGCAAAGGAAGACGAACCCGCGGAACCTGCCGAAGATCCCTTTGAGAGCATTTTCAAGATCTTTAATACCAAGTAAGGTTGTTCAGGTATGCCTTTGATGAAAGGCTGATACTTGCATGATACGAACGCTCCTCCCCCGCGGAGGAGCGTTTGCACATGGATGATGTGATGGAAAATCATTTCTACCGGTTAAAACGATTCTATGCCCTGATCAGGAGAATCCTGTATTACTATAATGCAAAACAGATCCCGCTTGCGTCGGCGGCCCTTTGCTATTACATGATGATGACCTTCTTCCCGCTGATCATCTGCCTGTACACGCTTTTGGGGAACAGTTACTCCCGTGCAAGAAGAGTATTGGACTTTGCGGAAAACATGCTGAGTGCCGACACCGTACAGACAATCCGGACGTTTCTGAACTATGTTGCCTTCAACCACAGCCAGGCCATGTTTATCGCCGGGGTTTTGTTCCTGCTGACGACCGCATCCGCCGGAATGCGCAGCATTCAGGCAACGCTCGGGCGAATGCAGGGCGGACACCGCTTTCCCGGAGCCCGGGGAATTCTTGTCAGCGTGGTGTTTGCCGTCGCATTTCTGGGCACCACATGGTTCGGGATTCTTGTCATGTTCACCAGCCGTGATCTACTTGGTATCCTGAATGAAAAACTGCCTTTTCTCGATGTCAACGCCGGCTGGCAAACCATCAAGTATCTGCTTCTCGGCGGGATGCTGTTTCTGGTGCTTTGGGGGATCTTCAGTGTGTCACGCCTGCGGGAAAGCAGGTTTTCAACGTGGCCGGGCGCGCTGCTCGGCACGCTTGCCATGCTGGCGGTGAGCTTTCTCTTTTCCATCTTCATTGCCGCATCTGCCCGCTATTCGTTGGTTTACGGATCGCTGACGTCGATGATCCTGCTGATGCTGTGGCTGTTTTTCAGCTGTCAGGCAATGTATATCGGTGCGGCGTTGAACATTGCAATCCGGGATCTGCGCGGCACGTAGTCAAGGAGCCGGAGAAATGCCGGAAACGGAACAAACGTTGATACGGAAAGAGTGGTGAAACACTTTGAACAAAGAGAATATGTGGATTGCCGGCCACTGGAGAGACTATGAGCTGCTCGACTGTTCGCGGGGCGAGAAGCTCGAACGCTGGGGCGACGTGTATCTGGTCCGCCCCGACCCGCAGGCAATCTGGAACACGCCGCGCCGGAATGAACACTGGCATACCCGCAACGCCCGCTATATCCGCAGCGAGAGCGGCGGGGGCAGCTGGGAGAAGGACGCCGTGCCCGAAAGCTGGGAGATCTCCTACGGGGAACTGACCTTCCGCGTCAGGCCGATGAACTTTAAGCACACGGGCCTCTTTCCGGAACAGGCAGCTAACTGGGATTGGGCCATGCGGCAGATCCGTACCGCGGGGCGGCCCATCCGTGTGCTGAACCTCTTTGCCTATACCGGTGCGGCCACGGTTGCCTGCCTGAAGGCCGGCGCTGAAGTCTGCCACGTGGATGCGGCAAAGGGCATGGTTGCCTGGGCAAAGGAGAACGCCGCCGCCAGCGGCGTGCGGGAAGCGCCCGTACGCTGGATTGTCGACGACTGCCAGAGGTTCGTTGAGCGGGAAATCCGCCGCGGCAAGCGTTACGACGCCGTCATCATGGACCCGCCCTCCTACGGCCGCGGGCCGGGCGGCGAAGTCTGGAAGCTGGAACAGAATCTCTGGCCCTTTGTCTCGCTCTGCGCCGACGTCCTGTCGGAGGAACCGCTTTTCCTCCTCATCAACTCCTATACCACAGGCCTCTCGCCCACGGTGCTGAGCTATGTGAGCGAAAGCATTTTTTCCAGGCGCTTCGGCGGCCACGCCGAAAGCAGGGAGCTGGGGCTCCCGGTGACGGAGAGCGGCCTGGTCCTGCCCTGCGGAGCCAGCTGCAGGCACGTCTTCGGCTGAAGAAAAGAATCAAAAGCCCCGTACAGAGTTTTTCTGTACAGGGCTTTTGTCTCTGTATGGGCTTTGCGCCGTTTGTTCAGGAAGCGTCGGAACTGCGCCGGCACTGGAGAAATAGCCGGTCCTCTTCCTCAACCGCGGAGAAATCGGAAAATCCTTTCGACGCGAAGAGCTCCGCAAGAAAGTCAATGGAGTGAGCATACTCCACGTGCTCTTCCCGGCTGCGGCGCCACAGTCCGCTGCGCTGCCGGGAGAACAGATCCATCCCGTAAACCAGCGCGTTGATCTCGCGATCGAAGTCCGCACGCCACAGGCAGAACACACGGTCGTCGTCATCCACAAAGGTATCTCCGTCCAGCTGCTGCAGGTACGCGGGGCTGCGCAGATCAAACAGGAACAGCCCGCCCGGCCGGATAAACAGATACAGGCGCGAGAGGAGCTTCCGCAGTTTCTCCGGGCTCAGATAGTTGACACCCTCCAGCGTGCAGAAAGCGGCGTCCACGGTGCCGTACAGGTCCAGTTCCGCCGCGTCCTGATGCAGGAACAGCGGGGAAACCGGGAGACCGGCGCATTTTTCGCGCGCCTGCATCAGCATTTCTTCCGAAGCATCGACGGCAATAATCTCATAACCGCGCTGCGACAGCTCCAGGCTCATGCTTCCGGTCCCGCAGCAGAGGTCCAGCAGCAGGTGAAACTCCCCGCCGTCTTCCCGGAAGGCGGCCTCGTAGCGGTCGGCAAAGCGGCTGTAGTCCACATCGGAAGTCAGCCGGTCATAAAAGCCGGCAAGCGGCCCGTAACAGTTCATTCGCCCGGGGCGGTTTTTTCATCCGCAGGGTCCGCGGATTCCAGACGGGAAAAAACCAGCTCGTAGCCGCCGTTGCCGTACTGCAGCGTGCGGTTCACGCGGCTGATGGTGGCACTGGAAGCACCTGTTTCGGCAAGAATCTCATTATAAATTTTGCCCTGATGCAGTCCCTTTGCCACCTGATAGCGCTGCTCCATGGCACTGAGTTCCCCCACGGTGCAGAGATCCTCAAAAAAGTCAATGCACTCCGCCGGTGTTTCCAGCGCGAGGATCGCCTCATACAGCGCGGGATTATGTTCGCGTTTTGCCTTCATTCCGTGTTTCCTCCGGATTTGCACTGCCATTCAGCGGCTGTTGATCTTTCACATTTTAACGCATTCCAGTGTAAAAGTAAAGAATTCAGAATAATTTCATTTGCATATTCCGGCTCCGCGGTCTATGATAGCACTAAGAATGCCTGCAGACCTGCAGGCAGATTTCGTGACGGGAGACAGAAACGGGATATGAGGATAAGCGGCAGAAAAACAGTTCTGATCACCGGCCTGATGCTGGCGGCCCTGATGCTGGCGGCGTGCGGTTCCGAACGTACCGGCATGCCCGGCGCTGCAGCGCCTGCGTCCGCCCCTCCGGAAGCGTCCGCCCCTCCGGAAGCGTCCGCCCCTCCGGAAGCGTCCGCCACTCCGGAAGAATCTGCTGCACCGGTGCCGGCGCCCACGCCCATTCCGGAAGTTCCCGCCCCCTCCGCGCCGGTACTCGCGCAGCCCGCGCCTGCCGATGCCCTGCCCGATCCTTTGGACCCCGAAGAGGCCTCTGCGCCGTCAGATCCCCTGGATCCCGAAGAGCGCCGCGATCCTGTCGCACCGGACGCCTCTCCCGCGCCGACCCTGCCGCGGGTGACCAAAAGCCCTACCGACGAAACGGTCGAGGAGGGCGGTTCCTGCCTGTTCCTGGCGAAATACGAGAACGCCGAATATGCCGTGTGGCACTTTGTCAGCCCCGACGGCCTCACCGACATGACCTACGAGGCGGCGCAGGCAGCTTTCCCGACGATGCAGATCCGAAACGGCATGTACAGCAATCTCCAGCTCGGGAACATTCCCTATGCCGTGAACGGCTGGAAGGTCTACTGCCGCTACTCCAACACCGACGCCGGATATGTGGACACCGCCATGGCTCAGATTACGGTCGTCCGCGATCCGAGCCAGGCCTTCACCGCCGCGCAGCCGGCGGTGCGCCGCGCCGGCTTTGAGGGCGAGTGGGCCGAGGAAAGCAGCGGCCTGTGCCGCATCCTCTTTACCTGGCACGACGAAAGCAGCTGGTACGTCGGCATTATCCGGCGCGACACCTCCGGCCTGCGCGACTGCTGGAACATGACCGGGAAGTTCTACAGCGACGGCGTCCTGGTTTACGACGACGGCCACCACTGGACCGAGACCTATTCCAACGACAATTCCTATGAAACCTCCAACGAAACCTGGAACGGAACCGGCAGCTTTTATCTGGAAAACGGCAGGCTCCACTGGTACAACGCCCAGACGGGGGAGGAACTGATTCTGGTACCCGCCTGAACGCTGTGGGAATGCCTTCTTCAGAAACTCTTTAGTTGCCAAACCGGGCGATCCGATGTATGATATCTCCGCAATGAGTATAAGAACAGAAGAATGAGGAATGTGATATGAAAAAGAAACTGCTGCTCCTCACCGTGCTGACACTGGCCCTCCTGCTGCTGAGTGCGTGCAGTCTGCGGCCCTCCAGCAACGTGACCTACGAACCGACCCCGGCGCCTGCCGCGGAACCGACCCCGACCCCTACGCCGGCTCCGCCCATGGAACTGAACATAGTCACCCCGACTCCCGAGGCGACTCCGGCCCCGACCCCCACGCCGGAAGCAACTCCGGAGCCGACCCCGACCCCCGCACCGACGCCCACCCCTTCCCCGACTCCGACTCCTGCGCCCACGCCCGTACAGAGCAATCTACCCCGCGTGACCAAGAGCCCGACCGGTGAAACCGTTGCCGTGAACGGCAGCGCCCAGTTCATCGCAAAGTATGAAAACGCCGACCTGGCCGAATGGCACTTCGTAAGTCCCGACGGCTCCCGCGACCTGGATTACAAGCAGGCTGCGACGGAGTTCCCGACCCTGAAGATCGTCAACGGCTACACCAAAGACCTGACCCTTCAGAACATGCCCGAGGCGCTCAACGGCTGGAAGGTTTACTGCCGCTTCAGCAATAAAAACGGTTCCGCCAATACCGAGCGTGCTGCGATTACGGTCACCGCCAATGTCGCCGATGCCGCACCGAAGGTCACCAAGAGCCCCACCGGTGAAACCGTGAATCCCGGCGGCGCCGCTACCTTTGTCGCCAGGCACGAGCGCGCCATCTGGGCGGTCTGGCACTTTGTGAGCCCCGACGGAACCCGCGACCTCCCCTATAATGAAATCAGCACCGTGTTCTCCGGCCTGAAGGTTGCCGGCGGAGATCAGGGCACCCTGAAGCTCAGCAACATCCCCGCCGAGATGAACGGCTGGAAGGTCTACTGCGCCTACCGGAACAATGTCGGCACCACCAACACCGACTCTGCAGTCATTACGGTGACAGGCGGCCAGAACCAGGGCGGCACCGTAACTCCGGCAAACAACCAGGGCTTTGACGGCAAATGGAAGGGCGAAAACGACAACCGTTACAACCTGACGATGACCAATGTCGGAGAGGGACGGTTGAAGGTTGAAATCACCTGGTCTGCGATGTCCACGGAAAAGACAGTCTGGACCATGACTGCGGATGTGACCGGCCGCGACCATCTGGACTACCACGACGGGCAGTACTGGGTGGAACAGTATGCGGAAGACGGCTCTTCCTATACCGTTTCCAACAAGCGCACTGACGAATCCGGCTACTTCTACCTGAATGAACAGGGCAAACTGATCTGGCATGACAATGTGCTGGGTGATGTTTCCCTGGTGCGTGGCTGATAAGCCCGCCGGAAGATTTGCAAAAAGAGAAACCGCTGCCGGCAGGCGGCGGTTTCCCTTTTTTTATATATCGTGCGGAGAGACTTGCAGCAGGATCGCGAAGTTCTTGTTTTCTGCGGGCGAATATGCTATGATTGCAACAGAAGCAAAACAGCGGCAGCGGCCCGGCGTGTGCTGGCACGCAGCTGCATTGCAAGAAGAAAAGGAGAGGAAGACATGAAGAAAAGACTCATCTGCATCCTGCTCGCACTGGTACTGGTGCTGTGCCTGTGCGCATGCGGAGGGAGCAAGGCGCCCTCCTATACCTATACCGATCCCGGCCAGAAGCTGCGCCATGCGGAGATTACCATCCGGGACTACGGCACCATCAAGCTGGAACTCGACGAGGGCGTAGCCCCCATCACCGTGGAAAATTTTGTGGAGCTGGCGAATCAGGGCTTCTACAACGGCCTGACCTTCCACCGCATCATTGACGGCTTCATGATCCAGGGCGGCGATCCCCAGGGCGACGGCTTCGGCGGCTCCGGAAAGACGATTAAAGGCGAGTTTGCGGATAACGGCGTCAAGAATCCCATCAGCCATGTCAAGGGCGTACTCTCCATGGCCCGCGGCGACGAGTATGACAGCGGCAGCTCCCAGTTCTTTATTACCGTTGCCGATTCCACCTTCCTGGACGGTCACTATGCGGCCTTCGGAAAAGTGACGGAAGGCGTGGAAATTGCCGAGCAGATTGCAAAGGATGCAAAGCCCATTGACGACAACGGCACCATCCCGCTCGAAGCGCAGCCCGTGATTGAGAGCGTAGTCATCACCGACTGAGGATCACGGAAGAATTTGATCCTATGAAAAAGCCCGCAGCCCTTATTTGGGTTGCGGGCTTTGCCTATATGATATTATGGCTGGGGCGCAGGGGTTACCTGCACATACCCGTCCCGGTATTCCAGTTCCTCTTCGGGGTAGGTAAACTCCGTCAGCCTGCCGTCGGCGTCCACGTCGTACATGCCGTCAAGACCGGTGAAAGGCTCGCCGTTCCACACTTTGTCACCGCATTCATAGAAGCGGAACGCCGGGGAGGGCACGTCATGGATGTCGCAGTCGACGAGGTTCAGCCCGTCGCACTGGAAGAACTGCGCAGCGCCCTGGCTGCACTCGTAAATCTCGGTCCGCCGGACATCCAGAGAGGTGCACTGGCCGGCATGAATGCCGAGGACGCCGCAGCCGTACAGGCGCATTCCGTCAAGCCGGATGCCGCCGCAGTTCCGGAAGTCCAGCACGCCGCCGGAGCATTCCCCGGCTCCCTCGGTGTGACCCGCCGTGAAGCCGATGAGCGCGAGGTTTTCGCAGTTCGAGAAGTTCAGCACATTCGCATAGCGCGGGATGGCGGCAAGGGTCGTGGCCTTCGCATCGTCTGCCGCGGCCCGGATGGTCAGGCCGTTCGCATTCTGAATCACAAGCTCGGGGCCGTCGAAGCTCTGCTTCCAGAAGTAATATTCCCCGCCAACAGAGCCGTAGCTGGAGGCTGTGGAGAGGTCAAAGAGCTCTCCCTCAAGGACGACTGTACGGTCCGGGCCGATTGCCTTGAGGAATTCGTCCACAGTGGTGACGGCAATTTCCCCGCCCGGCCGCACCTCCGCCGCTTTCTCCACGTCGACGGGTTTGACGGCAATGTCCGGGTCAATATCGTGCAGGGTCATCTCGTTGAGTTCGGCAGCCTCCAGAGGCTCTCCGTTTACGTTAACCGGGTCAAAGCGGTGGTCAAGGACCCAGAAACGGAAGTCATTGCCCTCAAAGCGGCAGCCGTCGACCACGGCGGGGTACTGTTCGCACGAGAACATGCTGGATACCACGCGGTTGCCGTGCACGTCGTTTGTGAGGAACACGGTGTTCTTTGAATAGTTTGCACGCAGCAGATACTGTACTGCGTTGTCGTGGATGCGGCAGCCGTGGATGATAAAGCCTTCGGAGTAGTCCGCCGCAAAGAGCTGCATCGCTTCCCCCTGACCCGGGCGGGTACCGTGGCTGTCAATGTCGCAGTCCTCCACGCGAACATTCCGGCAGTGGCTCAGGGAGACGGCGTTGTAGCTGCACTCATAGATGCGGCAGGATGTGACCGCAAGGTTGCTGCATTCCAGGGCGTCGACGCCGATGCTCCCGCAGCCGAAAAGCCCGCAGCGGGTGACGGCACTGTCCAGGCAGTTTTCCAGGCGGAGCACGCCGCCGGAGCAGAAGCCGGGTTCCAGTGTGTGCCCGGCGGTCAGGTCAGCGACCGTCAGGTTCCGGCAGCCGACAAAGCGGATCACGTTGGCGTAGCGCGGCACGGCGGCAATGGTGGTTTCGCCAAGCCCCGCGCCGCGGAGCGTGAGGCCTTCCACATTCTGGATCACCAGTTCGGCATGGTCCTGTCCCTCCTCACTCCAGACGCCGTTCCAGGAGTAATACGTGCTGTGGGTATCCTTGCCGTAATCGGAAGCGGTGCTGAGGTCATATTCGCCCGCAGCAAGCTCAATCACGGTGTCCGGGGCAATGGCGGCCAGCAGTTCGTCCACATTTGTCACACGGACCGCATCGCCGTCCGCCGCGGCGGGGGAGACGTCGGCGCCTGAAGCGCTTTCCGCGGCAGGTCCGGCTGCCATGCCGCAGCCTGCCAGGAGCACGAGCGCCAGCACAGCGGCCAGCATCCGCGCCCCGCTCTTTTTATAATTCATGATCTGAACCAGTCTTTCTTTTAAATACCGCTTTTCGGTGGCAAACGTGGTGGCGACCACCCCTGCGGGCAGCGCCGAATTTGCCGCCATCGACAGCAGTGTGTTGCCGTAAGCCTGCTTTTCTCCGCGCGTCATGGAGCGCAGCAGCATCTCGTCACAGCTCAGCTCGCAGGCGCGGTTCAGTTCCTTCCGAACAAGCCAGCTGAGGGGATTGAACCAGTGCGCCGAAAGTACCGTAACCGCAACCCATTTATAAAGCGTATCAAAGCGGCGATAATGCGTCAGCTCGTGCCGGAGAATGTTGAGCAGCAGCTCCTCGTCGTACTCCCGCTCCGGCAGGACGATCATCGGCGAGAACACGCCGAACATCAGGGGCGTCCGGAGCGCACCGGAGCAGACGAGTTTGGGTTTGCGCCCGGGAATGGAGGCATAGAGCGCGCGGGCAAAGCGGTCGGGCCCGTGCAGCGCACGCCGCAGGCGCAGGGTAAACCTGAGATAGGAGAACACCGTTGCGCCGAAGCACAGCGCGGTGCCGAGCGCCCAGACAGAAAGCCAGAATACCGGCGAGCGCCAGGGGACAGAAAAGGCAGCCCTTTTTGCGGACGCCGGAGCCTGCAGTTCCGCTGCCTCTCCGGATGCGGCGGCGCCCTGCGCCTCGTCGGGGAGGGCAGGCAAAGCGCCCGGGGAGACATCCCCCGGGAAAAGAACGGGCGTCTGCTCCCGGTAGTCCGGAGCGGCTGCCTCATGAGCAGTCCGTGCTTCGGGCGGCGCCAACATGGCCTCTGCGGCCGGGATCAGACCCGGGAGGGGCAAAGCAAAGCGAAGCAGCACCAGCAGCCATGCGTAGTAATACACCGTGCTTGGCATCTTCCGCAGAACATAATAGCGCAGGCTAAGAAGAAGCAGAGCAAGAACACTGCCGCTGAGAGTCAGCGTCAGCAGGGTATTCATCATTTATTCCTCCACTTGAAACATTTGCCGCAGTTCATCCAGGTCTTCCTGTGTCAGCCCGTCCGAATGCACCAGCGCGGCAACCAGATCCCGTGCACTGCCGTGATACAGGCGCGTGATCAGGTCTTCGGTTGCCCATGCGCTGTATTCTTCTTCACGGATCAGCGGGGAATAGTAGTAGACGTTCCGCTTTTCCTGGCGGACAACGCCTTTTGCCACCAGCCGCGAAACCAGGGTTTTTATCGTCGCCGGTTCCCATCCCTTTGCTTTCTGCAGCTGCTCACGAATCTCCGTCACGGGCAGAGCGTCCTCCGCACGCCACAGGAGCTTCATGACTTCCAGTTCGGACCCGGTAATTTTGCAGGCAAGATCCTTTGACATGAGCATTACCTCCCAGGGGCAGTTTACAATTGTAGCTCGAGCAGCTTCAATATAGCACGCCAGACTACAGTTGTCAACTGAACGATTCTTAAGATTGCACAAGATATAAAATCAGAGCCCGCCGTCCCGCAGGGGAAGGCAGGCTCCGGTACGCCGGGTTCTTTCATTTTGTTTGCTGTTATTCCGAGAGGCCCAATATCCGTTGCCGTGGTATCCGGAATGACAGCAGTATATCCCATATTTGAGGTTTGTTTCCGGTATGGCCAGGCCGGAACGCTGCCAGTACAGATCAACGATTTGTATGTCTTCCATACTTAACCTCCTTTGCTTGAGGAGCTCTCCCCCTAAAAAAACAACAAAAAACTGAGAAGGGTTCATGGTTCATTTTCGATACAGAAAAGAATACATATTCTGTAGAATAAGCTGAGATGTTATGCTATAATATACAGGTAAGACAGATCCGGGTGTGGTTTCGTGATTTCAGTTTCTGTCAGAAGGAGGATAAGATGAAAAACGTATCCAGAATCCTTCTAACAGTACTGACAGCAGTCTTGCTGCTCGGTGCCTTTGCATATACAGCGATAGGAATCAGCATGAGGGCTAAGGAGGTCAAGCTTCCGATTCTTTCTATTGAGACGAAACGTGAGGGAGCCGACAGCCTCGACTTTCTTACCGAACCCGTCTCGCGTATTGTTTCAAAAGAGCTTTCCTCGATCAGGCCTGATTATATCGTTCCCCCGGAGCCGTACTATGAGGAATGCAGAGTGTCTTTGAGGAGTGGAGATGGGGAACTCCTTCTAAAGCCTTGTAATGCAAAGGTAAAGGTGCGCGGTAACTGGACAACGTATTATCCGAAGAAGTCACTACGAATTAAGTTTTCCGAGAAGCAGAATCTCTTAGGGCTCAACGGCGGAGCAAAACAGAAAAACTGGGTTCTTCTCGCGGAATACAAGGACGCGTCCATGCTTCGGGATAAAGCTGCACTTTATATTTCACGTGAAATCCTTGCAGAGCATGGACTGTATGCGGCCGATGCGGATTTCGTTCAGGTTGAAGTTAACGGCAATTATTATGGTCTGTATTTGCTTGCTGATATGCAGCAGGTCAGCGACTGCCGCATTGACATCACAGAACCCCCAAAGGGTTATACCAGGACAGACATTGGATATTTCCTCGAATATGACGGCTATTATACCTACGAGGATGAACTAAACAGCTTCCCACTTGACTTTGCCGGAAATGCGGCTCTCCGTGTTTACACAGGTGACCTGAACAGCACGCGTACGATGGAGCCGCTTCCCACATCGGAATACGATGCAAAAAAGCCGGTGGGAATGACCATCAAAAGCGATATCTATTCTCAGGAGCAGCATGATTATATTGAGGGCTTTATCAATAACGTATATAGAATCATGTACGAGGCTGCCTATCACAATAGGTCTTTTGTGTTTGATGAGGAGTGGGGCAGCATCTCTGAAACGGACACGATCACGCCGCAACAGGCAGTGGAGAACGTCGTGGATATCCAGTCGCTGGTGGATATGTATATCATCAGCGAACTCACCTGCGATGCGGATCTCTATTGGTCCAGCTTTTTCATGGATGTGGATTTTGGACCGGAAGGCAGTAAAAAACTTCGCTTTGAAGCACCTTGGGATTTTGATTCCTCAATGGGAAACAGGGATCGCTGCCTGGATGGTATCGGCTTCTATGCTTGCAACGTTATCCCTGATGTCAATGGAGGACTGTCGGGCAGTGGAGAGTATGACACGATCAACCCCTGGCTTGTAGTGCTTGCTTATGAAGACTGGTACCAGGAACGCATCCGGGAGACCTGGACACGGATCTATGACAGTGGTGTGTTTGAGCGCTGTGATGAGATGATAACGGCAGATGCTGCTCAGCTGCGTAGTGAGTTTAATAAAAATTACGCCAAATGGGACAACATCCGGTATCGGCACGCTTTCGAGCATGAACTCTCTGAACCTGCCAAAAACTGCCGGACCGAAGCGGAAGCAGCTGAGTTCCTGCAGGAATGGATAGACAGACGAGTATCGTTCCTTAACAGTCAGTGGCATACTTGATGATGAATTGTTATTGAGTAGCGGGAAAGATGAAATCTGATAGATATAGATTGATTTAACATTGTTTATGAAGAATTAAAGACCAAGATATAAATTGAAAAACTAGATACCCTAATTGTTCAAACCCGATCAGATGAGAGCGCGATTTCTGCGCTCACCTGATCGGGTTTGAATTTCACTCGCAAGAAACAGCGACAGCTGATAATGAATAGCTACGGTTTATGAATCATTCAGAATGTTGAAAATTCTTTTTGTGCAGAATTTTTCCTTTTATTGACGCTTTTATTGACGGTTCTTCTGTTAAAATTCGTATAGCAGTTATAGGCTGCCCGCTGTAGACGACCGGCCGGCTTCCATGCGGGCTGTATAATGGACGTCAAGAAGAAAATGCAATTTTTTCTTGCAGAACCGGGCGTAAAAACATTATAATACAAAATTGGAATATTATATGCCGACAGGAACGGCATGGATTCCAATTCTGCGGAAAGAATCGGTTCTGCTGCCATGATCAATAACCAGACTGCCTCCTTCGCCGCCGGATCTTCCAGAACGGGCGGCGCGGGAAACAAGAGAATATTGGAGCGCTACAATGCACTGAAGCTCGGGTGGCTGCACGACTCCATCCACTTCATCCTGCTGGTGCTGAGCCTGTTCCTGCTGTTTCGGTATGTGATCGGCTTTGCCGTTGTCGGAGGCGATTCGATGTCGCCGACACTTCTGGACGGAAATTTGGTCATGTACCTGCGCATCGTCCCGGAGTACAGGCCGGGGGATATCATTTCCATGCGGATCCCCGCGGGCGACTATTACGTCAAGCGTGTGGCCGCTGTCGGGGGCGATGTCGTGGAACTTGCTGACGGCAAGGTTCTTGTTAACGGCCGGGAATCGGAAATGCTGAATCAGTACGACCAGACATTTCCAGAGACCGCCACCGTGATCTACCCCTATCTCGTTCAGGAAGGCAATGTGTTTGTGCTGGGGGATCACCGGACCGTTTCCAAGGACTCCCGGGCCTTCGGCGAAGTCCGCCTTCGCCAGATCCAGGGGAAGATCCTGCTTTCCATCGGGCGGGACGGGATTCACCGCCCCGTGTGATCCGGGCAAACGGAATCCGGCGGACCGGGAGTTCCCGCAAAAGGTCTCAGCCGGAATCCTGAGGATACAGCGTTTATTTCATCGGAAGACAAGTTTCGGGGAAACGCCACGGGTGATCTGCGGGAAGCGATCCGCCCCGGTGCCCTGCCATCATTCTTTAACCGGGATTCAGTGACTATGAAACGATTTGATCTCATCAAAACCATTCAACTGCTTCTTCTCGCCGTGCTGGCCGTTGTCGCACTGGTGACGGTGCTTCGCGATACGGAACTCTCCAGGGAGATTGCCGTAGGCGGAGCGGCGCGTATTCTTGCAGTGCTGCTCTGGATGACGCTGGGCATTTCCTTCCTGTTCCTGTTTTACGACTTCAACTCCTTCAGCGAACTGAGGCGTGAAAACATGGAACTGGACAATGCCGTTTATTCGGATGCCCTGACCGGGATTGCGAACCGTTACAGCGTGGACCAGTACATCGGACAGTTTCAGAACAAACCGCTGCCGCCGGATATAGGCTGTGTGACGGTGGCGCTGTACGGCCTTTCGGAAATCAACACAAAGCACGGGCACTCTGCCGGAGATTTCGCCATCCGGGAATTCTCGGAGGTCCTGATGAACGCCGCCAACGGCATCTGCTTCATCGGGCGAAACGGCGGCAACAAGTTCGTCGCGATCTTCCGCGACTGCACCCAGCAGCGTCTCAGTTCCTTTCAGCAGCGCCTGACGGAAGGGCTGGAGGCGTATAATCACGGAAACCCGGATGCGCAGCTGAGCTGCTGGATCGGCGTGGCCT
Source organism: Oscillospiraceae bacterium (assembly GCA_017395085.1). Taxonomy (GTDB): domain Bacteria; phylum Bacillota; class Clostridia; order Oscillospirales; family Oscillospiraceae; genus Limivicinus. Next base: position 15,220 of record JAFPWF010000006.1, on the reverse strand, counting down.
TTCAGGAAGACCCTGAAGCGAACACCGTTACGGAGCTTGTGGCGCTGTCCGACCGCCGTGCCTGGGAAGCAGCCGGACAGCATAAGAACGCGGCCGACTTACCTTCCGGGAAGGAAGGTGGCTGAGCTTGGACCGGCTGGATCAAAGATATCTGTCCGACCTGGTCGTAAGGGCCAAACAGGGGGGCAGCAATGCTTTCGCCGAGCTTTTTGCGGCAGCGGGGAAGATGCACTTTGCCTATGTGTCGGCCATGCTGCATGACCGCCGGGCTGCGCAGGATGCCCTTGTCGAGTGCATGGTGCAGATCCGGCGCGGCCTGCCCGGTCTCCTTCAGCCGGAACTGTACATGCCATGGACCTGCCGGATCTGTTACCTGCACTGCGCCGGAGAAACCGACGGCTCAGTGAGCACTCCGGAAGGAACCTATGCGCTTTCCCAGGTGCTGCAGCTTCCGGTAGCCGAGTCGCAGATTCTGCTGATGCATTTCGGTCAGGGAATGAGCCTGGCTGCTGTCGGGGATCTGATGAACTTTGGAACGCGGCTGGTACGCCGCCTGCTGCTCGAGGGCAGAAAGCGTCTCAGACGCTTCCAGCCCGCAGGTGCCGGTGCACCGGTCAAACGCTGCGACAGTGAAAAACGAAGCGGCCAGTGGCAGACCCTGGATGCCGTGCAGATGGCTTCCGCGCTGGAGCAGGTGTTCAAAACCTGCGGTCTGGACGACAATTCCGTCCCGCTGGAAGCCCTTTCGTCCTACGCGGTGTACCGGAAGGAGCGCTTTTCCCTTCAGCGGGGCATCCTTGCGGCAATGTTTCTGATCTTCTTCCTGCTGCCGGGGCTTTTCCTGCTGCCGGAGCTGAAACTCAGCCCGGAGGGGACAGGGCTTCGCGGGCTACCGGTGTACTCGCTCCAGGTGCGTACGCTGCTTCCAGTCCACCGGGTGACGGCAAGCATTCGCAACCGCAGCCTCCCGGTCTATGAAGAGAGCGCGAAGCGCTTTTCCCTGGAGCCGACCCGAAACGGCGACCTCAGCGTCACGGTGGAGCTGGCAAACCGGCAGAGCGAGAAGATCAGCTGCAAGATATCCGACGTAGATGCCGCGAGCCCCGTCCTCCTGCAGTATGACGCTGACGAAGAGCTTGTCAGGCTGAAGGTGCGGGACGCCGGCATCGGCGTGAACTATTCGGAAGTATACGCAACCGCGGCCGGGGGAAGAGTGATCCGCCCCAATGCGTGCGACAGCGAGCAGGGAGAGATCCTGTTTGACTATCCCCATGAAAGATGGGATGTTTATATCCCCGATTATATCGGCAATACCCTTCACCTTGCACTGACCCTGGAATAAACTGAAACTGAGAAACCGGTACCGAAGGAAAACGGTTCCGGGAGCACATAGATGCCGGAGGAAGAACCATCATGCAGAAGAAACGATATTCAGGAATCAATTCCCGGAGAGCGTTTTTCGCCACAGTAACAGCCTGCCTGCTGCTGGCAATTGTCCTTTTTACGCTGCTGACTACGCCAAGGGCCTATGCGGACATGGAAGACGGCAGGAAACTGGTAGTGACGGTAGTGGAAGAAATCCCTGCGGAAGAAATCGAGGATGATGACGTTCCGCTGGCCTCTTTCACGGAAATCGCTTCAGACATCACGGACGGAACCCGCCATGTCCTGCTGATGGGTCTGTTGCTGCTGCTGGTGGTGGTGTATGTGCTTTACTTTATCGCCTATGAGAAGCGCCTCAACGCGCTGCGCTGGCAGGCGGCCGAGGCGGAGAACGGCTGGCACGTGCGCCATCATGCGGAGCGGGGCGAATGAACATGAGTGAAGACATGGTCGCGATGCTGCTGGGAATCGCAGCGGCAGCCCTGTATCTGGGATACCGGATCTGGGAGACTGGTACCCGCAGGAAGCGGAAAGCGATGCTGATGCAGCGCTACAGTCCGGAACAGGGAGAAACAGTGGAACTCGCGGAAGGAGAACAGCCATGACGGGAGCGGGATCAGGCATGCTGTCCATACTGCTGGACGTAATCCCGGTGCTGGCGATGCTGGGACTCGGCTTCTCGTTCCTGCGCAGACGGTCCGACTGCAGGAAAGAGGAAGCCCGATTGAGAGAAGAAATCCGTCTTTTTCAGGAAGGGAAGAAGGAGGCCGCAGAGAATGACTAACAAAGCCAGAAAAATCGTAAAACGGGTGACAGCGTTGTTCCTGGCACTCACGATTGTGATGTCTTTCGCGTTGACCAGATCTTCCGACCGTGTGCTGCATGCCACGGCCATTGATGAAGAGGAATACGAAAGCATCGTGGAATCCGAGCAGGTTGCCGAAGAGGAAAACCTGAGTTTTGAAACGGTCGAGATGACCCTTCCGTCAGAACCGGAACCTGTTGAAGAACCGGAACCTGTTGAAGAACCGGAACCTGTTGAAGAACCGGAACCTGTTGAAGAACCGGAATCTGTTGAAGAACCGGAATCTGTTGAAGAACCGGAATCTGTTGAAGAATCGGAATCTGTTGAAGAATCGGAATCTGTTGAAGAACCGGAATCTGTTGAAGAACCGGAATCTGTTGAAGAACCGGAACCCGTTGAAGAACCGGAACCCGTTGAAGAACCTGATCCTGTTGAAGTTCCGGAGCCGGTGACAGAGGCAGCCGATGAGATGCAGGAGACTGCAGCTGAGCCTGTTGGGGAGCCCGTGGACAACGTCAACGCCGGGGATGAGAACAGCCTGAACATTGCAGTCGAGGGCAGCCCGAATGAAGACGCTGCTCTGGCTGAGCAGGATTCGGACGTGAACACTGAGAACGCGGACGAAGAGGGCGCAGAGGGCGCAGAGGGCGCAGAAGACGCGGAAGAGACTGAGGAAAGCTCCGCCGCGGATGCGGACGGAGAAGACGGGGAAGCGGCCGACGCCGAGCCGGAAGTCGAAGTCTGGCATGTGACCTTCCTTGATACCGATAACCAGGTGGTGGACACCGCCGAAGTGAAAAAGGGGGAGAGCCTCGGCTCGCTCCCGGAGACGATTGCCAAGGAAGATTACATTGCATACTGGGCAGTCGGCCAGTCCGCAGAGGGCGGCCAGGGTACGGTCTGGACGCCTGTGGCCCGGATCGGAGCCGGCTATACGCCCGGCAGCGATGTGACCGTTGTTCCCGACTATGACAAGATTACCCGTACGGTAACCTTCTATTCCGGCGCGGACCTTGACAGCGCCGAAACGGTTGCCAGCCGCACGGTGGATGTGGACACAAGCTACTGCCTGAACGACATCCCCAAGGTTCCCGTCCGTCCCGGCTTCGCCGGACACTGGGAGTACAGCGGCGGCGTATTCAGCAATCTCGTTCCCATGAGTGAAGATACGGCGGTCTGGGCGGTTTATGACCAGCAGATCTTCCGCGTAAGCTTCCTGGTGGAGGGCGAGCCCTATGAAGAGACCACCTACTACAGCGGAGACACCCTGACCCTGCCCGCGGCTCCTGCCCTGGCAGGCAGGACCTTTACCGGCTGGACGGCGGAAAACAGGATCTACACCGGTGGAGAACCGGTGGTGTCGAACCTGACGCTTCACGCGACCTTTGAAGACCAGATCGTCGTCACCTTTGTCATCCGCGCGGAAGACAGCGGCATGCTTCAGGATGAGGCGCTGGTTCAGTACTTTGACGCCGGCAACGCAACGATTGCGACGCTCCCGCAGACGCCCTTTGTCGCCGACAAGGTCTTTGACAAATGGGTGATCGAAGGCACGGACACCGAAGTGAACGTCGGCACCCAGGTGACGGAGAGCATGCGCGTGGTGGCGGTGTTCCGCGCGTTTGAGGTGTATACGGTCACAGCGACCTATTATTACCTGAACGACAGGGGCGAGAGAGTAGACTTCGAGACCCAGATCATCGAAGTTGACAGAGCTGCCCTGCCCTACACCCTGCAGGCGCCGGCTTCCACCAAAACCGACAGGGATGAAGTCGCCGGTGCACCACTCTATTATCCGGAAACCCTCACGGTAACGATTGAGGACAGGGACTTCGAAGACGGCGCTTACAGCACCGAGATCCAGTACCTGCCGGGCAGTGCGAATTACTTCTTCGTTTATCTCCTGAAGGACCTGAAAGGAAACGGCTATTCCGAGATTGAAGAGGCCCGTGAAGAAGTTACCGGCGTACTTGGCAGCTATGTTACACCCACCATCAAGGAATTTGATTTTGCGGTGCTGGATTCCGTGGAAAGCGCCGCCATTACCGAGGCAAGCGGCCAGACCCTGGCAGTGAAGTACGACCGCAAACACTATACCCTTTCGTACGAATCCAACGGCGGCAGCTTTGTGAAGGGCGTGACCGCAGCTTACGAAACAGACATTGCCGTCTCAACAGTAAAGCCGACCCGCGAGGGCTACACCTTCAAAGGCTGGTACCTGGATGAGGAGCTCACTCAGCCGGCCGGGAAAACCGTCAAACTGAATGCGGACACCGTCCTTTATGCGAAATGGGAAGGCCAGAAGGTTAACTACACCATCGTTTACCTGTTTGAAAAGTATAATGAAGCAGGCACTTCTTCTTCCTTCGTTTACGACAATTCCGCGACCGGCACTGCGCTGGTCGGCTCCGAAGTGAAAGCGAATGACTCCGGAATTCCGAGCAAGGCCAGAAGCGGCTGGGAGAAAGACGCCGATCAGAACAGCAAGTCCGTTGTTACCATTAAGGCGGACGGCTCTTCCGTGCTGAAGGTCTATTACAAACTGAAGGAGTATACCTTCAGCTTTAACGCGGGGACATACAGCAGCAGGAACGTTACCGCAACGCTGAACGACAGGGGCGTCAGCGGGTCCGGCACACTCGGATACGGCATGACGGTGAAGCTCGGGCAGGATATTTCCTCCGCCTGGCCGACCGATGTGTCGGGTACATATACATCCGGCGGATGGAGCAGCAAAACTTATAGTGTCTATTTTAACGGTTGGAAGCCGGATGGCATCAGCACCCGCTATGTCACGAAGCGCACTTCCGTTACGCCGGATATGCTGCCCAAATCCGGCAGTTCCATCAACTATACGGCGCAGTGGGCGGGCAGTGCAGATACCTATACCGCGAATTACTGGCTGCAGAATGCGGACGACGACGGCTATACCAAATCGCCGGTCTACAGCCAGACCTATACCTCCTCCAGCGGAAATCTGTCCGCCAAGGAGATCTCCGGCTATACCTACCACCACGGAAACTCTGGCGCATCGAATACAACCACCTACGACTTCTACTACAACCGCGACACGTTCAAGATCGACTACTTTGACGGCGATCAGCTCCTGAAGACGGTTTCCGACATCAAATTCGACGCTGATATCAGCGGTGATTATCAGCTTGCCCCCTCGGATCCCGAACGCGAAGGCGTCTATACCTGGGGCGGTTGGTACGCCGATGCCGGCCTGACGACACCCTATGCCTTTGACAAAATGCCGGCTTCGAATCTGGCGCTCTATGCAAAGTGGATCCCGCCGCAGTTCACGGTCTCATTTGACCTGAACGGTGCGGAGGGCAGCATTGCGGATCAGGTTCAGGAGCTTGGCAGCAAGGTCGACCGGCCCGCCAATCCCGCCCGGACCGGCTACGTCTTTGACGGCTGGTATACGGCTGCGGAAGGCGGCGAGCTCTTCGACTGGCAGACTCAGATTGCGGCGGATACGGTGCTTTATGCCCACTGGAATCACAACCTGATCTGCTACACGGTTCACTACGTGGACGAAAACGGCACCGAGCTGGTGCCTGACCGCGTCGTCACCAATCCGAACAACCAGGTCGGCGATGTCATTACCGAGCAGGCAGTCACCGTGGCGGGCCACCGTCCGGACGCTGGCAGCAAGGACCTGAAGCTCGAGCTGGACGGCAACGAGATCACCTTTGTCTACAGCGGCAAGGTGGAGAAAACCTCCTATACCGTCAGATACCTGCTTGAGGGGACCGACTTCGCGGTCGCCCCTGAGAAAACCGTGGAGGATGTGGACGGCAACACGCTTTCCGTCCTGGAAAAGGCTGCTGCGGTGAACTATGCCGCCGTGGTCGCGGAATATCCGGAATATGACGGGCTGGAGCTGCACCCGGATGCGGCGCAGAAGGAACTCATCCTCACCGCCAAGGCGAAAAAGAACGTGCTGGTCTTCACGTACTCGAGTGCGAAGAGCGTCACGATCACCGTGAACTATGCCGACATGGAAGGCACCCCGATCCCCGGCATGGCGGCCGATACCCGCACCCTGAAGATGGGCAACAGCTTCACCCTGAACCGTACGCCCATCATCGGCTGGGAGCTTGCTTCCGCCGTGGAGGGGACGGACCTCTCCGGCACGCCGGCTGGCACGGACTATACGATGACAGCTTCGGCCGTAAAGGACGGGAGCAAGGTCTTCACGCTCTTCTATCAGAAGAAGCTGACCGTGACCGCCGTCAGTGCCAGCAAGCAGTATGACGGCGAAGCCCTGACGTTGCCCGACGGCATGAACGAGCAGGTCGCGCTGGAAGGCCTGCTGGACGGCGACAGCCTCTCCGCCGTAAGCCTGCGCTTTGCACAGCAGGACGGCGCGGAGAATGAACCGGAAAACGGCCGCCGGAATGCCGGCCTCTGTGTGGTAACGCCTTACGACGCCGTGATTTCCGGCGCGCACAGCGCGGAGAATTACTACCGCATCCGCTATCTCAGCGGCACGCTGGAAGTGACAAAGATCAGCGTGACCGTCCGTGTGGAGCCGGACCGCTGGACCAACGCGCTCTATACCGGCAAGCCTTATGAGACCGGCTTTACCAATCCCTCCAAGGGAATCGAAGACTATGTGCGCATCAGCCATGCGGGTTATTCCGCAAAGTACCTGGACGCGATTTGGGCCTCCGTCGCTGCTGACCCGGCTCTGAGCCATACCGGCTCGGAAGGTCTCGGCTACGTCGCAATTGCGGAAAGCGATGTCGGCGACTACAGCTACAGCCTGAGCCTGACCGAAGCGAATCTCCCGAAGGACGACAATTACAGCGTCGCGCTTTATGTCCGCCCCGGCCGTCTTCAGATCCTCCCGTCAGCGCTCAGCGTCACGACCGGCAGCGGAACCAAGGTCTATGACGGCTCTGCGCTGACCAATCCCGAAGCGAGCGTTGACGGCCTCTTGGACGGAGAATCCGTCACCATCACGGCCACGGGTTCGCAAACGGCCCCCGGCAGCTGCCGGAACAGCTATTCCATCACCTGGGATCACGCGAAGGAAGCCAACTACATCATCAAAAATGAATCCCTGGGGACGCTGACGGTAACGTCCTCCTCGGTGAGCATTGCCGTCAACAACGCGGAACTCGCATATACCGGCAGCAGCCAGCCCGGTTACACGGCCGACGGAACCTTTGCCGGCAGCGGAGAGACCGTCAGCACCGACGCGCTCGTTGTGAACGGCCTGCCCGCAGGCCATACCCTGAAGGTGAGCGGCTACACGCCCGCCTCGGGAACGGACGTCGGCACGTACGCCAACGGAAGCTTTGCCGGCGCCGAGATCCGGATTACCGATTCCGAAGGCGGCGATGTGACGGACTGCTTCGCCGTAGAAGCGGTACCCGGAACACTGACCGTTACCCCGGCAGCCGTAACCGTGACCGCCAGGGATCAGAGCAAAGTTTACGCCGAGTCCGACCCGGTCCTCACGGCCGACGTGGCCGGCCTTCAGGGCAAGGACGACGCAGCCTCCATCGCCTATTCCGTTACCCGCGACGCGGGCGAGAATGTGGGCAGCTACGCCATTGTTCCCTCCGGCGAAACCGAGCAGGGGAACTACCTTGTGGAGTATGTACCCGGCACCCTGAGCATCGTGAAGGCAACCATGCCTCTGGAGGCCGAGGGCGGCAGCCGCGTCTATGACGGCACGCCGTTCGCCGGAGGCGCGAAGGAAGGGACTTACCCGGCCGGCATTGACACGGTTGTGGAATACAGCACCGACGGAGGCAACACCTGGAGCACCGGAGCCCCCGCCATCACCGACGCGGGCGAGATGCCTTACCTTGTCCGCATCAGCAATCCGAACTATGAAACCGCAGAAGTCGAGGCAGTTCTGACCGTCACACGGAAAGAAGCAGTCGTAACGGCGGAGAACAACGGCAAGACCTACGGCCAGCCGGATCCGGAGCTCTCGGCACAGGTAAACGGCGTGCTTCAGCGCGATCTGGACAACGGATTTGCGGTGGAGTATACCCTCAGCAGAAAAGCCGGTGAGAAGGTGGGCAGCTATGCCATCACTGCGTCCGGTGAAGCCGAGCAGGGGAACTACCTGCTGAAGTACGAGCCGGGCACCTTCACCATTACGGCTTCCGGTTCCCTTGCAATCAGCGTGACCGGATATACCGGATCCTATGACGGGAAGGAACACGGCGTTGTGGCCAACCCGAGCGACGCCGAAGGCACCACGCTGTCCTACAGCGTCGACGGTGGCCAAACCTGGAGCGGCACCGCGCCCGCGCTTACCGATGTGGGCGAAGCGGCCGTAACCGTGAAGGCTGAAAACCCGAACTACAGCACCGCAACCGCGGAAGCGGTCCTGCACATTGACCCGCTGCCCGTGACCGTGAAGGCGAATGACGCCGCCAAGGTCTACGGCGATGAAGATCCGGCCTTCACAGCCGCAGTGAGCGGCGTGCTGGAAGGCGAGGATGCATCAAAGATCTCCTACAGCATCAGCCGCGCGGACGGCGAGGATGCCGGCACCTACCCCATCACCCCGGCGGGCGAGGCAAACCAGGGCAACTATACGGTTGCCTATGAGCCCGGAACCCTGACCGTGACTCCGGCCGTCTTCCATGTGGGCGCCTACAGCAGTTCCAAAACCTATGACGCCCAGCCGCTGACCGGCGGCCCGTCGGGCGAAGTGCCCGCCGGCACCAAGGTGAGCTACAGCGTCGACGGCGGCGAAACCTGGACCGATACCGCGCCGGCACTGACCGATGCGGGCAGTCTCCCGTACCTGGTGCGCTTTGAAAACCCGAACTATACGATTCCTGTTGTCCCCGGCACGCTGACCATCACCAGGGCGGAAGTGACCGTCACCGCCGACAGCAAGGTGAAAACCTACGGCAGTGAAGACCCCGAACTCACCGCACAGATCAGCGGCGCCGTGGCGGAAGGCGAGAAGGACAGCATCACCTACGGGCTGAGCCGTGAGAGCGGAGAGAACGTGGGCACTTACGCCATCCGCGCCGAAGGCGACGCCGTGCAGGGCAACTACAGCGTGACCTATCAGGATGCGGAACTCACCATCACCGCCGCGGACACGCTCTCCGTCACCGCCGCAGGCTTTGACGGCGAATACGACGGCGAAGCCCACAGCATTACCGCGGAAGCCAGCGTAACGGAAGGGACCTTCCTTTCCTACAGCACCGACGGCGGCAGTACCTGGACCGAAGAAGCCCCCGCGCTCACCGATGCAGGGGAGCAGGCGGTCCTGGTGCGGGCGGAAAACAGCAACTATACCACTGTTGAGACCGAAGCCGTTTTGAAGGTGATCCCGCGCAGCATTAGCTTTACCGCGGCCTCGGCAACCAGGGAATACGACGGGAATCCGCTTTCCGATTCCGGCTTCTCGCAGAAGGGCAGCTTCGTGAGCGGCCAGGGCGCCGATGTGACGGTGTCTGGCAGCCAGCTTCTCCCGGGAACCAGCCCCAACGTCGTCCAGTACAGCCTGTTCAGCAACACGGCAGCCGGAAACTACAACATCACACTGGTGCCGGGCGTCCTTGCCGTCACCAACCGTGCGGCGAAGTTCGAGCTCACACTCAGGCCCAACGGCGGCTCCGTAACCTATGACGGCAGTACCCGGAGCGTGGAAGGCTTTGAGAGCCTGAGCTTCAGCCTGGGCGGTGCGGAATTCACGGTCGAAGGCGTGTTGGCGTCCGCTTCCGGCGTCCATGCCGCGAACTACCCGGTCACCGTCAGCGGAACGCCCCGCGTGCGCGACGCTGCCGGCAACGACGTGACCGCACAGTTCGTTGTCAATATCACGGACGCTGTCCTGACGGTGAATCCCCGGATCCTGATCCTGACCTCCGCCTCCGCGACCGCGGAATACAGCGGCAATGCCCTCACGGCCGAGACGGTCACCGCTTCCGGCGACGGCTTTGCCGAGGGCGAAGGGGCCGCTTACACCTTTACCGGAACCCGCACCCTGGTGGGCAGCAGTGAAAACAGCTTTACCTACGCCATGGATCCCGGCACCGACGCCGCGGACTACGCCGTCAGCACGGTGTTCGGAACCCTAACGGTTACCAACCGCAACGCACCCTATGCCATTGAAGTGGTGGCGAACAGCGGAAGCTTTGACTACGACGGCCGCGCACACGAAGTGACCGGACTGGAGCATACCGTTTTCCGCATCGAGGACCGCACCTACCGCATCTCCGGCCTTGAAGCATCCGCTTCGGCCGTCCATGCCGGCAGCTACGACGTCAACATTACCGGGACCCCGGTTGTTACCGACGAAAACGGCAACGACGTCTCCGATCAGTTCTCCGTGACCACGGTACCCGGCAAGCTGGTTGTGAATCCGCGCGCGCTGACGATCCTTTCCGACAGCGACTCTAAAGTCTACGACGCCATCCCGCTGACGGCCCACCGCGTGACCGTAAGCGAGCCCGGCTTTGCCCCCGGCGACAGCGTGAGCTACAGCTTTACCGGCAGCCGGACCGTAGTCGGCTATGAACAGAACAGCTTTACCTATACCTTCAACGAGGGGACGCTTGCCTCCGACTACGAGCTGACCGTGAACTTCGGTACCCTGTCCGTGATCAGCAGGCCTGAAAACGCCCGTTTCGAAGTCACCGTTTCGGCGGATACCGGCAGTGCGCTCTACGACGGGCAGCCCCACACCCTGGATGCCCTCCACCTCGGCGATGAAACAGCCTCCGGCGGCGAGGCTCTGGCCTTCACCCTCAACGGCGAGACATTTGCCCTCAGAGGGCTCCGCGCCGCGCGCACCGAAACGGACTCCGGAAGCTATGAAGTGAACGTCACCGGTACGCCCTTTGTGACCGACCGTGCCGGAAACGACGTGACCGACCAGTTCGTCATCTTCCCGGTCAGCGGGAAGCTCAGCATTGCCCCGCGCACTGTGGTGCTGACCTCGGGAGACGCCGAGCACGCCTACAACGGACGCGAGCTGCGCAACGCCGCAGTGACCGTGAGCTGCGACGGCTTTGCCGAAGGCGAGGGCGCGTCGTACAGCGTTACCGGCGCCCGCACCCTGGTGGGCGAGAGCCGCAACGAATTCAGCTACAGCCTGAACCCCGGCACCAACGCCTCCAACTACCGGATTTCCACGGTCTTCGGCGTCCTGCGTGTGCTGAACCGCGACGCCCGCTACGAGGTGACCCTCCGCGCCAACAGCGCCGAAGTGCTGTATAACGGCGAGGCGCAGCAGGTGACCGGCTTTGAATCGACGACCTTCACCCAGAACGGAGTGACCTACACCGTAAACGGACTCACAGCCTACGGCTCCGGCACCGACGCCGGGGATTACCCGGTCCGGGTGCGGGGGAACGCAATTGTCTTGGATGCCGGCGGCAACGATGTGACGGCACAGTTCACAGTCCGGACCGAGCCCGGCACGCTGACCGTGCGCCCGCGCAGCGTAACGCTTACCTCGGCCACCGTCAGCCGCGAGTACAACGGCCGGCCCTTTGCGGATCCTGAGATCGTGATTTCCGGCGACGGCTTCGTCGGCGACGACGGCGTTGAGATCTACGGTTCCGTCTCCAGGCTCCTGGTGGGGAGCAGCGAGAACAGCTTCCTCTGGGAGTTCAAATCGAACACCAACCCCGCAAACTACGTGGTCACCACCGTCTTCGGGCGCCTCAGCGTCACGAACCGCGACGCCCTCTACGACATCACGCTGCGGGCGAATTCCGACAGCTTCTTCTACGACGGCGAGGACCACTCCGTCAGCGGCTTTGAAGCCACCGAGTTCGACGTGGACGGAAACCACTATAGAGTCCTCGGCCTGACGGCTGAGGCAAGCGGCAACGAGGCCGGCGTTTACACCACGGCCGTGACCGGCGAGGCGCAGGTGCTGGACGCCGACGGCAACGATGTGACCGAACAGTTCGCCGTTGCCGTGGAAAACGGCACCCTTACCATCCACGATACCTACCTCCTGACCGTCCGCTTTGCCGACGCGCGCTACCGCGGCGCGGCGCTGCCGGATCCGGAGAGAGACCTGGCCCCGGCCTACAGCAACCGCTACGCACCCGGCGAAGAATACGGCCCGATTCAGGCGCCGCCCGTAGGCGGGTATACCCCTGAGTATCGCGAGGTCCGCTCCGACGACGCCGGCATGCCCGAGCACGATGTCACGGTGATCGTGTATTACACTAGAAACGAGGTGCCGGTGCCCGGCGGCACGACAGATCCGGGAGAACCGCCCGAAAACCCGGACGACCCGAACCGGCCCAACCCGGATGAGGAACCAGACGAGGAACCGGACGAGCCGAACCAGCCCAATCCGGATGAAGAACCGGAAGAACCCCGCCCGCCCATCGGGAAGGTGGTTGCCAGTGACGCGGATCTTGTGGAACTGGAAGCCATCGTGGATCCTTCGGTCCCGCTGGCCCGCGCCGGCGCCGGCTACTGGGCGCTGGTGAACCTCATCCTCGTGCTGCTGACGCTGCTGCTCACGATCCTGCTTGCCATCGTGAAGTTTGTGGGCCGCGACGAGGCCGAGGAAGAGGAACAGAAGGATCAGAAAGACGAAGATTACCGGATAGTTTCCGGCTGGATGCTGCTCCTCAGCGCCGTCATTACGGTGCTTTCGGCGGTTGCCTTCTACCTGACCGAAGATCTGACCAACAGCATGACGCTTGTGGACCGCTGGACGGTGCTGATGCTGATCATCCTGGTGGTGCAGGGCCTTGTATACCTGCGGGCCACCCGCCGCCGGGACGATAGCGAAAAAGACAAGAATAGCCGCCTTGAGCCCGGCTGCTGATTCAACGCAGCAATCTGGGTTCATCTAAAAAACCGCACCGTTATTCGGTGCGGTTTTTGCTGTCTATGAAGGTTTTCTTTTGAAGCGGAAAGGGTTTCCTGTAGTTCCATCAGGGCTGTGTTTTCTTTAATGTGGGCATCAAAGTACATGGCGCTGTCAATGTATCCGTTCGGACGCCCAGCTTCTTTCCGGATGTCATCGGAGTTTGTGATGGAACACACGGCGGGTTTTCGAATGGTAATGCAGAAGAAGTAATACAGCAGGCTCAGGATGCTCCTGGAGTGGTTGCCCTGCTCCTGGTACAGGCTATTGAAGAGCAACAGGTCGATGATTTTGATCATCTGCCGGCCGTAGGTTTCCTGCAGGAAGTACAGCGCTTCGGCGGATTCCTCCACAAGGCCGATGTACCTGCAGATGAAGTGGAGATCGTGGTTTTTCTCCCCGATCTGGTTCAGCAGTTAGTCCGCGGAACAGTCGAAGAAATCGCACAGCATCAGGAAGGTTTCTATGCTAGTGAGGGTCTTTCTCAGCTCCCAGTTTTTAATGGTGTCGACAGTGATGTCCAGCCCGGCACCATACAGGGCGGCTCTCAGGCCCTTCTTTATCCGGTACCCGGACTTTTTCTTTGCCTATTTGAGTCCTCTGGCGAAATCTGGTATATTTCCTCTATTATATTTGACTTCCGTTTTCCTCCGCAGAAGCTGGTAATTGGATGACGGTTTCGTTATAGTAAGAATCTCATGTAAGATACAAGAGCCTTTGCGAAATGGAGGATGAACCAGGCAATTATGTCCAAGCGCTACGATTGGCTGAAGTTAAAAAAAGATTTCTTCCGGAGCAAGGAGATCAAGAAGCTCCGGAATCAGGCGGGTGGCGATACCTACACAGTGGTCTACCTCAAAATGCAGCTGCTCGCCTTGAAGTGTGACGGCTTCCTCCGGTGAACGGGGCTGGAGGAGAGCCTTGCGGAGGAGCTCGCCTTGGAACTGGATGAAGAGCTGGACGATGTGAAGGTGACCCTGATGTACCTGCTGAAGACCGGCCTTGCCGAGGCGGAGGATGAGACCGGCGTCTTCCTGCCAGCGGTGTAGGAGAATACTGGCAGCGAGCAGGCGTCGGCAAAGTGCATGCGGGACTTGCGTGCGTGCTAGGCGGACATGCCGGAGCGTCACAATGTGATGCCACAGTTACGCGACCGTGACGTAGAGAAAGAGCCGAAAGCAGAAAAGAGGCGCCGGTTACCCAGAAAACAGTATGTAACGTCAGAGGAATGCCCTCCGCCGGAGCCGATCACGCGGAGAAGCTCTCCGCGGCCATAGAGTTTTTCGGCAGCGCCGGGGAGTGAGAGGCTGACTGTTGAAAAGCGACCTCATCCTTGGTAAGAATGAGATCACCAGATTAAATCTGGCTATCAGTTCAATCTTTTGAGGGTAAAGGCATTGCGTTTCCGCTCTTTTTTGTTTTATTGTTTCTTTCCAACAATAATAGAGAAATACAGAGGAAGTAGTTCCCGTCTTTATTTCATATATCTTTCCCTGTATTATTTCCAGTGAAAAATACTTTATGAAGAAAAGAGTCAAAGTGTTTTCAACATAGTCTGAGAGAGTAGAAATGCTCATATTATAGAACTTGACTAGAGAAATCTGGCTGCGATATAATAAAAATTGAGATTCCCATATATCGGATTTTGTGTTTGTTTGCACCGGCGAACAGATCGTTGTTTCTGTAGGAGACGAAATTATGGGTAATTATTTTACTTTTGTGATAATCTTATATGAGGCAAGCCTCTGCTAAAAATGTGAAATTATTATAGCGAATAACACCAGTTTGTCATTGTTTAATATTTCAAAATACAGAGCAGCAGAGTATCTGATAATAACAGAACAGATATCCGAAAACTGCGAAAGGATGAAATAGAGTTCCATTCGCTAAAGAAAGCTGATGTGCGTGGAAAGAGCATCAGAGGTTGAAATAGGGCGACCAGAGCTGCACTGAAATGGGATGAGATAAAGAATAATCTAAACACAGCCTTTTATCCCAGGGTGTAAACCCATCTGGGGATACAGTACTTGAAAAAGAAGAACGCTTACTGGCATTGAACCGAACCAGTAAAAACGGACAATAGACAAAACGCCCCCTATGTAGGAGAATAATTACATAGGGGGCGAAGCTATGTCTAAACAGAAAATGAAGGACAACGAGCAGATCATTATACGACTGCGAGAAGAAGGGAGAAG
>JAFPWF010000036.1 GCA_017395085.1 Oscillospiraceae bacterium | reverse complement strand
CTGAACGCGATGATGATCATGACGAGCGCGCCGAGGAACATGGCGATCGCCGTGCCCGCAACGCCGGAATTGGGCAGGAACTTCTTGCCCGGGTTGATGAACGAGCCCCAGCCGATGACGCAGCCGAACGCGATCGCCCATACGTGCATCGGCGAAAGCGAACGCTTCAGCGAGCCTTTATTTTCATTTTGATTGTTGTCTTCCTGTTTACGCATTGAAATTCCCCTCTTCTGTCACCCTTTTATACGTCGTACGATCGGTCGATCGCCTTCAGCTCGCGGAACGTGTCGATCTCAACGATGTCCTCGTCGAAGCACTCGCGCACCTCCACCGCGTAATTCTGTTTGCGGAACACGAGCGGGACCTGCTCCCAGTAGCGTTCCTTTCCGCCCGGGGAGTCGTAGACCTCCGGAATGTCTTTTTCCAGTTTCTTTCCGTCCGCCTCGTCCCAGTAGGAAATGCCGACCATCTGCCAGCAGTCCAGTCCGCCGACCTTCTCCTCGGCAATGATCCCGTCCTTGACCGTGAAGCACCAGTCGTCCGTGCGATCCTTTTTGATCGCGAGAAAATCGGACGTATAGTGATACCGTTTGATCACGTCCGGATTGCTGAGCAGCAGATCCGCCTCGAACACGTACGCGTTTTTGAGCAGATCCTTTGCCGCCAGCGCGCTCGAGATGTTGTTCGCCTCGTTAAAGAACGGGTTCTCGAGGAAGCGGATCATCGGGTACTTGTACAGCAGCTGATCGAACTGCTCCGCAAGATATCCGCGGACGATATAGATCTCCGTGACGCCCGCCTTCAGGCACGCATCGATCAGACCGTCGATGATGCGCTTGCCGTGCACGCGCACGAGCGGCTTCGGCGTGTTCAGCGTGATCGGCACAAGGCGCGAGCCGAATCCCGCCGCGATGAACACCGCGCGCTTCGCCGTATACGGCTCCAGTGCTTCGCGGCCCTTCGCGAGAATGACGCCGCCGTCGGCAAAGCCCTTTTCCTTCAGTTCCTTCATCGTGCGGTTGACGATCCCGAGGGAGTGTCCCGTACGTTCCTGCAGCGCGCGCTGCGTCAGCGGACCTTCCGCTTCGGCAAGCGCGGCGAGCAGATCAAACTGTTTTCTCGTCAAATCCTTTTTCAAAACCGTCTTCTCCTTGTTTTGTTCGACAGCGTGCCGTTTCCGGATCCCGGAAGAAGGCGACGCGCGTCCGTTTTTGCTTTTTTCGGTCGGAAAACGCCGAAAACCGCCGTTTTTCCGTCCGGGACCCCGCCGTTTTCCCGGCGAGTTTGTTCATTTTTCGTCCGTTGCAATGCAATTGTGAACTGCATCTGCGTTATCATAACAGCATCGACGCGAAAATGCAAGACAGAAATCATGAATTTTGTCTGTTCTGTCGAACTTTGATGATCGGGTCCGCTTCCGCGCGAAAAGCCGAAAAAAAGACCCGAAGCGTTGGCTTCGGGTCCCGTTCATCCGCCGTATCAGTGACGGCCTTCGTTTTTCCAGTTTTCGGTATCGAAGATATTGCCGCGAACGGAATACCATTGCGACGCCTTGTACGTATTGCCGTTGTTGACCGCGATATCCCAGTCGCTCGAGATCGTAACGAACTGGTCCTTCTCCTTGGCGCTGCTGTCGACCGCGTTTCCGGTGAACGGATTGACGGGATCCCCGATCAGGTCTTCAAAGGCGAGCGTCGGAACGTCGGCGTTGGTCATGAACCGGTCGTCGACGGTAAACTCGGTGCTGTCGAAGTCCTTGACCAGCAGAAGCGGGTTGTATCCCATAACGTCTTCCCTGCGTCCGGCGCCGAATACCAGATCGTCGTACTGCCGCAGGAAGTGGCCGTGGTCGGCGACGATGATGATGCGCGTATTGTCGTACACGCCGTTTTCCCGCAGATAATCGAGCCAGTTCCCGAGCATGATCATCGCGGCCATATTGATCTCGTAATGCTGCATCTGCTCGGTGGTCTCGACGCGCAGCTCGCGTCCGTCGACCGTGAAGCGGTCCTTGTGCGCCGCGTCGTATTCCTTGTTGTCAACGTGCTGCGCGGGCACGTAATCCGGCTCCTGCAGAAGCTGCGGCTCGTGCGTCATGCTGTTGCTCATCATGATGAACGCGCCCGTGCCGCCGTCTTCGCAGGCGGTGATGGAATTCAGCCCCTCCAGCACCGCGTACGAATTGAGGAACGCCGTGCTGACGCCGTAAGATTCCGAAAGACCGATCGTGTACTGCACGTTATCCTTCTGCACGCAGTACGTGCCCTCCATGTACATCGGGTACTGCAGGAGGATCGGCGAGATCTTCATAAGACTGAAGCAGAAGAAGTTCCGCTCCCAGATCTCGTTCAGCGTCGTATGCTGCTGATCGAGCAGCGCCGTGCGCATCTGTCCGTGCTCGATGTTGTACGCACGGATGTTCGGATACGCGTCGTAGATCGAAAGATCCGGGATCCAGGTATATCCCGCGTAGGTCGGCTCGATCACCGTAACGGAATATCCGTTCTCATCGAAGAGCACCGGCATGAGCTTCATCGCCTCGTTGTGCTTTTCGCCGAGCGTCTTGTCCGGGCGCTCGTTCATGGCCTGCGGCGTGTATTCATAGCCGCCGTACAGCGCGGACGCGCCGAAATTCGTGCTTCCGCCGAACGAAAGCGTGTTCGGATAATACGTGAAGCCCGCGAACTGCTCCCGAAGCGCCGGGCGCTCCGCGAACATATACGGCACGTAGCTGCTGATCGCGCGGTCCATCATCAGAACGACGACGTTCTTTTCGTTTTTGCTGAGGCGGATGATCTGACCCACCCCTTCCTGACGGTCTTCGGAAACGGTCTGATTGTTGCGCAGCGCGGTCCGGATCTCGGGATCGGCGGCCTTGATGCGCGAAACGTTCATGACGGACAGTCCGATCACCGCGACGCCGAGCACGATATAGCCGATCTGCACGACCACGCGGTTCTTCTTCCAGATGAACCGGAACAGAACGGCGATCGCCGCAAGCACGGCGACGTTGATGATCGCTTCCAGCACGTGCACGGTCATCGGCTGGTCGAACGTCAGCTGCGCGGAGAGCGTGCCGAGGTTCGTGCCGAAGAACATATAGTTGACGATGGCGAATCCCGAAAGGACCCAGACGACGCAGCCGAAGATCGTGCGTCCCTTCTTCGCGGAAAGATAATAGAACAGACCGAACCAGATCACGAACAGGCCGATCGCCAGCAGCACCGCGTTCACGATGTGGAGCATCGGGCCGTGGAAATCCGCCAGATCGACGAACTCGATCGGCGAGGACGCGATCACCGCGGACGGGATCAGCACGCCGGTCAGGATCGACAGAAACACGCAGCCGCTGAAGAACAGACGGAGGCTCGGAACGAATTCCTTCTGTTTCGCCGCCTTCTGTTTTTTCGGCGTCCGTTTCGGCAGCAGGGACAGCACCAGCGGGGTCTGGAACAGCAGTCCGATCACGATCAGCGGCACGTAGTCGAGCCAGCCGCCCTTCGGAATGACGATCAGCCAGATGAACGTGAGAACGCCGAGCGTGGAAAGCGTGTAGTTTCTCGCCTTCTTCGGATCCCGGAACGTTCCGATCAGGTTCTTGACCAGCGAGAACAGGTTGTTCATCGTCCAGTACACGACGAGTCCCGACGGGGAATCGTACAAGAGCACGAGGAACAGCGCCGCCATGCCGTACAGCTGCAGCTTGTCCTTCCAGGGAAGACCCTTCGTATAGATATATCCGGAGACGAGATTGATCGCCGTCATCAGGATCGGCAGCACGTTGATCTTCAGACCGCCGATCGTGAGCAGCGCGTCGGGCAGGCTCAGATCGCGGATCGGTCCGAAGGAAAGCCCCTGCAGGATCGTCAGCCCGGAAAGGAACTGATACGCCGCGATGAAAAACGGGATCTCAAGCACCAGCGGCAGCATGCCGCGGAGCGTGTAGTACGGCTTGTAATTGTTCTGACGGTAGTAGGTCTGCAGCATCATGAACCGCTCGTTGCCCGAGAAACTCTTTTTGATGTGCTTGACCCAGCTCTGCATGCGCTTCTGCTGTTCGCGTTCCTTGTTCTGGATCGCATCCGCCTGCCGATACATCGGCAAAAGCAGGAAATTGACGGCAAGGCTCAGAACGATGATCGACAGACCCGCGCTCTTTGCGAACATCCGCGCATAAAAAAATATGAACTCGTATAACAGTTTCAGCGGCCCGATCAACAGCTGAGAGACCGCATGACCGAAAGACATCGATTGCACCTCAATCATCCGGAGAAGCGGCTTCTCCGGAAATTCCTTTCTGATTCTATAACAAATCCGTTTCCATTGCAAGCGGTTTTTCGACAGAAAACCCGTTTCTCCGAAAATCGCGTTTTTTTCGGAATCCGTAAAACCGACCGGCGTTTTCCGTTGTCCTGTATATCGAAAGCGAAAGGAAGTGACAGACAATGACCTTTTTTGAATGGATCCGCAGCGGTCTGCGGCAGGACGCAAATGCGCTGCCCTTCCCGCGGATCGGCAGAAAAGATCGAAAGAAACAGGCGCAAAACCGGCCGAACGGCGATCCCGGACCGGATCGCCGCCCGGTCCCGCAGAAGTGAGACGGAGGCGCGGAGCCCCTGTTCCGCGTCCGGTATACGGAGCAGAGAATCGCTCCGCTCTTGAAAAACCGACAAATCAGGGTTATACTGTCGGTAATGAGGGGACTCTGCACGGGATGCGCGGAACAACCGTTTCGGATCCGACGGCGCATACGGCAATTACCCGGTAATAATATACGCCGTTAAAAAGGAGAATGCATGGATATTTTTACGGGCGACTATGACTTTTTTGACTATAAAGGCAATATTGAGGGGTACAACGGGCAGGATTACGGCGGATTCGCGCAATACCTGTATCTGATGATCTCGGCGGTGCTGCTGACGGTGCTGCTCGTTTCGCTGCGAAAGACTTCGCGCGAACGCGTGCGCCGGATCATCGGATGCCTCGGGATCTTTCTCGTCGTCTTCTATCTCGGCAAAACGGCGTGGGAATCATACTATGATATCCGGCAGGCAGGCGGATTCAACAAGTACCTGCTTCCGTTCGACACCTGTTCGCTCATCATGCCGGCCGCCGTCCTTACGGGCTTCGGCAATGGGCGCGTGCAGCGGATGGCGAAATGCTGGATCGCGACCGGCGGCATCGTAGGAGGCTTTGCTACCATGCTGTTTCTCAACGCGTTCAAGTACTATCCGTTCCTATCCTTCGGGGCGACGTACTCGATGGTCTGGCACTTTCTGATGGTCTTCATGGGGCTTCTGGTCCTCGTGAGCGAGCGTTCCCCGGTGCGGTTCCCGCTCGTTGTGCTCGGATACCTGTTCCATCTGATCGCGTCGGCGATCGTGATCCCGATCGACTTTATCTTCGGTTTCGACTTCATGATGTACCGCGATCTCGGCGGCGTGCCGTTCTTCGAGGGAATCGCGGGCCGCATGACGGACGCCGGCGTCGGATTCCTGAATCCCGCGCTGATGCTGGTCCTGTACTTTGCCGCGTTCTGCATCGTCTTCGTGCTTGCCGCCGGGATCAAGAACCGCAGGAGGCGCGCCGCACCCTCCCCCGCCGCAAACGAATAAAAAGGAGTTCCCCATGATCCGCAAACTGACCTCCCTTGACGCATACAAAGCGTTTGTCGACGATCTGAACGCCGATCCGGCGTTTTCGGATCCGATGCTCTCCACGGACGAGCAGATCGAATACAACCTGCAGCGCGCTTTCGAGGATCCGTGCGATCACGTGCTGGGCGCGTTTGAGAACGATACGATGACCGGTCTGTTCGTGTTCCTGGTTCTGGACGAGGACCGGTACGTCGAAATGCTCGTCGGGCTTTCCCGCTCCGCCGCCGCGTACGAAGAAGCTGCGAACTGGCTTAAGGCGCGCTGTCCGGGCTATCAGATCGATTTCGTATTCAATCCGGGAAACCGCGTGATCCGGGACGTGCTGACGAATCTGGGCGCCGTATTTGCCGAGGAGCAGAAAAAGATGCTCCTGACCGAAGAACCTCCCGCCGTCGACACGACCGGGATCGAGCCGCTGTCCGACCGGTATCTCGAGCAATACGTCGCCGTGCACAGCACGGACGGCTACTGGACGGGCGACCGGGTCGCAAACGCGCTCGATACGTTCCGCGTCTTCCTCGCGATCGACAACGGGACCGTCGCGGGCTACATCGACGTGACGAAGGACAACGAGGAAAACGAGCCGTTCGATCTGCTGGTCCTGAAGGCGTACCGCCGCCGCGGCTGGGGCAGGAAGCTGCTTGCCGCGGCGATCGAGGCGAACCGGCCGAAAAACATGATGCTGATCGTCGACGTCGGGAACGCGCCTGCGATCGCGCTCTATGCGTCGATGGGCTTTACGGACGTTCCGGAAACGCTCAATCAGCTCGCGACGTGGTACGCCGTCTGAACCGCAGCCGTCCCGAAGGCGAAACGGCCGGTCCCCGCAGCGCTCCGCGCCAAATTCCATAAAACACAAAAAGCCCTCCGCCGAAGCGAAGGGCTTTTCTCTTTTTCCGTTATTCCCGCCCGTCGGCGCCGCGCCGGATCGGACAATGCCGGAATGCCTTGAAATACCGGCTTTTGAATCCGGCATCTCACTCCCACTCGTTGTTGGGCATCATATTTAACGGATTTTGCTTCATAAATTTGATACCTCATTTTTTTGATTATTTGATGTGTCCATATTATCCAGCCCTATACGATGGGCTGTTATCAAATTGTTATCGGTGGTGATAACGGGGGGTAGCAGGGTTGTTGTTTTCTCTGGTGGTTTACAACTACATTTTACCACGAAAGGCAGGGAAATGCAATAACCATCCTTGCTGTGGCGTATCAAGGAATCTTACTGAACATATGGCGCACCTTATCCAAACGGCTGTTTGGACGACGGGGCTGGATGATTGGCTCGCCGACAGTGGCCTGATACCCTTTCAGTTCCGTCAGGCACACACTCCGCCCGTTGGTGTAAAAGGCCAAATCAGTACGGTATGCCTGTATGCAACGGGCGGGAATCTCGCCAGTAAAGACAACTTCATCCTTTTTTATCTGGGCCGTTTCGATGGTGGCACAGTATTTCGGCGCATCATGATAAGCCCTGGAAAGGTATTCCTGGGGCGCATAGAGGGTGAAGGAGAGATAAGGTTCCAGCAACTGCGTCCCAGATTTCTTCAATGCCTGTTCCAATACAATCGGGGCCAATGAGCGGAAGTCCGCCGGCGTACTGACCGGGCTATAGTAAAGTCCGTATTCAAAGCAAATCTTACAGTCCGTTACGTTCCAGCCACACAAGCCTTGCCCCAAACCGTAACGGATACCATCCATGACAGCGTTTTGAAAACTCTGGTTCAGGTATCCCAGGGAAACCCGGCTCTCGTATTTTACACCGGAGCCAAGCGGGAGCGGTGTAACAGACAGTCCGATAGATGCCCAAAACGGGTTAGGCGGCACCTCGATATGGATGGTGTGACTGGCCACTTTGAGCGGCCGCTCTAAATAAATGACGGTGGGTTCCTTCACTGCTGTTTCAATCTTGTATTTTTCCGTCAGCAAAGCGGAAACAACCTCCAACTGCATCCGACCCAAAAAAGAAAGAATGATCTCATGGGTGGTGGAATCCACCTCGTAGTGCAAAAGCGGGTCAGTATCCGCAATTTGCGTAAGTGCGTCCAGCAACCGGTCTCTTTGCTCTGCCGTTTTTGGCGTAATCGTCGTCCGCAGCATAGGGAAGGGAACATCACTCCACATTTCACGAGGAAGTTGGGTTTTGTCCCCCAATATATCGTTTAATCTCAAGCTGTCGCTGGGAAGGATGACAATTTCGCCCTTATGGGCGGTATCTGTCCGAACAATCTCCCCTTTGGATGGAATACGCATCTCTGTGATTTTCAGCTTTTCTCTCCCGGCTAGGGCCACCGTATCCCGCAGACGCAGCGTTCCGCTGTATAGCCGCAGATAGACAAGCCTCTGGCCGCAATCTGTATACTCCACCTTAAAAACTCTACCGCACAGGGCGGCGCTCCCCTGTTCCTTGGTCGATTGGAACAGCCCTATCACCGCATCCATCAACTGTTGAATGCCAAGGCCGTTTTTGGCGCTACCATGATAGACCGGGAGCAGGGAGGCGTCTTGAACTCGCCGCTGTTCTTCTTGCGCAAGTTCTTTCTGACTGATTGATTCTCCTGCGATATACTTTGCCAATAACTCATCGTTATTTTCGATGACCGAATCCCACACCTCTGCACTAGTGTTTTCTGTCAGAGTTATTTTCGAGGACAGCGACACTGTCTGCTTGATGATAATATCAGCGGAGAGCTTATCCCGAACAGACTGATATACGCTCTCCAAATCAATGCCAACCTGGTCGATCTTGTTGATAAAGATAATGGTGGGGATGTTCAATTTCCGTAGGGCATGGAACAGAACACGGGTCTGGGCCTGCACGCCATCTTTAGCGGAGAGCACCAAGATGGCCCCGTCCAAAACAGCCAGAGAGCGGTATACCTCTGCCAAGAAATCCATGTGGCCGGGAGTATCCACAATATTGACTTTACAACTGTGCCACTGGAAAGAAGTGACTGCCGTTTGAATGGTAATTCCACGCTGCCGCTCCAAAAACATAGTGTCCGTTCTCGTTGTCCCTTTTTCGACGCTCCCCGGCTCTGAAATGGTTCCGCTGGCATACAGCAGGCTTTCTGTCAGTGTCGTCTTGCCCGCATCTACATGGGCAAGAATCCCGATATTGATAATGTTCATGTCTATCCTCCATACAAGGCCCAAAAGGGCGCAAAAATCCCCAGCGGCAAATACTTTTACCGCTGGGGATCATGACTTCGGATACATAGAAACGCATTCAGCTAACATGAGCCGTTATCCGTCACGATATTTGATAAAAAGGCAAAAGCATTCTTAAATTGGGTACAAAAACCAAGCCCCTGCAAGGGGCAATTATTTTTGTGCCCATTATCAAATTTTATTTAAGAATACCTTGCCGCATGTTGAATAGACTCCTCAAATCAGGATGACAGCAGTATAGCATAGCACACTCTAAAATGCAAGAAGTTTTTACCCGCTGTCCCAAATAAATCAGGAGGGCATTCACCGGGACACCCTCCGATTTGGGGCCTCATGCGCAAATAATTTCTGTGTCCACGATTTCCGCCGCACACGCCCGAATATTGTTAGTCCCTCTGCAACTCATACCACAGACCGTTGCCCTCGTCAAAGATGTACTTTTCCATGAAATTACCTCCATTTTTTGTGATTATCGTGCGCCTACCCTTATTTTTGACCTTGCACCCCATTTCTGCTCCTTTTCGACCTGTTCCTGCTGGTAAGCTGCCTCCAGTATCCTGTCCGCCTGTTCCGGGCCAATGGCCCGTCTGACCCGCTCATAGTCCCTGACTTGCCCTTTCAAGCCGTCCCTCTCGGCACAAACCTCATAAATCCTGGCTGACAGGGAGCCGTTCTTACTGACCTCACGATCATAGGCGCTCTGCAACCGCTCAAACTTGCTCTTGAGGTCGAAGTAGGCCCGGTAGACGGAGCGCAGCACCTTGACGATCTTCTCCCAAAGGGGCTTGGCCTTTTTCTCCCGGTAGGACTTGGCCGATTCCAGCGGCCCCGCCTCCGGCAGCGTCCGCTCCGGGTCGTCGGAGAAGTCCGCCGCCAGTTTCTCCATGCCCTTGAGCAAGGGCGCTACATCGTCCAGCTTAGCCCTGGCCTGGGCCGCTTTCTTCTCAGCTGATGCTGCCTCCTTATTCTTTTTGTCGGCCTCAACCTGGGCCAGCGCCGACACCTCTTGAAGCTGTGCAAGCCGTTCCTGCTCACGCTCCGTCTTGAACTGCGTAACAGTCAAATGTTCTTCGGAACTACCACGTTCCCCACGCTCTACATCGTCATAGCCAGCGGAGCGCATATGCTCAAAGAAATCATCTTGCAGGACACTGTACGACTTTCGTAGAACGGGTTTGCCCTTAGCTGTGCGTAACGGCTCCCCGGTAGTTTCGTCCAGAATGGGCTTGGACGCCCACTTCTTGCTCATGCTCACCTGCATGATCGTTTCCTTGACCTTGCCCACCAGGGACTTGTCCTTGCACCGCTTTGTCCAGCGTATCTCCTTCTCCACTACCGGGATATAAACCACATGGAGGTGGTAGTGGTACACGTCCTCCCCCAGCGCCTCGGAAAGCTGCTCCTGGGTCAGCGACCGTTCCTTGCGGAAAGCGCGGATGTTCTCCGCCAGCATCATTTTCATACGCCCGCCTCCTTTGTGTTTCTGTCGATGATTATAATGCATCGAAACCGGAAAGTGAACAGACCAGTCATATCAATTTGATTATATTTTTCCTACTATCAGTAAGAGTTTTGCTTTTTTAGGGCAAAAAGAGTCAATAAAAGCAACAGCCTCAAATAGACCTAAAAACCAAGTATTCACGCAACGGCCTTTTTATATGAACTGAATTGTAGATTGAGAAATACTCTATAAACATCACGCCATTTGAATTCATTTAGCTATAACGACAAAAAAGCCCTTCGCTGCATACCCACAGCGAAGGGCTTTCATAATATGGATAGTTCCAGTCGCAAACCGTCAAGAATGACTCTTTTACCCCTAAACCCCTTGACACGGAGAATAAAGGGAGATCATGCAACTGTTATCAAATTGTTATCAAAGGAACTTTTGTAAAGCCGGAAAGCCTTGATTTTACTGGGTTTTCTGACTTTCGTACTGTCACAGGGCAAACCTCTTTATTCCAAAAAGGGCAAAGTTGTTTATCCTGTGATCCTACCGTTTTTTCCTCTCACCGAACAACGCTGTCTCACCAAAAATAGCCCTGCGTCGCTCCTCACAT